>NZ_QPLK01000099.1 GCF_003340565.1 Rhodovulum sp. 12E13 | reverse complement strand
ACATAGCTGAACAGCGACCCGCTCGCCTCGTCTGTCCCGCGCATGACCGCCCCCCTCGTGACCCGGAAAGGGTGAATCATGTCCTCAAACCCGTGTCGAGGCGGCCTTTTTCAGCGGCCTGTTAAGGACGCTGTTCATGGCGGAGACCAGGGTGTCCATGGTCGCGTCGAACACGAGGAACTCTTCGAAGAAGTCGTGGTAGGGATTTGACTGTGCCAGGATCTTCTCGCGCATCTGACAGACGGCGGCGCTGTCGGGGAAGTCGCCTGCGCTACCATTGTTGAGGGCGTAATACTTCATCGCACCCTCGACGAGATACGCGCCAAGTGCCTCCTGCCCAGCCTTGCTCTCGAGCCAAGGCTTCAGGGACAGATCCTTCTCCTGCCCGCCCGCCGGGGCGCACCCGGGGTTGTGAAATGTCTGGGTGAATGGGAACGGAGTCAGTCGGCGCTTGGTCGCCTGGTCCCAGGTCTTGAACCGCGGCGGCGTGTTCATCGAGAACCACATGCTCGCGCGGTTGATGAACTGGATGGTGTCTTGGCTATGCGGCGGCCGCGCGCCGATCACGTCACCGCCGGACAGGACGTTGAATTCACCCGAATTCACCGATGCGCCGACCCGGAACTCGGACGCCATGGCAAAGCGCTTCCAGATCAGGACGCCCTTGGCCGCATCGTGGCTGTTCGCGTCCCTGTCGCCGACGTCGATGATGAGCTGCGGCTTGGCGCCGACGCCGAAACCGCCGCGCTCGAAGCCGAAGAGCCGGGTCAGAGCACCTTGAACCATTGACTTGCCGTTGTCGCCGTTCGAGTCGGCGCGCACTTGGTCTCCGACCATCAGGAACATCCGCTTCGCCGCGACCTCGCCGGTGGCGGAGTAGCCCAAGGCGACCTGGAACTGTTCGGCGGTATCGTCATCACCGGGCCAGAAGCGAGCGAACGCCTCCTTCACTCGACCGAGGTCAGCGTCCGGGTTGTAGTCCGCCTGCATGCACCCTGTCAGGCAATGGCGGGGGTCGTGCGGCATCGTCTTGCCCGTGCGCAGGTCCACCGTAACGTTGCGGAACGGCAGCAGGTGCGCTGTCCGGTCGGAGTTGAAGAACCACCGGTCGACGGTCAGGGCCGCGCGAGCGTGGTCGAGGACATACTCAGCGGCCTTTGCATTGCTGTTCAGCTTCGTGACGACGCGCGCCGCCTGTGGGTCTGAGAAGGTGCAGTAGAGCTGCCGCACCATGTCGAGCATCGTAAGCGCGACGGGGCGGCCCTATGCGGCGAGGCTTGACGGCTGGGCGTAGCGCCAGGGCATGAGGTCCTCGATGCGGGACTTGGGGTGTCCGTCGAGGATGGCGCGGAGGGTGTCGGCGAGGTAGT
>NZ_QPLK01000098.1 GCF_003340565.1 Rhodovulum sp. 12E13 | reverse complement strand
GATAGTGTCCCACGGCGTGGTGTAGGAGCGCCGACCCTCGGAGAGGTCAGGGCTTGATCAGGTCGCCACGGCGGGCAGCCTGACGTTGGGATTGTCGGTGACGCGGGCGAGCGTTTCAAGCGACATATAGCGCCGTGCGACCGCCCATTCGTCGTTGGTCTCCAGCATCAGCGCGCCGACGAGGCGGATGATGGCCTCGTCGTTGGGGAAGATGCCGATGACATCGGCGCGCCGCTTCACCTCGCGGTTCACCCTTTCGAGCGGGTTGGTCGAGGCGATCTGGGTCCAGTGCTCGCGGGGGAACGACATGTAGGCCAGGACGTCGTCGCGCGAGCTGTCCATCAAGGAACCGAGCTTGGGCTGCTTCTCGCGGAGTGCATCGGCCACGACCTCCCACTGAGCTTCGGCCTCGGCCTTGGTCTCCTGCGCGAAGATCGTCTTCAGCATCGCCGCCACGGCGGTGCGCTGCTTGGCCGGGGCGTGGGCGAGCGCGTTCCTCATCCAGTGAATGCGGCACCTCTGATGGGTCGCGTTGAAGACCCGGCGTGCGGCCGCCCGTAGGCCCTTGTGGTCGTCGGCAATCACCAGCTTCACGCCGCGCAGGCCGCGGTCAGCGAGGCTGCGCAGGAAGTCGGTCCAGAACGTCTCGGCTTCCGAGGGACCGGTGGCGACACCCAGAACCTCGCGCTTGCCGTCCTCGTTCACCGCCACGGCGATTATCACGGCACGGCTGATGATGCGGCCGCCCTCGCGCACCTTCACGTAGGTCGCGTCGAGCCAGAGATAGGGCCAAGCGCCTTCCAGCGGCCGGGACAGGAACGCGTTCACACGCTCATCGATCTTGGCGCAGAGCCGGCTGACCTGGCTCTTGGACATGCCGCCCGCGCCCATCGCCTTTACCAGATCGTCGACCGAGCGGGTCGAAACGCCGTGGACGTAGGCCTCCTGGATTACCGCCACGAGGGCCTTCTCGGCGGTGCGGCGCGGCTCAAGGAAGCTCGGGAAGTAGCTGCCTTTGCGCAGCTTCGGGATCTCCAACGCGATCCGCCCCGCTCGCGTGTCCCAGTCGCGGTCCCGGTAGCCGTTGCGCTGAACCTCACGCATCGGCGATCGCGCGCCCTTGGCCGCACCCGTCCGAGCCTCCACCTCGGCCTCCATGATGCGCCCGGCCGCAAAGGCCAGCATCTCGCGCACGAGGTCGCCGTCAGCCTCCTTCTCAACCAGCTCGATCAGCGCCATTCTGTCGTCGGTCATCGTCATCTCCGTTCTCGGTTCAAGGTGTTGCAACCCGAACCTTTTCCGAAGATCGGCGGTGACCGCCAGCGTCACCAACGGCCGCGCGCTACGCTACGCCGGGGGCTCCGCGCGCGGCCTCCCACACCACCACCCGGGACACTGCC
>NZ_QPLK01000097.1 GCF_003340565.1 Rhodovulum sp. 12E13 | reverse complement strand
GGGCTCTGACTCATTCTCGGTGCAACCAGTGGGGCAGCTTGGTACCTTTGTCGCAAGATGTTGCGATGGAGAGGTGCCCATGCCCGTGTCTCGGAAGACTGCCCGGTTATTGCCGTCTGGCCTCGTTGTTGATGCCGTGACGGTCGGACCGGATGAGCTGATCATTGCGGCCCATGCGCGTGGCCAAGGCTCTCAATGTCCGGAGTGCGGGCGTCTCTCCCGGCGGATCCATAGCTGGTATGACCGCTCTCTCTCGGATGTCCCCGCCCATGGTCGCCGTGTTCGGGTGCGCCTATCGGTGCGACGGTTTCGCTGCCCGCATCGGGAATGCCCGCGGAAGATCTTCGCCGAGCGCCCGGAGAACAGGATCACGCGGCCATACGCGCGCCGGACGACCCGGCTTCAGGAGTTGGTGCGCTGTATCGGCCTCGCCCTTGGCGGCCGGCCCGGGCAGGGCATGGCCCGGCGGCTTCTCTTCCCCGTCAGCAAGGACACACTCCTGCGGAGCGTGCGCGCGGAGGTCGACGTAGGCGAGGCCGTGGCGCCGCGGGTGATCGGCATCGACGACTGGGCGTGGAAGAAGGGCCACCGCTACGGGACGATCGTCTGCGACCTCGAGCGGCACCGCGTCGTCGACATCCTGCCTGATCGGGAGACCGGAACAGTGGAGGCATGGCTCGCCGAGCGGCCTGGCATAGAGATCGTGTCGCGCGATCGCGGGGGCGGTTACGCGTCGTCCGTCACCCGCGCGCTGCCGGACGCCAAGCAGGTCGCCGACCGATGGCATCTGCTCGAGAACGCCAGCCGTGCCTTCGTCGACGCCGTCAGGAAGAGCCTCGGCGACATCCGCAAGTTATTGGCGAAGAACGAGATATCACCCGATCTGCTGACGGCGGCCGAGCGCGTCCAGTACGAGGGTTACCTTCGTCGCGAGGAGACGAACGCTGCGGTGCAGGCGCTCGCTGCCGAGGGCGTCGCCATCAAGGCGATCGTCCGACGGACGGGCTGCAGCCGTCAGGTGGTTCGCCGTATCGTGCGGGGCGAGCGCGACGACGTCTTCCGCATCCGCCAGAGCTCGCTCGAGCGGTGGCTGCCCCGGCTGGACGCCGAATGGGCCGCCGGCTGCAGGAACGGCGCCGAACTCTGGCGACGCCTGCGCGCCGCAGGCTACCAGGGTAGCCTGCGGGTGGTGACGGAATGGGCGACGCGGCGGCGGCGGGCCGAGACCATGCCCGACGGCCGCCCCCGGAAATGCCCCTCCGCCCGCGCCATCGCGCGAACGATGACCCTGCGCCGGGATAACCTCTCGAGGGACGAGGCTCTTATAGTCGCACAGATCGAAGATGGCGTGCCGAGGCTGGCCGAAGCGGCTGCACTGGCCGGCGAGTTCCAGACCATGATCCGGAACCGAAAGCCCGACCTCCTCGATGCCTGGCTGCCGAAGGCGGAACAGAGCCTGCTGTCCTCGTTCGCGCGCGGTCTCATGGCCGACAGAGCCGCGGTCGTCGCCGCCATGGAAGAGCCCTGGTCCAACGGCCAGGCGGAAGGACAGATCAACCGCCTGAAAACCCTGAAGCGCCAAATGTACGGCCGCGCCAAACTCGACCTGCTCAAGGCGAGAATGATCGCAGCATGACGCAAGGTAACTGCACCAAGATTGAGTCAGAGCCCTTTTT
>NZ_QPLK01000096.1 GCF_003340565.1 Rhodovulum sp. 12E13 | reverse complement strand
TTCTGGCGGCCTGAAACACGGGGCATCTCGGAACCGATCCACACGTCCCGGGCCGCTACCGCCTCAACTTGGAAACCCGCGCCCGGAAAAACGTCCTTCCAGCCGCACTTCTTCAGCGGCCTGTTAAGCGATTGAGGTCCGGCCGGCCCCTGACGAAACTCGACATTGCCGAACTCGAACGGATGCTATTGGAGGCTGGCGTTGGCTCCAACGCCGATATTGAGACCGCCAGAAATACGGAGGCTGCGCAGGTCAGTGGGTTCGGGGTTTTCCTGAGGTCGATTGTCGGACTGGATCGAGGTGCAATACAAGACCATTTTGCCGACTTCATCGCCGATGGTGCATCGGCCGATCAGATCGAATTCGTCAGTATGGTGATCGAACATCTCACGAGAAATGGCATGATCGATCCAGGGCTGGTTTACAAGAGCCCATTTACCGACCTGACACCGGATGGGCCTGACGGCTTATTTACGGATGATGAGACAGATCTCTTCTTGGCGAGGCTCCGTACTTTGAACCGGAGTGCCGAAGGTAGCGATGATGCGGCTGACGTCGGTTGAAGTGGTCGGACGCAGGGGTGTGCGCTTTCCTGAGTCTTCCGCCCGGGTAGATTTCGGCGAACCAACCTATGATCGCAGTCCGCCTCGACGGACGCGGTAACACGCTGGTCTCGTCCGCATAAATCTGCAGTCAGGACGAAACGAGCCGGCGAATCTTGGCGGAGGGACCGACGTACCGGACGCCTCGAACTTCACCGCCATTGGTGCGGGCCATCTTGCCGGGCGGGATGCTGCCCGATCGGAGCAGGAGCTCATCTTGGGCGCGCGCGGCTGCCTTGTCTGCCGCGCGTTGCTTGAACGAGAATTGTTCAGGGCGCAGCTTCATGGCGACCTCCTTCTGATCATGCCGTTGCCACGGACCGGCAGATCAATCAATGGTTTCTGCTCCGAGCCACAGACTCGTTGGCGGGCTGGTGAGGAACGCACGCACGCGCTCGTTGATCTCGGCACCGGTCCGGCTCACTCGCCTTTTCTACACCTCCCTCCCGCCCATGGCGAGCACCAGGTTGTCAACGGCGCGCGTCGAGAGGCCGTGCCCGTGGCCTTCTGGATGGCGGCCGCGAGCGCCTTCTCGGCCGCTTCGTGCGGCTCGCAGACACTGGGGAGGTAGCTGCCCTTGCGCAGCGTCGGGGTCGTCGATCCGGCCCGAAGCGCCCCTCGCGCCTCGGACCCGACGGCCGTTGGACTGCGCGGTGCGCGCCGGCGTGCGCGGTCCTTCCCGCGCACCCGTCGCCGCCTCATGCGCGACGCATGGCACTTGATCAACCGCCGCCCACTACTGAGACAACTTGCAAACGCCTACCTGCGCAGACGTTCAGACATTTCCCGAATCATCCCGAAGGGCTCATCCGGGTATAGCGGCATATCACAGAACGTGACCTTGATACCGGCCTGACGGAGGCGGGTGTAATAGGCGTCCACCTTCTCGAAATTTCTACTTAGCCGGCACATCGAGGGCACGACGAGGACATCGAAGCTGCGTGGCGCTCCCTGCTCGGCGTCGGAAATGATCTTCTCCAACACTTTCTGATCCTTGGATAATTGTCAATCGGCATGGAATCGGGGCTCTGACTCATTCTCGGTGCAACCAGTGGGGCAGCTTGGTACCTTTGTCGCAAGATGTTGCGATGGAGAGGTGCCCATGCCCGTGTCTCGGAAGACTGCCCGGTTATTGCCGTCTGGCCTCGTT
>NZ_QPLK01000095.1 GCF_003340565.1 Rhodovulum sp. 12E13 | reverse complement strand
CCTCACTCCCTGTTCAGTCTGTTTTCGACGAGGTCGTCGACGACGGTGGGGTCTGCGAGGGTGGAGGTGTCGCCGAGGGAGGCGTGGTCGTTCTCGGCGATCTTGCGCAGGATGCGGCGCATGATCTTGCCGGAGCGGGTCTTCGGCAGGCCGGGCGCCCACTGGATGAGGTCGGGGCTGGCGATGGGGCCGATCTCGGTGCGCACCCACTGGCGGAGCTCCTTCCTGAGCTCCTCGGTGGGCGCGACGCCGTTCATCAGCGTGACGTAGCAGTAGATGCCCTGGCCCTTGACGGGGTGGGGGTAGCCCACGACCGCGGCCTCGGCCACGTCGCGGTGGGCGACGAGCGCGCTCTCGACCTCGGCGGTGCCCATGCGGTGGCCCGAGACGTTGATCACGTCGTCGACCCGGCCGGTGATCCAGTAATAGCCGTCGGCGTCGCGCCGGCAGCCGTCGCCGGAGAAGTAGTAGCCGGCGTAGTCGGAGAAGTAGGTCTTCTCGAAGCGGGCGTGATCGCCCCAGACGGTGCGCATCTGCCCCGGCCAGCTGTCCTTGATCGCGAGCACCCCTTCGGCCTCGGTCTCGTGGATCTCGCGGCCCGAATGCGGGTCGAGCACCACCGGCTGCACGCCGAAGAAGGGCTTCGTCGCCGAGCCGGGCTTGGTGGGCGTGGCGCCGGGCAGGGGCGTGATCAGGTGGCCGCCCGTCTCGGTCTGCCAGAAGGTGTCGACGATGGGGCAGCGGCCGCCGCCCACCTTGTCGTTGTACCAGTTCCACGCCTCGGGGTTGATCGGCTCGCCCACCGTGCCGAGCAGCTTGAGCGAGGAGAGGTCGTGCTTCTCGACCCACTCGTCGCCCTGGCCCATCAGCGCGCGGATCGCGGTGGGGGCGGTGTAGAACTGGGTGACCCTGTGCTTTTCGCAGACCGCCCAGAAGCGCCCCGCGTCGGGGTAGGTCGGCACGCCCTCGAACATCACCGTGGTCGCGCCGTTGGCCAAGGGCCCGTAGACGATGTAGCTGTGGCCGGTCACCCAGCCGACATCGGCGGTGCACCAGAAGATGTCGCCGTCATGGTAATCGAACGTCAACTGATGGGTGATAGCGGCATAGACCAGATAGCCGCCCGAGGTGTGCACCACCCCCTTGGGCTGGCCGGTGGAGCCGGAGGTGTAGAGGATGAACAGGGGGTCTTCCGCCCCCATCTCGACGGGCGCCTGGTGGTCGTCGGCCTCCAGCCGCATCTCGGTGTAGTCGAAGTCGCGCCCCTCGACCCAGGTGGTCTGCCCGCCGGTGCGGCGCACCACCAGCAGCCTGGTGTCGTGGATCACGTGCAGGAGCGCGGCGTCGCAGTTCGACTTCAGCGGCGTGGTGCGGCCGCCGCGGGGGGCGTGGTCGGCGGTGATCACCAGCTTGGCGTCGCAGCCGTTGATCCGCGCGGCCAGCGCGTCGGAGGAAAACCCCGCGAAGACCACCGAGTGGATCGCCCCGATCCGCGCGCAGGCGAGCATGGCGTAGGCCGCCTCGGGGATCATCGGCAGGTAGAGGATGACGCGGTCGCCCTTGCCGACGCCCAGGTCCTCGAGGATGTTCGCCATCCGGCACACTTCGCGGTGCAGCTCGGCATAGCTGATGTGGCGGGCCTCCTCGGCGGGGTCGTCCGGCTCCCAGATGATCGCGGTCTGCTCGGCCCGGGTGGCCAGGTGCCGGTCGACGCAGTTGGCGCAGACGTTCAGCGTGCCGTCCTCGAACCAGCGGATATCGACCTGGCCCGGCTCGAACGACGTGCGCTTTACCCGCGTGAACGGCTTGATCCAGTCGACCCGCTTGCCCTGCTCCGCCCAGAACCCCTCCGGATCCGCAACGCTCGCCGCGTACAGCTCCTCGTACGCAGCAGAACCGACATGCGATGACGCGGCAAA
>NZ_QPLK01000094.1 GCF_003340565.1 Rhodovulum sp. 12E13 | reverse complement strand
TGGAGCCCCGAACGGATCAGCGCCGCGCCGGCCGCCGCAGCCGCGGCGCCAACGACCCGGGCGATCCGCGTCGCCTGCCGTGCGAAGCGGGCGAGCCGGCGGTTGGCCGCCTCCATCTCCCGCGAGAGGCGCCGGAAGCCCTGCTGGCCGGCCTCGCCCACACCGCGCAGCGCATCCTTGACCTGCCGCCCGCCCGTCGCCGACAGGCGGACCCTCACGCGTTTCTCGGCCATGTGACTGCCTCCGGTATCAGCAGGAACGGTAAAGCGCGCCGCCGCGCGCCCCTTGAAATATGTATCACGTCGTGATACATGCCCTCTCATGATCGTCAGCACGAAGGGCAAGCGCGCGGCGAACGCGGTGGAAGGCCGGTTCGGCAAGGGCTTCCCGGCCGATCTGGTCAAGCGGACGCGGGCGATGCTCTCGGCGCTCGATGCCGCCGTGGTCCTCGAGGATCTCCGGTTTCCGCCGGGCAACCATCTCGAGGAGCTCAAGGGCGACCGGGCCGGGCAGCATTCGGTGCGCATCAACGACCAGTGGCGCATCTGCTTCGTGTGGACCGATCAGGGACCGGCCGACGTCGAGATCGTCGACTACCATTGAACGGGCATCGAAAGGGCGCGCCATGACACTGATGAAGACCCCCTCGCACCCCGGCGAGGTTCTCAAGGAGCTCTACCTCGACCCGCTCGGGCTGAGCCCGATCGCGCTGGCCCGGCGCCTGCACGTGCCGCGCACCCGGATCGAGCGGCTGGTGCGGGAGGAAACGGCCGTGACCGCCGACACCGCCATGCGGCTCGCCAGGGCCTTCGGCACGACGCCCGAATACTGGATGAACCTGCAGCGCGCCTGGGACCTCGCCCGCGCGCGCGACACGGTGGACGTCTCAGACATCACCCCCGTCGCCGCCGCCTGACGCGGCCTGCTCGTTCAGCTTCCGGACCACCACCGCCTCGACATGCGGGAGGAGCTCGGCGGCGGCGACCGGGTCGACGCCGCGGGCGCCCGCCATGGCGAGCAGCGCGGTCATGTCGAAGCCGATCACGCCGCCCATCGGCGCCAGCCGCAGCTGGCCGCCCGCCGCCTGCACCAGATCCCGCACCTGCCGGCCCTCGACCGTCAGCGGTCGCTCTTGCGTTTGCGGGCAGTCCGGGCACGGCCCGTCGCAGGCCCGGCAGTAGTCCGCGCCCCCGCCCCAGACCCAGGCTGCGAGGGCGCAGAGGCGTTTTTTTCCTGCTCCAGCAGCAGCCCCTTCTGGACGTAGCGGGTCTGGAACGCCTCGAAGATCGGCCAGATGTCCATCAGCGCGGGGATCGTCTCGGGTCCGGGCTCCACGGGGTTGCCCTTCGCGTCGCCCACGCCCTCCCACGCGACGATCGCGAGCCGGGCCAGCGCCACCGCGAAGGGGATCGCGACCGCCTCGTCCGTCGCGCGCGACATCTCCGTGTCGTCGCCCTCCGCGGGCACGACCTCCAGCGCCGCGACCACGTCCGGGTCGCGGCGCGCCTCGGCCATCAGCGCGGTGGTGATCGGCAGGAGCTTCAGGCGCACGCCGCCGGGCATGTCGTGCCAGACGGGTTTGCGGGTCATGTCGAGTCGGAGCATCAGTACTGGTCCACGTCGTTGATGAGGGTTGCGGTGGCCATGCGGCCGGTGCCGGGGTCGCGCGCCGCCTGCCAGTCGAAGGTCGCCTGGATGCCCTGGGGCCCGTCGATCCCGATGCGCGGGCGCGGCAGGTAGACGGCATGCGCGGTCAGCGTGAAGCTCTCGCCCGAGGGCAGCGCATAGCCGAACACCAGCTCGCAAGCCGCCCCGTCGATCGCCTGCTGCAGCAGCGTCTCGTCGGCAAAGCGGACCACCACGTTGCCCGTGAGCGCGGCGATGCCGGGCTCCACGCCGGCGATCTTGCCGTCGGCGCGGATCGTCTCCACCCGGTCCAG
>NZ_QPLK01000093.1 GCF_003340565.1 Rhodovulum sp. 12E13 | reverse complement strand
CGCGCAATCGGCCGAGACCCTGTGCCGATGGGAGCAGCGGTTTCGCATCATCGACGCGCAGGGAAAGCGCAAATATCTGCTCGGTCGCGGCACGCCGTGGCGCCTGCCCGACGGTGGCACCGAATGGCTGACGTTCATCTTCGACGTCACCGCCCAGGTTCGCGCGGAGGCCGAGGTGCGCTCGGTGTCCTACCGGCTGTCCATGGTGAGCGAGGCGATCCCCGACGGCTTCGCGCTGTTCGATCGCGACGAGCGCCTGGTGATCTGCAATTATCGCTTCCGGGACGTATACGATCTCGATCCCGAGCCGGACCTGCGCGGCATGACCTACGAGACGCTGCTGCGGCACTCTGCGCGCAAGGGTCTGTTCCGGGCCGCCGAGGGCCGCGAGGAGGCGTGGATCGCCGCGCGCCTGGCGAGTTTCCGCACGGCCGACGCCGCGCCGGAAGATGCGTATGCCGGGGCGCGATGGTTCCGGATCCTCGACCGGCCGACCGCGGATGGCGGGCGCGTGGCGTTCCGGATCGAGACCACGCACACGCGGGACCGCGAGGCCAGTCTCGAGCGTGCCGCCCTGACCGACAGCCTGACGGGTCTGCTCAATCGACGGGGTCTGTCGCGCCGACTGCCCGAGATCGCGCAAGGGATCGAGCCCGGACAGAGGATCGCGCTGTGTCACCTCGATCTCGACAAGTTCAAGGCGATCAACGATACGGCCGGTCACGAGGCCGGCGACCGCGTCCTGCTGGACGTCGCCGGCAGGCTGTCCCGCATCCGGCCCACGGGCGCGACAATCGCCCGGCTCGGAGGCGACGAGTTCCTCGTCGCCATGCCGACGCGGGACAGCGACGCGGACGTGATCGACGCGGCGGAGAAGATGCGTCTGGCCGTCGGCTCCCCGGTGGTGCACGGCGATCGCCAATTCCAGATCGGCGCGAGCTTCGGCGTCGCGATCTGGGATCCGCGCGGGGCGCGAAGCCTCGAGCAATGCCTGCTCGATGCCGATACGGCGCTGATCAACGGCAAGGCCGCGGGCCGGAACCGAACGATCATCTTTTCCGAAGAGATGCGCTGCGAGGCGGAACGTGTCGCGCGGCTTGCGAGCGAGATCCGCGAGGGTCTCCGCGGGGGCGAGTTCGTCTGTTTTCTCCAGCCGCAACTCGATCTCGAGACGAACCGCGTCTACGGCTTCGAGGCGCTCGCCCGCTGGCGTCGGCCGGACGGCGCCGTCCTGCCCGCCGGCGCGTTCGTGCCAGTGGCCCGGGAAACCGGACACATCATGGAGATCGACCGGTGCGTGCTCATGGAGGCGCTGGCGTCGCTCCGGAACATCCGTTCTTCCCACGCGGCGGCGACCCGCGTTTCGATCAACCTCGCGAGCGAGCGCCTGCGTGACCCGAACATCCTGGAGGACCTGCTCGATCCCCTGTTCCAATCCGGGCTGGGCACCGACTGCGTGACGCTGGAGATCCAGGAATCGACCTTGCTCGACGATCGCTCCGACGTGATCGCGGTCAATATCGCCGCGCTGGCGGACGCCGGCTTTCGCATCGAGCTCGACGATTTCGGCACCGGCCATACCGCGCTGACCAGTCTGCGCCGGTTCCCCGTCCACCAGATCAAGATCGACCGAAGCCTCGTGACCGGGATCGACAGCGAGCCCGCATCGCGCGCCATCGTCGATGCGATTTCAAGGCTGGCAGCGCAGCTCGGCATCGGCGTGATCGCCGAGGGCGTGGAAACGCACGCAGAACTCGCCGCATTGAGGGGGCTCGGGATCGCGCGCGTGCAAGGAAACCTGATCTCTCCACCGGTGTCGCCGCACGACCTGTGCCAGTGGCTTGCAAAACGTGGATCAGGGGGTGAGGCAGCGAAGACCGCCTGACGACATCGGGTCGCGCAGATCGGTCGAAAGACGGACATCCGTCGGGAGGGCCATCGAGTGCCGGCCGACAAGGAAAAGGTCAGCGCCGTTCGCGACCTG
>NZ_QPLK01000092.1 GCF_003340565.1 Rhodovulum sp. 12E13 | reverse complement strand
CCACGCGCACCGTCAACAGGCGTCGCGCCGCTCGGGAGGGTCTGCACAACCCTCGACCGGTCCTCACGACCGGCCCACGACCGCCAAATCCGCCGCTCAGACGCATTCGGTGAATACTGCGGGCTGACGCACCTTGTCGTCACAAAAACGCGAACTCCCCGCCAACAATATCAATCGCTTATCGGATCAACTGTCGAACTTCGGGGCCACGACTGTTTGAGAATGAAGTTCTCGTAATAATCGAATCCATTTTGGTTGTGGAAATCACCTATGGACGTATCCTTTGTGTAAGGATCAATGCTCTGCCTTGTCATATAGGAAATCTGGAACGGATTGATTATCCACACTGCCGGCTCCTCTTTCGGACTGCCCTGCAGATCTCTGACTGCAAAATACACTGCCATCCCAAGAACCTCAGTCCAGTCCAAGAGCCGTGTGGGCACGCCAAAGTGCTGAAGCTTAACAAGCCGATCCCAAGATCGCTCACTAGCGCTTTCGTTGTCAGAGAAATCCGAGTACTCGTGATAAATATCTTTCTCGCGCTTCTTATGAATGCGCGCAGTAGGCCTCAGAAGGCTTGGGTACAATCGGTGTCGATAATAACGAACGCCGCGAAACCATGCGCCAGACTCGCTACACTTAAGTTCGTCGCGAGCAATAGAAACTGCTTTCAAAAAGTCTGCTAATGACATTCTCCGACCTGCAGTAGTTGTGGCGCGAGCGGGATTCGAACGGGAGTTGGCGTTGGCACAATCTCCACAACCGCGACCTCTACATTATCAGTGTAGCGCTCTGACCACTGAGCTACCGCGCCATAGCAACAACAAAGAACAGAGGGATGCGATGCGTCAAGCAAGATGTGAGGAACCGCGCGAGGCGGCAGCAAGCAACTGGACCCCGTCGCTGGTCGAGGCCCGTCTCGCCGAAGCCGCCTTCGTGCTCAAGCGTCTGCCCGAGCCGCGGCGGCAGGGCTACTTCAGCACATGGCCCGAGATCGTCCACAGCTTCGCCGACAAGGTCGGCCAGGAGCCGAAGCCCATGCGCGTGCTGCCCTCGCCGCAGGCGATCAGCCGCATGGAGGAGACGCTGACCTGGACCGCCTGCCTTGATCCCGACGACGGCAAGATCGTCTGGATGAAGGCCTACGGGGAGCGGTGGAAGACCATCTGCTGGACTGTCGGGCTGCAACGCTCGGCCGCCCATCAACACTGGCTCTACGGGCTCTGCGTGATCTCGCTGACGCTCAACAAACGGCGGTTCAATCGCAACCTGTCGAAGCGGCGCGTGATCGAACTGGCCGGTGGCGCGTAAGACGTCGCGCCACCGGGTAAGGTGTCCGCCGGACACTTTTCGATGGGACAGAAACGGCTCTCTGGCGGTACAAACGGGATATACTCGGGAGAGGCGCGCGCGGCGCGGTCCCGGGCAAAACCATCCTTTCGTTGGCGGGATCGTTAGAAAAGGAAAGGCGCTTATCCTTTCCTTGCGGGCCCCTGTCCGCCGCACACCAGCCCTTGCAGCCGAGTTCGCGGGTCCTTCCTGGCGACATCGTATGCTGGCGGGCGTGGCGCGATACATCGCCAGCGTCAGGGCCGATTTTTTGGGAAGCCACCTGGACCCTGGATCCACCCGCCTCCCACGCAAACCTCAATGAACGCTGGCCTGCGGGCCGGATACCCCGGTCGCAGCTGGACCCCGCCTGGAGTCCAGCGCGGCATGCGGAGTCCGGACTCCGGCCGGTATCCACCTGGACGACGGACACCACCCGACAATGACGCTGAGCTTCGCCCCAGAGCGGATCGAGACCTGGCCGCTGGCCAGGCTCCAGCCCTACGCTCGCAACGCCAAGCAGCACGGGCCCCCGAAGTTCGACACCTCCCGGGGGGATTTGTGAGTTCTGCGAGAGGCCGGTGGGGGGATTTCAAGGGGTTAGGTTGCGAGAGGGTGATGAAGTGCGGATGTAGTGTCGTCACACGTTTGGTGAAAA
>NZ_QPLK01000091.1 GCF_003340565.1 Rhodovulum sp. 12E13 | reverse complement strand
CTGCGCTCCATACGCTGAAGGCACCCGACCCGAACATCACCATGAGGCCGTGACCTCGAAAAGGACCATGACCCCGGCACGGACGCAGAAACAGGCTTGACGAGGAACCGCAATTAAAGGGCCGATTGACATTCTCCCAGGCCCGCCAGCCGCCCGGAGGCGTCCGGGACGCAGCGCCCCGGCGCCGATAGTCCTCCCACCGAAGACGCGGCGGCGCGGGGATGTTGGCGGGGTCGCGCCGGTGCCGGACCCACTCGCGCGACCCTTTACGGCTTTCGCGCTGGTGGGCTTCGTCAGCCTCGACGATGCCGGCGAGCGTGCTCTCGGGCTCGGGCGTCAGAGCGCCGATAATGGTCATCCGCCAACGCCAGACGCTGTGGCGCGAGGTTCCCAAGACCTCTGCCGCGCGGCGGCAGGACATCGGCTGCGGCGCCTCGATCATGTCACGCGCCAGCGCGACCACGAGGTCGGGGCGGTGCACCCGGGCGAGCGGCGTGCCGCTCCGACCAGACCACGTCGCCCCGCACCCCGAGCAGGACCACCGCTGCCCGCCCGTCCGGGTCCGGCCCCACCGGATGCGCTCGCCGCCACCGCAGCGCGGGCAAGCGGCCGCCGCTCCCCCCACCTCGGCGCGGGCGTCGATCTCGAGCACCGCTTCGGCCCGCTCCTGCGCCTCTGCCACCATCCCCTCGACCTGCCGCAGCTCCTGCGGTGTCAGACGGGCCAGCAAGCGGCCGAACTCGGTCGGATTGAAGCGGGGCATGGCAGGTCTCCGGCAGGCTCAGAAGCCGCCGATCCTACTCTACTGACGGACAAGAACAAAGGGCGAACCAACACGGTTTGCTGACACCGCAAGCCCGGGCTGTCGTCTTCCGGGCTCGGACGCGCCTCGTGAACCAGCGGACGGAGCTGGTGAATGCACTCCGTGCCGTGCTGTACGAATTCGGCCATGTGGCGCCCAAGGGGATCCAGCAGTTGAAACGGCTCGAGGCCATCGTCGAGGAGCCGGACTCCGATCTCCCACCCCTCGTTCGTGACGAATGCCGGGACCTGCTCAAGCAGATTGCAGAGAAGACGGAACGGATCGAGACGAAGACGCGGCAGGCGAAGGACCTCGCTTCGGAGGCCGACACGACCCGCCGCCTGCAGACGATGCCAGGTGTCGGGCCGCTGATCGCCCTCGCGCTCGATGCCTTTGCCCCGCCGATGGACACCTTCCGTACGGGCCGGGACTTTGCTGCCTGGCTCGACTTGGTCCCCCGTCAGCATTCATCGGGAGGCAAGGCGAGGTTGGGACGTGTCTCGAAAGCAGGCCAGGCCGACATTCGCCGGCTCCTGATCATCGGGGCGATGTCCCGACTGACCTGGATAGGCAGCAAGACCATTCCCGCAGGATCGTGGCTGGCCCGGATCCGCGCGCGGAAGCCACGGATGCTGGTGGCCATCGCGCTGGCGAACAAGATGGCACGGCAGATCTGGGCAATGCTGGTCAAGAAGGAGGACTACCGGGATCCGGCGCTGGCAGCAGCGGCTTGATGTGCACACAGAGAGCTCCTGCCTGACGTCGGACTGACGTGTGAGAAGTCGACGACCCCCATGGGCGCAATGATCGAAAAGATCTGGGCCGGGAAAACCAGGTTAGTGAACGGAGCTTCGAAGCTCGGGAATGGAATATGGACCCGGTCCGCTGATCACCATGTCGGCCGGCGGCCTCTGAAACGGTCGCAAGAGAAGGCCTTACAGAGAACCGCACTCGATCACACGCGCTTGACGGGACGGGTCAAAAACTTCTTGCACTACGGGCGGCAACCACAGAGGCCCTATCGGGGCCGGATCTACCATCCGCTGGTCACCTCCGTGGCGGAGACCGGCGACATGCTCGACGCCCGCCTGCGCCCCGGTGCCGTCGGCACCGCCGAGGGCGCGCTGGACGTCATCCTGGATGTCGTCGACCGGGCGCAGGCCACCCTCTGCGACGTGGCGATGGTGCGCATCGATGCCGGCTTTCCCTCCG
>NZ_QPLK01000090.1 GCF_003340565.1 Rhodovulum sp. 12E13 | reverse complement strand
GCTGTAGCGTTTCACCCATGGCGTGCTCCGAGGGCTGCTGTCGGACTTGGTGTAGCAACTTGATTCTACAGAGCTTTCGCGGGCACGCCAGCCATTACCCCCGATTTCGATGAATAAGGCGGGTTGAGATCAGCAGCCACACGACCTTGCGGATGTTGTCGTAGGCGATCCGCCCCTCCTCGATCCCGTGGACGATGGAGGCGAAGTTGTCGTCGGTCAGGATCAGGTCGGAGGCGTTGCGCGCCACGTCCGTGCCGCCCTCGCCCATCGAGACGCCGATATGCGCGCTCCGGAGCGCCGGCGCGTCGTTCACGCCGTCGCCGGTGACGGTCACGAAGTGGCCGGCATCCTGCAGGGTGTCGATGATGGTCGTCTTCTGACGCGGCTCGACCCGCGCGAAGATCGCCGCATCGCGGATGCGCGCGTCATGGCTGCTGCCCCCCTCCTCGCGGCGACCGATCTCAGCGCCGGTAACGACGGCGGCGTCATCCTGCGCAAGCCCCAGGTTGCGCCCGATGGCCAGCGCCGTGCGCGGATGGTCGCCGGTGATCATGCGCACGTCGACACCCGCCGAACGGCATTCCTCCACGGCCTCGGGCACCTCCTCGCGCACGGGGTCGATCAGGCCGACGAGACCGAGGAAGCGCAGCCCGTGGAGCGCGCTTGGGTCGGCCCTTTCCGCCGTCTCCTCGTCGACCTCTCCCGCAGCGACCGCGAGCACGCGATAGCTCTCGGCGGCCAGCGCTTCCTCCCGCTCGCGGACGGCCTCGGCATCGATGGCGCACATCCCGGCCAGCGTTTGCGCCGCACCCTTCACATGCGCGCGCACCGTGTCGCCGTGGCGGTTGAAGCTGACGGCGAAACGGCGCTCGGACTCGAACGGGATGCCGCCGACCTCGGGGTGGTCCTGCGACAGCTCTCGCTGCGTCAGGCCGAACTTGCGGGCGAGAACGAGAAAGGCCACGTCGACCGTGTCGCCGCTGGCACGCACCTCGCCGTCCTCGACGTCGTACTCGGCCTCGTTGCAGAGCGCCCCGGAGACGATCAGATCGCGGAGCCACCCCTCTTCCCCGACCTGTTCGCCGTCTCGCGTGAACGTGCCCTCGGGCGCGTAGCCCGCGCCGCCGACCTCGACGTCTTCGCCCTCGATCGGGCGTATGAGCTTGCCGGTCAGCCTGTTCGCGGTCAGCGTGCCGGTCTTGTCGCTGGCGATCAGCGTGCAGGCGCCCAGCCCCTCGACCGCGGGCAGCTTGCGCACGATCACGTTGCGTTTCGCCATCCGGTTGGAGCCGATGGACAGCGCGACCGTGGTCGCCACGGGCAGGCCTGCGGGAATCGCGGAAACCGCCAGCGCCACGGCGAGAAAGAAGATGTCGAGAAGTTCATGGCCCCGCACCGCCTGGATGAGGCCGAGCACGACGATCGCGGCGAGGATGGCGATGGCGATGACGCGGGTGAACCGGCGCATCTTGAGGACGAGCGGGGGAAGCTGCTCCTCCTCGGCGAGCGATTTCGCGATCCGCCCGAGCTCGGTCATGGTGCCGGTGCGGCAGACGATGCCGGTGCCGCGGCCGCTGGCCACGCTGCTGCCCGCATGCAGGAGCGTCGAACGGTCGCCGAGCGGCGTGTCGGGGTCGAGTTCGGCATCCGCGCGCTTGGCGACCGGCACGGACTCTCCCGTCAGGAGCGATTCATCGGCCTGCAGGTCCTGTACGCGCAAGAGCCGGATGTCGGCGGGAACCGAGGCGCCTGACTTGACCGAGACGAGGTCGCCCGGAACCAGCCCCTCGCTGTCCACCTCCTCGCGTTCGCCCTCGCGGGTGACGAGGGCAGTGATCTGCATCGCCTTCTTGAGCGACCGGGCGGCGCTTTCGGCCTTGTATTCCTGATAGGTGCCGAGCCCCGCATTGAACAGCAGGACCGCGAAGATGAAGGCCGCGTCCTCTAGCAGGCCGCTGAAGAAGTGCGGCTGGAAGGACGTTTTTCCGGGCGCGGGTTTCCAAGTTGAGGCGGTGGCGGCCCGGGACGTGTGGATCGGTTCCGAGATGCCCCGTGTTTCAGGCCGCCAGAAG
>NZ_QPLK01000009.1 GCF_003340565.1 Rhodovulum sp. 12E13 | reverse complement strand
CTGCGCCCGCGCGATCCGGGGCCGCGGATCGCCCCGCCAGCCGGCGACGAAGGCCGCCAGGTCCTCCAGCCGGCCGAGCGCGCCGGGCGGCTTGGTCAGCTCCGCCTGCCGGGCGCGGGCGGCGGCGGCGGCGGCGGCGGCGAAGGCGGGCAGCCGCGGGGCGAGGGCCGCCACCTCCTCGAGCGCGGCGATCACGGGCAGGCCGGTCTGCGGGGCATCAGGCGGGGAAGTGCTCATTCGGTTTCACCTTCAGCGGGTATCCGGCGACCGCGAGCCACACCTCGTCGCAGGCGGCGGCGACCGTCTGGTTGGTCCAGCCGGCCGCGTCTCGATAGGCACGGCCCAGCGGCGTCTCGGGCACGAGCCCCGCGCCCACCTCGTTGGTCACCAGCACCACCGGCGCGCGCTGGCGCCCGAGCGCCGCCGCCAGCGCCTCCGCCTCGGCCCGCCAGTCCCGCTCGCCGAGCATCAGGTTGCTCAGCCACAGGGTCAAGCAGTCGACCAGCCGCGGCGGGCCGCCGTCGCTGTCGTCGAGGGCCGCGACGAGAGCGCGGGGCGCGGCGACCGTATGCCAGTCGGGGCCGCGGCGGGCCTGGTGGCGGGCGATGCGCTCCGCCATCTCGGCATCCAGCGCCTCGGCCGTGGCGACGTAGACGGCCGGCCGCCCGAGCCGCAGCGTCAGCCGCTCGGCCAGCGCGCTCTTGCCCGAGCGGGCGCCCCCGGTGATGAGGATCGACTTCGCCATCGCGCCGTGTAAGAGCAGGTCCGCTGCGCGATGGAAAGCCCGATGTCTCCGATTGACCCACGCGATCTCGGTCTCCTGCACAACGGCCCGGCCGAGACCGGCGAGCGGCCCGGCGGCCGGCGCGACGTGTCCGCCCGGCTCGAGCGAGCGGCAGCGCTGGCCTGCGACGGGTCGGCGCCGTCGCTCACGTGGCCGCGCGGCGCGGGCGATGCCCGGTCGGTGGGGCCGCTCGACGGACGTGTCTGAGCGGTGGTCTTCGTTGCGGGGCATTTCGGCGAGTGGCTGCAGGGCCGCCTCGGCCCGGGCGGGCCGGTCGCGCTGGTGACGCTGGCCTGCCCTGTGCGCGGCGTCCGCGCGACGCTGGAGACGGGCGCCCCGCCGGGGCTCGACCGGCCCGACGGCCTGCTCGACGCATGCCGGGCGCGGCGCTTCCTCGCGGCACTGGGCCGCCCCCTGCCGGGGCGCGTGCGCCTGGCGGCCGACCTGCCGCCCGGCGGCGGGGCAGGCATGTCCACCGCGGCGCTTGTGGCGCTCGCCCGTCTCCTGGGCGCGGAGGAGGAGCGCGTCGCCGCCGCCTGCCTGTCGGCCGAGGGCGCGACCGACCCGCTGATGCGCGCGGCCCCCGACGCGGTGCTCTGGGCGCCCCGGCGGGCCGTGGCGCTGCGCGCCCTGCCGCGCCCTCCGGTGGCCGAGATCGTGGGCGGTTTTCTCGGGCGACCGGAACCGACCGACCCGGCCGACACGCGCTTTCCCGACATCGCCGACCTCGCCGAGGACTGGGCGGCGACCCTCGCGCCAGACCGGCTGCGCCTCCCTGCGCGGCTTCGGGATGCGCCGGGGCGCAGGCAGGCGCAAGATCATCGGGGCGGGGGCGACGCCGGGACGATCTCCGCGGATCGACTGGCGCGGCTCGCCCGCATCGCCTCGGCCTCGGCCCTCCGAACGACCGCCCTGCGCGGGCCGGGCAACGACCCCACGGCAGCGCTCGCCGCCCGGCTCGGCGCGCTCGGCCATGCCCGGGCGCATACCGGCTCGGCGCGGGCGTTGATCTTCCCGCCGGGAGGGGTCCCCGCCGGGGCGGAGGCGGCGCTGCGCGGGGCGGGCTATGCTTGCGTGCTGCGCTTCCGCACGGGGGCGACGTGAGCCTCGCGGCGGCGATGCTGGTCGCGCTGGCGATCGACGCCGCGCTCGGCTGGCCCCCGGCGCTGTTCCGCCGCATCGGTCACCCGGTCACGTGGCTCGGACACCTGATCGCCGCGCTCGACGCCCGCCTGAACCGGGCCGACCGGAGCGAGGCGGCACGCGGGCGCGCCGGCGCGGTCACGGTGGCGCTGGTCGTGGCCGCGGCTGCGCTGCCCGCGCTGGCGCTGCAGGCCGCCCTGCCGGCAGGCTGGCTCGGCATCGCGCTCGGCGGCCTGCTCGCCTGGCCGCTCGTGGCCGCGCGGTCGCTCCACGCCCATGTGGATGCGGTCGCGCAACCGCTCGGGGCCGGGGAACCGGAGAGCGCCCGCGCGGCGGTCGCGATGATCGTCGGGCGCGACCCGGCGCAGCTCGACTCCGCCGGCCTCGCCCGCGCGGCGCTGGAGAGCCTCGCCGAGAACGCCTCCGACGGGGTCGTGGCGCCGCTGTTCTGGGGCGCCCTTCTCGGGCTGCCCGGCATCGCGGCCTACAAGGCGGTCAACACGCTCGACTCGATGATCGGCCACCGGACACCGCGCCACGCCGCCTTCGGCCGCGTCGCGGCCCGGCTCGACGACGCGGCCAACCTGGGTCCCGCGCGGCTGACCGGGCTCCTGATCGCGCTTGCCTCCGGCCAGCCGCGGGCCTCGCTCCGCACCATGGCGCGCGACGCGCGACACCACCGCTCGCCCAATGCCGGCTGGCCCGAGGCAGCGATGGCCGGCGCGCTCGGCGTGCGCCTGTCCGGCCCCCGTGTCTATGCCGACCGGGTGGCCGACGAGCCCTGGCTCAACGCGGGTGCGCCAGATCCGGCGCCGGGCGATGTCCGCCGCGGCCTGGCGGTCTATCTGCGGGCGATGGCGCTGGCGGCGGCGGCGCTGCTGGCCCTGGCGCTGGCGGGAGCGGGATGATGCGCATTCACGGCGGCGATCCGGGCGAGGGCATGGCGCGGCACGGCGGCACGCCCGAGGACTGGCTCGACCTCTCCACGGGCATCAACCCGGTGCCCTACCCGCTGCCCGACATTCCCGCCCGCGCCTGGGCTGCCCTGCCGGCGGAGCGGGAGATCGCCGCGGTGGAAGACGCCGCCCGCGCCGCCTACGCCACCCCCGCGCAGGCCGTCGCGCTCGCGGGGGCGCAGGCAGCGATCCAGCTCGTGCCGCACCTCGGCAGGGGCGGCGCGGCGCGCGTGCTCGGACCGACCTACGAGGAGCACGAGGGCGCGCTCGTCGAGGGCGGCTGGCAGGTGACGCAGGTGCGCGAGATGGCAGCGCTCGCGGGCGCCGATCTCGCCGTGGTGGTCAACCCGAACAACCCTGACGGGCGGCGGCATGCACCCGGCGAGCTGCGCGCGCTCGCCGGCCGCGTGGGCCTGCTGGTCGTCGACGAGAGCTTCGCCGACGCCGAGCCTGCCCTGTCCCTTGCCGCGCGGCTCGGCCCCGAGACGGACCGTCTTGTCGTCCTGCGCTCTTTCGGCAAGTTCTACGGTCTGGCCGGCCTGCGCCTCGGCTTCGCGCTCGCGGGCGACGCGCTGGCCGAGCGGCTGCGGATGCTGGCAGGCCCCTGGCGCATCAACGGGCCTGCCGTGGCGGTGGGGCGCGCGGCGCTGGCCGACACGGGCTGGCAGGATGCGACGCGCGCCCGTCTCGCGCAGGACGCCGCGCGGCTCGACAGGCTGGCGGCGGGGGCGGGGTGGCGCCTTGTCGGGGGCACCCCCCTCTTTCGCACCTACGACGTCGGCGACGGCACGGGGGCACAGGACCGGCTTGCGCGTGCCCGTATCTGGACCCGCGCCTTCCCCTACGCGCCGAGCTGGCTGCGACTCGGCCTGCCGGGGACAGAGGACGGCTGGGTGCGGCTGGCGCGGGCGCTGCGGGCATGACCCCTCACTCGGCCCCGCCTGTCGCCATCCATTCGGCCACGCCGGCGCCGACCGCGTCCCACACGGCGCGGCCAACCGCCTCTCCCACCGCGGTATGGGTGCCGGCATAGGGCATCGCACCGGGCGGGCAGGCCAGCACGATGCAATCGGTCCCCGTGCCCGTCGCCACGCCAGTCTCCATGACATGGCCCGCCTCCGTGACCGCCGCCGTGCGCGCCTGCACCGCAACGCTCAACGCCTCGACCTGCGCGGCCTCCGTCAGGGTGGCGTCGGTGGCGCAGACGAGGTTGATCGTGCCCCATGCGTCCGCCGCCGCGGCCCGGCGGCGCCCCACCCGCTCGGCATTGGTCAGGCCCACCGTCGCGCAGCAGGCGGCCCGGACGCCGTCGACCTCGGCCTCGGCCAGCCGGTAGCGCGCCACGTTGCGCGACGTCAGCAGCCCGACCGCGCCCTCCGCACCGCGCGCGGCGAGCTCCTTGCGCAGCCAGGCGGGAGCATCGAGGTCTTCCGTCAGGTCGGCGTCGCGCACCTCGCGCCAGAGCACCCGTGCGGCCGTGACGAAGCCGCCCCCGGCCGGCGCCCAGCTCAGGCAGCGCAACGGACCCGGCAGGCGCACCTCGAGCCACGGCCGGTCGAGCGCGACGTCGAGGCGCCACGCCGTCCGGGGGTCTCTCGCCATCGCCGGGGTCTCGCTTGCCATGCCCGCACCCTGCGACGCGGGCGCGGGCGCGGCAACGGTGCGCCGGCAGAGCGATGCGGCCAATAGCGCCGGCGACAGCCCCCTTTCGCGCCCATGCTTGTCAGGCTATGCTGACACTGCTCCGGTTCGAGCGGGCCGTCTTTCGGGTCGCTCGATGAAAAGGGAACGCGGTGCGGCGCTTGCCATGCAAGGGCCAAATCCGCGGCTGCCCCCGCAACTGTGAGCGGCGAGCGATGCCGGATTACGCCACTGGGGCGGCCCTCGAGGCCCCCCGGGAAGGCCCGGAGGAGCGACGACCCGCGAGCCAGGAGACCTGCCGGCGCGATCACCCTGTCCGGGCGCGGGGCGCGACCCAGACAACGGAAACCTTCCGTCGTGGTGATGAAAGTCGCCGTCCGCGGAAGGGGTGCGTCCCCTCCAACGACACGGAGAAACGAATCACGGCGCGTCCCCCGCGCCGGGAGGATGCACATGCACAGACTGCTCGCCCTGACCGCGGCCCCCCTGGCCCTGTCCGTCTCGCCTGCCATCGCGCAGGACCAGCCCTTCGCCCTCGACGAGATCGTCGTCACCGGCGCCTTCACCGCCCTCTCGCCGCAGCCGCTCGCCCGCACCGGCGCGACGGTCGACCTGCTCGAGGGCGAGACGCTCGAGGCGGCGCCCACCTTCGCCCTCTCGGACACGCTCGCCACGTTGCCGGGCGTGTCGTTTTCCTCGAACGGCGGGCTCGGCTCCAACACCACGCTGCGGATCCGGGGCCTCGATACCTCCTACATCGCCGTTCGGATCGACGGGATCGACGTCACGGACCCGGCAGGCACGCAGACCGCCTTCAACTTCGGCGGCCTGACGAAAGCGGGCCTCGGCCGGGTCGAGGTGATCAAGGGCTCGCAATCGGCGCTCTACGGCTCCGAGGCGATCGCGGGCGTCGTCGACATCGCCACCGCCCGCTCCGACGAGCTGGGCTTCAGCGGCCGGCTCGATGTCGAGGCCGGCAGCTTCGAGACCTATTCGGGTACCCTCGGCGTCACGCAGCGCACCGAGCGCGGCCAGCTCTCCTTCACCCTCGACCGCACGATCACGGACGGCATCTCGACCCGCGCGGGCGACGACGAGGATGACGGCTTCCAGCAGACCTTCGCCACGCTGACGGGCGATTTCGACGTGTCCGAGACCGTCACGCTCGGCTTCTCGGCGCTCTGGCGCGACGCCGAGCTGGAGATCGACCGCTCGGCGACCGACAATTCGGGCATCACCTACGCGATGCAGCGCGGCGGGCGCGTCTTCGCGCGTGTCGACGCCTTCGGGTTCGACCACGAGCTGTCCTACGCGGTCTTCACGTCGGACCGCGAGGACCCTGGCGGCTTCACCCGCGAGTTCGAGGGCGACCGCCGGCAGCTTTCCTATGTGGGCACCGGCGACCTGGGCAGCACCACGCTGTCCTTCGGTGCAGACTGGACGGAGGAGACGATCGCGACCGACAGCGTGTCGGGCGAGGACGCGACCGTGGCGATCTTCGGCGAGGCCGTGCTGCGGCCCACCGAGACGCTCGACCTCGCGGTCTCGCTGCGCCACGACGACAGCGACGATTTCGGCGGCCAGACCACCGGGCGCCTCGCCGCGGCCTGGCAGGCGACGCCCGAGACGACCGTGCGCGCCGTGGCCGGCACCGGCTTTCGCGCGCCCTCGCTGTTCGAGCGGTTCTCGGCCTTCGGCGACCCCGACCTCGAGGCCGAGGAGAGCCTGAGCCTCGAGCTGGGCGTCGAGCGCCGCTTCGGCGACGACAACGTCGTCAAGGCGACGGCCTTCTACACCGAGATCGACAACCTCATCCGGTTCGACCCGGGCGCCACCGCCTGCGGCACGGGCTTCGGCTGCTACGCGCAGGTCGAGGGCACGACGCGCACGCGCGGGCTGGAGCTGTCGGGCCGCTACGCGCTGGCGCAGGGCCGCGCGGCGCTGTTCGGCGCCTACACCTACACCGACGCCGAGACCGAGGCCGGCCGCCTGCCGCGGGTGCCCCGCCACGACCTCGTGCTCGGCATCGAGGGCGAGATCGCCGACCGGCTCACGGGCCGCTTCGACGTGCGGCACGTGGCCGACGTGGAGGCGTCGGAATTCGCGCCGGCGGACAACAAGGTGGGCGACTACACGCTGGCCAATCTCGGACTCGCCTACGCCCTGAGCGACACCGTCTCGGCCTCTCTGCGGGTCGAGAACCTGTTCGACGCCGATTACGAGACGGCGGGCGGCTTCAACCAGCCCGGCCGGGCGGCCTATGTCGGCCTGTCGACCTCGTTCTGAGCGCGCGGGGCGGCGGCCCCTCCGGGCGGCGGGCGTCGCGCTCGCCGCCCTGGTGGCGCTTGCCGGGCCCGGGCGCGCCGATGCCCCAGAGCGCGTCGTGTCGGTCAACCTGTGCACCGACCAGCTCGCGCTGATGCTGGCGGCCCCGGGGCAGCTCGTGTCGGTCAGCCGTCTGGCGCACGACCCGCGCAGCTCGGCCATGGCCGAGGCGGCCGCCGCCCTGCCCGCCAACAGCACCCTCGCCGAGGACGTGTTCCTTCACCGCCCAGACCTCGTGCTCGCCGGAACCTTCACCAGTCGCGCGACCGTCTCGATGCTGCGCCGGCTGGGCGTCGAGGTGGTGGAACTCGCCCCTGCCTATGCGCTCTCCGATGTGCGCGACCGGCTGCGCGCCGTCGGCCGGGCGCTCGGCCGCGAGGCGCAGGCGGAGCGGGCCGTGGCCCGCTTCGATGCCGATCTCGCCGCGCTGCGCACCGAACTGGCCGAGAGGCCGCGCGCCGCGCTCTACTACGCCAACGGATACACCAATGGCGACCGGACCCTGGCGGGAGCCATCGTCGCGGCGGCAGGCTTCGCCAACGTGGCGACCGAGCTGGGCCTCGCGCAGGGCGGGTACCTTTCGCTCGAGGAGCTGGTGATGGCGGCGCCCGATCTCGTGGTGACGGGCCGGGCCAGCGCGGGCGCGTCGCGCGCCGAGTCGGTGCTGACCCATCCCGCCCTCTCGGCCACCGGCGGCGGGCGCGCGTCGACGACCGACCGCGACTGGATCTGCGGCACCCCGCACGTGCTGCGCGCGGTCAGGCAGATGGCCGAGGCGCGCGCCGCGCTTGAGGCCGCAACGGACGAAACATCAGGGAGACACCGATGACCGACGAGACCGAGGCCGAGCGAGACGCGCGCCACGCCGAGAAGATGCGGCGCATCAAGGCCGCCCGCGCCGAGATGATGAAGACCAAGACCGAGGAGAAGGGGCTCGTCATCGTCCATACCGGCAACGGCAAGGGCAAGAGCTCGTCGGCCTTCGGGATGATCCTGCGCTGCGTCGCCTGGCAGATGCCCTGCGCGGTGGTGCAGTTCATCAAGGGCACGTGGGAAACAGGAGAGAAGAAGATCCTGCGCGAGCGCTTCGCGGACGAGGTCACCTTCGTCGTCTCCGGCGAGGGGTTCACCTGGGACGTGCAGGACCGCCAGCGCGACATCGCCGCCGCCCGCGCCGGGTGGGAGCGGGCCAAGGCGCTGATCCGCGACCCGGCGATGCGCTTCGTGCTGCTGGACGAGATCAACATCGCCCTGCGCTACGACTACCTCGACATCGACGAGGTGGTGGACTTCCTGCAAACCGAGAAGCCGCAGATGACCCATGTCTGCCTCACCGGGCGCAGCGCCAAACCCGAGCTGATCGCCGCGGCCGACCTCGTGACCGAGATGAGCATGGTCAAGCACCCGTTCGAGGACGGGGTGAAGGCGCAGAAGGGGGTGGAGCACTGATGGCCGTCACCGGTCGCCTTCCCCCGGCGAGCCCCTGCATCGGACACTGCGTGATGGACAGGCAGGCCGGGCTGTGCACCGGCTGCGCGCGCACCCTGGACGAGATCGTGCGCTGGGGCGCCGCGGATGAGGCCGAGCGCGCCCGCGTCTGGGCCGACCTGCCGGCCCGCGCCGCCCGCCTGCGCCTGACCCTGCGCCGACTCGACTGGCGCGGCGCGGAGTTGCTCGACGCGGTGGCGCAGCGGCTCGCCGGCGGCTGGACGCTCCGGGCCGGGCCAGCCGACGCGGCGGCCGAGATCGCCGGCCCCGTCGAGGAGACCGCCCGGAGCGACTCGGCCCTCACGCTGCGCACCGCCACGGCCATCCTGCGCCTCGAGGCGCCGCACTGGCTCGCTGCGTTCGAGATCGCACCGGCGGGTTCACGGCCCCGCCTCGCGCTCGCCCTGCCGCAGGGGCGCGCGGGCCCCGCCACCTCTGCGCAGGCGGACGGCCGCCACGTGGTCGCGGCGCCGCCCCTGCGTGCCGAGGTGGATGCGCCCTCGCTCGGCCACCACGCCGCGCCCCTGCCCAAGGGCTGGGCGCGCATCGCCACGCTCGACCCGGCCTGACCGCATGGGCCGCGCGCTGATGATCCAGGGCACCGGCAGCAATGTCGGCAAGTCGCTCCTGGTCGCCGGCCTGTGCCGGGCGGCCCGCCTCAGGGGGCTGTCGGTCGCGCCGTTCAAGCCGCAGAACATGTCGAACAACGCCGCCGTGACGGCCGATGGCGGCGAGATCGGCCGGGCGCAGGCGGTTCAGGCGCAGGCCTGCGGCCTCGCCCCCCATACCGACATGAACCCGGTCCTGCTCAAGCCCGAGACCGACACCGGCGCGCAGGTCGTCGTGCAGGGGCGGCGCCTCGCAACGGCCGAGGCGCGCGATTACGGCGCGCTGCGGCCGATGCTGCTCTCCCGCGTGCTCGAGAGCTTCGGCCGCCTCCGCGCCGCGCACGACCTCGTCGTGGTCGAGGGGGCCGGCAGCCCGGCAGAGGTGAACCTGCGCCCGCGCGACATCGCCAACATGGGCTTCGCGCGGGCGGCCGACGTGCCGGTGATCCTCGCCGGCGACATCGACCGGGGCGGCGTGATCGCCCAGATCGTCGGCACGCAGGCGGTGCTCGACGCAGGCGACGCGGCGCAGATCGCCGGCTTTCTCGTCAACCGTTTCCGCGGCGACCCGCGGCTGTTCGACGACGGCTACGGCCTGATCGCCGCGCGCACCGGCTGGCGCGGCTACGGCGTGCTGCCCTGGTTCGCCGATGCCTGGCGCCTGCCGGCCGAGGATGCGGTCGACCTCGCCCGCCCGCCCCGCGCCGAGGGGCTGCACGTCGTCTGCCCGGTGCTCTCTCGCATCGCCAACTTCGACGATCTCGACCCGCTCGCACAGGAGCCAGCGGTGCGGCTGACAATGCTCGGACCGGGCCGCGCGCTACCCGGCGACGCCGATCTCGTCGTCATCCCCGGCACGAAGTCGACGCGCGGCGATCTCGCCTTCCTGCGTGCGCAGGGATGGGATGTCGACATCGCCGCCCATGTCCGGCGCGGCGGCCGGGTGCTGGGCCTGTGCGGCGGCTACCAGATGCTCGGCCGGCGCGTCGCCGACCCCGAGGGCATCGAAGGCCCCGCCGGCGCGGATGCCGGCCTCGGGCTGCTCGACGTCGAGACCGTGATGACCCCCGACAAGCGCCTGACCGAGGTGTTGGCGATCCACGCCGCGACCGGCGCCTCCTTCCGCGGATACGAGATCCATGTCGGGCGCACCGACGGCCCCGACCGCGCCCGCCCGTTCGCCCGCGTCGAGGGGCGGGCCGAAGGCGCCGTCTCGGCCTGCGGCCGCGCGGCGGGCAGCTACCTGCACGGCATGTTCCGCGACGACGGCTTCCGCGCGGCCTATCTCGCGGGCTTCGGCGCGGCGGCATCGGGCCGCTACGACACCGACGTCGATGCCACCCTCGACGGCCTCGCCGGCCACATGGAGGCCCATCTCGACATCGGCGCGCTCCTCGCGGCGGCCCGGTAAGGCGGCGGGCGGCACGTCGGCAGCCGACCGCACCGAAGGACGACACCCTATCTCCAGGGCACGGCGCATCCCGCGAGGCCGACCAGGATCGGCGGGTCGCATCTGCGGGATGATCGCAGGCGATCGCCCGGACGGGGCCACGCAGGGCGCGGGCCTCTCGCGCGGTGCACCCGGCAGGCGGGCAGGGTCGCGCACGCGGCGTGCGCGCCTCCCTCTCGTGACAGGAAGGCCATCCTGATGTCGGCTCCCCTTCGCATGGCCCGGTGCTCCGTCCGCCCCACGACCGGAAGACTGGCAACCGACCTGCCTCTGCGCCGCGCAGGGCCTCGTTGGGCTCGAAGCGCCCGCCGGGCCGCGCAGACCTGCCCCGAGCGTGGACTGATCGATACGGCCTCGCCTTGCGCATGTTGGCCCGATGGGGTGCGCGCCGCCGCAATTGCCCCGTGCCCCCCGGATCGGTAAGACAAACCGACCAATCCGGCGGAGGGAGGCGCAGGCGTGGCCGTCATCACCAATATCGACGATCTCAAGCGCATCTACCGGCGGCGCGTGCCGAAGATGTTCTACGACTACGCCGAGTCGGGCAGCTGGACCGAGCAGACCTTCCGCGAGAACTCCTCCGACTTCTCGCAGATCTATCTGCGCCAGCGCATCGCCAAGGACATGTCGAACCGCACGCTGGCCACGCAGATGGTGGGCCACGACGTGTCGATGCCCGTGGCACTGGCCCCCGTCGGGCTGACCGGCATGCAGTCGGCCGACGGCGAGATCAAGGCGGCGCGGGCGGCCGAGAAGGCCGGCGTCCCCTTCACCCTGTCCACCATGTCGGTCTGCTCGATCGAGGAGGTGGCGCGCAAGACCACCAGGCCCTTCTGGTTCCAGGTCTACACGCTGAAGGACGACGACTTCATGCGCCGCCTGATCGCGCGGGCAAAGAAGGCCGGCTGTTCGGCGCTGGTCATCACGGTCGACCTTCAGGTGCTCGGCCAGCGCCACAAGGACGTCCGCAACGGCCTGTCGACCCCCCCGAAGCTCACGCCGAAATCCATCCTCGACCTCTCGACGAAATGGCGCTGGGGGCTCGAGATGCTGGGCACGAGGAACCGCTTCTTCGGCAATATCGTGGGCCATGCCGACGGCGTCTCCGACCCCGGCTCGCTCGCCTCCTGGACGGCCGAGGCCTTCGACCCGGCGCTCGACTGGACGCGCATCCGCCACCTGATGGACATGTGGGACGGCGGCCCGGTGATCCTCAAGGGCATCCTCGACGTCGAGGACGCCAAGGCCGCCGTCGCCGTGGGCGCCGACGCGATCGTGGTCTCGAATCACGGCGGGCGGCAACTCGACGGCGCACTGTCGTCGATCCGGGCGCTCCGGCCCATCGTCGACGCGGTGGGCGACAAGATCGAGGTGCATTTCGACGGCGGCATCCGCTCGGGCCAGGACGTGCTCAAGGCGATGGCCCTGGGCGCGAAGGGCACCTATATCGGTCGCGCCTGGACCTACGGCCTCGGCGCGATGGGGCAGAAGGGGGTGACGGCGGCGCTGGAGGTCATCAGAAAGGAGCTCGACGTGTCGATGGCCCTCTGCGGGCGCCGCGACATCCACGAGGTCGACCGCGACATCCTGCTGGTGCCGGAGGACTTCGAGGGGCGCTGGGCGGCGAACTGAGATCCTCGTTCAAGACCGGCACGCGACACCGGCACGCAGCATGCCTGTCCGGTATGGAAGGAAGCGGCCGGCACGGCCGAACGGGCGCCAGCGCCCCGATTGCCGCTTCCCTTCGCAAGCGATCCGGGCTATGCGCCCGGCTTCATCGTGAACCCTCGGGCATGCACCCTTGGAGGATGCCCGGCTGAAGGAGACAGACATGGCTGGAGAGATTCCCGATCTCGAAGCCCTGGAACGGACGGGGACAGGCAAGGGGGCCGCCCGTCAGGCTCGACGCGAGAACCTCGTTCCGGGGATCGTCTATGGGGGCGGCAAGGATCCGCTGCCCATCAACCTGCCCTACAATGCCCTGATCAAGCGGCTCAAGCAGGGCCGCTTCCTGTCGACGCTGTTCAACCTCAAGGTCGAGGGGCAGGAGGACGTGCGCGTGATCTGCCGTGCCGTGCAGCGTGACGTGGTCAAGGACCTGCCGACGCATGTCGATTTCATGCGCCTGCGCCGGACGAGCCGGATCAACCTGTTCATCCCCGTCGAGTTCATCAACGAGAAGGACGCGCCCGGCCTGCGCAAGGGCGGCGTTCTGACCGTGGTGCGCCCCGAGGTCGAGCTGATCGTGACCGCCGGCGACATCCCCGAGAAGATCGTGGTCGATCTCGCCGGCCGCGACCTCGGCGACACGGTGACGATCAGCCAGGTCGAGCTGCCCCAGGGGGCCAAGCCCACGATCGCGCGCGATTTCGTCATCGCCAACATCACCGCGCCGTCTGGCCTCGCCGCGGCGCAGGCGGAAGAGGCCGAGGAAGGTGCTGAAGGGGAGGCGGAGGAGGCCTGACCCCCCTCGCCCGCCGTCAGACGAGGGGGCGTGCCTCAGGGCGCGCCCCCGTTTCGTTTCAGGACAGGCTCTGCACCGATTCGAAGATCTCGAGCTCGGGCGGGCCGTCGTACATTTCCTTGTGCGCGCCCGCCCCGGCATGGGCGGCGCGGAATGCCTCCGACTTCGTCCATGCGGTGAATGCCTCCTCGCTCTCCCAAGCGGTATGGGAGGCGTAGAGGATGTGGCCGTCGCGCTCGGGCCCCTTCAGCAGGTGGAACGCGACGAAGCCCGGCACCGACTTGAGGTGGCTGTCGCGCGTCTTCCAGACGGTCTCGAACTCGGCCTCGTGCCCGGCCTTCACCCTGAAGCGGTTCATCGTCAAATACATCGCAAACCCCTCGTTCGACGCGTGGCTGGCCTCTCGGTAGCGCGTCGGCGCGAGGAGGGCCAGATGCCGCCCCCCGCTGCCCGGTCTGGCATCGCGCGGCACTTCGTTGCATGAGGGGGCCCGAGCGAGCCGGAGGGAGAGACGCCATGCGCCTGATCGTGGGTCTGGGCAATCCGGGCGGCCAGTATGCCCGCCATCGGCACAATATCGGGTTCATGGCGGTCGACCGGATCGCCGAGGACCACGGCTTCTCGCCCTGGCGGTCGAAGTTCCAGGCGCAGGTGGCCGAGGGGCGGCTCGGCGGCGACAAGGCGCTGCTTCTCAAGCCGCAGACCTACATGAACCGCTCGGGCAACGCGGTGGGCGAGGCGATGCGCTTCTACAAGCTCGAGCCGGCCGACGTGATCGTGATCCACGACGAGCTCGACCTCGCGCCGGGCAAGTGCCGGATCAAGCAGGGTGGGGGCCATGCCGGCCACAACGGGCTGCGCTCCATCCATTCGGCCATCGGTCCGGACTACCCGCGCGTGCGCCTCGGCATCGGACATCCGGGGCGGAAGGAGGCGGTGTCGGGCTACGTCCTGCACGACTTTGCCAAGGCCGACGCCGGGTGGCTCGACGACCTGATGCGCGGCATCGCCGACGGGGCAGACGCGCTCGCGGCGGGCGACTGGAGCCGCTTCCAGAACGCGGTGGCGCAGCGGGTGGCGCCAGCCCGTTCGGGCGGCGGCAACGCCGGCGACAAGGGCGGCGGCACGACGAAGGGCGCGGCGACGGGTGCGGCCGCCGGCGCGGCAGGCGGCGCGCGGCCGGACGACGGCCCCCCGGCTGAGCCGGAGACGGAGGACCAGCGCACGCCGATGCAGAAGCTGCTCGACCGGTTCCGCTGATGAAGCGCTGGCTGCGCCGGGCGGGCGTCGTCCTTCTCGCGCTGGCCGTCATGGCACTCGCCGGCGGCCTGTGGTTCCGCGAGGAGCTGTCGCGGCTCCATGCGGTGAACACGCTGTTCGACGAGGACAGCATCGTCGGCAACTTCTCGGCGATGGACTCGCTCTTCCTGACCACGCCCCTGCCGCGCGGCGACGGGCCGGTAACGCCCCTGCCCCCGGGCACCCCCCTCGTCCTGCCCGCCGTGGCCGAGGACTGGATCGCGGCGACCGACGTGACCGGCCTCGTCGTGCTCGACCGGGGTGCGCTGGTGGTCGAGCGCGCCCGCCTCGGCACCGCCCCCGACGACCGTCGCATCTCCTGGTCGATCGCCAAGAGCTTCCTCTCCGCGCTCTTCGGCCTCTCCGTGGCGCGGGGCGAGGTGGCGCTGGACGACCCCGTGACCGACCACGCCCCGGCCCTCGCCGGCTCGGCCTATGCAGGGGTGACGGTGCGCGACGCGCTGACCATGCAGTCTGGCGTCACCTTCGACGAGGATTACCTGGACTCGCGCTCCGACATCAACCGGATGGGCCGGGTCATCGCGCTGGGCGGCACGATGGACGGGTTCGCCGCCGCGCTCGAGGCGCGCGACCGACCGGCGGGGGAAGCGTGGGCGTATGTCTCGATCGACACCCACGTGCTGGCCATGGTGCTGCGGGGCGCGACGGGCCGGTCGCTGGCCGAGCTGATGTCGGAGCGGCTGATCGCGCCGCTCGGGCTCGAGGCCGAGCCCTATTTCCTGACCGACGGCGAGGGGGTGGCCTTCGCCCTCGGCGGGCTCAACCTGGCCCTCCGCGACTACGCCCGGTTCGGGCTGATGGTGGCGCAGGAGGGGCGGATCGGCGGTCGGCAGGTGGTGCCCGAGGCGTGGATCGAGGCGAGCACCACGCCACAGGCGGCGACCGCGCCCGGGGCGCTGCGCTACGGCTACCAGTGGTGGATCCCGTGGGACGGCCGGCCGGGAGAGGTGCTGGGGCGGGGCGTCTACGGGCAATACCTCTACATCGACCGGGTGCGCGACGTGGTGATCGTGGCGACCGCGGCCGACCGGGGCTTCCGCGCGCCGGGACGGCAGGCGGCGGCCATGGCGGCACTCCGCGCGATCTCGGACGCGCTTGAGGCTCGGAGGTGAGGCCCGGCGGCACCGGCGGACCGGGGGGCCAGCCCCCCGGAGCCCCCCGGAATACTTGCAGCAAGAAGAAGTGCGCGGACGCCGACAGGGTGGCCCGCGCGGCGCGGGTGCGGGCGGGCTTCGCCATGCAGGGGCGAGCCTGCGCGCGGCTGGGCTCGCCGTTCATGGCGCGGCTCATGGCGCTCTGTGCCGAGCGACTTGCGCCGGGCGGCGCGGTGGCGGACGCGGTACTGTTCTGGCCGGGCGATGCGGGGATCGCGGCCGACAACCCGATGCTGCGGCTTGCCGGCGGGTTGCACCGGCTGGTTCTGGCGGGGGCGGATGCGGACCTCGCGCGCGTCTACCCGCCGCACGAGGTGCCGGACGGGGCGCTGTGGTCGGCGGTGGAGCGGGCGCTCGCGCGCCACCAGGGTGCGCTGCTCGAGGCGCTCGGCCGGGCGCCGCAGACCAACGAGGTGCGGCGGGCGGCGGCGCTGATCCCGGCGCTCGGTATGGTCGCGGCGGCGACGGGCAGGCCGCTCGCGCTGTGGGAGCTTGGCTGCGCGGCGGGGCTGAACCTGCGCGCGGACCTGTTCCGGCTGGAGGCGTCGGGCAGGGCCTGGGGGCCGGCGGACGCCCCGCCCCTGCTGCGCCCCGGCTGGCAGGGGCCGGCGCCGGCACCCTGTCCTCTCGAGGTCATGGAGCGGCGGGGGGTGGACCTTGCGCCCTTCGACCCGGCCCTTCCGGAGGACCGGCTGCGCCTGCTCTCCTACCTCTGGCCGGACCAGCCGGAGCGGCGCGCGCTCACCGAGGCGGCCCTGGCACGCGCGGCGGAGGCGCCGGCCGATGTGGCGCGGGGCGACGCGGTCGAGTGGCTGCGGGCCGAGCTGCCGCGCCGGCGCGAGGGAATCGCGACGGTCGTCTTCCACACGGTGGCCTGGCAATATCTGCCCGAGGCGGCGCGCGAAAAGGGCGAGGCGCTGATCGAAGCGGCCGGCGCCCGTGCGACGCGCGACGCGCCGCTCGCGCGGATCGGGATGGAGGCCGACGGCCGGCGCACCGCCGGGCTGACGCTGACACTGTGGCCGGGCGGTGCGACTGTGGCGCTGGCGCGGGTCGACTTCCACGGGCGGTCTGTGACGTGGACGGGGCCGGTGGCGCTGCCGCGGCTGTGAGGCCCCTCGACAGCCCGCCGGGCGCCGCTAGTCTCGGGATGAAAGGAGGCGACCCATGGAAAAGGACCCCGCGGTCAACGTTTTCGGCGGCCCGCTCGCGCCGTGCTCGACCGATCCGGTGACCGGCTTCTTCCGCGATGGCCATTGCAATACCTGCGCGGCCGATCGCGGCAGCCATACCGTCTGCGCGGTGATGACGGCGGAGTTCCTGGCGCTGTCGAAGTATCTCGGCAACGACCTGTCGACGCCTCGGCCCGAGTTCCGCTTCCCGGGCCTGAAGCCCGGCGACCACTGGTGCCTCTGCGCGGCGCGCTTCCTGCAGGCACATGACGAGGGAGCGGCGCCGCAGGTCAACCTGGCGGCGACGCATCGCGGCGCGCTGGAGATCGTGCCGCTCGACGTGCTGGAACGACACGCGATCACGGCGGAGTAGCCGGCGCGGCGGAGCCAGCCGGGGCCGCATCGGCCGTGCCCGCATGCGCTCAGATATCGTGGCCGAGGGCGCTGGCGACGGTGAAGATGTCCTTGTCGCCGCGACCGCACATGTTCATGCAGATCACATGGTCCCGCGGCAGGCCCGGCGCCATGCGGGTCACGTGGGCCAGGGCATGCGACGGCTCGAGTGCGGGAATGATCCCCTCCATCTCGCAGCAGAGCTGGAACGCCTCGAGGGCCTCGGCATCCGTCACCGAGACGTAGCGCGCCCTGCCGACATCGTGCAGCCACGAATGCTCGGGACCGATCCCCGGATAATCAAGCCCGGCAGAGATCGAGTAGCCCTCGAGGATCTGGCCGTCGTCGTCCTGCAAGAGGTAGGTGCGGTTGCCGTGCAGCACGCCGGGCCGTCCGCCGGTGAGCGAGGCGCAATGCTCCATCTTCTCGTCGACGCCCTTGCCGCCCGCCTCGACGCCGACGATGGCCACGTCGGGGTCGTCGAGGAATGGATGAAACAGGCCCATCGCGTTGGAGCCGCCGCCGATCGCGGCGACGAGCGTGTCGGGCAGCCGGCCTTCCGCCTCGAGCATCTGGCGGCGGACCTCCTTGCCGATGATCGACTGGAAATCGCGCACCATAGCCGGGTAGGGGTGCGGGCCCGCCACGGTGCCGATGCAGTAGAACGTGTCGCGCACGTTGGTCACCCAGTCGCGCAACGCGTCGTTCATCGCGTCCTTCAGCGTGCCGCGGCCCGAGGTGACCGGCACGACCTCGGCGCCAAGGAGCCGCATGCGGAAGACGTTGGGCGACTGCCGCTCGACGTCGTGCGCGCCCATGTAGACGATGCACTTGAGCCCGAACTTGGCGCAGACGGTGGCGGTGGCGACGCCGTGCTGGCCGGCCCCCGTCTCGGCGATGATCCGGCTCTTGCCCATGCGGCGGGCAAGCAGGATCTGACCAAGCACGTTGTTGATCTTGTGCGCGCCGGTGTGGTTCAGCTCGTCGCGTTTCATGTAGACCTTGGCGCCGCCGAGCCGCTCGGTCAGCCGCTCGGCGAAGTAGAGCGGCGAGGGGCGGCCGACATAGTGGGTCCAGAGATGATCCATCTCGGCCCAGAAGCTCTCGTCGGTCTTGGCGCGCTCGTATTGCTCCTCGAGCTCAAGGATGAGCGGCATGAGCGTCTCGCTCACGAAGCGGCCGCCGAAATCGCCGAACCGCCCGTTCTCGTCGGGACCGGTCATGAAGCTGTTGATGAGGTCTTCGGGCATGTCGGGCTCCCTCCGCTGGCGCGCCAGAGGTATTGCAGCGCGGGCGTGCCGGCAAGCGCAAGGCGTTTCGAAACGCCTTGCACCACGCGGCTTGCGCGCCGCGTGACAAGCCGCGGCGCCGCGGCTTGGATCAAGGGCCTTCGAAGGCCCTTGCCTCAGGCGCGGACCCGACGGATCGGCAGACCGTTGCAGAACACGACGAAGTGCCGGCCGTTCTGCACCGCCTGGAAGCCCCGCCGCTCGACCTCGCGCAGGAAGGCGTCGCGGCCGACGAGGCGCTCGACGTCGCGCACCTGCCGCTTGACGACGCCGCCCTTGCGCGCCTCGCCAGAGGTGAACAGCTGCGTCAGCCAGATATCAGCGGTGATGTGCGGAGGAAGCGCGGCCATGACGAGACGCTCGCACATCATGGTGAACGCCGCGTTAACCCGGGGCGTCCGCCCGGGCGGCGCGCACGAAGGCGGCGATGCGTCCGGCATCCTTCACGCCCGGCGCGCGCTCGACCCCAGAAGAGACGTCGACCTGCCGCGCCCCGGTAAGGCGAATGGCATTGCCCACGTTGTCCGGCGTCAGGCCGCCCGCGAGCATCCACGGCTGCGTCCAGCGCCGGCCCGCGAGCAGGCGCCAGTCGAAGGACAGGCCGTTGCCGCCGGGCAGGTCGGCGTCACGCGGGGGCTTGGCGTCGATCAGCAGCTGGTCGGCCGCGTCGGCGTATTCGGCGATCTCGGGCAGATCCGCGGCGTCGGCGATGCCCACCGCCTTCATCACCGGCAGGCCGAGGCGGTCGCGGATCCCGGCCACGCGCTCGGGGCTCTCGCGGCCGTGCAGTTGCAGCAGGTCGAGCGGCACCGTCTCTACCAGTCCGTCGAGGAAGGCATCGGTGGCATTCACCGTCAGTGCGACCTTGGCCACGCCGAACGGCGCCTCGAGGGCGATCTCGCGCGCCCTGTCGAGGGGCACGTTGCGGGGCGAAGGATCGAAGAACACGAGGCCGACATAGCGCGCGCCGGCATCGGCAGCGGCGCGCGCGTCCTCGGGGCGCGTCAGGCCGCAGATCTTGACGGCGACGCCGCCTGCATCGGCCTGCGTCAATGGCTCAGCCGGCCTTGCGCGGCTTGTTTTCGATGAGCGCGAGCACGTCGTCCGACTGCTCGCCCTTCTCGCCTTTCAGTTTGGTCACCTCGCGCTTCAGGCTGCGCACCTGGTTCTGTCGCTTGGAAACCTCCTGCCGGTGCTTCGACTCGCGGATCCATTCCCAGATGAAGCCGATCAGCAGGCCGATGGCCACGCCCACGAAGGCGACGAAGTAAAGCGGCACCTCGAGCGACCAGGACCAGCCCGAGAATGTCTCGAGTTCGGGCGTCAGCAGCTTGAGGGTCACGAGCTGGCGGTTGGCCAGCGCGACCGCGAGCAGCACGGCGGCGAGCACGAAGAGGAAGGCATATTTGAGGAAGCGGATCATGGGCGGGCCTCGGGCGTCGTTCTTCTTGGTGGTTCGGTCAGGCGTCGGTGGTCTCGTTCAGCCGGTCGCGTAGCAGCTTGCCGGTCTTGAAGAAAGGCACATGCTTTTCGTCCACGTCGACCGCCTCGCCCGTGCGGGGGTTGCGGCCGGTGCGGGCGTCGCGCTTCTTGACCGAGAAGGCGCCGAAGCCGCGCAACTCTACACGGTCGCCCCGCGCCATGGCCTCGATAATCTCGTCGAAGATCGTGTTGACGATCTTCTCGACGTCGCGCTGGTAAAGGTGCGGATTCTCGTCAGCAATGATCTGAATGAGTTCGGAACGGATCATGGTTTCCCCCGTGCCGGCCGGTGAGGCCTAGGCGTTCTTGTTCACTATGCCGCGCGCAGACCATAGCCGGAAACGGCGCCCGCGGGAACGACGAAGCCACGCGCGCCTCGGGGAAATCCACAACTAAATGGCCGGAAACAGGCGACAAAAACCGTGATCTGCCGCAGGGGAAGGCTGCCGCGTGGAAATCGCCCCCACCAGGCGGATGGGGAGCGCACGCGATTCGCCGCCGTCGGCCGCCCGAAGGACGGGTGCCGCGCGACGGGCCGGCACCAAAGGAAAAGGCCCCGCGCCTGACGCGGGGCCCCTGTGAAATCGCCGGGCGGTGGCCTCAGCTCTTGTCTTCGCCCTTGAGCGCGGCGCCCAGGATGTCGCCGAGCGAGGCACCGGAGTCGGACGAGCCGAACTGCTCGACCGCCTCGCGCTCCTCGGCGATCTCGCGCGCCTTGATCGACAGGCCCAGCCGGCGCGACTTGCTGTCGATGTTGGTCACGCGCACGTCGACCTTGTCGCCCACCTGGAAGCGCTCGGGCCGCTGCTCGGAGCGGTCGCGCGACAGGTCGGAGCGGCGGATGAACGACTTCATGCCCTCGTATTCCACCTCGATGCCGCCATCCTCGATCGCGGTCACCTCGACGGTGATGATGTCGCCGCGCTTCACGCCGCCCACCGCGTCGGCGAACTTGTCGCCGCCGAGCGCCTTGATCGAGAGCGAGATGCGCTCCTTCTCGATGTCGGTCTCGGTGACGACGGCCTTGACCACGTCGCCCTTGCGGTAGTTCTGGATCGCGTCCTCGCCGCGCTCGTCCCAGCTCAGGTCGGACAGGTGCACCATGCCGTCGATGTCGCCGGGCAGGCCGACGAACAGGCCGAACTCGGTGATGTTCTTGACCTCGCCCTCGACCTCGGTGCCCTCGGGATGGGTCTCGGCGAAGACCTCCCACGGGTTGCGCATGGTCTGTTTCAGCCCCAGCGACACGCGGCGCTTCTGCGTGTCGATCTCGAGCACCATCACGTCGACCTCCTGCGAGGTGGACACGATCTTGCCCGGATGCACGTTCTTCTTGGTCCAGCTCATCTCCGAGACGTGGACGAGGCCCTCGACGCCTGGCTCCAGTTCCACGAAGGCGCCGTAATCGGTGATGTTCGTCACGCGGCCGGTATGCACCGAGCCGATCGGGAACTTCGCCTCGACGGTATCCCACGGGTCGGCCTGAAGCTGCTTCATGCCGAGCGAGATGCGGTGCGTCTCCTTGTTGATCTTGATGACCTGGACGCGCACCGTCTCGCCGATCGAGAGGATCTCGGAGGGGTGGTTCACCCTGCGCCACGCCATATCGGTGACGTGCAGCAGGCCGTCGACGCCGCCGAGATCGACGAAGGCGCCGTATTCGGTGATGTTCTTGACCACGCCATCGACCGCCTGGCCTTCCTGCAGGTTGGCGATCACCTCGGCGCGCTGCTCGGCGCGGCTCTCCTCGAGGATGGCGCGGCGCGACACGACGATGTTGCCGCGGCGACGATCCATCTTGAGGATCTGGAAGGGCTGCTTGAGGCCCATCAGCGGGCCCGCGTCGCGCACCGGGCGCACGTCGACCTGGGAGCCGGGCAGGAACGCCACGGCGCCGCCGAGATCGACGGTGAAGCCGCCCTTGACGCGGCCGAAGATGGCGCCCTCGACGCGCTGCTCGTCGGCATAGGCCTTTTCGAGGCGGTCCCACGCGGCCTCGCGGCGGGCCTTCTCGCGGCTGATCGAGGCCTCGCCGCGGGCGTTCTCGACCCGGTCGAGATACACTTCGACCTCGTCGCCCACCTCGATCTCGGGGGCCTCGCCGGGATTGGCGAATTCCTTGAGTTCGACGCGGCCTTCCATCTTGTAGCCGACGTCGATGATGGCCTGCCCCGCCTCGATGGCGATGACGCGGCCCTTGACGACCGACCCCTCGGTCGGCGTGTCGATTTCGAGACTTTCGTTCAGGAGGCTCTCGAATTCCTCCATGGATGCGTTCGCGGGCATGTGTCTGTTTCGGATCCTGGTTTGCGATGTTGCGGGCCGGGCGGTTGTCTCCGCCGGTCTGGAGATTGGTCTTTTCACGGGGCACCGGGAAAACACGAAGGGCCGGAGGGAGCCCCCGACCCTGCTCGTCGTCCCCGGCGTTGACCGCCTGCTTCTCTGACGCGCCGCTTTATACAGGCGCCGGCGCGGGGTGGCAAGCGCGGCCCGGGCGTATTTGGACCAGAAAGAAGCCGGGGACGCCGCGCTTGACCCAGCCGGCCGCACGCGGCTAGGGGCGCGGATCCGGAGAGAGAGCATGCCCGACAAGCGCCCCGACCGATCCCCACCGCCGAGCGTGCAGGCCGGCGCGCCGTGGCGCAACTTCCACGGCCGCCGCCACGGCAAGGCGCTGCGCGACAGCCAGCGCGCGTACCTGGAGCAGGATCTGGGCCGCCTGTCGCCCGGCCCCGTCACCTGGGAGGAGAACCCCGCGCGCCGGCCGATCGACCTCGCCGCCCTGTTCGGGGGGCGCCCGGTCTGGCTCGAGATCGGCTTCGGCGGGGGCGAGCACATGGTGCACCAGGCTGCGGCGCACCCGGAGGTGGGCCTGATCGGCTGCGAGCCCTTCGTCAACGGCGTGGCGATGCTTCTGGGCAGGATCCGCGAGGCGGGGGCCGACAACATCCGCATTCATCCCGGCGACGTGCGCGACCTGTTCGACGTGCTGCCCGACGCCTCGGTGCGGAAGTGCTTCCTGCTCTACCCCGATCCCTGGCCCAAGGCGAAGCACCACAAGCGCCGCGCGGTGACGCCCGAATACCTCGCGCCGCTCGCCCGTGTCATGGCGCCGGGCGCCGAGCTGCGTGTGGCGACCGACATCCCCGACTACGTGCGCCAGACGCTCGAGCAGGTGCCGCGCCACGGCTTCGACTGGACAGCCGAGCGGCCGGACGACTGGCGCCGCCCGTGGGACGACTGGGTGACCACGCGCTACGAGGCCAAGGCGCTGCGCGAGGGGCGGGTGCCGCACTACCTGACGTTCCTCCGGCGGCGTGCTCGGGGCTGACCCCCGACGCGGGCGGCGGTTCGCCGCGCGCCCGGACGGGGCACGGGGGAGACGCTCCGTGATAGGCTGAGCCACTCGCCGAGGGAGGGGGCGTCATGGCCGACATCCGCATCACCAATTGCCACGTGCACACCTTTACCGATGCGCACGTGCCGGAGTTCTTTCCGCATCCCGCCGCCTGGCCGCTCAGGCGCGTTCCCGGCCTCGCGCGCGGCGTCCGGGTCGCGCTCGCCTTCGCCGGGCAGGAACGGCTGGCCGAAGCCGTCGAGCGGCTGATCCGCTTTCGCCAGACCGGGGCGGCCGGCGCGCAGGCGCGCATCCTCGCCGAGATCGCGCGGCAATACCCCCAGGGCACCCGCTTCGTCGTGCTGCCGATGGACATGGCCCATGGCGGCTGGGGCGCGCCTGCGCAGGCCCTCGCCGCCCAGCACGACGAGCTCGCCGCGCTGGCGGCCGAAAGCGCGGGCCTGGTCCTGCCCTTCGCCACGGTCGACCCGCGCTCCGCGGACAGCGTGGCCGAGGCGCGGCGGGCGATCGAGACGCTCGGCTTCCGCGGGCTGAAGATCTATCCGCGCCTCGGCTTTCCGCCCGACCACGAGGCGCTCATGGGCACGCTCTACCCCCTGCTGGTCGAGCGCGGCCTGCCGGTGCTCAGCCACTGCTCGCGCGGTGGCGTCACGGGGCGGGGGCTGTCGGTGCGCCGGGCCGACGCCCTGACCGATCCGCGCGCCATGCTGCCGGTGATCGAGGCGCATCCCGCCCTGCGCATCTGCCTCGCCCATTTCGGCGGCCAGCGCGACTGGGACGCCTATATCCGCGAGGGGCTCGCGCCGGGCGACGCCGAGGCGCGGCGCCGGAACTGGCTCGCCTCGATCCTCGACCTGCTGCGCGCGCACGAGGGCGGGCCGCTCTGGGCCGACATCAGCTACACGCTGTTCGCCCGGCCGCACTACCTGCCGTTTCTCAAGGTGTTTCTCGAGGACGAGGCGGTGTGCGCCCGCACCCTCTTCGGGTCCGACTTCTACATGACCCGGCAGGTCGAGACCTCGGAGCGCGAGATCTCGGTGCGCCTGCGGCAGACGCTGGGCGAGGACACCTTCCGCGCCATCGCCGAGACCAACCCCGAGCGCTGGCTGGGCGAGAGGTAGGCCGCGCGCGCCGCCCGGATCGAGCCCGCGGCAGGCTGGATTCCGCCCACGCCCTGCGCTAGGGCGAGGCCCGCCCCCTCCGGAGGGGCCGAGCCCGCAAGGAGACGCCGCATGGCCGCGCACGGCACGCCCACGCCCCTGACCGCCCCCGCCTCGGGGCCCCTCACGGGCGAGGCCCATGTGCCGGGCGACAAGTCGATCAGCCACCGGTCGCTGATCCTCGGCGCGCTGGCCGTGGGCGAGACGCGGATCACCGGCCTGCTCGAGGGACAGGACGTGCTCGACACGGCGACGGCGATGGCCGCCTTCGGCGCCGAGGTCGTCCGGCACGGAGAGGGCCGCTGGTCGATCCACGGCGTGGGCACCGGCGGTTTCGCCGAACCCGAAGACGTCATCGATTGCGGCAATTCAGGCACCGGCGTGCGGCTCGTCATGGGGGCGATGGCGACCACGCCGATCGCGGCCACTTTCACCGGCGATGCCTCCCTGCGCGCGCGCCCGATGGGGCGCGTGACCGAGCCGCTGGCCCTCTTCGGCGCGGAGGCGCGGGGGCGCGCGGGCGGACGGCTGCCGCTCACGCTCACGGGCGCCGCCCTGCCCGTGCCGGTCGACTACGCCACGCCGGTCGCCTCGGCGCAGGTCAAGAGCGCCGTGCTGCTCGCCGGGCTGAACGCCCCCGGCGCGACGGTGGTGACCGAGCGGGTGGCGACGCGCGACCACACCGAGCGGATGCTGGCGGGCTTCGGCGCCGAGGTGACGGTCGAGGATACCGCCGCGGGCCACCGTATCGCCCTCATCGGCCGGCCCGAGCTGCGGCCCCAGGCCATCGCCGTGCCGCGCGATCCCTCCTCGGCCGCCTTCCCCGTCTGCGCGGCGCTGATCGTGCCCGGCTCCGAGATCGTGGTGCCGAATATCGGCCTCAACCCCACCCGCGCCGGCCTCTACACCACGCTGCAGGACATGGGCGCCGACCTCACCTTCGAGAATCCGCGCGAGGAAGGCGGCGAGCCGGTGGCCGACCTGCGCGCCCGCTACTCGCCCGCGATGCGCGGAATCACCGTGCCGCCCGAGCGCGCCGCCTCGATGATCGACGAATACCCGATCCTCGCGGTCGTCGCGGCCAACGCCGAGGGGGCGACCCACATGCCCGGCACCCACGAACTGCGCGTCAAGGAAAGCGACCGGATCGACGCGATGGCGCGCGGCCTGCGCGCCTGCGGCGCCCGCGTCGACGAGACCGAGGACAGCTTCACCGTTCACGGCGCGGGTCCCGGCGGCCTTCCCGGCGGCGCCACGGTCGCGGCCCGCCTCGACCACCGCATCGCCATGTCGTTCCTGATCGCCGGCATGGCGGCGCGGGCTCCCGTCACCGTCGACGACGCCGGCCCCATCGCCACCTCCTTCCCCGATTTCCGCCCGCTGATGGAGCGCCTCGGCGCCCGCTTCGAGGCCGCGACGGAGGACGCATGACCCCCGTCCGCCCGACGCGCAGCGCCCCGCCCTTCTTCTTGCTGCAAATATCCCCGCCGGAGGCCGGCCGGCCGGCCCGGCCCGTGGAGCGGCGGGCATGAGCTTCACCGTCGCCATCGACGGCCCCGCGGCGGCAGGCAAGGGCACCATCGCGCGGGCCGTCGCGGCGCGGTTCGGGTTCGCGCATCTGGATACCGGGCTGCTCTACCGCGCCACGGGGCGGCGCACGCTCGACGGCACCGCGCCCCTCGACGCGGCGCGCGCCCTGCAGGCCGACGATCTGGCCGACGAGGCGGGCCTGCGCACGCAGGAGGTGGGGCAGGCGGCGAGCCGTGTCGCGGCGATCCCCGAAGTGCGCGCGGCGCTGGTCGACTTCCAGCGCGCCTTCGCCACGCGGATGGGCGGCGCGGTGCTCGACGGGCGCGACATCGGCACCGTCATCTGCCCCGACGCGGCGGTGAAGCTGTTCGTCACGGCCACCGACGACGAGCGCGCCCGCCGCCGCCATGCCGAGCTCGCGGCCAAGGGCCACGCCGTGACGCTCGAGCAGGTGGCGGCCGACCTGCGGGAGCGCGACGCGCGCGACCGGGGCCGCACCGACGCCCCGCTCAGGCCTGCACCCGACGCGAAGGTGCTCGATACCTCCACGATGTCGATCGACGAGGCCGTGGCCGCGGCCATCGCCATGGTGGCCGACGCGCGAGACGATCGCCCGGGCGCCTGACCCGGTTGCGGGCGGCGCGGCACGCCCCCCCCGAGCGGCGCGCATGGCCATCGAGGCGAGAGACCGGCAGCAATGGTCAGCGAAATGGCCGTCGCGCTGTCGAGCAAGAGCTGCCGGGCGCTCGCGTTGCGTGCGGCGCGATCGGCGCGAGTGAGGGCCCCTGCCCCGCGCGCGCGGCCTCGGCCCGTCACGGCGAGACACGGCCGTCGGCCACCGCCCGCGAGAGGGCGAAGGGCCTGCCGGAACGGCCGGGTCAGGAGGCGAGCTGCTCCATCACCTCGTCGGAGACCTCGAAATTGGCGGTGACGCGCTGCACGTCGTCGTCGTCTTCCAGCACCTCGATCAGGCGCATCAGCTTCTGCGCGCCCTCGTAGTCGAGTTCGGTCGTGTTGAGCGGCTTCCAGACGAGTTTCGTCGATTGCGCCTCGCCCAGACGCGCCTCGAGCGCGCTCGAGACGTCGTTGAGATCGGTGTCGGCGCAGTAGATCGTGTGGCCGTCAGCCGTGCTCTCGACGTCCTCGGCGCCGGCCTCCATCGCGGCCTCGAGCACCGTCTCCTCGTCGGCGGCATCGGCGGCATAGACTATCTCGCCCTTGCGCTCGAACATGAATCCGACCGAGCCGGTCTCGCCGAGGTTGCCGCCGTGCTTGCCGAAGGTCGAGCGCACGTTGGAGGCGGTGCGGTTGCGGTTGTCGGTCATCGCCTCGACGATGATCGCCACGCCCCCGGGGCCGTAGCCCTCGTAGCGGATCTCCTCGTAGCCGTCGCCCTCGCCGCCCTGGCTCTTGTCGATGGCGCGCTGGATGACGTCCTTCGGCACCGAGTTCGCCTTGGCCTCCTTCACCGCGAGGCGCAGGCGCGGGTTCTTCTCGGGGTCGGGGTCGCCCATCTTGGCGGCCACCGTGATCTCCTTGGACAGCTTCGAGAACAGCTTGGAGCGCGCAGCGTCCTGGCGCCCCTTGCGGTGCTGGATGTTCGCCCATTTGGAATGGCCGGCCATGATCGTCTCTCTCGCGATGCCTGAATTCGCGTGCATATAAGGCGCGGGGCGGGGCGAGGGCAATCCCGCCCGCCCCGCGAGGGCACGCGCCCCCACGACGAGGCCGCCGCGCGACGGCGCCGGGCCCGCCCCGCGCCCGGCGTCAGAAGCCTATGGCGCAGCCGTCCTTGCGCGGATCGGAGCCCGCCATGTAGCCGCCGCCGGGCAGCCGCCGGATGAGCTGCGCGCCACCGAAGCCGAAAGCGTTGTCGGGCGCCTCGACCACGATCTCGTGCCCCATGGAGGAGAGCGCGGCGCGCGTGGCCTCGGGCATCGTCTCCTCGCAGGCGACGGTGCGGCCCTCGACGAAGCGCCAGCGCGGCGCGTCGGCGGCCGATTGCACGTCCTGCCCCCAGGCCTGCGTGCGCAGCACCATCTGCACGTGGCCCTGCGCCTGCATCGGCCCGCCCATCACGCCGAAGCTCATGTCGGGCACGCCGTCGCGCATGACGAAACCGGGGATGATCGTGTGGAACGGGCGCTTGCGCGGCCCCACCTCGTTGGGGTGGCCCGGCTCGAGGGTGAATCCCGCGCCGCGGTTCTGCAGGCTGATGCCGGTACCGGGCACCACCACCCCCGAGCCGAAGCCGGCATAGTTCGACTGGATGAACGACACCATCATGCCGTCCGCGTCCGCTGCGGTCAGGTAGACGGTGCCGCCGTTGAGGGGCGCGCCCGCGCCGGGGTCGCCCGCGCGGTCCGGGTCGATCCCGGCGGCACGCGACCGCAGGTAGCCCGGGTCGAGCAGCGCCTCGACGGTGACGGGGCGCATCGCGGAGACGTCGGCCACGTAGGCGTACAGATCGGCGAAGGCGAGCTTGATCGCCTCGATCTGCAGGTGCAGGGCGCGCGGGTCGTCGGGTGTCATGTCGTGCACGCCGCTCGCCTCGAGCATCCCCAGTGCCATCAGCGCGGCGATGCCCTGCCCGTTGGGCGGGATCTCGTGCAACTCGGCCTCGCAGGTGCCGGTGCGGATCGTCTCGACCCATTCGGGGCTGTGGGCGGCAAGATCATCCCCGGTCAGCGCCGCGCCATGCTCGGCGGCGAAGGCGGCGATGCGCTCGGCGAGCGCCCCCTCGTAGAAGGCGCGGCCGCCGCTCTCGGCGATCAGGCGCAGGCTCTCGGCCTGGCCGGGATGGGCGAATCGCGCCCCCGCCTGCGGCGCCCTCCCGCCCGGCATGAAGGCCTCGGCGAAGCCGGGCTGGTTGCCGAGCGCCTCGGCCCCCTTGGCCCAGAGCGCGCCGATCACCGGGGAGACGACGAACCCCTCCTCGGCGTATCGGATGGCAGGCGCGAGCAGCGTGGGCAGGTCGAGCCGGCCGAACCGCTCCGACAGCGCCGCCCAGGCGCTGACCGCCCCCGGCACGGTCACCGATTCCCACCCGCGGAACGGCATCTCCGACATCCCGGCGAAGCGCTCGGGCGTCCAGCCCGCGGGCGCTGCGCCGGAGGCGTTGAGCCCGTGCAGGCGCGTCCCGTCCCACAGGATGCAGAACGCGTCCGAGCCGAGGCCGTTGCCGGTGGGCTCGACCACGGTCAGCACGGCGGCGGCGGCGATGGCGGCGTCGACGGCGTTGCCGCCGCGCATGAGCATCGACACGCCCGCCTGCGCCGCGAGCGGCTGCGAGGTGGCGACCACGTTGTCGGCCAGCACTGGCGAGCGCCGCGAGGCGTAGAGCGAGTCATGGCGGATGAACATCAGGCGGGTTCCTTTCGGTCGTCTGCCTTGCGGCGTGCGCGCATGTGCGCCCGCACCGACCAGGCGATGGAAAGCACGGCCAGCACGAGGAAGATCAGGCTGACGGGCCGGGTGAAGAAGAGCGACCAGTCGGCGTCGGTCATAAGCGCGCGGCGAAGGTTGGTCTCGGCGATGGGGCCCAGGATGACGCCCAGCACCAGCGGCGCGAGCGGGAAGTCGAGCGCGCGCAGCGCGTAGCCCAGCACCCCCACGGCGCCGAGCAGGTAGAGATCGGTCACCCGGTTGTTCAGCGCGAAGGAGCCGACGACGCAGCACACCAGCACCAGCGGCACGATGGCCCATTTCGGCACCTCGGCCACCCGCAGGAACGCGCGCATGAAGGTCAGGCACACGACGAGCATCAGCAGGCTCGACACGACCATGGCGAGGAACATGCCGTAGACCAGGTCGGCGTTGTCCATGATCAGCCGCGGCCCCACCGAGATGCCGTGCACCATGAGCGAGGCCATCAGGATCGCATCGACCGCCGAGCCGGGGATGCCGAGCGCGATGAGAGGGATCAGGCCGCCGCCCGCCGTGGCCGAGTTGCCCGATTCGGAGGCGACGACCCCCTCGGGCGTGCCGGTGCCGAACGTCTCCGGCGTCTTCGAGGCGCGCTTGGCCTGGTCGTAGGCGACGAGGTTGGCGATCGAGCCGCCCGCGCCCGGCAGCGCGCCGATCGCCACGCCCACGACCGACGAGCGGATCAGGTTGACCGGGCGCATCACCACGTCGCGCATCGCGTCCCAGACGCGAAAATCGATGCTGCCGGTGACAACCTTCTCGCCGCGGCGGATGGCGCCCGCATCCTCCACCTCGGAGGCGAGTTGCGAGATGGCGAAGATGCCGATGAGCACCACGAGGAAGGGAAGGCCCGCCTGCAGCACCTCGAGCCCGAAGTCGAAGCGCGGCTGCCCCATCATCGGGTCGGCGCCCACGGTGGAGATCGCGAGCCCGATCAGCGCCGCGATCAGGCCGCGCGTGGCCGAGTGGCCGACGAGGCTGGCCACGATCGTGAGCGCGAAGACGATGAGCGAGAAATATTCCCACGGTCCCAGCCGCACCGCGAAGACGGCGAGCGGGGGCGCGGCGACGATCAGGACCGCGGTGGATATCACCGTGCCGAGAAACGAGGCCCAGACCCCGATCGACAGCGCGCGCCCCGGCTCGCCCCGCCGGGCCATCGGGAAGGCGTCGAAGGTGGTGGCCACCGCCGACGGCGTGCCGGGTATGCCGAGCAGCGCGGCCGAGATCAGGCCGCCGGTGTAGCCGCCCACATAGACGGCCAGCATCACCGCGATGCCCTGCAGCGGGTCCATCGCGAAGGTCAGCGGCAGCGTCAGCACGATCGCCATCGTCACGGTGAAGCCCGGGATGGCTGCGGCGACGATGCCCGCGATGGAGCCCACCAGCATGTAGATCAGCGTCTCGGGCGACAGCACCACGGCCGCGCCCTGCAGGAAGGCGTCCATCTCAGCGGCCCCGCGGCAGGAAGACGTTGAAGACCTCGGCGAAGAGCCAGTTCAGCCCGTAGGAGAACAGGAGCGCCAGCAGCAGCGCGGTGCCCATGGCGACCGGCGTCTTGGGCGCGAGCACGCCCTGCATGACCGCGAGAAAGACGAAGGTCGCGGGTGCGAAGCCGACCACGGGCATCACGGCGAGGTAGAGGCCCAGACAGGCGAAGAGGAAGAAGACGAGCCGCCGCGACACCGCCCAGTCGCGGATATCGGCCGCGAAGCGGGCGTAGGCGGCGCGCGGCAGTCGGCGCATCGTGGCGACGATGGCGCCAAGGAGCAGCGCCATCAGCGTGCCGTGCACGATCATCGGAAAGGCGCCCGCGCCAAGCCGTTCGAAACGCGACACGGGCAGCCCTGCCGCCTCGACGAACAGCGCCGCCGAGACGGCGAAGAGCGCGACGTAGGCGACGAGCCGGGCGACCTCGCCCGACTCGCCCGTCCGGTCCCTTTCAGCCCCGACGTCGCTCACGGCGCCAGCACCTCGGCGAGGCGTTCCACCGTGCCGGCCAGCGAGGCGAGGTAGGCCGTGTAGTCCTCCTGCCCGCGGAAGGCGACCTCGGCGCCGGCGTTGTTGACCTGCTGGACGAAGGTCTCGTCTTCCGACAGCTCCATCAGCGCGGTCTCGAGCGTGGCCTGCGCCTCGTCGGGCGCCCCCTGCGGCATGACGATGCCGCGGGTGATCGTCAGCTCCAGATCGGCGCCGAGCTCGGTCAGCGTGGGGATGTCTGGGGTCTGCGCCATGCGCTCGGTCGCGCCGGTGGCGAGAAACTTGAGGTCGCCGTTCTCGGCGAACTGCAGCGACGAGGCGACGTCGCCGATGGCGAGATCGAGGTTGCCGCCCACCAGCGCGCGGATGCGCTCGCCCGTGCCCTCGTAGCCCACGTAGGACCACTCGATGTCGAAGGCCTCGGCGATCATCGCGGCATGCAGGTGCGGCACGCCGCCGAGCGTGACGCCGATCGTCAGGTCGCCCGGGTTCTCCTGCGCATAGGCCACCATCTCCTCGAAGGTCTCGAAGGGCGCCTCGTCGGCGGCGACGAGGTATTGCGGCGACGAGGTCATCAGGGCGATCGGCTCGAAATCCGACCATTCGAGCTCGGTCAGGCCCGTCACGGTAGCGGTCAGCAGACCCTCGTGGACCTGGCTGATCGTGTAGCCGTCGGCGTCGCGGCGCGAGGCCTCGCGCAGCCCCACCGTGCCGCCGACGCCGGGCATGTTGATCACCGGCATCTCGACGCCGAGATAGGGCGTGACGTTGTTGGCGACGATGCGCATCAGCGTGTCGCTGCCGCCGCCCGGCGACCACGGCACGATGAACTCGACGGGCTTCTCGGGGTAGTCCTGCGCGGCGGCGGGCAGCGCGGCGGCCAGGCCGAGGCCCAGCGCGACGGACAGTGGCTTCAACATGCTCATGGCGGTCTCCCTGCGATTGGGTGATTGTGGCGTGGAGCATGGGAAACCAGCGCCTCTGGCGAAAGCGAATTGTTCTGGTCTTTTTCACAAGCGGTGCTTACGAAACAACTTGTGGATCTGCGCCAGCTCGACACCCTGATCGCCGTCGCCGAGACCGGCAGCTTTGCCGCCGCGGCCGCGCGGGTAAACCTGACCGCTTCGGCGGTCAGCCAGCAGATTCAGGCGCTTGAGGCCGAACTGGGCGCGCAGCTCTTCGACCGGCGCACCCGGCCGCCCCGGCTCAACGCGGGGGGCGAGGAAATGCTGCGCACCGCCCGCCGGATGGTGCAGGAGATGGCCGAGACGCGGCTCGCGATCTCGGGCGGCAGCACGGCGGGCGTGCTCAGGATCGGGGCGATCCGCACGGTTTCGATGCAGCTTGCGCCCCACGCGCTCGCCGGCCTGAGCCCACGCTACCCCGATCTCGCCTTTGCGCTGACGGTCGGCGTGTCGGAGACGCTGATCGCCGACGTCGCCGCGCACCGGCTCGACGCGGCGCTCGTGGCCGAGCATGTCGGCCTGCCCGCCGGCCTGTCGTGGACAGAGGTGCTCTCGGAGCCGCTGGTGCTGATCGCGCCGCGCGGCACGCATGACGGGTCGGACGCCGAGATGCTGCGCCGCCTTCCCTTCATCCGCTACCGGACGGCGGTGCCGCTGGCCCGCCAGATCGAGACCGAGCTCGCCCGCCTCGGCGTCGCGCCGCGCGAGGTCGCCGTGGTCAACACGATGCCCGCGGTCGTCGGCTGCGTCGCCGCCGGCATGGGCTGCGCGGTGGTGCCCAAGCTCGCGCTGATGGACACCGCCGGCGACCGGTTCGTCGCGCGCCCCTTCGGCGAGGGGCGGATCACGCGGCGGCTGGGGCTGGTGGAGCGGCAGGTGTCGTCGCGCGCCCGCGTGCTCGAGGTGTTCCGGGCCGAGCTCGGTCGCTGCGTCGAGGCGGCAGGGCTCGACCGGCCGTCGGCGGCCCTGCCGGTCGACACGCTTGCCGGCGTGCCGGGCGGACGGTGACGGCGGGGCTGCCGCCGCTCAGCCCGCACGCCGGGCGGCCGTCGCCGCCCGTTCGAGCGCCTGCAGGAAGCGCGCCCGGTCGGCCCTGGAGAAGGCCGCGCCGCCGCCCCGGTGAAAGGGATCTGCCGCCCGGATGTCGGCCATCAGGTCGCGCATGGCCAGCCGCGCGCCGATATTGGCCTGCGTCAGCGCCTCGCCGTCATGCCGGATCACCTGCGCCCCCGCCTCGAGGCAGCGGGCGGCGAGCGGCAGGTCGGCGGTCACGACCACGTCGCCAGGCCCGCAGCGCTCCGCGATCCACCGGTCGGCGGCATCGGGGCCCGCGTCGACGACGACGAGCGAGACAAGCGGGTTCTCGGGCGGCCGGATCCCGCCGTTGCAGACGAGCACCATCGGCAGGCCGAGCCGGGTGGCCACCCGCTCCGCCTCCGACTTCACGGGGCAGGCGTCGGCATCGACGTAGAGCGTGGTCATCGGCATCTCCCGCCCCTGGCGCGGGCGAGGTTAGGCGGCCCGGTCGCCGATGGCCAGCCGATCGCGCGCGGCGCGTATCGCCTCAGGCCCGAAGCGGGCGCCCCCGCGGCCCGGCGATCAGCCAGACGAGCACCCCGAGGACGGGCAGGAGGATGATGGCGATCGTCCACGCGGCCTTGGCCGCGGTCGAGGCGCTCGACGTCAGGGTCTGATAGATCGCGTAGATGTCGAGCACGAGCACGACGAGTCCCAGGAGGAATTCCATGGCGAGGCTCCGATGCGTGTTGCGTCGGGGGGATCAGCGCGGCGGCACCGGCCCCTGTTCCGCACTGAGGCATCTGTGACCGCCGCGCGGCGCCCGCCTCTCGCGCGATTGCGCCGTGGCACCCATGTCGTATAGATCGTCCAGGCGCGAGGGGAGGCCACGACCATGCGCATTCTCATCACACTGGCCGCCGCCGTCGCGATCACGGTCGGGCTGGTGCTGGCGATCGTGACCGCCGGGGCTGCGCTCGCGGCAGGTGCACGCACGGCCGTCGAGCAGACGCCGGTGACCGCGGGCACCCTCTCGAAGGTGGCCTTCGCCGTGCTGTGGTGCCTCGTCTTCGGGGTCTCCGCCGGCCTGATCGGAGGCCCGTGATGGCCCAGCGCTTCGGCGGCAGATACTCGCCCGGCGGCTCTGCCGGCAAGACGTCGGGGGGCGAGGCCGGCGCGGCGCGCCTGCGCCCCTCGTTCGGCCAGCCCGTACGCGGGCGGGGGCGGCGCAACCTGCTCTACCTCGCGCCCCTGCCGCTGCTCGTCACCGCCTTCCGGCAGGATGCGGTGGGCATGGCGGTCGACCTCGCGGCGGCCGGCGTCATGGCGGGGTCGGTGTTCGTGCTGTCGGACGGCCTGCGTGCCGAGGATGCCTACCGCGAGCGCAAGGTTGCCAGGAAGCCGGCCGTCCCCCGCAAGATCGTCTCGGCCGTCGGCATGGGGCTGGGCGTGTTCCTGGCCGCCTTCGCCCCGGAGGTGCCCGCCCTCATCGAGCCCGCGCTCTACGGTCTGATCGCGGTGGCGCTCATGCTCGCGACCTTCGGGCTCGACCCGCTGAGAGACAAGGGGGTGTCGTCCGACGGCTTCCAGTCGGAGCGGGTGGCGCGCGCGGTCGACGAGGCGGAGGCGCATCTCGAGGCGATGGGGCTGGCCATTCACCGCGCGGGCGACCGGGCGCTCGAACGGCGGGTCGAGGCGTTCCAGACGACCGCACGACAGATGTTCCGCACGGTCGAGGAGGATCCGCGCGACCTGCCCTCGGCGCGCAAGTTCCTCGGCGTCTATCTCGTGGGGGCGCGGGACGCGACCGTGAAGTTCGCCGACCTGTATTCCCGCACCGCCGACGCACAGGCCAAGGCCGATTACATCGCCCTGCTGGACGATCTGGAGAGCAATTTCGCGGCGAAGACGGTAAAGCTGATGGAAAGCGACCGCACCGACCTCGACATCGAGATCGAGGTGCTCCGCGAGCGGCTGACGCGCGAGGGCGTGAAGCCGATGGAGTGAACTTCTTTCGGAAGACCCCCGGTTGTCCATCCACGGAGAGACCCCATGTCCGACACCGTCCGCCAGAAGGCAGAGGCCGAGCTCGAGGAAGTCGAGGCCGTCACCAAGGCCCTGTTGCCGGAACCCGCACCCGCCGAGGCGGTGGTGCCCATGAAGGAGGCCGACGCGCAGGTGAGCGACGCGATCCGCAAACGCATGGACGAGATCGACATGGCCGACACGAACTCGATCGTGGCGTTCGGCTCGTCGGCGCAATCCGAACTGCAGGAGATCAGCCAGTCGATGCTCGCGGGCGTCAAGAACAAGGATGTCGGCCCCGCCGGCGACAGCCTGCGCGAGATCGTCTCGACCATCAGGGGCTTTTCTGTCGACGAGCTCGATCCCAACCGCAAGCGTTCGTGGTTCGAGCGGATCTTCAATCGCGGCGGAAATTCGATCTCGGAGTTCATGTCGAAATACGAGGATGTGCAGCTTCAGATCGACCGCATCACCGACACGCTGCTCGGCCACGAGCACACGCTGATGAAGGACGTCAAGTCGCTCGACGTGCTCTACGAGAAGACGCTCGCCTTCTACGACGAACTCGCGCTCTACATCGCCGCCGGCGAGGAAAAGCTGTCGGAGCTCGACGCCACGACGATCCCCGCCAAGGAGGACGAGGTCGAGGCGGCGGCCGAGAACGACCAGGTGATGAAGGCGCAGGAGTTGCGCGACCTGCGCGCCGCCCGCGACGACCTCGAGCGGCGGGTGCATGACCTCCGGCTGACGCGGCAGGTGACCATGCAGTCGCTCCCCTCGATCCGGCTGGTGCAGGAAAACGACAAGTCGCTCATCACCAAGATCAACTCGACCCTCGTCAACACCGTGCCGCTGTGGGAGACGCAGCTGGCGCAGGCGGTGACGATCCAGCGCTCGTCGGAGGCGGCCAAGGCGGTCAAGGAGGCGTCGGACCTCACCAACGAACTGCTGACCGCGAATGCCGAGAACCTTCGGCAGGCCAACAAGACGGTGCGCGAGGAGATGGAGCGCGGCGTGTTCGACATCGAGGCTGTCAAGCAGGCCAACGCGACGCTCATCGCCACGATCAACGAGAGCCTCGCCATCGCCGACGAGGGCAAGAAGCGCCGCGCCACCGCCGAGGCCGACCTGCAGAAGATGGAGGCCGAGCTGCGCGATACGCTCGCGTCCGCCAAGGCACGTGCGACCGGGGGCGGCTCCGGCGACGCCGCCGCCGCGCCCGCGCCGACCGGCTGAGGCGCATGGGCGAGGGCGTGCTCCGGGCGGGATGGGCGGCAGCCGTCGCGCTGGCGCTGGCGTCGTGCACGCCGGCCCCGGTCGGTGTGTCGCCCACGCCACCCTCGCGCCCCGACCGCGCCGCCGAGGCGTCTCTCCCCGCGCCCGAGCGCAGCTCCGAGAGCCGGGCGCTCGCGCGCTATTACGCGCGGGTTCAGTCCGACCTGTTGGCGCAGGGGCTGTTGCGCACCGACGGCGGGGGCCGCGACACGCCCTTCGACGCGCGGATGCTGACCGAGAACTTCGTGCGCATCGCGCTCTTCGACGAATATGTCGAGAACAACGGCGCGATGGTCGCGCGCCAGACCGAAAGTGACCTGCGCCGCTGGACGGGGCCGGTGCGGCTCGAGATCGAGTTCGGCGAGACCGTCCCGCCATCTCAGGCCCGCGATGACCGCGCCGCCCTCTCGACGCTGGCCGCGCGGCTGTCGCGCGTGACGGGCCACCCTATCCGCGCTGTGCGCGACGGCGGCAACTTCCACGTGCTGATGCTGCACGAGGACGAGCGGCGCGGTTATGCCGACCGCTTGCGTGCGCTGGTGCCCGGGATCGGGCAGACCGCGCTGCGCACCATCACCGACATGCCGCGCTCGACCTTCTGCCTCGTCTTCGCCTTCTCCGAGGGGGCGAGCCGCGAATACGTGCGCGCGGTGGCGGTGATCCGGGCGGAGCACCCCGATCTGCTGCGCCTGTCCTGCCTGCACGAGGAGGTGGCGCAGGGCCTGGGGCTGGCCAACGACAGCCCGGCGGCGCGGCCCTCGATCTTCAACGACGACGAGGAATTCGCGCTGCTGACCCGGCACGACGAGCTCCTGCTGCGGATGCTCTACGACGACCGGCTGCGCCCCGGAATGCAGTCGCACGAGGCCGCCCCGATCGCCCGCGCCATCGCCGAGGAGCTGGTCGGGGGCGAGACGTGAGGCGGCGCACGGGGGGCGCATGACCGCCGCGCTCGCCGCGCTGCCCATCGCCGTGGTTCTGGCCGGCATCGGCGCGCTGCGCCTGTCGGCGGCCCGTGCGGGCGGCATCGGCCTCGCCGTCGCCGCGGTGCTGGCGCTGACGATCTTCGACCTCGGCGCGGCGGCGCCGGGGGGCCGGGGGCCGGCGGCGGGCGGCACGCTGGCCGAGGCGCTGCACGCGACGGGCGTGATCCTCTGGGTGATCCTGCCGGCGCTCGCGCTGCACGAGTTCCAGCAGGCGACCGGCGCGGTGGGCCGCATCCGCGACGCGCTCGGGGGCCTGACCACCGACCGGCGGATGCAGGTGATCCTGATCGCGTGGTTCTTCGGCCTGTTCATCGAGGGCGCGGCCGGCTTCGGCACGCCGGTGGCGCTGGCCGCGCCGCTGCTCGCGGGCCTCGGCTTTGCACCCGCCCGCGCTGTGGTGCTGGCGCTTCTGGGCCACGCGGCGGGCGTGTCGTTCGGCGCGGTGGGCACGCCGACGCTGACGCAGGTCGCGCTGTCGGGCCTCTCGGGGCGCGAGATCGCGCTGACCGTCACGCTGATGCACGCCGCGCTGGGGCCATTCCTGCTGCTGGTCGCCCTCTGGTTCGCCGCGCCGGGGCCGCTGCGGCTGCGCGATATCGGCTGGGCGCTCGTCGCGGCGCTCTGCTTCTTCATTCCCTCGGTCGCGCTCGCCGGCCTGATCGGGCCGGAACTGCCGAGCCTTGGCGGTGCGCTGATCGGGGGGGCCGCCTTCGTCGCGCTGCTGGTCCGCTTCGGCCCTCGCACCGAGGCGCGGCGGCCGGAGGGCCTCGCGGCCGATCTCGCCCCCTATCTCGCGATCCTCGCACTCGTGCTCCTGACGCGACTGGTCGGCCCGCTGCAGGAGGCGCTGTCGGGTCTCGCGCTGGCGTGGGAGCTGCCGGGCGGCTTCTCGGGCGCCTTCGCGCCGCTCTATCACCCCGGCACGCTGCTCTTCGCCGGGCTGATCGGCGCGGCGCTGGCGACGGGGCGCGCCCGCGCGGTGCCCGGCGCCGTGACGGCGGCGGCAGCCCGCCTCGGCGCGGTCGCGCTCGCGCTCCTCGCCATGCTGCTGCTGTCGCGGCTCATGGTCCATGCGGGCATGATCGCCGCACTGGCCGACGCGGCGGCCGAGGCGGGGCGCTACTGGCCGCTCGTCGCGCCCTTCCTCGGCGTGCTCGGGACGTTCGTCACCGGCTCGGCCACCGCCTCGAACATCCTGTTCACCGAGCTCCAGCTCTCGGCCGCAGAGACGCTGGGTCTCGCGCCGGTGACGATGGCCGCGGCGCAGGGCGCCGGTTCGGCCATCGGCAACGTGGTGGCGCCGCACAACATCATCGCGGGCGCGGCGACGGTGGGCCTTGTCGGCCGCGAGGGCACGGTACTGGCGCGGACGCTCGCGCCGGGGCTGCTCTATGCCGCCGCGCTCGGCGGCATCGTCTACGTGCTGGCGTCCTGAGCGCCCCGTCGACGCGGGGCAAGGCCGTTGGAACGGCCTTGGCAACGCGCTTCCAAGCGCGTTTTCCCCGGTGGCCACCGGGGTCTCGCCGGGCCGCATCCGGGCCGCTATAGTCGTGGCGAACGCATCGAGGGGCGGCACCCATGGGCATCTTCGACTTCCTTTCCGGCCAGTTCATCGACGTCATCCACTGGACCGACGACACCCGCGACACGCTTGTCTGGCGGTTCGAGCGCGAGGGCCACGAGATCAAGTACGGCGCCAAGCTGACAGTGCGCGAGGGGCAGGCGGCGGTCTTCGTCCATGAGGGGCAACTGGCCGATGTCTTCACCCCCGGTCTCTACATGCTCGAGACCAACAACATGCCGGTCATGACGACCCTGCAGCACTGGGATCACGGCTTTCGCTCGCCCTTCAAATCGGAAATCTACTTCGTCTCGACGGCCCGCTTCACCGACCTCAAGTGGGGCACAAAGAACCCCATCATGCTGCGCGACCCCGAGTTCGGGCCGACGCGCATCCGCGCCTTCGGCACCTACACGATCAAGGTGACCGATCCCGCCCTGTTCCTGCGCGAGATCGTCGGCACCGACGGCGAGTTCACGATGGACGAGATCCGCTTCCAGATCCGCAACATCATCGTTCAGGAAGCCTCGCGCGTCATGGCCTCGTCGGGCATCCCCGTGCTCGACATGGCAGCCAACACCGGCGACATGGGCCGCCTGATCGCGGCGGAAGTGTCGAAGGTGCTGGCCGAATACGGGCTGGTCATGCCCGAGTTCTACATCGAGAACATCTCGCTGCCGCCGGCGGTCGAGGCCGCGCTCGACAAGCGCACCTCGATGGGGCTCGCGGGCGATCTTGGCAAGTTCACCCGGTACTCCGCCGCCGAGGCGATGAGCCAGGCCGCCCAGCAGCCGGGCGGCGGGGCGGGCATGGGCGCGGGCCTCGGCATGGGCATGGGGGTGGCGATGGCCAACCAGCTGTCGGGGCAGATGGCGCAGCCGGGGCCGTGGGGGGCACCGCAGGGCTCGCCCGCGCAGGCCGCCCCGCCACCGCCCCCGCCGGTCGAGCATGTCTGGCACGTCGCCGAGAACGGCGAGACCGATGGCCCCTTCAGCCGTGCCGACATGGGGCGGATGGTCAAGCAGGGGCGCCTCAGGCGCGAGACGCTGGTCTGGACTCCGGGGCAGGACGGCTGGCTGCCTGCCGAGGACGTGCGCGAGCTCGCCCAGCTCTTCACCGTGCTGCCGCCCCCGCCCCCGCCCCCGCCGCCATCGGGTGCCTGACACCTCATGAGCACGACCGGAACGGACCACGCGACCGCCGCCGAGGCCGAGCGTCTCTTCCCCTGCGACGCATGCGGGGCGGCGATGCGCTTCGACCCCGGCCGCGGGATGCTCGTCTGCTCCCATTGCGGCACGGAGCAGGAGACGAGCGGCGGCCCGTGGCGCCGGGCCACCATCCGCGAGCTCGACTTCGAGGCCGCCCGCGCCCGGACCCTGCCCGAAATCGAGCAGGAGGAGACGCGCGTCCTCTCCTGCACGAATTGCGGCGCGCGGGTCGAGTTCGAGCCCGGCCTGCACGCCGCCGAATGCCCGTTCTGCGCCACCCCCGTGGTGACCGGCGCGGCGACCGACCGGCACATCAAGCCGCGCGCCGTCCTGCCCTTCCTGCTCGACGAGCCCGCGGCGCACGAGGCGATGGAGACATGGTTCGGCCGGCTGTGGTTCGCGCCCTCGGGGCTCAAGGACTATGCCCGCCGGGGCCGGAAGATGACCGGCATCTACGTGCCGCACTGGACCTTCGACGCCGACACCAAGAGCGCCTATCACGGCGAGCGCGGCACGGTCTACTACGAGACCCGCACCGTGACGCGCGACGGCAAGCGCCAGACCGTGCGGGTGGCCAAGGTGCGCTGGACACCGAAGAGCGGCCGGGTGGCGCGCTTCTTCGACGACGTGCTCGTGCTCGCCTCGCGCTCGCTGCCCGAGAGCTTCGCCCGCGCCCTGCCGCCGTGGGACCTCGCCGCGCTCGAGCCCTACAACCCGGAATACCTGGCGGGCTTTCGCGCCGAGGCCTACACGATCGGGCTGGAGGAGGCGTGGGACGACGCCCGTGCCCGGATGGACCGCACGATCGAGCGCGACGTGCGCTTCGACATCGGCGGCGATCGCCAGCGGGTGCACCGGATCGACACCGACGTGTCCGGCATCACCTTCAAGCACGTGCTGCTGCCGGTGTGGGTGGCCGCCTACCGCTATCGCGGCCGGTCGTTCCGCTTTCTCGTCAACGGCCAGACCGGCCGGGTGCAGGGCGAGCGGCCGTATTCGGGGTGGAAGATCGCGCTGGCCGTCGCCCTCGGTCTGCTTGCGGCAAGCACGGTCGGCTACCTGATCGCCGTGAGCGAGGGGATGGCTCCGGCGCCTGGCGGTTTCTGACCCGCCCTGCCCCGGCGACGCGAAGAGCCGATCCGCCGCGCCGGTGCGTATTTGCGACAGAAAGAAACCCAGGCCCGATAACCCCGAATTAACCGTGATGCGCGAATGTGGCGGGGCGGTACAGGCTGGCGAGCCGATGACCGTACAGGAAGAAGCCGCCCCGGCCCGCGAGCCCGTCCGCCTGTAAAGCGGGGCCGCCGGTCGGGGCGCACCCTCCAGGGTTTCTTTCTGTTCCAAATACGCAAGCCCACCCCGCGGCGGCGCCGTCGCCCTCTCCGGCGCGCCGCGGGTCGGGCCGCCCAGGGCGTGCCTGCCCAGGCCGATCTGCGGGCTTGCATGCCCCCGCCCGAACTGCCTCAATGGCAGCGGGAGGGCGAGCCGCATGATCCTTTGCTCGGGCGAGGCGCTGATCGACATGCTCCCGCGCGAGAGCGCGCAGGGGGAGCCCTGCTTCGCCCCCGTGCCCGGCGGGGCCGTCTTCAACACCGCCATCGCGCTGGCCCGGCTCGGCGCGCCGGCCACGCTCTTCACCGGCCTGTCGCGCGACCTCTTCGGGCGCCGGCTCGCGGCGGCGCTGGAGGCCGACGGGGTGGATGCAGGATTGGCCGTGCGCTCCGACCGGCCCACGACGCTGGCCTTCGTCGATCTCAGCGACGGGCAGGCCAGCTACGCCTTCTACGACGAGGCGACGGCGGCGCGTGCGCTCACCACGGCAGACCTGCCGGACGAGGCCGCCCTCGCCCCGGTGCGGGCCGCCTTCTTCGGGGGCATCTCGCTCGCGGCCGAGCCCTGCGGCGAGGCCCACGCCGCGCTGATGACCCGCCTCGCCCCCCGCGCGGTGACCATGCTCGACCCCAACGTGCGTCCCACCTTCGTCGCCGACGAGGCCGCCTACCGCGCGCGGATCGGCGCGATGCTGGCGCAGGCCGACATCGTCAAGGTCTCCGACGAGGATCTAGGCTGGCTGATGGGACCGGGCGACGCGACAGACCACGCCCGCGCCCTGATCGGCCGGGGCGCGCGGCTCGTCTGCGTGACCGAGGGCGCGCGCGGCGTGACCGCGCACCACGCGGCGGGCCACCTGCACGTGCCCGCCCGCCGCGCGCAGGTGGTCGACACGGTGGGTGCCGGCGACACGTTCAACGCCGGCCTGCTGGCGGGGCTCGACGAGGCGGGTGCGCTGACCAAGGGCTGGTTCGGCACACCCGACGAGGACGTGCTGGAGGCCGCCCTGAAGCTCGGTGTCGCGGCGGCCGGGGTCACCGTCTCGCGCGCGGGCGCCAACCCGCCGACGCGAAGCGAACTCGCATGAGGGCGCTGATCCAGCGCGTCTCCCGCGCCGAGGTGCGCGTGGCGGGCGAGCGCGTGGGCGCCACCGGCCCCGGGGTGCTGGCGCTCGTCTGCGCGATGCAGGGCGACAGCGGGGCCGAGGCCGACAAGCTTGCCGCCAGGCTCGCGCGACTGCGGATCTTCCACGACGAGGCGGGCAGGATGAACCGCTCGCTGATCGACACAGGCGGCGGCGCGCTGGTGGTCTCGCAGTTCACGCTGGCCGCCGACACCTCGCGCGGCAACCGCCCCGGCTTTTCCGCCGCCGCCCCGCCCGAGGAGGGCCAGCGCCTCTACCTGCGCTTCGCCGAGGCGCTGGCCGGCCACGGCGTGCCGGTCGAGACGGGCCGCTTCGGCGCCGACATGGCGGTGGAGTTGATCAATGACGGGCCCGTGACGATCTGGCTGGAAATCCCGCCTGCCGGGTGAGCAACCGCCCGCAAAACGGGCACGACACCCGCGCGACCGCCCATCACTCAGGCAACCGCCGCCCGAAAATCAGGCGCGCCTTGCAGCCGGGCGCGAGCGAAGACAACCTGCTCCCATGTCCGACGCCCCGCGCTTCTTCGACGAACTCGCCGCACCGGGAGGGGCCCCGCGCCCACCCTACGCGGGCTACTGCGCGTGGTTCGACGGCGAGGACATCGCGCGCCTGCGCCGCAAGGCGGCCGATGCCGAGAGGTTCTTCCGCCGCACGGGCATCACCTTCAACGTCTACGGCGCGGAGGAGGCCGACGAGCGGCTGATTCCGTTCGACGTCGTCCCCCGCATCATCTCGGGCCGCGAATGGGCGCGGCTGACGCGCGGGATCGAGCAGCGCGTGCGGGCGATCAACGCCTTCCTGTACGACATCTACCACCGGCAGGAGATCGTGCGCGCCGGCCGCATTCCCGAGCGGCTGATCGCCCGCAACGAGGCGTTCCTGCCCCAGATGATCGGCCTCGCGCCGCCGGGCAACGTCTATACCCACATCGTCGGCGTCGATCTGGTGCGCACCGGCGAAGACGAGTTCTACGTGCTCGAGGACAACGCCCGCACCCCCTCGGGCGTCAGCTACATGCTCGAGAACCGCGAGACGATGCTGCAGATGTTCCCGGAACTCTTCAGCCATATCCGCGTGCAGCCGGTGCAGGACTATCCCACGCGCCTCGCCCGCTCGCTCGCGGCCTGCGCGCCAGCGGGCTGCCCGGGCCGGCCGGTGATCGCGGTGCTCACGCCCGGCATTCACAACTCGGCCTATTTCGAGCATTCCTTCCTCGCCGATCATGCCGGCGCCGAGCTGGTCGAGGGCAGCGACCTGCGCGTGGTCGACGGGCGGCTCGCGATGCGCACCACCCGCGGCTTCACGCCGATCGACGTGCTGTATCGCAGGGTCGACGACGCCTTCCTCGACCCGCTCAACTTCCGCCCCGACAGCGTGCTGGGCGTGCCCGGCATCCTCGACGTCTACCGCTCGGGCGGCATCACGCTGGCCAACGCGCCGGGCACCGGCATCGCCGACGACAAGGCGATCTATTCCTACATGCCCGACATCGTGGAGTTCTACACGGGCGAAAAGGCGCTTCTGCCCAACGTGCCGACATGGCGCTGCTCGGAGCCCGACGCGCTGAAATACGTGCTCGACAACCTCTCCGAGCTGGTGGTCAAGGAGGTGCACGGCTCGGGCGGCTACGGCATGCTCGTGGGCCCCGCCGCCTCGAAGAAGGAGCTCGCGGCCTTCCGCGCCAAGCTCCAGGCGCGGCCCGCCAACTACATCGCCCAGCCGACGCTCGCGCTTTCCACCGTGCCCGTGCTCACGCGCGCCGGTCTCGCGCCGCGCCATGTCGATTTGCGCCCCTTCGTCCTGGTCAGCCCGAAGGGCATCGACATCACGCCCGGCGGCCTCACCCGCGTGGCGCTCAAGAAGGGCTCGCTCGTCGTCAACTCCTCGCAGGGCGGCGGCACCAAGGATACATGGGTGCTCGAAGAATGACCGTGCCCGCCCCCCTGCCCCGCTCCGGGCTTCTTCTTGCTCCAAATATCCTCCCCGAAGGGCCGCTCCGGGTCGCAGCCCCCGGCCGGGGGGGAGGCGCCTGATGCTCGGCAAGACCGCGGGGGGCCTTTTGTGGATGTTCCGCTACCTCGAGCGGAGCGAGAACACGACGCGCCTGATCGAGGCCGGCTTCCGCATCGCGCTCACCCGTGCCTCGAACGCCGACGACGAATGGGCGAGCGTCCTCGACGCCTCCGGGGCGCGCGCCGCCCACGGGCAGCGGCACGCCACGGTCACCCAGGCCAACGCGGTCGACTTCCTGCTGCGCGACCCGGCCAACCCGTCGTCGGTGCTGGCCTGCATCGAGGCGGCACGGAACAACGCCCGCCTCGTGCGCACCGCCCTGTCGCGCGAGGTCTGGGAGGCGACGAACGAATGCTGGATGGAGGCGAAGCGGCTGCTCGCCCGTCCCGTGCGCGAGCGCGACCTGCCCGAGGTGCTCGCCGCCATCCGCCAGCAATCGGCGCTCGTGCGGGGCGCGCTGCACGGCACCATGCTGCGCAACGACATCTTCAACTTCGCCCGCATCGGCACCTTCCTCGAGCGCGCCGACAACACCGCGCGCATCCTCGACGTGAAGTATTACGTGCTCCTGCCCTCGATCAGCCAGATCGGCTCGCCCCTCGACAACGTGCAGTGGGAGAACATCCTGCGCTCGGTCGGGGGCCTGCGCTCGTTCCGCTGGCTTCACGGGGCCGAGATCACGCCGCTCGGCATCGCGCAGTTCTTGATCCTCGACGGGCGGATGCCGCGGTCGCTGGCGTTCTGCACCGCCAAGATCGCGGCGAACATGGGCTATCTCGAGAAGGAATACGGCGCCCGCCATCCCGGCCACGCTCTCGTCGAGGCGCTACTGGGGCGGCTCTCGGCGGCCTCGACCGAGGCGATCTTCGAGGCGGGGCTGCACGAGTTCATCCTCGATTTCCTGTCCGACGTCGCGGGGCTGGCGGCGCAGATCGAAACCGACTACCGGTTCTACGGCTGACCAGATGCGCCTCTCGATCCACCATACCACGACCTACGGCTACGAGCGGCCGGTCTCCTTCGGGCTGCAGCAGCTTCGGCTGACCCCGAAGAGCCGGATCGGCCAGTCCGTGCTGACCTGGCGCACGACGGTCGAGGGCGGCCAGCGCGAGCTCGACTACGACGATCACAACATGAACCACGTGATGCTCGTGTCCTTCTCGGGCGACGGCCACGCGCTGACGATCACGTCGGAGGGCGAGGTCGAAACCGCCGATACCGGCGGCGTCGTGGGCAAGCACGCCGGCTTCGTGCCGCTGTGGTACTTCCGCATGTCGACGCCGCGCACCCGACCGGGGGCCGGCGTGCGCGCGCTGATCCGCGGTCTCGCCGCCGAGCACGACGACGACATCGCGCGCTTCCACGCGCTCTCCGCCCGCATCCGCGAGATCGTGCCCTACGAGACCGGGGCCACCCATTCCCATACCGATGCGGAAGAGGCCATCGCAATCGGCGCCGGCGTCTGCCAAGATCATGCCCACATCTTTCTCGCCTGCGCGCGCGCGCTGGGAGCGCCCGCGCGCTACGTCTCGGGCTACCTGATGGTCGAGGGGCAGGTCCGCCACGACGCGAGCCACGCCTGGGCCGAGGTGCATGTCGACCCGCTCGGCTGGGTGGGCTACGACATCTCCAACGGCATCTCGCCAGACGCGCGCTACGTGCGGGTCGCCACCGGTCTCGACTATGCCGAGGCGGCGCCCGTCACCGGGGTCCGTGGCGGCGGCGGCGGGGACGAGACGCTCTCGGTCTCGATCGAGGTGCAGCAGCAATAGGGCGCGGGCCGGCGTTGCGTGGAAGGAGGCGGGCGGGATGACCTACTGCGTTGGGTTGCGGCTGGACCGGGGGCTCGTGTTCATGTCCGACACGCGCACCAATGCGGGCCTCGACAACATCTCGACCTTCCGCAAGATGGCCTCGTGGGAGGTGCCGGGCGAACGGCTGGTCACGGTGATGACGGCCGGCAACCTCGCCACGACGCAGGCCGTCGTCTCGCTGCTCGAGGAGCGGTCGAAGGCGGCCGGCGAGCGGCACCCGAGCGTGCTCGAGCAGCCCTCGATGTTCCAGGTGGCGCGCGAGATCGGCCGCACCCTGCGCGAGGTGATCGCCGAGAACCGGGGCGACGGCCCCGCGGCCGAGAGCGCCTTCAACGCAACGATGATCGTGGGCGGGCAGATCCGCCCCGGGCCGCCGCGGCTGTTCCTGATCTACCCGGAGGGCAATTTCATCGAGGCCTCGGCCGACACGCCCTTCTTCCAGATCGGCGAGACGAAGTATGGCCGGCCGATCCTGGTGCGGGCCTACGACCCGTCCATGCCCTTCGCAGAGGCGGTGAAGCTCCTGCTGGTGTCGTTCGACTCGACCATCAAGGCCAACCTGTCCGTTGGGATGCCGATCGATTTCCAGATCTACGCCGAAGGCAGCTATCGCCGCGGTCCCGAGGCGCGGATCGAGGCGAACGACAGCTACTTCGCGGCGATCTCGGAGGGCTGGGGCGAGGCGCTGCGCAAGGCTTTCGCACAGCTGCCCCCCTTCGACCTCGACGGGATGTGATCCTTGCCCGGTCGGCGTGGCGCCGGGCACAACGCCCTTCGAAGGGCGTTGTGCGCGCCTGCGGCGCCGCGACCCGCCCGCACACGGCAAGCGCTGTCGCGACAGCGGCCGGCGGCACGCAGCGCGCGGAAGGCGTTTCGAAACGCCTTCCCGTCCGGCCCTCAGCCGCGGCCCACATAGGGCATCGTGGTCGCCATCAGGGTCATCGAGAGCACGTTCGCCTCGGCCGGAAGCGTCGCCATCATCCAGACGGACTGCGCCACTTCTCCCACGTCGAAGCTCGGCGGCTCGGCCTCTCCGGCCGCGCGGGCGCGCGCCGCGATCCCCTCGACGATCTCCGTCCGCGCGTTGCCGATGTCGATCTGGCCTGCCGCGATGCCGAAGGACCGACCGTCGAGCGACAGCTGCTTCGTCAGCCCCGTGACGGCGTGCTTGGTCACCGTGTAGGGTCCCGCCCCCTCGCGCGGGGCATGGGCCGAGATCGAGCCGTTGTTGACGATCCGCCCGCCCTGCGGCGCCTGCTGCCGCATCTGCGCGAAGGCCGCGCGCGCCGCAACCACCATGCCGCGCAGGTTGACGTCGATCGCCCGGTCCCACTCGTCCAGCGGCACCTCGTCGGGCAGGCCGGGCGGGGTGAAGACGCCCGCATTGTTGAACAGCACGTCGAGGCGCCCCGTCGCCCCCGCCAGCCGCGCCACGGCGCCCTCCACCGCCTGCGCCTCGGCGACATCCCCCGGCAGCACATGGGCGCCCGGCGCAGCCCCGGCCACCTCGCGGAGCGCCGCCTCCCGGCGGGCGAACAGGCCCACCTGCCAGCCCTCGGCAAGGAAGCGACGCGCGACCGCAGCGCCGATGCCGGAGGAGGCGCCGGTGACGAGGATCGTGCCGCTCATGCCTTCTCCTCCGGGGCATCCAGCGCGAGCGCCGGCGCCCGCTCAACCTTCAGATCGCCGGTGCCGAGCGCCGTGCGCGGGCGGGCGAGCGCGTAGCGGCGCACCCAGAGCAGCCGCTCCTCGGCGCGGGTGATCGCGACATAGGCGAGGCGCTTCCACAGCGGCTGGCCCGCCTCGACTCGCCCAGCCCGGGCGGCGGCGTAGAGATCGGGCGCGAAGACCTGAACATCGGGCCATTGCGAGCCCTGCGCCTTGTGGATCGTCACCGCCGCGCCGTGCAGAAAGCTCGCGCCCATTCGTGCGGCGGTGGGGATTACCGGCTCTTCCTCGCCCGGGCTCTCGATGCGGATGATCGCCGCGACCGACAGGCGCGGGTCTTCCGCCCCGATCACGTGCAGCCTGGCGAAACCCGGGTTGCGCCCGGGGCCCAGATAGACCACCTGAGCGCCCTTGATCAGGCCGCGCGCCTCCAGGTCGAGCCGCTTCTTGCGATGCTTGAGCGGCAGCTCGATCCCGTCGCAGATTAGCGGCTCGCCCGGGATCAGCTCGTCGGCCGGGGCGCCGTGGGCGGCCCGGAACGCCGAGATCAGGCGGATTCGCGTGGCGTTGCGCCAGACCAGAACCGGCGAGCGCGCCATCAGGTCGGAATCGACCCGCCCCGCCAGTTCGACGCGCGGATCGTCGGCCGCCGCGTCCTCGACCATCCGCTCGAACGTCTCGAACGTCAGGTCGGGGTCGGCGAGCGCGTGGGCGAGATCGAGGATCGGGTTGTCGCCCGCCTGCCGGTGGATGCGGTGCAGGATCAGCTTGCGCCGTTCGGGCAGGCCCTCGAACACCATGCGCGCCTCGCCCTCGCCCGCCCCCTTGACGGGCGCGAGCTGCGCGGGATCCCCGAAGAGCAGCAGCGTGGGGAAGATCTCGCGCAGATCGTCGAGGGCGCGCGCGTCGAGCATCGAGGCCTCGTCGACGAGGCCGATGTCGAGCGGCTCCTCCCGCCGCTTCCAGCCGGTGATGAAGTCGGAGCCGCGCAGGCCGGCGGCGGCAAGGGCGCCGGGGATCGAGGCGTGCTGGTCGTAGAACGCTTTCGCCCGGTCGAGGGCGACGTCACTCAACGCCTCGGTCTCGGGCCGCTCGCCCTCGCCCGCGAGCCATGCGGCGATCTTCTCGTATTCGGGGTCGTAGACGGGCGTGTAGAGGATGCGGTGGATCGTGGTGGCCGGAACCCCGCGCCCACGCAGCACCGAGGCCGCCTTGTTCGTCGGGGCGAGAATGGCCAGCGTCCGGCGGTCGCGGCGCCGCCGTCCCTCCCACTCGGCCGAGATCACGTCGACGCCCACCTCCTTCAGCGCGCCGGCGAGGCGGGCGAGCAGCAGCGTCTTGCCCGAGCCCGCCTTGCCGATCACCGCCAGCACCGTGTCTCGCCCCTCGGCCCGCGGGGTCACGCCGCCGGCGTCGAGATCGACGCCCGCACGCGACAGCGCCGCGCCGATCGCGTCCCACGCGGCGGACTGGTCATCGGAAAAGGCGAGGTCGGGGGCGGCGGCGGGCAGGGTCATGCGTCTGACCCTATCCCGCGCAGGGCCGGGGCGGAAGCGCCCGGTGGGCTCAGGCCGATTTCAACTCGGGCGCAGGCGCGGCCGCGCCGCCGAAGCTCTGCGCGACCCACCGCAGCGAGGTCGCCCGGTCGATCCCGAGCCGACCGAGGATCTTCGGCCACGCCTCCGGCTTCATCTCCCACAGGCCGACGCCGATCCGCTCGGCGCCGAAGCCCGCCGCGCCGATCACGTCGGGCTCGACCCCGTAAAGGCGATAGATCCGCTCCATCCGCCCGTCGAACACGCCGACGAAGTGTTCGAGCGCCGCCCGTGCCATCATCTCGCCCGCGCCCAGCACGAGCGCCGCGGCGGCCTTGCGCGCAGCCGGGCCCTCGGCCCGGGGCGATATGCAGAACCGGGTGCATTCCCAGATCAGGGGGCTCTCGATCCGCACGCCGCCGGTCAGGTGGGCGAAGTGGTCGTTGACCATCGTGCGCCCGATCGTCGGCAGGAAGCGCATCGAGCCGCCATGGGTGCCGTCGGGGGCCTCCCAGATCACGTAGAGCGGGTCGAGCGCGTCGTAATCGTCCTGCTCCCAGCCGCGCGCGTCGACCGAGACGTCCCAGCCGAGGCGGGTGCGGAACTGCTCGGCGCGGTCGCGGAACATCGTGTCTGCGAGACGGGGAAAGCGGGCGAGGTCGTGGGCATAGACGTAGCGCAGCATGGGCGGGCTCCTTTCCGGCGGGACGCGGAAAGGGTTAAGCCACCGACCGTTTCGGAAGCGGAACTGCGGCGCGCGGGGCGTTTACCCCCAGTTCACCGGCACACGCGCCGCGCCGGTCAGACCACGATCAGGCCGCGCGAGAGCGCCCGGGCCACCGCGTGGGTGGTGTTGAGCGCGCCCAGCTTGTGCCGTGCCGCCTCGATGTAGACCCGCAGCGTATGCTCCGAGATGTCCATCTCGGCCGCCGCCTGGGCGCGGTTGAGCCCCTTGGCGATATGGGTCATCGCGGCCAGCTCGCGCGGCGAGAGCGTGGGCGTCGGCATGTCGAAGTCGCGCTCGAATGCGAGCGCCTTCCGGTTGAACTCGTGCGCGGTGAGGATGAGGTCGCGCTGGTTCTCGGCGATGAACCGGGACCAGGCGGTGTCGTCGCAGCCGTCCGCGGTGGTGAACAGCGCGAACTGTCCCGCCGGCCCGCGGATCGGGATGGAGTAGCCCTGCGGGCCGACGCCGAACTCCACCGCCTCCTGCAGCATGGTGCGCGCGGCGCGCGACGACCAGTCGAGCTCCTTCCAGTCGACCGGATCGAAGCGCTGCAGGCAGCCGATGATCACCGGGTCCATGCGCAGGTAGTCGCGCTCGAGGTAGTGGTCGACCCAGGACTGGCTGTAGGTGCCCGCGCCGAACCGCTCGCCGCGGCTGTTCACCCAGTGATACACGACGTGCGAGATGCCCAGCCCGTCGCGCAGCGACTCGGTGGCGCGCTGCAGGCCGCCGACATCGTCGGCCGCCTGCACGATCTCACATGCCGTCTCGAACTCCCTTCGCATCGCCCTCGAACGCACCCATCCCCAGCACGACCGGACGTACCCTTTCCCGCCGGGCGATTTCTTCCACCGCGACCTGTTGCGCGTCGTCGAGCCGCTCGGCGAGATCGAACAGCCCGTTGTCGCGCGCGAAGGTCCGCAGGTCCGTCAGCACGTCGAGTATCCAGTCGTTTCGCATGACACTACGCTTCCCGAGAGGTTAACGAAAGATGAACACAACCATAGCAGGAGCGCATGACGTGCGGTATTCGCCGATCTGCACTCGCCATTTCGGGGGAGGCGGGCACGGACACGGCGCTGAAATTCCACGTGACGCCACGATACGTTAACGAAAGGACACGCCGAAACGACGACCGCCGGCGCCCCTTCGGGCGCCGGCGGCGACTCGCCTCTGCGGTGAAGTGCCGCTGGGTCAGCCACCGGCCTCGACCACGTCTTCCAGCGTGCGCAGGCCGGTGCGGGGCGCCTGCACCAGCACCGCCATGTTGCCCGGCTTGTGCTCGTTGCGCAGCATCTGCATGTGCGCGGTCGGGATCTCGGCCCAGGGAAAGACCTCCGACATGCAGGGGTCGATCCGCCGCTCGATCATCAGCTTGTTGGCGGCGGCGGCCTGCTTGAGATGGGCGAAGTGGCTGCCCTGCAGGCGCTTCTGGTGCGACCAGACGTGGCGCACGTCGAAGGTGCAGTTGTAGCCCGACGTGCCGGCGCAGATCACCACCATGCCGCCGCGCTTGCAGACGAACGACGAGACCGGAAAGGTCGCCTGCCCCGGATGCTCGAACACGATGTCGACGTTGTTGCCCTTGCCGGTGAACTCCCAGATCGCCTTTCCGAAGCGGCGGGCCTCGGCGAACCAGGCGGCATACTCTTCCGACCCGACTTCCGGCAGCGTGCCCCAGCAATCGAAATCCTTGCGGTTGATGACCCCCTTGGCGCCGAGGCCGAGCACGAAGTCGCGCTTGTCCTCGTCGGAGATCACGCCGATGGCGTTGGCCCCCGCCGCCACGGCGAGCTGGATCGCGAACGAGCCGATGCCGCCAGAGGCGCCCCAGACCAGCACGTTCTGCCCCGGCTTCAGCTCGTGCGGATGGTGGCCGAAGAGCATGCGATAGGCGGTGGCGAGCGTCAGCACGTAGCAGGCGCTCTCTTCCCAGGTCAGGTGCTTCGGCCGCGGCATGAGCTGCTGCGCCTGCACGCGGGTGAACTGCGCGAACGAGCCGTCGGCGCTCTCGTAGCCCCAGATCCGCTGCGTGGGCGAGAACATCGGGTCGCCGCCGTTGCACTCCTCGTCGTCGCCGTCGTCCTGGTTGCAGTGGATGACCACCTCGTCGCCGACCTTCCAGTTCTTCACCTTGTCGCCGACGGCCCAGACGATGCCCGCCGCATCGGAGCCGATGACGGCGTAGGGCGCCCCGTGGCCCCTGAAGACCGAGACCGGCTTGCCGAGACAGGCCCAGACGCCGTTGTAGTTGACGCCTGCCGCCATCACGAGCACCAGCACCTCGTGGCTGTCGATCTGCGGCGTGTCGACCACCTCGACCTGCAGCGCCTGGTCGGGGTCGCCGTGCCGCTCCTGCCGCAGGATCCAGCCATACATCTTCGGCGGCACGTAGCCCATCGGGGGCATCTCGCCGATCTCGTAGAGCTCCTTTTCGGGGGCGTCGTAGGTGGGAGCGTCGGTGTTCTGGTCGAGCGCCATGGGGGCCTCCTGATCGTCCTCTCGCCGCGATGCAGAATCGCGCGGGCTGTCGCGCCCTGATAGGCACAAGCGCGCAACAATGCAATCCTGATGCCGCTTCCTGCGAAACTTTATGTCGCCTCGATTTCCGGGCGCCGGCTCTCGGGCAGACTCGCCGCGCGCCGGGGCGTGACGGAGGCCGCGTAGAAGCGCAGCAGCCGCGCCTCGTCCGGCTGGGGAACGATGCCGTCGGGCCCCTCGCGGACCAGGCCGCGCAGGCGAGCCATCGCAAGGCCCTCGGCCACGACCGCTTCGGCCGGGTCGTCTGCCCCCGCCTCGGCGAGCCAGCGGCCGACGCCGGCCGTCAGCGCCGCGCGGGAAAGCGGACCGTCGGCCTCGGTCAGGGCGCGGGCGACGAGCGGCAGCGGCAGGCGCGGCATCGCCTCCTCGATCCGCGCCATGAGTTCGGCGGCGAGATCCTCCGTCCGTGTCGGCGCGTCGGCCAGCGCCAGCGGCCGGCCCATCGCCACGCCGGCGCGGCCGAAGCGGCGGAAGCGGCCCCGAAGACGCAGGCGCAACATCTTGAGCGCGAAGCCGAGCACGGTGGGGATGCGCGCCCGAAAGCGCCGCTCTCCGCTCGCGGAGGCGGCGAGCAGCACCCTGTCCTCGAGCACGCGGTCGTAGTTGAGCGCCACGGGCACGAAGACGGCCGCGCGACCGCCTGTCTCGGCCCCCTCGCGGATGTAGTTGAGCAGCCCCAGCTTTGGCGACCCGAGCCGCCCGTCGAGCGACAGCCCCCCCTCGGGAAACAGCGCCTGCGTGACGCCCGCCTCGGCCGCCATCTGCACATAGCGCGCCAGCACCCGGCGGTAGAGCTGCCCGCGCGAGCGGCGACGGATGAAATAGGCGCCCATCGCCCTCACCAGCGCACGCAACGGCCAGACCCGCGCCCACTCGCCCACCGCGTAGGACAGCGCCGAGCGCTCGGCCACGAGGTAGGTCACCAGCACGTAATCCATGTTCGAGCGGTGGTTCATCACGAAGACCACCGTCGCGTCGGCCGGGATCGCCTTGAGCGCGTCCTCGTCCACGACCTGCAGCCGAACGTCGTAGAGCGAGGTCGACAGCCATCGCGCCAGGCGGATCGCGAAGCCGAAATACGCCGCCGCCGAGAAGGCCGGCACGATCTCGCGCGCGTAGCGGCGGGCGCGCTCGAAGGCGACGTTTTCGGGAATGCGCTCGCGCCGCGCCTCGGTCTGGACCGCCGCCATCACCTCGCTGTCGTAGGAGAGGCGCATGACCATGTCGTGCCGGCGGGCGAGCTTGAACGGCTGGATGGGGGTGTGCAGGCGCCGGTTGAGCTCGGCCACAGCCCGCTCGGCCCGCCGCCGGAAGAACCAGCGCACCGACGGGAACAGGAAATGCGAAGCGAATGTCACCGCCGCGAAGGCGAGGATCAGGAGAAGCGCCCAGAGCGGCAGGGTGACCGGTTGCGTCATGCCGCGACGGTGGCAGGCGGCGCGGGCGACGGCAATGCCCGGCGTTGCGCGGACGTGCCCGTAGCGCCGGCGTATTTGAAACAGAAAGAAGCAGGGGCGGGGGAACGGGGCGGCACCAAGGACGAGACCCGCTGCGGCGGCCCGTTCGCTGCGGCGCGGCAGATTGACAATGGCAGATTGTTAGCCCTATCTGCCGCGCAAAGAAAGAATGTTGCGCAAGATGCGGAGGCGAGAGATGGCCAGCAAGTTTACCACCGAGGCGGGCGACAAGGACGACACGCGCGCCGACGCGGCCGCCGCCCGCGAGCGCGACAAGCCCTGGCTCTTCCGCACCTATGCGGGCCACTCGACGGCTGCCGCCTCGAACGCGCTTTACCGGGGCAACCTCGCCCGCGGGCAGACGGGGCTCTCTGTCGCCTTCGACCTGCCGACGCAGACCGGCTACGACAGCGATCACGAGCTTGCCCGCGGCGAGGTGGGCAAGGTCGGCGTGCCGATCGCGCATCTGGGCGACATGCGCACGTTGTTCGAGCAGATCCCCCTCGAGCAGATGAACACCTCGATGACGATCAACGCCACCGCGCCGTGGCTGCTCGCCCTCTATATCGCGGTGGCCGAGGAGCAGGGCGCCGACGTCGCCAAGCTGTCGGGCACGGTGCAGAACGACATCATCAAGGAGTATCTCAGCCGCGGCACCTATATCTGCCCGCCGAAGCCGTCGCTTCGCCTGATCACCGACGTCGCCGCCTTCTGCTACCGCGAGGTTCCGAAATGGAACCCGATGAACGTCTGCTCCTACCATCTTCAGGAGGCGGGCGCGACGCCCGAGCAGGAGCTCGCCTTCGCGCTGGCCACGGCGACGGCCGTGCTGGACGACCTCAAGGGCCAGGTGCCCGACGAGGATTTCCCGATCCTCGTCGGCCGCATTTCCTTTTTCGTGAACGCCGGCATCCGCTTCGTCGCGGAAATGTGCAAGATGCGCGCCTTCGTCGATCTGTGGGACGAGATCACGCGCGCTCGCTATGGCGTCGATAACCCCAAGTTTCGGCGCTTCCGGTATGGCGTGCAGGTCAATTCCCTTGGATTGACGGAGCAGCAGCCCGAAAACAACGTCTACCGCATACTTCTGGAAATGCTCGCGGTCACATTGTCGAAAAGGGCGCGGGCGCGGGCTGTCCAGTTGCCGGCGTGGAACGAGGCGCTCGGCCTGCCGCGCCCGTGGGATCAGCAATGGTCGCTGAGGATGCAGCAGATCCTCGCCTACGAGACCGACCTATTGGAATATGACGATCTGTTCGACGGCAATCCGGCGGTCGAGCGCAAGGTCGAGGCGCTGAAGGAGGGGGCGCGGGCGGAGCTGGCCAATATCGACGCGATGGGCGGTGCCATCGAGGCGATCGACTACATGAAGGCGCAACTGGTCAGCGCCAACGCCGACCGGGTGAACGGGATCGAGACGGGCCAGACCGTGGTCGTGGGCGTGAACAAGTATGTCGAGTGCGAGCCCTCGCCGCTCGTCGACGAGCAGGGCGGCATCCTCGTGGTCGACGAAGGGGTCGAGGCCGACCAGGTGGCGCGGCTGAACGCCTGGCGCGAGGCGCGCGACGACTCGGCGGTGACCCGGGCGCTCGAGGCGCTGCGCAAGGCGGCCGAGACGGGAGACAACGTGATGCCGCCCTCCATCGCGGCGGCGAAGGCGGGCGTGACCACCGGCGAATGGGCCGGCGTGATGCGCGCGGTCTTCGGGCAGTATCGCGGGCCGACCGGCGTGTCGCGCAGCCCCTCGAACAAGACCGAGGGTCTCGACGATCTGCGCGCCGAGGTGGATGCCGTGTCGGATCGGCTGGGGCGGCGGTTGAAGTTCATGATGGGCAAGCCGGGGCTCGACGGCCATTCCAACGGCGCCGAGCAGATCGTTTTCCGCGCGCGCGACTGCGGAATGGAGATCGACTACGAGGGCATTCGCCTGACTCCCGACGAGATCGTGGCCGCGGCCGAGCGCGAGGCGCCGCACGTGATCGGGCTGTCGATTCTCTCGGGCAGCCACATGCCGCTTATGCGCGAGCTGATGGACAGGCTGCGCGCCGCGGGCCTCGGGCACATTCCGGTGATCGTCGGCGGGATCATTCCCGAGGACGACGCGAAAAGGCTCGAGGCGATGGGCGTCGCGCGCGTCTACACGCCCAAGGATTTCGAGCTGAACCGGATCATGGGCGATATCGTGCAGCTCGCCGATCCGGGGCGCGTGGCAGCGGAATGACAGGTCGCCGAAAAGGGGACTTTCCGCGACGGGGCTAATTGTCTTTTCGGAATTTGCCGATATGTGGTCTCCCGCATGGAAGGGAGACCGATATGAAAATCGACCTCGAAAAGATGAGCCGCGAAGAGCTGACCGACCTGCGCGCCCGCGTCGACGCGGCGCTCGAGTCGCTCGCCGACCGCGAGCGCGAAGAGGCACGCAGGGCCGCCGAGGAAGCGGCGGGCAAATACGGCTTTTCGCTTGCCGAGCTTGGCGTTGCCCCCTCGGGCAAGGGCCGCGGCCGGCGCAAGGCGCGTTCGGCGGGCCCGGTCAATCCGCCGAAATACCGTCACCCGACCGATCCGAAAAAGACCTGGTCGGGCCGCGGCCGCAAGCCGGACTGGATCAAGGAAGCCGAGCAGCAGGGCAACCTCGAGAAGCTCGCGATCTGAACCCGGCACTGGCGGGCGCGACAGCGTGACACTCGCCAGACCGACCGTCGCTCACTCCTCGGCGAACTTGTCCAGAAGGTCGTCGAGGGTGTAGCGTGTGCCGACCGGCCCCGACAGGTCGGGATCGTAGTCGGCATCCGCCGGCAGGCAGCCGGGGCCGCAGACCAGCGTGGCGATCCGGTTGACGCCGTCGACATGCCACAACCGGCCGCCCGGCGTCGCCACCCAGCCGTCGACCCCCTCGTAGTGGTCGGCCTGCAGATCGCGGGCCGACGGCACCTCTGTCCACAGGTCGGCGTCGAACGCGCCATGGGTGTGCCACGAGGCGAGCGGCTCTCCCCACGCGGGCCACGGGGCCATGCAGGTCTCCTTGTCTCCGTCCTCGGCCGCCGTGGCGCGCAATTGCCCCGCCGAATCGCGGTAGATGTAGCCGCAGATCTCGATATCGTCGGCGATCGACCGGGGCTGGACCGCCGTGAAGAGCGCCAACACCAGGGCACGTTCGATGGGGCTGAATCCGGGCTCGTAGGTGAAGCCGGGCTCGGCCGGCACCAGTGCCGGCGCGGACGCCACCAGAGCGGCGACGCCCCATGCCCCTGCCAAAGCCCTTTTCCGCATTCCCACCGTTCCCGCGACGCGATAGCGGTAGGGTCGCATGCGGGCGGCGCCCGGGCAACGGGTTTGAGCGGGGGCGACAGATGACGATCCATATCGGGGCCGAAAAGGGGCAGATCGCCAAGACCGTGCTGATGCCGGGCGATCCCCTGCGCGCGAAGTGGGCGGCCGAGACCTTTCTGACCGATCCGGTCTGCGTCAACGAGGTGCGGGGGATGCTGGGCTTTACCGGCACCTGGCGGGGAAACCGGGTGACCATCCACGGCTCGGGCATGGGGATGCCGTCGCTGTCGATCTACGCCAACGAACTGATCCGCGACTACGGGGCGCAGACGCTGATCCGCATCGGCTCCTGCGGGGCGATGCAATCCGACGTGCATCTGCGCGACGTGATCCTCGCGATGACCGCCTCGACCCTCTCGACGCCGTCGCGCGGCATCTTCCGCGAGTTGAACTATGCGCCCTGCGCCGACTGGAGCCTCCTGTCGGCGGCGGCCAGGGCGGCCGAGGCGCGGGGCACGGGGCTGCATGTGGGCGGTATCTACAGCTCCGACGTGTTCTACGACGAGCGACCCGATCTCAACGAGGAGATGACGCGCCACGGCATCCTCGCCGTCGAGATGGAGGCGGCCGAACTCTACACCGTGGCCGCGCGCCATGGCCGGCGGGCGCTGGCCGTGCTGACGGTGTCCGACCACCTGCTGACCGGCGCCGCGCTCGAGGCGCCCGAGCGACAGTCGGGCTTTGCCGAGATGGTCGAGATCGCTCTCGAGGCGGCGTTTCCGGGCGCCTGAGCGGCCGCCGTTCAGCCGGCGCGCACCCGGGCCACGCGGTCGACCGCGGCGCGGGCGTTTTCGGCGATGGCCTCCCACCGTTCGGCGGCGATGTCGGCGCGCGATGCGATCCAGGTGCCCCCCACCGCGCGGACCTGCGGCAACGCCAGCCAGTCCTTCAACGTGTCCAAGGTGACGCCACCGGTCGGGTTGAAGCCGATGCCGGTATGCGCATAGGGACCGGCGATCGCCTTGAGCATGGCCGGGCCGCCCGCCGCCATGGCGGGGAAGAACTTCACCATCGCGCAGCCCGCCTCCAGCGCCTGCTCGATCTCGGAGGGGGTCATCACGCCGGGGGCGAAGGGCAGCCCGGCCTCGGCCGCCCGCGCGCGAACCGCGCGGTTCAGCCCCGGTGCGAGGCCGTAACGGGCGCCGGCCTCCCGCGCCGCATCGACCTGCGCGGGCGTCAGCACGGTGCCGGCCCCCACCAGCATGTCGGGGCGCTGCGCCGCAACGGCCGCGATCGCGTCGCGTGCGGCCGGGGTGCGAAAGGTGATCTCGGCCACGGGCAGCCCGCCCGCGGCGAGCGCATCGGCGAGGGGCAAGGCGTGGGCCGCATCGTCGATCTCGATCACTGGCACGACGCCGTGCCGGCCCAGCTCTGCAAAGGTGTCCATCGTGCCCTCCCTCGCCTGTCGGCCCCTGCTAGCGCCGGCAAAGCGCGAAGTCGACCTTGCTTCGCGCCGCGAGGGATCACCCGGGCGCGGCGACGATCCGGTTGCGCTGTCGGCCCAGCCCCTCGACCTCGGCCTCCATCACCTGACCGGGCCGCAGCCACGGCGTGTCGGCGCGGCCGAGCGCGACGCCGGGGGGCGTGCCCGTCGAGATGACGTCGCCCGGCTGAAGGCTCATCACGTGGCTGAGGTAATGCACCAGATGCGCGACGCCGTAGACCATCGTCTCGGTCGAGCCGTCCTGCATCCGCCGACCGTCGATGTCGAGCGTCAGGCGCCGGGCCTGCGGGTCGCGCACCGCGTCGGCCGTCACCAGCCATGGCCCTAGGGGCGCGAAGGTGTCGGCCGACTTGCCCTTCGTCCACTGGCCGGCGCGGTCCATCTGCCAGCCGCGGTCGGAGACGTCGTTGACCACGCAGTAGCCCGCCACATGGGCCAGCGCGTCGGCCTCGGCGACATAGCGCGCCTCGCGCCCGATCACGACGCCCAGCTCCACCTCCCAGTCGGTCTTGTCGGCGCCGGGGGGCAGGATCACGTCGTCGGCCGGCCCGCAGATCGCGCTCGTCGCCTTGAGAAAGACCACCGGTTCCGGCGGGACGGGCTGGCCCGCCTCGGCCGCGTGATCGGCGTAGTTGAGGCCGATCCCGATCAGCTTGCCGACGCGGCCGACGCACGCGCCGAGGCGCGGCGCTCCCTCTACCGCGGGCAGCGCGGCGGCGTCGAGCGCGGCGAGGCGCGCGAGCGTCTCGGGCAAAAGCGCCTCGCCGGCGATGTCGGCCACCTCGCCCGACAGGTCGCGCAGCGTGCCCGAGTCGTCGATCATGCCGGGCGCCTCCGTGCCCGCCTCTCCGTAGCGCACCAGTCTCATCCTGATCCCCTCCCCTGACGTTTCGACGGGCCTAGCGCCCGCCCTGCGCCGCCGCAAGGCGCCCGCTTGCGCCGGCTGCCGTCCCGCCTAGGCTGCACGGGCACAAGGGAGGGGCGCGCATGGCCGATATCGTCGTTCTCGGCGTCTTCAACGCCGATACCACCTACCGCGCGCCGCGGCAGCCGGCGATGGGCGAGACGATCCTGGGCGAGAGCTTCGCCCTGCGGCCGGGCGGCAAGGGCTCGAACCAGGCGGTGGCGGCCGCGCGGGCGGCGGGCCGGAGCGAGGGGCGCGTGGCGATGCTGACGAAGCTTGGCGACGACGCCTTCGCCGACCTCGCGCTGGCGACATGGGCGGACGAGGGGATAGCACCCCATGCGCCAAGGGTGCCGGGCGGGCAGACGGGGGCGGCCTACGTCTTCGTCGAGGCGGGGACGGGCGACAATGCCATCATCGTGTGCCCCGGCGCGGCGGCGACGATCACGACCGGCGATGTCGACGGCTGGGCCGACGTGATCGGGGCGGCGCGCGTGCTCGTCACCCAGCTCGAGCAGCCGGTCGACGCGGCGCACCGCGCGCTTCGGATCGCCCGCGCGGCGGGGGTGACGACGATCCTCAACCCCGCCCCCGCCGCCGCCTTGCCCCTCGGGATGCTGGCGCTCTGCGACGTGGTCACGCCGAACGCCACCGAGGCGGGCGCGCTCACCGGCCGTGCGGTAGAGACGCCCGAGGGGGCCGAAGAGGCGGCCGCCGCCCTTTGCGCAGCGGGGGCGGGCGCCGCGATCCTCACGCTGGGCGCGACGGGGGCGCTCGTGCATGACGGCGACACGGCAGAGCTGGTGCCCGGGATGAGCGCCGGCCCGGTGGTCGAGACGACGGGCGCGGGCGACGCCTTCACCGGCGGGCTCGCCGTGGCGCTGGCCGAGGGGCGCCCGCTGCGGGAGGCGGCGCGCTTCGCCACGGCGACCGCCGCGCTGTCGGTGACGAAGGCGGGCACGGTGCCGGCGATGCCCGCGCGGCCCGAGATCGACGCGTTGCTGTGCGGGGCCGGGGCGCGGCGATGCCAATGATGCCGAGCGGCGCCTCGGGCGCCGGCCGGGTGCCGCCGTGAGGCTGCCGGACCGCGCCGTTTGCTCGACTCGTCGGGTGCAGCCGGGCCAGAGCCCTGCCCGCCCCCCGCGGCGGTGGCTCAGGCGACCGGGGAGAAGGCGGCGCCGCCGCGCGGGTCGCCCTTGATGCGCATCTCGGTCTGCGGGAAGGGGATCGTCAGGCCGCGGGCGTCGAAGGCCTCCTTCACCTGGCGCGTGAGATCCCAGTAGACATCCCAGTAATCCTCGGCGCGCACCCAGGGGCGGGCGACGAAGTTGACCGAGCTCTCGCCGAGCTCGTTCACCCGGATCACCGGCGCGGGGTCGGCCAGCACCTTGGGGTGGTTGCCGATCACCTGCTCCAGTGTCTCCTGCGCAAGCTCGATCGAATCGTCGTATCCGATGCCGAACACCAGATCGACGCGCCGCGTCTCGGAGGCGGTGGTGTTGACGATCACGTCGCCCCAGACCTTGGAATTGGGGATCACGATCACCTGGTTGTCGGGCGTCGTCACGGTGGTCGAGACGACCGAGACGGTCTTCACCGTTCCGCCCACGCCCGCGACGGTGACGTAATCGCCTTCGTCGAAGGGGCGATTGACCATGATCATCAGCCCCGCAGCCAGGTTGCCCAGCGTGTCCTGCAACGCGAAGGCCACGATGAACGAGGCGCCGCCGACCAGCGCGAAGAGCGGCGTGATGTTCACCCCCAGCGCGGCCAGCACCACCATCAGGCCCACGGCGATCACGAGCCAGTAGACGACCATGGCGAGGAAGCCCTGCAGCAGCTTCGACAGGTTCGGCACCCTCTGGAACATCCGCCGCGCCCAGGCGCGCACGATCCTGGCCACGATCAGCAGGCCGAGCAGCGACCCCACGATCACCGCGATGCGCACGGCAAGCTGGATTCCGCCCTCGGGCGAGACGAGCCAGTTGAGCACGTTCGACACGATCTCCTCGGGCTCGAGGTTGGCCGTTTCCTCGACCGCGATGGCCGATCGATAGGTGCGAAGCGAATCGATCAGCGCGGGGTCGCCTCCCTTGGCCTCTAGGCTCGACACCACGGCCGCGTAGCGCTCGAATATGGCGCCGCGCGCCTCCATCAGCGCGGCGCGGCGCTCAACATCGGCCTCGCTCGCCGCGCCGTCGGCCGCGCGCACGGCGAGGCTCTGCTCGACCACGGCGAGCGTCGCGTCGCGCGCATTGGCACGCCACGCCTCGGCCAGCGCGGTCAATTCGTCGACCGTCAGCGGCACGAGGCGCAGCCGCAGCTCGTCCAGCGGGATCGCGGGGTCGTCGAGCCCCTCGGGATAGGCCGGTGCCTCGGGCGGCGCGTCGGATGCCTCTTGCGGGGCCGCCTCTGCCGGGGCGGGGGCGTCGGCCGGGGCCTCGGCCGGCGCGGCATCCTGCGCGAGGGAGGATGGCACGGGGAAAACCAGGAGTGGAACGAACAGGGCGCAGATCAGGGCGAGGCGATGCATGGCGGAGCCTTCGTGCGGGGGTGGGGGCTGCTTGCGTCTTTGCCGGCGCCCGGGCAGGTCGCTCTGCCGATCGCCATCCGGCGCCGCTTTTAACATGCCGTCGGGGAAGGCCAACCGCGATTTTTCAGGGGTGGGGCGACAGGCAGGGCGCCGCGAAAAGGGGCAGTGCGACGCCAGAGAGCCCGTCTCGGCTGTCACCTCGCGTGCGTCCGCGGCTCGGCGGGTTCGCGCGGCGCTGAAATCGTGATCGGCGTGCCGCTTTCAATGTCGCAACGACACACCACCTCGTCGTGCATGAGCCTGAGCGCGCGGCGCCGGGCGATACCATGGATGCCGAGGTCGTTGCGCCGGCGTCGCTCGAGGCGCGGGCGGGCGGGCGACCGGAACGCGGCCGCAACGCCGGCCTCGATGGGCGGGGGACGCCCGGAGACCTCAAGGCGCGGCGGGGGCGTCGACCGTGGGAGGAGACGCGGAATGACGATGACCATCCTCGAGCGCGACCTGAGCTTCGCCGTCCTGCCGATGGGCGACGGGGCCGACCGGCCCGGCGAGTTCGGCAACACGATGCGGGCGCATCCGCTCGCGCGGCAGGAGTTGCCCCTTGATCCGCGCTACACGCTCTACAACCGGCGGCTCACCGCGATGTCGATGGGCGCGGTGCCAGCCGACGAAGCGTATTGGCGCCTGCGCCGCCACGCCATCCTGCGGCACACCGCCGAGCTGCCGATCGAGATCTCCGGCCCCGACGCGGTGCGCCTGCTCAACCTCGTCTTCACGCGCGACGTGGGCAAGACGCCGGTCGGCCGCTGCAGCTACCAGATCGCCTGCTACGACGACGGCGGCATGATGCTCGACGGCATCCTCGTGCGGCTGGCGGAGGACCGGTTCTGGTACGGTCAGGCCGACGGCGACCTGACCGACTGGATGCGCGCCCATGCCCGCGGGATGGAGGTGCGCGTTTCCGACCCCGATATCTGGATCAGCCAGGTGCAGGGGCCGGAGTCGCTGCGCATCCTCGCCGACGCCATCGACGGCCCCTACCCCGACCGCTTTCGCTACTTCGACGCGACCCGCGTCACCATCGCGGGGCAGGAAGTGGTCGTCACGCGCTCCGGGTTCACCAACGAGCTGGGCTGGGAGGTCTATCTCGGCCCCGATATCGACGTCGCGGCGGTCGGCACGCGGCTGCTGGAGGCCGGCGCGCCCTACGGCCTGACGCCCGTCGCCATCGGCGGCGCGCGGCGGATCGAGGCGGGGCTGCTCAATGCCGGCTCCGACTTCGACGCCTCGGTGACGCCCTTCGCCGCGGGCCTCGGCGGCATGGTCGACCTGGCCAAGCCCGACTTCATCGGCAAGTCCGCGCTGGCGGCCGCCGACCGGCGCCAGCGGACATGGGGCCTGCGCGTGCCGGGCGGGGTCGCCCGGATCGGCGACGCGCTGTGGCGTGGCGGGGTGCCGGCAGGCCGGGTCTGCTCGGCGGCATGGTCGCCCTTCCAGACGTGCGGCGTGGCGATCGTCCGTCTCGACGACCCCGCGCTCGGCCCCGGCACCGCGCTGGAGGTGGCCTGCCGCGACGGAGAGGTCCGCCCGGCCGAGACCTGCCCGCTGCCGATGTACGACCGCGAGCGCAAGATCCCGCGCGGCCTGGCCGTCGAGCGCCCCGAGCGGCGATAGAGGCGCGGAGGCGGCATCAGACACGCCGGCCGCTCTCGGCGAAGTGCATCTCGTCGCCCGGCTCCCCGGCGAGGCCGCAAGTGTGGCGCCCTCCTGGGGGGATCGGGTGCGCGCCGTCCTGCCGGACGGTGATCGCCTGCCCGTCGAGCCTGCGCAGGTGGATCAGCGTCTCGGCACCAGAGGCTCGGCATGGGCCACGCTGCCGCCGAGATCCGTCTCGGTCTGGCGCACGATCCGCACATGCTCGGGCCGGATACCGAGGCGCGCGCCCGCCGAAGTGGCGCCTGGGTCGCGCCGCATCGAGGAAATCGGTGGGCGGCGAGCCGATGAAGCCCGCCACGAATTCCGTCGGGGGTTGGCATAGACGTCGAGCGGGCGCCCCAATCTGGGCAGCGCGGCCCGCATTCATGACCACTAACGGTCGGCCAGCGCCATCGCCCGCCCTGGTCGGGGGTGACATGGAGCGAGGTCACGCCGAGATCGCGCTGCAGCGTCCTGATCTCGAGCCGAATCTGCACCCGCAGCTTTGCGTCGAGGTTCGACAGCGGACCGTAGAACAGGACCACCGCAGGCTTGCACACGATGGCGCGCCGGCGCCCGCGCCGCTACCCGGCATTCAGCACGCGCCCGAGAGGCGATTCCGCGTTGCGTGCCTCCCGGTCGAGACGCCGCAGCATCGCGGCGAGCTCCGGCTCCTGCACGCGGCGCGCGGCGGCCTCGGGCGAAAACCACCGACGCTTGCGCTCGCCGCGCTCCTTCCATGTCCGCTTCAGCTTCTCCACCCGCATCGGGTAGACGCACACCCGGCAACGCAGCACCGACCCGTCGTCGAGCCGCTTGTCGTAGGTGTATTCCCCGATGCCCTCGCGGCCGACGAAGCCCTTGGCGCCGGCCTCTTCCAGCGCCTCGATCTCGGCGGCCTGCCACGGCTTGGCATCGTCCATCAGCCAGCCCTTCGGCACGATCCACCGGCCCGTATCGCGCGACGTGACCATGAGGACGGTGAGCCGGCCCTTCCTGTCTCGCGCGATGGGCAGCGCCGCCGTCTGATGCCAGTCTCGACACATCTGCATGACCTTGCCGCATCTCCCGCAGGGCCGGGGTTCCGCTGCCCGGCTTCCGAAACAGCGCAGTTATGCGGCCACGAGTCCCGCCAATCAACAACAACCGGTGCAATGGTTGGGAATTCCCGCGTTTTTCCACGCGAGAGGGGCGGACGCGATGGACGAGACAGCTCTTGCCGAAGACGAGGCGCTGCATCCGCGCCTGCGCAAGGACGGGCGCCGCGCGCAGATCGTTCTGGAGCTCCGGCTGCGCCCGCACGTCCGGGTCGGCGAACTGGCGCGACGCTTCGGCGTCCAGGCCGAAACGGGACGCCGCGACGTCGAGGCGCTCTCGGCCCAGGGGGTCGTCTCGCGCGCGCACGGCGGGGCGACGACCCCGGCGCATGGCCGCCGCCCCGGCCTCGACGAGCGCAGCGCCGCGCCGGTGGCCGAGCGCGAGCGGATCGGTCGGCGCGCGGGAGAGCTCGTGCGCCCCGGCGAAACCGTGATGGTCGACTCCGGCTCCACCACGCTGCAATTCGCCCGCTTCCTTGCCTGTCGCGGCACGCCCTGCACCGTGATGACCAACAGCCTGCCCATCGCCATGATGCCGGGCCACGCCGACGTCGACGTCGACGTGATCCTCTTCCCCGGCGACTACCTGCCCGACAAGGCGGCGACGGTCGGCACCGAGGCGGTGGATTTCCTCGAGCGTCACCGGACCGATCGCTGCATGACAGGCGCCTCGGGGCTGAGTGCCCACGGCCCGGTCGAGGCGATGCGCGGGTTGGTTGCGATCAAGCGGGCCATGATCCGCCGCTGCGGCGCCGCGCACCTGCTCGTCGACAGCGAGAAGGTCGACCGCCCCGGTCCCGCCAGGGTCGCCCCGCCGAGCGAACCCGGCAAGGCGGCGGTCAATGCCCGGCCCGTAGCCGCCCGGCGCGCCGCCCTCGACCGCGCGGTGGTCGGGATTCTGCCGGCCGAGGGAGCGGACCGGTGACCGGGGCGGCGACCGGCCAGTGACCGGGCCAGTGACCGGAACGGGGGCGCCCGCCCGGCTCATCGGCCCGTGAGCACGGCGCTCGGGTTGCGCTCGAGCCGCCGGGCGAGCGAACGCACGGCCTCTGCCGCGCGGCTGACCTCGCGCAGCGCCGCCTGCGCCTCGCGGTTGAGGCGGCCGGTCTCGCCCAGCGTCGCAAGCACCGCCTCGGCCTGGCCCAGCACCGACGCTGTCCGGTCGACCAGCGCGGGAAGGTCTTCCGCCGTCGCGGCCACGCTGTCGGCGGCGCGGCGAGCCGAGGCGAGCGTCTCGTTGACGTTTTCCACCGTGCCGCCCCCGCGCAGCTCGGCCAGCGCCGCCTCGACCTCGCGCAGCGCGTCGCCCAGCTGACCCGGCAGGGCGCGCGCGCCCTCGGTGCCGAGCACCTGGCGCGCCGCCTCGGCCAGCGCCGTCACCTCGTCCACCAGCGCCTCGACCTCGAGCGTCTCGGCACGCGCCGCCACCACGTCGAGACGCTCGACCAGCTCCGGCACGCCCTCCACCGAGAGGCTGACGTCCTCGGCCGCCTCGGCCGCGGCATCGAGCGCGGCGTTGAGGCGGTCGACCGACCCCTCAGATTCGATCCGGGCGAGAACGGCGCGGGCGTCGGTGGTGGCGACGTCGAGCGACTCGAGCGCCGAGCCGAGCTGGCCGGGCAGCGCCTGCGCCGCCTCGGTGCCGAAGATGCCGCGCGCATCGGACAGGAGTGCATCGGCCTGCGCCACGAGGTCCTGCAGCGCGAGCCCCTCGGCCTGGGCCGCGACCGTATCGATCCGCTCGATCAGGGCCGGCACCCCCTCGACCGCCGCGCTGACATCGCGCGCGGCAGTGCCGGCCTGATCCAGCGCGGCGGTGACGGTGGCCACCGTGTCCTCGGTGCGCACCTGCGAGAGCAGGGTCTCGGCCTCGCCCACCGCCCGGTCGAGCGCACCGAGCGTGTCCGACAGCTGCCCCGGAAGCGCCTGTGCCGCCTCGCTGCCGACCAGGCCGCGCGCGTCGGTCACCAGGGCGCCGGCCTCGTCGACCAGCTCCTGCAGGGCGAGCCCCTCGGCCTCGGCGGCGACGGCGGTCAGACGCTCCACCAGCTCGGGCACGCCCTCGGCCGCTGTCCCGATCTCCTCGGCGGCGAGACCCGCCCGCTCGACGGCGTCGACCACGCGGGCCACGCCCTGCCGCTCCTCGAGGTCGGCGAGCGCGGCCCGCAGGTCGGTGGCGATTCCGCCGAGCTGCTCGGGCAGGGCCTGCACCGCCTCGCTGCCGACGACGGCGCGCATCTCTTCCACCAGGCCCACCACCTCGCCGCTGGCGCGCTGGATCTCGCCGTCCTCGACCAGCGCGCGGGCGCTCTCGAGGAAGCCCACCGCGTTGTCGAGCACGTCCTCGACGGGCAGCGCCTCGATGCGGGCGATCAGCCCCTGCGCGGCGCCCGCCACGTCCTGCACCTCGGCGGGCGCCGTGGGCAGCACGGGGAAGGGCTGCGCCTCGCGGTCGAACGCGGCCGAACCGGGGGCGTCGATCTCGACAATCTCCACCTTCAGCCCGCCGGTGAAGAGCGAGGCGTTGGTCAGCCGGGCGCGCAAGCCCTCCTCCACCCGCTGCGCAAGGAAGTCGAGCACCTCCTCGCGCACATCTTCGGCCCCGTCCTCGGACACGTCGCCCATCGTCAGCTCGTCGAGCCGGATCGACAGCGTGGCGACCAGCCGCACCCGCCCGTCGCCGAAGCGCTCGGGGTCGACGGTGCCCGACAGGTCGACCACCTCGCCGATCTCGAGGCCCCGCAGCGTGACCGGCGCCCCGGTCGACAGGCCGGCCACGTTGTCCTCGAAAACGGCGGTCAGGTTGAGCCGCGGCACGTTGGCCTCTTCGGCGGCGAAGACCGAGGCAACCGCCGCGTCGCGGTTGGGGTAGATATCGAAAGCGGCACCCTCGGGCACCGGCTCTCCCCCCGACACGACCACCTCGAACGCGAGCCCGCCCCGCACCAGCGACGACAGCGAGGCGAAGTCGAGCGAGGCACCCTGCGGGCCGACGTTGAAGGAAAACCCCGACGCAGACCAGAACCGGACGAGATCGGTCAGCAGCCGGTCATGCGGCGCCTCGACGAAGGCATCGGCGAGCACGGTGATGCCGTCGGTGGCGATGCGGGGCGGCCCGACGTGACCCACCTCGAGCCCGCGATACAGGATCGGCGCGCCCTCGGTCAGCCCCCGCCCGTCGTCGGAGCGCAGCACGATGCGCGTGCCTTCCATGTCGGGGCGCGCGACGGGCACCTCGCGCAGCCCCTCGAAGCGGGTGACGAACTCGCCCGGATCGGCATCCCAGCTTCCCTCGATGTAGACGCCGGAGAGCACCGTGTTGAGGCCCTGCACCCCTTGCGCCGTCACCTGCGGGCGCACTACCCAGAATTCGGCGCTGTCGTCGACATAGGGCGCCACCTCCTCGTCGAGGCGGACCGTCACGAGCACGCGGCCCAGCCCCTCGGTGAAGCCGACCTGCTCGACCTGGCCAACCGCGATGTCACGGTAGCGCAGCTCGGTCTCGCCGGCGGCGATGCCCGAGCCGTTGGCGAAGGTGATCTCGATCGTGGGGCCGCGATCGGAATAGGCCTGCCACGCCATGGCCAGCGCGATCAGCAGCGCGCCGAGAGGCACCAGCCACACCACCGACACCCGCTCCCACAGGGAGCGGCGGGCGGGCTGAACCTCGGCCTCGGGCACGGGCCTGTCGGGGTCGGCCGGACCGCTCATTGGGGCGTTACGCTCATTCGGCCGCCGGCCGCGTCTCTGGGGCGCCTGCGGGCACCGGGGCCCCCTCGATGCGCTGCCGCGCGGCGGCGACGGTATCGGCGCGCATGCTGTCGTCCCGGGCATCGAGCGCGGCGACGCTGTCCCAGATCTGGCGGCTGTCGAAGCTGCGGGCGGCGAGCATGGTGAAGATGACCGAGAGGGCGAAGGCCAGCGCCGCCGGCCCCGGATTGATCTGAGCGACCACCGAGAGCTGGACCAGCGAGGCGAGGATCGCCACCACGAAAACGTCGATCATCGACCACCGCCCGATGAATTCCACCAGTTCGTAGAGCTGCATACGGCGCAGCGCCGGCCCCCGCCAGCCCCGCTGGACCGCGAGCGCCAGATAGCCGATCGCCGCGAACTTGCCGATCGGGATGGCCACCGAGGCGAACAGGATCACGAAGGCCACCGCCCACGCGCCGTGCAGCGCCAGGTCGACCGCGCCGCCGACGATGGTGTTGTCCTGCGTGCCGAACAGGGTGCGCGTTACCAGCATGGGGTAAAGGTTGGCCGGGATGTAGGCCATCAGGCCCGCCGTCCACCACGCCCAGACACGGCTCATCGACTTGGCGTCGCGGCTGACGAGACGCTGGCCGCAGCGGCCGCAGCGCGCGGTCTCCATCGGCCAGACCCTGGCGCAGTGCGGGCAGCCGACGAGGCCCGCCTCGCGCGCGCTGACGGCGCGGATGTCGAGATTGGGCGCGCTCACGGGGTCAGCCCTTTCGGCGTCTCGGCGGGCGAGGCGGCGTCGAGCGCCTTCCAGATCGTCCAGCGGCAGGTGAAGGTATCCTGCAGGAGCGTGATGAGCACCAGCGCCGAGAACATCCAGAAGGCCGGCCCGATCTCGACGCGGGCGAGGTCGACCACCTTCACCAGCGCGACGCCCACTCCGAGGATAAAGATCTCGGCCATCGACCAGGGCCGGAGCTCTTCCGCCCACCGGAAGGCGCGCCGCCCGCCGGGCAGCACCCCGCGGCCCGTGAGCAGGGGCGCGAGCGCGTAGGTGGTCAGCAGCACGCGCGCCATCGGGACGCCGATGATCGTGGCGGTTACGGCGAGCGACAGCCAGACGAGCTCGGGCCCGGAGAAGGCGAGCGCGGCGTCGAATATAGACGAGGCGTTCGAGAAGCCGCGCACCCGGATCTCGAGGAACGGCAGGAAGAGCGCCCCCACGAGCAGCACCAGCACCGCGAGGCCCAGCGCCACGATCTGCAGGATTGCGCCGGGGCGCGGCCGGATCAGCACGGTATGGCAGCGCGCGCAGGTCGTCCGCCCGCCCGGCTCGGGCTCGCGCACGCGCCAGAGCGCGTCGCAGGCCGGGCAGGCGATATAGTCGTCGAGGTCGTGGGGCGGCCGTGTCTGCGGCATGGTCCCTCCGGTGCGCTTGCACCGCAACCTAGTCTTCCCTGCGCCCAGATACAAAGACCGGTCCGGGGCCGGCGGCCGGAGTCGCAGGTCGATCGGTGCACGGCAATGCCGGTGCCGCGCGGGGAACGGGCCGGCGCTCTCCGCCGTGCGAACCGGCAACACCCGATCCGGCACAGGGTTGCGCCCCGTGCCCGGCGAATCCGGGCTGAACGGGGGGCCGGGCCGCTCGCGCCTTCCCCTGCCCCGCCCCTTCGTCTAACGCTGACGCCGAACGGCCGCCAACGAAGCCGGACGGGAGGAGAGGCCATGCACGACCACGAGCACGACACGGAGACGCCCGCGCCAGAGGCCCCGACGCCCGGCGTCGAAGATCCCGGCGCCTCGGCGGTCTCGCCGCCATTGCATTATCACGAGCATCCGCAACCGGGAAAACTCGAGATCCGCGCCACCAAGCCGCTCGCCAACGGCCGCGACCTCGCGCTGGCCTATTCGCCGGGCGTGGCCGAGGCGAGCCAGGCGATCCACGCCGACCCGCTCGCCGCGACGCGCTACACCGCACGGGGCAACCTCGTGGGCGTCGTCTCCAACGGCTCCGCCGTGCTGGGCCTCGGCAATATCGGCGCGCTGGCATCGAAGCCGGTGATGGAGGGCAAGGCCGTGCTCTTCAAGAAATTCGCCAATATCGACTGCTTCGACATCGAGGTGGGCGAGCCCGACCCCGAGAAGCTGGCCGAGATCGTCTGCGCCCTCGAACCCACTTTCGGCGCGATCAACCTCGAGGACATCAAGGCGCCCGACTGCTTCATCGTCGAGCGGATCTGCCGCGAGCGCATGAACATCCCCGTCTTTCACGACGACCAGCATGGCACCGCCATCGTGGTGGGGGCAGCGGCGACGAACGCCCTGCGCGTGGCCGGCAAACGCTTCGACGAGATCAAGGTCGTGAGCACGGGGGGCGGCGCGGCCGGCATAGCCTGCCTCAACATGCTCCTGAAGCTGGGCGTGCGGCGCGAAAACGTGTGGCTCTGCGACATCCACGGCCTCGTCTACGAAGGCCGCACAGAGGACATGACGGAGCAGAAGGCGGCCTATGCGCAGCAGACCGACCTGCGCACGCTCGATCAGGTGATCGAGGGGGCCGACCTGTTCCTCGGCCTGTCGGGGCCCGACGTGCTCAAGCCCAAGATGGTGGCAAAGATGGCCGATCCGCCGATCATCTTCGCGCTCGCCAACCCCACGCCCGAGATCCACCCCGACGCGGCAAGGGAGGTGAAGCCCGACGCGATCATCGCCACGGGCCGGTCGGATTACCCCAACCAGGTCAACAACGTCCTGTGCTTTCCCTTCATCTTCCGCGGCGCGCTCGACGTGGGCGCGACCGAGATCAACGACGCCATGCAGATCGGCTGCATCGAGGGGATCGCCGCGCTCGCCCGCGCCACGACGAGCGCCGAGGCGGCCGCCGCCTACCAGGGCGAGCGGCTGACCTTCGGGCGCGACTACCTGATCCCCAAGCCCTTCGACCCCCGCCTGATCGGCGTCGTGGCCTCGGCGGTCGCGCAGGCAGCCATGGACTCGGGCGTGGCGACCCGACCGATCGACGACATGGAGAGTTACCGTGCCCGCCTCGACGGCTCGGTCTTCAAGTCGGCCCTGCTCATGCGCCCGGTGTTCGAGGCGGCGCGCCAGGCCGCCCACCGCATCGTCTTCGCCGAGGGCGAGGACGAGCGGGTGCTGCGTGCGGCGCAGGCGATCCTGGAGGAGACGACCGAGCAGCCCATCCTGATCGGCCGCCCCCGCGTGGTGGAGAGCCGCTGCGAGCAGCACGGGCTGACGATCCGCCCCGGCCGCGACTTCGACCTCGTGAACCCCGAGGACGATCCCCGCTACCGCGAATACTGGGAGACATATCACCGGATCATGTGCCGGCGCGGCGTGACGCCCGACCTCGCCCGCGCGATCATGCGCACCAACACCACCGCGATCGCGGCCGTGATGGTGCAGCGCGGCGAGGCCGAGAGCATGATCTGCGGCACGTTCGGCCAGTTCCTGTGGCATCTCAACTACGTGCGCCAGGTGCTCGCGCAGTCGGGGCGGCGGCCGGTGGGCGCGCTGTCGATGATGATCCTCGAGGACGGGCCGCTGTTCATCGCCGACACGCAGGTGCACCAGACGCCCAGCCCCGAGGAGATCGCCGAGAGCGCCATCGGCGCGGCGCGGCACGTGCGTCGTTTCGGCCTCGAGCCCAAGGTGGCGCTCTGCTCGCACTCGCAGTTCGGCAACATGGACAGCGACTCCGGCCGTCGGATGCGCGCGGCGCTCGAGATCCTCGACGCGCGCGAGGTCAACTTCGAGTTCGAGGGCGAGATGCATGTCGATTCCGCGCTCGACCCCGCGCTGCGCGCGCGCCTGCTGCCCGACAGCCGGCTGGAGGGGGCCGCGAACGTGCTGATCTTCGCCACGGCCGACGCCGCCTCGGGCGTCCGCAACGTGCTCAAGATGAAGGCCGGGGGGCTCGAGGTGGGGCCGATCCTGATGGGGATGGGCAACACCGCCCATGTGGTGACCCCCTCGATCACCGCGCGCGGCCTGCTCAACATGTCGGCCATCGCCGGCACGCCCGTGGCGCATTACGGCTGACGTGGGATCGGAATTAATGACCACAAGTCATTCGTCCGGCGACGGGGCCGATTAACGCACGACAAACCCGATCCGCGATAAGCCCCGGTTATGCATTGTGCTTCATTGGCACGGTTTGACGCAGAGGGGGGCTGACGGTGGAAGATTTCATCAACAGGATCGGCGAGCATGCGCCCGACCCCATCCTGATTACCGAGGCCGCCACGATCGACGCGGCCGAGGACGGGCCGCGCATCGTCTGGTGCAACCCGGCCTTCACCGAGATGACGGGCTATACGCTCGACGAGATCGCGGGCCAGACGCCACGCCTGCTCCAGGGCCCCGACACCGATCGCGCCGAGCTCGACCGCATTCGCGCAGCTCTGGCGGGGGGCGCGCAGGTACGGGCGACGCTGCGCAACTACACCAAGGCGCGACAGCCCTACGACGTCGAGGTGTTCATCACACCGGTGCGCGACGCTGACGGCGAGACCACCCACTTCATGTCGGTCCAGCGCGACGTGACGGAGCGCGCCCGGCGCGAGCGCACCCTCGCCGCCCAGGCCGCCGCGCTCGAGGCCTCGCAGCGGCAGTTGCAGGAGGAACAGACGCGCCTCGCCGGGCTCGCCGCGGTGGCCGAGCACGCGCAGGAGCTGATCACGATCACCGATCTCGAGTTCCGCATCCTCTGGGCCAACCCGGCCTTCGCCGCGCGGGCGGGCTTCCCGGCCGCCACGCTGCGCGGCCTGCAGCACTGCGACATCGTCTCGAAGACGGGCGAGACCTACCCGTCGCGCCACGTGGCCGCAAAGGCCGTGCTGCAGGGCAGCTATCATAGCGGGCTCACCCGCAACATCGACCGCGAGGGCAAGACCTTCTGGACGGACGTGCGCATCTCGCTGCTCCGCGACGAGCAGGGGCGGCCGGAGCGCTTCGTCGTCATCGAGCGGGACGTGACCACCGAGGTCCGCCAGCGCGACGAGATGGCCCGCCGCTCGCAGGATGCCGCCCGCGCCGCGGCCGTCGACCCGCTGACCGGACTGCTGACGCGGCAGGGCTTCGAGGGGGCCCTGGCGCTGCTGTGCGCCGATTGCGAGATGCACGACCACGGGGTGGCGCTGCTGCTGGTGGATTTGGACCAGCTCAAGGCGATCAACGACACGCTGGGTCACGCCGCGGGAGACGAGGCGCTCGCCACTGTCGCCGGCCGGCTCGAACGGCTGTTCTCGCCCGACGTGCTCGTGGGGCGCGTCGGTGGCGACGAGTTCGGCATCGCCATGACGCTGCGGACCGACAAGCGCGACCTCGCCGCGCTCGGCGAGCGAATCCTGCACGAGGCCGGGCAGGCCATCGCCATCGGCGAGGCCGCCCAGCGGATCGGCCTGTCGGTGGGCTACACATGGGCGAGCCACGCGCCCTTCGACATCGGCCGCATGATGATCGAGGCCGATATCGCCCTCTCGGCCGCCAAGGCCGATCCGGCACGGCGCGTACACCCGTTCGACAGCGGCCTGGCCGCGCGCCAGTCCCGCCGCAAGACGCTGGCCGACGAGCTGCACGTCGCCGTCGAGAACGGCGACTTCGTATGCCATTACCAGCCTCAGATCGACGCGCAAACGGGCGCGCTGGCGGGCGTCGAGGCGCTTGTGCGGTGGGAGAACCCGCGCCTCGGCCTGCTCGCCTCCGACGAGTTCGTGCCACTCGCCACCGAGCTGTCGCTCGAGCACAGGATCGACCGTGCGGTGATGGAAATCGCCCTGCAGGACCGGGCGCGGTGGCTGGCCTACGGGCTCGCGGTGCCGAAAGTGTCGGTCAACATCTCTGCCCTGCGGCTGCTGCAGCCCGATCTCGACAGGGAGCTCGCCGGGCTCGACCTGGCGTCCGGCGCGCTGTCGTTCGAGCTGCTCGAATCGATCTCGCTCGAAGTCGCCGACGACCGCATCGCCTGGTCGCTCGACATGCTGCGCGAGCAGGGGATCAGCATCGAGATAGACGATTTCGGCACCGGCCGCGCCTCGTTCAACGGCTTGCTGCGCGTCGGGCCCGACCGGCTGAAGATCGACCGCAGCCTGATCGCGCCGGCCGACGTCGATACGACGCGCCGCCGGATCTTCGAGTTGCTGGTCGAGGCGGGGCGCACACTCGGCATCTCCGTGACCGCCGAAGGCGTGGAGAACGAGGAACACGCCCGCATCGCCCGGCAGGCCGGCTGCTCGGTCCTGCAGGGCTATCTCTACGACGGCCCCCTCGCCCCGGCCACGCTGCTCGCCCGCTACGGGCCGATGCAGATGCAATCGGTCTGAGCCCGGCACACCCCCGCGGTTGACACCGAACCGCAGCAACATCATTACCCCGGGACGCCAGAAAAATACGGCATATTACCCGGGAGGAGCGCATGGGCATCGCCGATACGGCAGAGGCGGCGGGAGAGAAGGCCGTGGGCCGGGTGCGGGAGGAAGCCGGCGGCGTCACGGAGGTGCTCGCCAACATGCTCGGCGCCACGATCCGCCCCGGCTGGCATGCCGGGGCGCTGACCGAGGGCGACGTGCTGCCGCCGCTCTGGCATTGGGCCGGCTTTCCCGAGGATACGCCGATGGAGCGGCTGGGGCCGGACGGTCACGCGGCGCCCGGCGCCTTCCTGCCCGACCTGGGCCTCGGCCGGCGCATGTGGGCGGGCGGCCAGCTGCGCTTCCGGCGCCCCCTCCACATCGGCGAACGACTGACCAAGCGGTCGGAGATCACCGGGGTGGAGTGGAAACGGGGCGGTTCCGGGCCGTTCGCCCTCGTCTCGCTCGAGCACGCCATTTCGGGCGAGGGGGGGCTGGCGATCGAGGAGAGCCAGCAGATCATCTATCTCGCCATCCCCGACACCTATCGCCCGCCCCGGCCGCGCCCCGCGCCCGAGGGGGCGGTGTTCGACGAGGTGGTGGCGGTCGATAGCGTCCGCCTGTTCCGCTACTCGGCGGCCACGTTCAACGGCCACAAGATCCACTTCGACCGGGAGTTCACCACGCGGGTGGAGAATTACCCGGGGCTGATCGTGCACGGCCCCCTCCAGGCGACGTTGCTGATCGAACGGGCCGTCCGGCACCGGGGCGGGGCGCTTCCCGTTTCGCTGTCGCACCGGGGCGTGCACCCGATGTTCGAGCACCACCCCCTGCGGCTGATCGGGGTGGACGAGGGGGCCGCGATGACCCTGTGCACCGCGACCCTGCCCGAGCATGGCGGGCACCAGGGCATGCAGGTCACGGCAGAGTGGGCCTGATGGGCATTCTCTCGGGCATGCGCGTCGTCGAGGGCTCGGCCTTCGTGGCGATCCCGCTGGCGGGAATGACGCTGGCGCAGATGGGCGCCGAGGTGATCCGGTTCGACCGGATCGAGGGCGGGCTCGACGCCGGCCGCTGGCCGGTGACGCGCGACGGGCGCTCGCTGTTCTGGGCCGGGTTGAACAAGGGCAAGAAGTCGGTCGCGGTGAACATGAAGTCCGAGGAGGGGCGGGACCTGGTCACCCGGCTCGTCACCGCGCCGGGCGAGGATGCGGGCCTGTTCCTGACCAACCTGCGCGTGCGCGGCTGGATGGATCACGCGACGCTCTCGGGCTACCGGCCCGATCTGATCACCGTCACCCTGCTGGGCGACCGGCACGGCAACCCGGCGGTCGACTACTCGGTGAACCCCGCGCTCGGCTTTCCGATGGCGACGGGGCCCGAGGGGTCGGACGAGCCGGTGGCGCATGTCCTGCCCGCGTGGGACTGTATCGCGGGCAACCTCGCCGTGTCGTCGCTGCTCGCGGCCGAGCGCCACCGGCTGAAGACAGGCGCGGGCCAGGAGGTGGTGCTGGCACTCAAGGACGTCGCGGCGGCCATGCTCGGCCATCTCGGGATCGTCGGCGAGGTGCTGGTGAACGGTGTCGACCGGCCAAGATCGGGCAATGCGCTCTACGGCGCCTACGGGCAGGATTTCGTGCTGGCCGACGGGGCGCGCGTGATGGTGATCGGGCTGACCGACCGGCAGTGGCGCGGGCTGGTCGCCGCGACCGGCACGGGCGAGGCGATGGAGGCGCTCGAGCGGCGGACGGGCCTGCCATTGAGGGACGAGGGCGCGCGCTTTCGCCTGCGCCACGAGATCACCGCGCTGCTCGCGCCATGGTTCGCCGCGCGAGGGCTGGCGGAGGTGGCCGAGGCGCTCGACGCACAGGGCTGCACCTGGTCGGAGTTCCGCAGCTTCGCCCGCGCGGTGCGGGAGGATCCCGACCTGTCGCCGGACAACCCGATGATGGCACAGGTGGAGCAGCCCGGCATCGGCACCTACCCCGTGCCGGGCACGCCGGTCAGCTTCGGCGCGCATCCGCGCGAGGCGCCGGCGCGCGCGCCGCTGCTCGGCGAGCACACCGAGGAAGTGCTGGCCGACGTGGCGGGCCTGTCGTCGGGCGAGATCGGGGCGCTGATGGATCGCGGGGTGGTGGCGGGGCCCTGAGACACCCCGCAGGCGCCGCAGACCCGCCGGCCCGCGCAGGCAGCGGCGCGGGCCGGCGGCCCTCCTCCTCCCCGTGGTCTCTCGCCTGACCCGCGCCTCCCGTGCGGGGGTCAGCGGCAGCGTCGGCGACGCGGGTCGGGGAGAGGGAAAACGCGCGGGCTGACCGACTTGCCAGTCTTGCCGCACGGCGTCGACGGGTTGGCGGGCGTCGCCTTCCTGTCTCCCATCCGGGTCTCTCCCTCCCCGGGCCGGCACCGCGCCGCCCGCAGGCGGAGAGGTGGCATGGGCCACGGCCACGCGCTCGCCGGATTTCGACGGGCCGCGTCGGATTCGTGCCGGGAGCGCGGCGTTTTCAGGCGTGCGAGCCATATCTGAGGGGCGAGGCGCGACAGACGCGACAGGGATGCCCCCGCCGCCGGGCCGCGGCGGACGGCGCGCCTCGCCTCAGGCCCCGTCGCTGCGATAGGCGGTCAGTTCCGTGCCGCTCCCGGCATCGGCCTCCGTCAGGTGGACGGCGTAGCCCCAGAGCCGCTGGACATGACGGAGCACGCGGCGCACCTCGAGCGGATCGAGCACCCGCCCGTCCTGCACGGAATGGCGCAGGTGCAGCACACGCTCGCCGCGCAGGTCGGCCCCGGTCACCTCGATCGCCGGCGTCTGGGCGGCAGGGTCGTACTGGTCGGCCAGCGCGCGAACGATCCGGCGATAGCCCTCGTCGTCGTGGATCGCCTCGACGCGCAGGGCTGGCGCTGCGGCATCGTCGCAAAGGGAGAAGAGGCGCCACTCGCGGATCAGCCGGGGCGAGAGATACTGGCGCACGAAGCTTTCGTCGCGGAAGTCGGCCCAGGCGCGGCGCAGTGTCTCGACGGGCCGCCCGTTGCCGGCGATGTCGGGGAACCACGCGGCGTCTTCCTCGGTGGGCTCGGTGCAGACGCGGACGATGTCGCGCATCATGGCAAAGCCCAGCGCATAGGGGTTGAGGCCGCCATAGCCCTGCGAGTCGAACGAGGGCTGTGCCACCACCATCGAATGCAGGTCGAGAAACTCGAGCATCGCGCCGTCGCCGATCCGGCCGCGGTCGCGCAGGCGCTGCATGATCTCGAAATGGCACCAGGTGGCGCACCCCTCGTTCATCAGCTTGGTCTGGCGCTGCGGCTCGAAATAGGTGGCCAGCCAGCGCACGATCCGCAGAAGCTCGCGCTGCCATGCATCGAGCAGCGGCGCATGGTTTTCGAGGAACAGCAGAAGGTTCTCCTCGGGCAGGCCCATCGCGCGCCGCTCGGCCGCCGCCGTGCCCTCTTCGGGCGGCTCCGCGCGGGAGGGCACGGTGCGCAGCCACAGGTCCTGCGCCTCGAGCCTTTGCTGCCGCGCCCGCTCGGCCAGTCGCGCGCGTGTCGCCACCGGGTCGGGCCGCTCGCCCCGCCCGGCGCGGTCGACCCCGTGGGAGAGGAGCGCGTGGGCCGCGTCGAGCACCTTCTCCACCGCCGGCCGCCCGTGCCGCTCCTCGCATTCCATGACGAAGCGGCGGGCGTGGCGCAGCTCGTCGAGCACGCTGTCGGCCTCTGTCCACTCGCGGAAGACGTTGTTGTGCCGGAAGAAGTGGTTGTGGCCGATGGCGGCGTGGGCGATCACGGTGGCCTGCGCGGCCATCGTGTTGTCCTCCATGATGTAACAGAGGCTCGGGTTGGAGTTGATGACGATCTCGAGCGCGAGCTGCTGGAAGCCCTTGCGGTAGAGCATCTCCTGCCGGGCGAAGCGCTTGCCGAACGACCAGTGGGGATACATCACCGGCATGCCGGTGGCGGCGTAGGCGTCGAGCATCTGCTCGGAGCTGACGACCTCGAGCCGCGTCGGGTAGGGGTCGAGGCCCAGCTCGCCGCGCGCGACCTCCTCGATGGCGTCGTGGGTGCGCGCGAGCGTCTCGAAACTCCAGGCCGGGCGGTCGAAAAGCAAATCGCCCGTGGCCGTGCCGGTGGCGGGCGCCTTGCTGCTCGCCGCCCGCTTCGCTGCCGCCTTTCCGGTCGCGGTGCGTGCCGTCTTTCTTCCGCGCTTCTCGCTCATTCGGCCACGCCCTCGCGGCGGAACAGGTCGCGGAACACGGGGAAGATGTCGCGCGGCTGGGCGATGCGGCGCAGGGCGAGCGCCGGGTGCATCTGCGCAATGGGGGCGTAGCCCTGCCAGAGATCGCTCTCGCGCGGGATGGCGAAGCCGGGCTGGCCGCGCTGCGACAGGATCTCGACATAGGCCATGTATTGCACCGACGGCAGGATATCGTCGGTAAGCAGCTCGATGCAGGTCTCGACATCGCCCGGCACGTCGTCGCCGTCCGACGCCTGCGCGACGTAGAGGTTGTACTCGTCGGGGGGAAAGCGCGCGTCGCGGATGCGGATCATCTCGCGCAAGGCCGACGAGACGACCGTGCCGCCGGTCTGCCTGTCCTCGAAGAAGGTGCGCTCGTCCACCTCCTCGGCGCGCTGCGTGTGGCGGATGAAGACGACCTCGACATGCTCGTAATGCCGCTCCAGGAAGAGATGAAGGAGCAGGAAGAAGCGCTTGGCCAGCCCCTTCATTTCATCGTCCATCGAGGCCGACACGTCCATCAGGCAGAACATGACGGCGCGCGCCACCGGCTCGGGCCGCCGCTCGAGCCGGTTGAAGCGCAGGTCCATCGGGTCGAGCCAGGGCACCGCGGCACGCTTGCGGCGTGCGCGGTCGAGCGCCTCGCGCAGCTCGGCGATGCGGGCCTCGCGCGACCGGCCGTCGGCGGGCACGATCTCGCCCGCCTCGAGCCGCGCCAGCTCGGCCTCGAGCTCGGCCACCGCTTCGGGCCGGGGCCGGCCGAGGGCGGCGCGGCGCACCATCGAGCGGCGCAGCGAGCGCATCAGGTTGAGGCGGCTCGGCGGGCCCGACGGGGTGAAGCCCGCGCGGTAGGGCTTCGAGCTTTGCTCGGCCTTGAGCTTCTTCTTCACGAGATCGGGCAGCGCGAGATCCTCGAACACGAGGTCGAGGAACTCGTCGCGCGTCAGCACGAAGGCGAACCCGTCCTCGCCCTCGCCCTCGGCGCTGCCCTCGCGGCCCCCTGCCCCGCCAGCACCGCCGCGGGGCCGGGGGATCGTGTCGCCCTCGCGGAACTCGCGATTGCCCGGCAGCACGCCCACGCGGCGGCCGGTGCTCTCGTCGCGGCGGAACTCGGGCTCGTGGATGTCGTCGCCAGGGATCACCACGCGCTCGCCCGAACTCGTGTCCTCGATGCTGCGCTCGAGAATGCTGTCGCGCACCGCCTTGCGCAGCCGCGAGCGGGCGCGGTCGATGAATCGCTGGCGGTTGCCGAGGTTGCGGCCCGACGGGTTCTGCCGGCGGTCGACGATATGCATGGAGCCGATCGGTCGTCCCTTTCCTTCACCCGGCGGAAGCGGCCCGGCGCGGGCGCGTCAGCCCGCGTCGCGCATCCGCATGTACCATTCCACCAGCCGGCGCACCTGGCGCTCGGTGTAGCCGCGCTCGACCATCCGGGCGAGGAAGGCGTGGTGCTTTTCCGCGCTTTCCTCGTCCTGCTTGGACTCGAACGAGATCACCGGCAGCAATTCCTCGATCTGGCTGAACATCCGCTGCTCGATCACGTCGCGGATCTTCTCGTAGGAGGTCCAGCGCGGGTTCTTGCCTTCGTTGTAGGCGCGCTGGCGCAGGGCGTATTTCACCACCTCGTTGCGGAAGTCGCGCGGGTTGCGGATGCCGGCGGGCCGTTCGGTCTTCTGCAGCTCGCGGTCGAGCACTTCGGGGTCGAAGAGCTGGCCGGTATCGGGGTCCTTGTAGTCCTGCCCCTCGACCCAGGCATCGGCGTAGGCGATGTAGCGGTCGAACAGGTTCTGGCCGTATTCCTCGTAGCTCTCCAGATACGCCTTCTGGATCTCCTTGCCGATATACGCGGCATAGCGCGGCGCGAGCTCTTCCTTGATGAGCGCCACGAAGCGGGCCTCCGTCTCGTCATCCATCTGCTCGCGGCGGAGCGCCTGTTCGAGCACGTACATCAGGTGCACCGGATCGGCCGAGATCTCGGTCGTGTCGAAGTTGAACGTCTCCGACAGCACCTTATAGGCGAAGCGGGTCGAGGTGCCCGACATGCCCTCGTCGATGCCGGCGGCGTCGCGGTATTCGAGCACGGTGCGCGCCTGCGGATCGGAGCCCTTGAGATCCTGGCCGTTGTAGATCTGCATCTTGGCGTAGAGCGACGAGTTCTCGTGCGGCTTGAGGCGGGTCAGCACCGAGAAGCGCGCCATCATTTCGAGCGTGTCGGGGGCGCAGGGCGCCTCCGACAGTTCCGACTGGGCGAGAAGCTTGCGGTAGATCCGCGCTTCCTCGTCGACGCGCAGGCAATAGGGCACGCGGATCAGGCTGATCCGGTCGAGGAACGCCTCGTTGTTGCGGTTGCCGCGGAAAGCCCGCCATTCCGACTCGTTCGAGTGCGCCATGATGATCCCCTGGAAGGGGATCGCGCCCAGGTTTTCCGAGCCGACATAGTTGCGCTCCTGCGTGGCGGTCAGCAGCGGGTGGAGCATCTTCTGCGGCGCCTTGAACATCTCGACGAACTCGAGCAGGCCCTGCGTGGTCAGGTTCAGCGCGCCGGAATAGGAATAGGCGTCGGGGTCGTCTTGGCTGAAGAACTCGAGCTTGCGGATGTCGGGGCGACCGACGAGCGTCGAGATGTCCTGGTTGTTCTCGTCGCCCGGCTCGGCCTTGGCCACGCCGATCTGGCGCAGCTTCGACGGGTGAAGCTGGACGACCGTGAAGCGCGAGATGTCGCCGTCGAACTCGTCGAGCCGCTTGATAGCCCAGGGCGAGCACATGCCGGGCAGACGGCGGCGCGGGATGCCGAATTCGCGTTCCAGACGCGCGCCGTCGCGCTCGGGGTCGAACAGGCCCAGGGGGCTTTCGTAGATCGGGCTGACGCGGTCGCCGGCCTTGAGCACGTAGATCGGCCGCTCTTCCATGAGCTGCTTCATCCGCTCGGCGAGCGAGGATTTGCCGCCGCCCACGGGGCCGAGCAGATAGAGGATCTGCTTGCGCTCCTCCAGCCCCTGCGCGGCGTGGCGCAGGAAGGCCACGAGCCGCTCGATCGTCTCTTCCAGCCCGTAGAAGTCGTCGAAGGCCGGGTAGCGGCGGATCGTGCGGTTCTGGAAGATGCGGCCCAGCCGGTCGTCCTTCGACGTGTCGACGATCTCCGGCTCGCCGATGGCGGCGAGCAGGCGCTCTGCCGCGCTGGCATAGAGGGACGGGTCGTCGCGGCAGGCGGCGAGGTAGTCTGGCAGACTCATCTCGCGCATCTGGCGGCGCGTGAAGCGGGTGTGGAACTCGTCGAAAATGGAGGGCTCGCTCATGGGCGATCGCTGCTCCGTTCGGGTTGCCTTCTGGTCGAGACGCGGAGCCGGCCGGCCTGTTCCAGGCCCCGTCCCGCCCTGCGCCTGGAGTCTGTGCGCCGCCGCCCCAAGGCGCGGCGGCTCGGTCGCGGACGCCCGATACCGGCACGCTGCGGAGTCACGGCACAGCCGTCAACTCACGAACAAGAGGGTAGCACGGCGGGGCCGTTCAGCAAGGCGCGTCCTCGACGGCCCGCCCGGTGCGACCGGGCCGGGCCGAGGGCAGCCTGTCCCGAGGCCGCGCGCGCGGCCACGCGCCCGCGCCGACGGTGATCGGAGCGAAATGCCCCCCGCCTGCGAGCGCGCGCGGTCCGAACGCCGGCCAACGGCCCGCGACTACATCGCCGAAAGGAAAAGGGCGCGCGTGTTCTCCGGCGTCATCGCCACCGGGTTGCCGCCGACGCTCGGGTCTGCAAGCGCCATCGTGGTCAGCTCGTCCACCCGGCTCGCATCGACCCCCATTGCGGCGAGGCCCGCGGGCATGGCGAAGAGCGCGTTCAGTTCCTCCACCCGCGCGGCGACGCCATCGAACCCGCCCGGAATGCCGAGATAGGCCGCCGCCTGCGCCAGCTTGTCCTCGATCGCCGGGCGGTTGAAGGCGAGAACGGCGGGCATCACCACCGCGTTCGTCGTGCCGTGATGGGTGTCGAACACCGCGCCGACCGGGTGCGAGAGCGCGTGGATCGCGCCCAGCCCCTTCTGGAAGGCGACCGCGCCCATCGCCGCGGCCGCCATCATCTGCCCCCGCGCCTCGATGTCCGCGCCATCGGCAAAGGCGCGCGGCAGGAACTCGTTGACCAGCCGCAGCCCCTCGAGCGCAATGCCGTGGCTCATGGGGTGGAAGTGCGGCGAGCAATAGGCCTCGAGGCAATGAGCGAAGGCATCCATTCCCGTGCCGGCCGTGATCCACTGCGGCATGCCAACGGTCAGCTCGGGGTCGGCGATGACGACCGAGGGCAGCACCTTGGGGTGGAAGATGATCTTCTTCACGTGGGTCTCGGAATTGGTGATGACGCTCGCGCGCCCCACCTCAGAGCCGGTGCCGGCCGTCGTCGGCACGGCGACGATGGGGGCGATGCCCGCGGGGTCGGCCCGCGTCCACCAGTCGCCGACATCCTCGAAATCCCAGACGGGTCGCGTCTGACCGGCCATGAAGGCGACCATCTTGCCGAGATCGAGCCCCGAGCCGCCGCCGAAGGCCACGACACCGTCGTGCCCGCCTGCGCGGTAGACCGTCAGCCCCGCCTCGAGGTTCCTCTCGGTCGGGTTGGCATCGACCTCGGCGAAAAGCGCCCGGCCGAGACCGGCGGCGTCGAGGATGTCGAGCGCGCGCGCGGTGATCTCCAGCCCCGCAAGGCCGCGATCCGTCACCAGCAACGGCCGCGCGATGCCCGCCTCGGCGCAGGCGGCGGGCAGCTCGGCGAGGCGGCCCGCGCCGAAGCGGATCGCGGTGGGGTAGGACCAGTTGGCCGTCAGGCTCATCCCTTGACCTTTCTCAGATGGTAGGAGCGTGGGCGCGTCACCGCGTGGTAGCCGAGCACCGACATCGCGCCGCCGCGCCCGGTATCCTTGCAACCCGTCCAGCACACCGCCGGGTCAACGTAATCGGCGCGGTTGAGGAACACGGTGCCCGTCTCGATCCGCCGGCCGAGGGCCAGCGCACGCTCGGGGTCGGCCGTCCAGAGCGAGGCGGTCAGGCCGTAATCGCTGTCGTTCATCAGCGCGAGCGCCTCGTCGTCGCCCTCGACCGGCATGATGCCGACGACGGGGCCGAAGCTCTCCTCCCGCATCACGCGCATCGAGTGGTCGACGCCCACCAGAACCTGCGGCATCAGGTAGGCACCGCCGTCGTCCTGCGGGAAGTTCTGCCGCTCGATCAGGGGCGTGGCGCCGGCTGCCACCGCCGCTTCCGTCTGCTCGCGCACGGTGGCCGCGAAGCGGGCGTGGGCCATCGGCCCCAGCGTCGTCTCCGCCTCGAGCGGGTTGCCGAGGCTAAGCCTGTTGACGAACTCGACGGCCCGTTCAACGAACCCGTCGTAGTGGCGCCGGTGGACGTAGATGCGCTCGATCCCGCAGCAGCACTGGCCCGAGTTGAACATCGCGCCGTCCATCAGCACGTCGACCGCCCAGTCGAGATCGGCATCCTCCATGACATAGCCCGGATCCTTGCCGCCAAGCTCGAGCCCCGTGGCGGTGAAGGTGCCGGCGGCGGCGCGCTCGATGGCGCGGCCGCCCGCGACCGACCCGGTGAAGTTGACGAAGTCGAAGGCGCGGGCGGCGATCAGCCGCTCGGTGCCCGCATGGTCGAGCACCACGTTCTGGAAAACGCCTTCGGGCACGCCGCCCTTGTGCAGCGCCTCGGCGATGCGCTCGCCCACGAGCAGTGTCTGGCTCGCATGTTTCAGAACCACCGCGTTGCCCGCGATCAGCGCGGGCACGATCGTGTTGAGCGCGGTCAGGTAAGGGTAGTTCCACGGCGCGATCACGAACACGACGCCCTGCGGCGCCCGCTCGATCCGCCGCTCGAACGTGGCGGAGCTTTCGGCGATCAGCGGCGCCAGCGCCTCTTCGGCGATGCCCGCCATGTACTCGGCCCGCTCGTCGATGCCGCCGAACTCGCCGCCGTAGCGCACCGGGCGGCCCATCTGCCACGCCAGCTCCTCGACGATGGCATCGCGCGCATCCTTCAGCGCGGCGACGCCCGCGCGCACCTTGTCGATGCGCTCGTCAAGCGGCAGGGCAGCCCAGCCCCCCTGCGCCGCCCTTGCCCGCGCCGCGGCGGCATCGGCCGCCTCGGTCGAGAGCGCCGGCCGTTCGGCATAGACCCGCCCGTCGACGGGCGAGACGCACTGGATCGTCCTGGTCATCGGTATCTCCCGTGGGGTCAGGCCCGCTCGAAACCACGCTTCACGTCCCAGTCGGTGACGACTCGGTCGGCCTCGGATATCTCCCAAAGCGCGGCGCGATGGTAGTGGTCGATCACCTCGTCGCCCATCGCCGCGCGCAGCATGGCCGAGCCCGCCATGGCCTCGGCCGCGTCGCGGAGCGTCCGGGGCACCTCGCGGGCGTCTTGCGCCTGATACATGTCGCCCGAGAGTTCCGGCTCGAGCTCGAGGCCCCGCTCTATGCCGTCGAGGCCCGCGGCGAGCTGGCCGGCAAGGGCCAGGTAGGGGTTGAGGTCGGCGCCGCCCACGCGGCACTCGACGCGCACGGCCTTCGTTCCCTCCCCGCAGACGCGGTAACCCGCGGTGCGGTTGTCGGTCGACCAGACCGCCTTGGTCGGCGCGAACAGGCCCTCGGTGAACCGCTTGTAGGAATTGACGTAGGGCGCGAGGAAACAGGTCGTCGCCGCGGCGTGCTCCAGAAGGCCCGCGAGGTAGGATTTCATCGTGGCCGACATGCCGTGCGGCGCGTCCGGGTCGAAGAAGGCCGGCGTTCCCCCCTTCCACAGCGACTGATGGACATGCGAGGACGATCCCGCCCGGTCGGTCGCGTATTTCGCCATGAAGGTGCAGGCGCGGCCGTGGGCGTTGGCGATCTCCTTGCAGCCGGTCTTGACGATGGCGTGCATGTCGGCGGTGTCGAGCGCATCGGAATAGCGCACGTTGATCTCTTCCTGCCCCGCCTCGGCCTCGCCCTTGGAATTCTCCACCGGGATGCCCGCGCCGTAGAGACCGTTGCGGATGGCGCGCATCACGGTCTCTTCCTTGGTCGTGCCCATGATCGCATAGTCGAGGTTGTAGCGCCCGAGTGTCTGCAGCTCGCGGTATCCCTCGTCCCACAGCGCGTCGAAGCTCTTCTCGAACAGGAAGAACTCGAGCTCGGTGGCGAACATCGCGTCGAATCCCATCTCGCGCGCCCGCGCCACCTGCCGCTTGAGCACCGCACGGGGCGCGTGGGGCACCTCCTCGTGGGTGTGGTGGTCGAGCACGTCGCACATCACCATCGCCGTGCCGGGCAGCCAGGGCACAAGGCGCAGCGTGGCGAGGTCGGGCTTGTGGACGTAGTCGCCGTAGCCCCGTTCCCAGCTCGACGCGGCATAGCCCGGCACCGTGACCATCTCGATATCGGTGGCCAGCAGGTAGTCGCAGCCATGCGTCTCGTCGTGGCCGCCATCGACGAAATGCGCGGCGTGGAAGCGCTTGCCCATCAGCCGCCCCTGCATGTCGGCGATGCAGGTCAGCACGGTGTCGATCTCGCCGGTGGCGACGGCGCCCTGGAGCGCCTCGAAGGTCAGGTTGGCGGGCATGCTGGGGTCTTTCGGTATCGCCGCGTCGCGCGGCCTCTGTCACGCGGAAGGGCGGAGCGCGCATGGCGCCCCGCCCCATGCTCTGCCGGAGCCGAGGCTCAGCGGTAGGGGTAGCCTGCGGCCTCCTGCGCGGCGGCATAGTCCTTGAAGATCTGCACCACGCGGCCGGCGCGATCCGACGAGGCGGCGATCTCGTCCCAGAACTCGGAGGCGTCGCGCACGACCTGCGCCCATTCCTCGGCCGGGATCGAGGTCAGCTCCATCTTCTCGCCCTGGGTGCGCAGCTGCGCCTCGCCGCCCCAGTACCAGACGGCTCGGTAGTAGTGTGACTGGTCGATCGTGGTGCGGTAGAGCTGCTGCAGGTGCGGCGGCACGGCGTTCCAGCTTTCCGTGTTGGCGAAGTAGGAGCCGAACCACGCGCCGGTGACCGAGTTGGTCAGGGCGTAATTGCACACGTCTGCCCAGCCGACCTCGTAGGCCTCGGTGAAGCCGCACCAGGCCACGCCGTCGAGCTCGCCGGTGCGCATCGCCACTTCCACGTCGTCCCACGGCACGGTCACGGGGATCAGGCCGTAGCGGCTGAGGAAGCGGCCCGCCGTCGGCACGCCGAACACCCGCAGGCCGCGCATGTCCTCGAGCGAGCGGATCGGCTTGTCGACGGTGAAGACGTGGAGCGGATCCCACGCGCCGGTCGACAGCCACGTGACGTTCTCGACCTCGGAATAGGCCTCGTTCCAGATCTCGTCGAGGCCGTAATACATGAACATCGACGCCACATCGAGGCTGTAGCGCGTGGCGAAGGGGAAGTAGCCGCCGAACACCGAGATGTCGACCGGCGAGGCCATCGTCGCCTCGTCCGACTGCACGGCGTCGAGCGTGCCGTTCTGAAGCGCGCGGAACAGCTCGCCCGTCGGCACGAGCTGGTCGGCGTAGTAGAGCTCGATCTCCATCTCGCCGTTGGCCGCGGCATTGAACGCGTCGACCTGCGGCTTGATGACGTGCGCGCCGAGCGGGGCGCCCGAATAGGTCTGCAGGCGCCAGCGGATCGGGGCCTGCGCCTTGACGATGGCGGGCGCGGCCAGCGTGCCGGCGGCGGCCGCGCCGGCGCCGAGGCCGGCCTTCTTCAGAAAGCTCCGCCGCGTGGCGAGGATACGCTCGGAGGGGGATTGGGTCTTGGGGTCGGACATCACGTCACTCCTCTGCTGATGGGGCCGGCCTCTTGGCGGGCCGTTCTGGGGTCGCTCGACATCTCATCGCACGTTCACGGTCTGGGGCAGCCAGAGCGCGATCGGCGGAAAGATCATGACCAGCGCGATCGTCGCCGCCATCATCAGCACGAAGGGCCAGATCGAACGGTAGATGTCGAGCAGGCGGATCTCGGGCGGAGCGAGCGAGCGCATCAGGAACAGGTTATAGCCGAAGGGCGGCGTGATGTAGGCGATCTGGCAGGTCATCGTGTAGAGGATGCCGAACCAGATCAGCGTGTTGTCGAAACCGAGGTCGAGCAGGCGCACCAGCGGCACGTAGAGCGGCGCGACGATCACCAGCATCGCGGTGTCGTCGAGGAACATCCCCATCACGATGAAGCTGAGCTGCATCATGACGATCACCTGCCAGGGCGTCAGCTCCCAGTTGTTGATGAACAGGTCCTCGATGGCGCGCACTGCGCCCAGGCCGTCGAACACCGCGCCGAAGGCGAGCGCCGCGAGGATCAGCCACAGGAACATGCACGAGATGGCCAGCGTCTTCTTCGCCGTCTCGTGCAGCAGGCGAAAGCTCATCCGCCCCTTGGCGATGGCGGCGAGCGTGGCGGCCGTGGCGCCCACCGCCGAGCTCTCGACGAGGCTGGTGATCCCCATGACGAACAGGCCCGTCATGGTGAAGAAGATCAGGAACGGCAGGATGCCCGCGCGCAGGAGCTTGAGCTTCTCGCCCAGCGGCATGTTCAGATCGGCGTCCGAGACGGTGGGGGCGAGGTGGGGCTGCAGGCGGCAGCGCACGTAGATGTAGATGCCGAACATCGTCGCCATCAGCAGGCCGGGGAAAACGCCGGCCAGCCACAGCTGGCTGACGGGCTCGCGCGCGATCATGCCGTAGAGCACGAGCACCACCGAGGGCGGCACGAGGATGCCGAGCGAAGAGCCGCCCTGCACCACCCCCGTTATCAGGATCTTGTCGTAGCCCCGGCGCAGCATCTCGGGCAGGGCGATGGTGGCGCCGATGGCCATGCCGGCGACCGACAGCCCGTTCATCGCCGAGATGATGACCATGAGCAGGATCGTCCCGATGGCGAGCCCGCCCGCCATGCGCCCGAACCAGACGTGGAGCATGCGGTAGAGGTCTTCGGCGATGCCGCTCTCGCTGAGGATGTAGCCCATGTAGATGAACAGGGGCAGCGTCAGCATCGGGAACCAGTTGAACAGCTTGAAGGCCTGGCTGAACGGAATCTCGATGCCGCCCGTGCCGTAGAGCATCAGCACCATGCCGGAGGCGACGAAGCCGATGGCGGCGAACACCCGCTGCCCGGTGAGCAGCAGCACCATCATCGAGGCGAACATCAGGAGCGCGGTCGCCTCGTTGGTCACGCGGGCGCCTCCTCGCGCAGGGTCGCCCAGTGCTTGAACACCAGCGAGACGGTCTGGAGCAGCATCAGCACGATGCAGGCCACCATCAGCGACTTGATCGGGATCATCGAGGGGTTCCACATCGAGAACCGCCGCTCGCCCGTCTCGATGGCGTAGTTCAGCGACGAGATCGAGCCGAACAGCAGCACCGACAGGTAGAAGGCGAGGCAGACCATCGTGATCAGGTCCATCCGCGCCTTTCCGCGCCTCGACAGGCTCTCGTAGAAGAGATCCATCCGGACGTGATTGTCGTTCTTCAGCGTCACCGCCCCGCCCATGAAGTAATAGGCGGTCAGCGTGAACTGCGCGGCCTCGATGGCCCAGTGCACGGGGATGTCGATGACGTTGCGCGTGACGGCATCCATCAGCAGGATGCCGATCATCAGGAAGATCAGGTACATGGCGACGATGCCGACCCAGTCGGACAAGCGGTCGACGACCCGCACGTATGTCGCGATTGCCTGTTTCACGCCCCGCCCGCCCCTCAGCACCTGACCTCGACGCGCGCGCGCTCCAACGCGGCGGCGAGGTGCCCCTCCGGCCGTTGATCGGAGACCAGCACGTCGATCTCGTCAAGTCGGCAGACGCGGAAGGCCGCGCGCCGCCCGTGCTTTTCGGCATGCGCCAGCACGATGACGTGGCGGGAATGGCCGATCATGGCATGGGCGATCTGGGCCTCGTCGAAATCGGCGTCCATCGCGCCCGCCTCGGCGTCGATCGCGGCGACGCCCAGCACCGCGTGGTCGGCCTGAAAGCGGCCGATCTGCTCGATGGCCATCGGGCCGACCGTCTCGGCATTGTCGGCCGACCACGCACCGCCGAGCACGAAGACCCGCACGCCCCCCGATGCGCCGAGCCGCTGCGCGATGCGGACCGAATTGGTGATGACGGTCAGCCCGTCGAGCTGCGACAGCTCCTCGGCGCAGGCGAGCGTTGTGGTGCCGGTATCGAGAAAGATCGTGTCGCCGGGGGCGATTGCGGCGGCCAGCGCGCGGGCGATGGCGGCTTTCGCCCCGGCCTGCTCCATCTGCCGCTCCTCGAAGCTGCCCTCGGTGGCGAGCCGGATGCGCCGCGCGCCACCGCGCACCTTGTGCAGCGCGCCGGTCGAGGCGAGGTCGTGCAGGTCGCGCCGGACCGTCTCGACCGATACCGAAAAAGCCTCGGCCAGCGCCTCGACCGAGGCGGCGCCGTCCTGCCGGACGATCTGGAGTATCCTGTCCTGCCTGTCCCGCGGTTTCACGCTCACCCCCTGTGGCGCCCAACGAAGCCCGGCACGGGTGCCCGTGTCAACGCCCATTCCGTTCTCGGATTGCCCGTTTCGGCATCATTGCTGCGCCGAGTTTGACGGAACGGGCAGCGCGTGCCATCTATCGGATGACCCAGCCCGAGAGGAGGTCGAGCCATGCCCAGCGAGCCCGCCCCGCCGCGCGGCCCCTTCGACGTGGCGATCGTCGGCGGCGGCGTCGTCGGCTGCGCGCTCGCCCGGCGCTTCGCGCTCGCCGGCGCCGCGGTCGTGCTGATGGAAAAGGCGCCCGACATCCTCGACGGCGCCTCGAAGGGCAACAGCGCCATCCTGCACACCGGCTTCGACGCGCCGCCGGGGTCGCTCGAGGCGGCCTGCATCGCCGAGGGCTACCGGGAATACGAGGAAATCCACGCGCGCCTCGGCCTGCCGCTGATCCGCTCGGGCGCCCTTGTCGTCGCCTGGTCCGACGAGCAGGAGGCGGCGCTGCCGTCGCTGATGGAGCAGGCCCGCGCCAACGGGGTGAGCGACGTCGCCCCCCTCACCCGCGACGAGACGCTGGCGCTCGAGCCCAATCTCGCGCCCTCGCTCCGCGCGAGCTTTCGGGTGCCGCGCGAGGGGCTGATCGACCCGTGGTCGGCGCCGCTCGCCTACCTCACGCAGGCGATGGCGCACGGCGCCGAGGTGTTGCGCGGCTGCGCGGTGCAGGGCGGGACGCGGGAGGGCGACCTGTGGCGGCTCGACACGACGCGCGGGGACGTCTCGGCGCGGCTGGTGATCAACGCCGCGGGGCTTTACGGCGACCTTCTCGACGAGGCGCTGATCGGCCGGCGCGACTTCACCATCCGTCCGCGCAGGGGCCAGTTCGTGGTCTACGACAAGCCGGCGGCGGCGCTCGCGGGCCACATCCTGCTGCCGGTGCCGACCGCCTTGACCAAGGGGATCGTCGTCTGCCGCACCGCCTGGGGCAACCTGCTGGTCGGACCCACCGCCGAAGAGCAGGAGGACCGTGCCACCGCCCCCCTCGACCATGCCACGCTCGACGCCCTGCGCGCGAAAGGGGAAGAGATCCTGCCCGCCCTCGCCGGGCATGACGTGACGGCCGTCTATGCCGGCCTGCGGCCCGCGACGGAGGAAAAGGATTACCGCATCAAGGTGCACGAGGGCGGCAGCTACGTCACCGTCGGGGGCATCCGCTCGACGGGTCTGAGCGCCGCGCTCGGCATCGCCGCGCACGTGCTGCGGCTGGCCGAAGAGGCGGGGCATGGCTGGCAGGCGCCGAACGAGGTGGCCTGGCCACGGATGCGCAACATCTCCGTCGCCGCCCCGCGCGACCACGAGAGCGCCGGCAACGGCGGGATCGTCTGCCATTGCGAGCAGGTGACGCGGCGCGAGATCGAGGCGGCGCTGTCGGGCCCCCTGCCCGCCCGCAGCCTCGCCGGGCTGAAGCGGCGCACGCGGGTGACGATGGGGCGTTGCCAGGGCTTCCACTGCTCGGGGCCGCTGGCGCGCATGACGGCGGGGGCCTTCGACACGCCGATGGCCGGCAATGGCTGACCTGCCGTCGAAGGTCGACGTGGCCATCGTCGGCGGCGGCCCGGCGGGGCTGGCCGCCGCGACCGAACTTCGCCGCCTGCGCGCGGGCCGGGTGCTGGTGATCGAGCGCGAGGCCGAGGCGGGAGGCGTGCCGCGCCACTGCGGCCACTCGCCCTACGGCCTGCGCGAGTTCGGCCGGCCGATGCTCGGCCCCGGCTATGCACGGGCGCTGGTGGCACGGGCGGAGGCGGCGGGCGCGCAGCTGGCCACCGGCGTCAGCGTCACCGCCCTGAGCGACGGGCCGCGCCTGACGGTCACGTCCGAGGCCGGCACGGGGGAGATCGCCGCGCGGCTCGTCCTGCTGACGACCGGCATCCGCGAGACGACGCGGGCGGGCCGGATGATCGGCGGCACCAAGCCGGGCGGCGTGCTCACCACCGGCGGCCTGCAGGGCCTCGTCTATGGCGCGGGGCTGCGCCCCTTCCGGCGCCCCGTGATCCTCGGCACCGAGCTCGTCGCCTTCTCCGCGATCCTTACCTGTCGCCACGCCGGCATCCGCCCCGTGGCGATGGTCGAGCCGGGGGCGCGCATCACCGCCCGGCACCCGGCGGGCCTGCTGCCGCGCCTTCTCGGCATCCCCCTGCATCTCGGCACCGAGCTTGCCGCGATCGAGGGCCGAGAGCGGGTCGAGGCGGTGGTGCTGCGCTCGGGCGGCGCCGAGCGGCGGCTCGCGGCGGACGGCGTGATCGTGACCGGCCGCTTCCGGCCCGAGGCCACGCTGTCGCGCGAGGGCGGGCTGACCTACGACCCGGCGACGGGGGGGCCGGAGGTCGACGAGTTCGGCCGCACCTCCGATCCGGCGATCTTCGCCGCCGGCAACCTGCTGCGCCCTGTCGAGACGGCGGGCTGGTGCTGGGCCGAGGGCCGCGCCGTGGCCCGCGCCATGGCCCGCGCGCTTGCGGGCGAGTTGCCGCCGCCCGCCGCCCGGCGCGTCGCCCGCGCGGGCGCGCTCGCCTGGGTCGTGCCGCAGCGCATCGCCGGGGGCGGCTCGCCCGCGCTCGGCACGCTGCAAGTGCGCGCGGCCCGGGCCGCCTCTGGGCGGCTGTCGCTGTCGGTCGACGGGCACGAGACCGCCGCCCGCGCCCTGCGCGCCCTGCCGGAGCGGCGGATGCTCCTGCCCCTGCCCGCCGGCACGGGATTGCCGGAAGTCAGGCTGGTGGCCGCGCCATGACCGCACCCGCGCGCCGTCTCGCCAGGGCGGGCCAGCGGCCGGGGCCTGGTCGGCGCGCGTCGGCGCTGTCGGGCCGGCATCGGCCCGCGCCCCCTGGGGCACGGCCGGGCCTGCCCGCGGAGGCCCGGCGATGACCATTCTGGCGCTCGACCAGGGCACGACCAGCACTCGCGCCGTGATCGTGGGCGAGGACGGCACGGTGCGCATCGCCCATGCCGCCGCGCACCGCCAATCCTATCCCGGCCCCGGCCGGGTCGAGCACGACCCCGAGGAACTGATCGCCAACCTCGCGGCCTGCCTCGACGCCGCGCCCGGCGCCAGCGCCGTCGGCCTCGCCAACCAGGGCGAGAGTTGCCTCGGCTGGGACGCCGAGACCGGACGCGCGATCACCCCCGTCATCGTCTGGCAGGACGAGCGGACGACCCCCGAGACCGAGCGGCTGCGCGCCGAGGGGGCCGAGGCGGTGACGCTCGCCCGCGCGGGCCTGCCGCTCGACCCGTACTTCTCGGCCTCGAAGCTGGGCTGGATCCTGTGCGAAGTGCCCGAGGCGCGGGCGCTGGCACGATCGGGCCGCCTGCGCCTGGGCACGACCGACGCCTTCTTCCGCCACCGCCTGACCGGGCGCTGCGAGACCGACCCGACGACCGCCTCGCGCACCTCGCTGATGAACCTCGCCACCTGCGCATGGGACGACGAGCTCTGCGCCCTGTTCGGCGTGCCGGTCGAGGCGCTGCCCGCCATCGTGCCGACCACGGGCGACCTCGGCCAGACAGGCGGGCTGCCGCTGACCGCCTCGGTCGTCGATCAGCAGGCGGCTCTGCGCGGGCATGGCTGCACGGCCCCCGGCGCGGCCAAGATCACCTTCGGCACCGGCGCCTTCGTGCTGGCCACGGGCGGCGCCACGCCCCCCGAGGCCGGGCATGGCCCGCTGCCGACCGTGGCCTGGGCGGAGCGCGGCGCCCCGCCCGCCTACGCGCTCGAAGGCGGGGTCTATGCCGCCGCCGCCGCGGTGAACTGGGCGCGGGGGCTCGGCCTCTTCTCCGACTTCGCCGAGATTTCCACCTTCGAGGCGCCGCCCGCCATCTCGCGCGGGCTGTCCTTCGTGCCCGCGCTCGCGGGTCTCGGCTGTCCGCACTGGGACAGGGCGGCCAAGGGCGCGTGGCTGGGCATGACCCTCGACACCGGGCCGCGCGACCTGGCGCAGGCCGTGCTCGAGGGCGTCGCCTTCCGCGCGGCCGAGGTTCTGGGCGCCATCGAACAGGTGCAGCCGCTCGCCGGCCCCGTCTCGGTCGACGGGGGCATGACGCGCAATCCGTGGTTCTGCACTTTCCTTGCCGACACGCTGGGCATGCCGGTGACCGTGTCTGACGAGCCCGAACTGACCGCCCTCGGCGCGGCCGATCTCGCGGCGGCGGGCGCGGGCCTGGCGCTGTCGCCTCGCCGCGCGGGCCGGACGGTCGCGCCACGACGGCAACCGCCCGACTGGTCCGACCGCTTCGCCGAGGCCCGCCGCCTCGCGCAGGAATACGGCGGGGCGGGCCGGCGCTGAGATGCGGGTCTCGGAGGCGCCCGCATGGCGAATCGGGGCCTCGGCGCGCGGGTTCGTTTCATTGACGATGCCGTGACGGCGGCGTGACCGTTTCCGCTTCCGCGCCGGAGGACGGCCGGAACGCGCCGCACCACACCGGACGCTAGGGCAGCGGGGCACGGTGCGCTAATCGCAGGGTCCGCCTGGCGCGAGGGACGCATGACCGAAACACTCGACTATGCCGATTACGTGGCGCGGCCCGTCACCGACGGTGATCGGGCGCCGGCCGCCGGCCTTGGCGAGCGCGCCCTGCGCACGCTCTACGACGGGCCGCTCCTGCCCTACGCGCTCCTGCGCCACCGGCTGCTGCTGCGGCGCTGCCGGCACACCGACCGGCACACCTACACCGCCTTCCTGCGCTCGCCCGCGCAGCTGCGCCTGCTCGCCGGCCCGGTGATCGACTTCCTGCGCCCCGGCGGGGCGGGCGACGACCGGCTGGACATCGTGCTTGTCGCCTGCTCCAACGGCGCAGAGGCCTACACGATCGCGTCATGGCTCCACCGGCACCGGCCGGAGCTCGACTTTCGCATCCGCGCCTCCGACCTGCACCCCGAGATGGTGGCCCGCGCGCGCGCCGCGCGCTACAGCGCCGCCGAGGTCCTGCACGGGCCGTTCATGACCCGCGCCTTCCTGAGCGACACGTTCATCGAGCAGGGGGCGGAGTTCGTCGTCCGGCCCGAGATCCGCGCCCGTGTCGAGGTCGAGCAGGCCGACCTGCTCGACGCGGAACGCCTGCGCGCCCGCTTCGGGCCGGCCCCGCTGGTCGTGGCGCAGAACGTGCTGTTCCACCTGCCCGAGCCGGCCGCCGAGCGCGCCTTCGCCGCGCTCACCGTACTGCTGGCGCCCCGTGCCGCGCTGATGGTGGCGGGGATGAACCTCGATCTGCGGGCGCGGCTGACGGCAGAGGCCGGCCTTGCGCCCTTCGCGCAGGACGTGCGCCGCATCCATCAAGAGGGCCGGGCTCACACGCCGCCGCACTGGTGGCGGGTGCCGTGGGGGGCCGAGCCCTACCTGCCCCTCCGGCGCGACCCGGTGCGCCGCTACGCGACCGTGTATCGTGCCCCCCTGCATGATGCAGAAACGCCGACACGCGGAGACGCCGGAATTTGACCGGGATGCCGCGCCGGACAGCCTGACAGCGGGCCGGATCCCATGGTGCCAAGGGGGGATTGCGGCGGCATGACCGGGCAGGCACGCCGGGGTCGAGCGTCCCCGGCGAGGCGCTGCAGAGCCCGGAGGGGCGCGCGGGAACGTTCGGCACGCTCTCGGGCTGTCCGAAATCCTCCGTCAGTCGGCCGACCGGACAGCCTCGAAGCCCGAGACCACGTCCAGCAATTCCCGCGTGATCGTCTCCTGTCGGCGCTGGCGGTAGAGCTGCTGCAGGTCGTCGCGCCGTTCCTCGATGTTGCGCTCCGCCGCCTGCATCGCCGCGAGCCGCGAGGCGTGCTCGCTGGCCATCGCCTCGGCGAGGGCGCGGTAGATCACGACGAACAGCCGTTGCTGCACCAGCCACGACATCATCTGCCGGCGCTCAGTGCGGATCAGCGGCAGCGAGCGCCCCGGCCAGTCGGCCTGCGCCAGCTTGCGAAGGTAGCTGCCCGGAAGCGGCAGAAGCCGGTGCGCCTGCGGCTTGGCCGCGACCCTCCCCTCGCGGCGGTTGTGCACCAGCCAGACCTCGCCGACGCCCTCGACCCGTGTCCAGCGGTCGACCTCGACGATCAGGGATTGCACGAGACGGGACAGCCCCTCGACAGAGCCCGGAAGCGTGCGCAGCACGTCCGCCGGCCGGCCCGCCGCCTCGAGCCGGGCTGCCGCGCGCATCCCGGCCACGCCGAGCAGCATCGGCCCGTCACTCATCCGGGAGAGGGCGAACCGGGTGATCCTGTCGTTGTAACCGCCGCACAGGCCGCGATCCGAGCCGATCACGATCAGCGCCGCGCGCCCGGAGCCGCCGCCCGCCCCGGGCAGGATCAGGCCCGCAGCGCCATGGCTGCGCAACCCGGCCATCAGGCCCAGCTCGACGGTGCGGGCATAGGAGGCCATCGCCTCCTCGGCCCGTTCGTATTGCCGGATGCTGACGGACGAGAGCGCCTTCATCGTGCGCACGATCGACTGGATGTCGCCGGTCGTCTCAAGCGCGTCCGACAGGCTTTCAAGCGTCTCCATCGCCGGCCTCCGCCTTCGGGTCGGACAAGGCGGCACGCATCACGCGAAGCAGCGCCTCCCGGTCGGCCTCCTCCAGCCTGTCTCCGCCCGCGATGCCGGCGCAGATCTCGGGGGCCTCTTCCCGGACGACCCGGCGGACGGTCGCCTCGGCCTCGGCCACGTCGTCGGGGGCGAGATCGTCGAACAGGCCCTCGGTCGCCGCAAGCAACGCCGCGATCTGTTCGGGCACCGGGATGTGATCGTGCTCGCGCTGCTTCAGCACCTCCCGCACGCGCAGGCCGCGCGTCAGCTTGCGGCGCGTCTCGGCATCGAGCTGGGTGCCGAAGCGGGCGAAGGTCTCCAGCTCCTCGAACTGCGCATACATCAGCCGCAGGCTGCCGGCCACCGCGCGGAAGGCGGGCAGCTGCACCTTGCCGCCCACGCGGCTGACCGAGGTGCCGATGTCGATGGCGGGCAGATGGCCCTTCTCGAACAGCCGCGGCGAGAGGTAGATCTGCCCGTCGGTGATCGAGATGAGGTTGGTCGGGATATAGGCCGCGATGTTCTGGGCCTGCGTCTCGACCACCGGCAGCGCGGTGAGCGAGCCGCCGCCGTGGTCCTCGCGCAGTTGCGTCGCGCGCTCCAGAAGGCGCGAGTGGATGTAGAAGATGTCGCCGGGATAGGCCTCGCGCCCCGGCGGACGGCGCAGCAGCAGCGACAGCTCGCGATAGGCGCGGGCGTGGCGCGTCAGGTCGTCGTAGACGATCAGCACGTCGCGCCCCTGCGCCATCAGGTGCTCGGCCATCGAGGTGGCCGCGTAGGGGGCGACGAATTGCAGGCCGGGCGCATCCTCGCCGCTGGCCACGACGACGATCGTGCGCTCCATCGCGCCGCCCTCGCGCAGGCTGCGGATGACGCGCGCCACCGCCGAGGCGCGCTGGCCGACGGCACAGTAGATCGACACGACGCCCGTATCGCGCTGGTTGAGAATCGCATCGACGGCGATCGCGGTCTTGCCGGTCTGACGGTCGCCGAGGATCAGTTCGCGCTGGCCGCGGCCGACCGGGATGGCGGCATCGACCGCCTTGATGCCCGTCTGCAGCGGCACCTGCACGGGCGCGCGGTGCATGATGGGGGGAGCGGGGCGCTCGATGGGCAGGCGGTGTGCGTCCTCGATGGCGGCCGGGCCATCGAGCGGGCGGCCCAGCGCGTCGACGACACGCCCGACAAGACCCGCGCCGACCGGCACGTCGGCGACACGCCCCGTCCGGCGGACCGGGTCGCCAGGGCGCAGACCCTCGCTCGCCCCCAGCACGATGACCCCGGCGCGATCGGTGCCGATGCTCGAGGCGATCCCCATGACGCCGCCCGTGAAGATCAGCAACTCGTCGGCGTGCAGGTCGGTGAAGCCCGCCACGTCGGCCACGCCGTTGCCGACCGAAACGATGCGCGCGATCTCGGCCATCTCGAGCGCCGGCTCCACCTGCGTCAGCGCCTCCTCGAGCGGGGCGAAGATGCCTTCGTGTAGATCGCCGAGGGTCATGAGATGCCTCTTACCCGGTGACAGGGGCGCGGCGCGATCGGGGCCCGCCGCCGCTCTCGATCACCTCGTCGAGCGTCGTTTCCAGACGGTCGAGAAACCGGGTGGCCGACCACTCCACCGTCTGCTCGCCGATGGTCAGCCGCACGCCGATCAGCAAGGTGTCGTCTTCGCCGTAGGTCACCTCGATGTCGGGGGCGATCCGGTCGTGGATCGCGCGCGTGATCCGGCTGCGCGCCGACGGCTCGAGCGGCACGCCGCTCTCCACCCGTGCGCGACCGCCCGCGCGCCGTGCCGCGTCCGACAGTCTTTCGCGCGCCTCCGCGTCGAGATCGGCAAGGCGCTCGGCGAAGGTGCCCGCCACCTGCCCCGCGATGTCGGTTCCCGCGTAGTCCCGCAGCACGCGGCCGACGATGTCGATCACCTGGTGACCGGCGCGCTGGCGCAGGCGGGCCGCGACGGCATCCCGCTCCTCCTCCAGGTGATGCTCCCACGTCTTGCGCCGGTCCTCCATCTCCTTGCGGAGATCGTTCTCGAGCGCGGCTCGCAGGTCGTCGGCCTCCAGCCTTGCCTCGCGCAGCATCTCGTCCCGGCTGGCTTCCAGCTCGTCCTGCTTCTCGCGCAGGCGCCGCGCCTCGGTCTCCACCTCGGAGCGCGCCTCCCTCGCCTCGGACAGACGGGTCTCGATCCGCGCTTCGCGCCGCGCCATCGCCTCGGTGATCGGACGGTAGAGGAACCGCTGCAGCAGCCAGACAAGGACGAGGAAATTGACGATCTGCGCCGCGACGGTCAGCCAGTCGATCTGCATGGCGTCAGCCCCCGCCCGCCCGGCCGGCGGCCTCCATCGCGAGATTGGCGAAGGGATTGGCGAAGATCAGGATCATCGCCACGACGAAGCAGTAGATCGCCGTCGACTCGATCATCGCAAGGCTGACGAACAGCGTGCGGGTGATCGTGTTGGCGGCGTCGGGCTGCTGCGCGATGGCCTGCAGCGCCTGGCTGGCGGCCCGCCCCTCGGCCAGCGCCGGGCCGATCGAGCCTATGGCGATGGTCAGCCCGGCGGTGAAGATCGAGATCACGGCGATCCATGTCGCGGCATCCATTCTCACTCTCCTGTATCTGTAGGGGGCGGCGCGTCGGCGCGGTGGCGGGTGCGGCTGGCCGAGCCGATGTAGACCATCGCGAGGATGGCGAAGATGTAGGCCTGGATCAGGCCGGTCAGCAGGCCGAGCACCTGCATGACGACCGGAAAGAAGAAGGGCGCAACGCTGATCAGGATGCCCACGATCACCGTGCCGCTCATCACGTTGCCGTAGAGCCGCACCGCCAGCGCGATGGTGCGCGACACCTCCGCCACGAGGTTGAAGGGCAGCATCAGCGGCGTCGGCTGGACATAGGTGCGCAAGTAGGCCACGAGGCCCCGGTCGCCGATGGAAAACAGCGGCACCGCGATCAGCACGCAGAGCGCCAGAGCGACGGTCGTCGAGAGCGAGCCGGTGGGCGGCTGGTAGCCCGGCACCACCGACAGCAGGTTCGCCGTGGCGATGAACAGAAACAGCGTGCCGATGAAAGGCAGGTAGCGGCCGGGCGTGTCGGCGCCGACCTCGGCGATCTGGTCGCGGATCGTCGACACGATCACCTCGAGCGCGACCTGCCAGCGCGAGACGGTTTCGCCCTCGCTCAGCCGTGCCGTGACGGCCCGGGATCCGATGACCAGCAAGGCCATCACGGCCCAGGTGAAGACGATCGTGGCGTTGAGCTGCAGGCCGCGCCACTCGTAGAGGACCCAGGCGTCGGGGCTTATCTCCATGCCGAGCCCTCCGGCGTCCGGCCTTCGAGCCGGCGCGTCGCGGCGAGGCGCACGGCGGCGAAGCCCGCGAGCCCCGCGAGCAGCCCCTCCGCCGGTGCCCCGAGCGCGGCAGCCGCCGCCAAGGTGCCGATCAGGAGGGCCGCCCGGGCCAGCGCGAGCCCGACGAAAACCCGCGCGCCGCCTCGTCCCTGCGGCAGTCGCCGGACGGCCCGCCAGAGCAGGCCGAGATAGACCGCGCCCAGGGCCGCGCCGGCGACCAGGCCGAGGGGCAGTGCGATCAAGGAGATGGTCATCTCGGGTCTCCCTTTCGTGACCGGCGCGCGTCAGTCATCCCGTCCCTCGCGCTGGACCCAGTACCAGGCGTTCAGGGCGCCGAGGATCGCGCCGCCCACCAGCAGCGTCAGCGTCCACGACACCTCGCCCGGCCACCGGCCGTCGATCCAGATGCCGAGCGCCGTGCCGGCGACGGTGGGCACGGCCACCGACCAGCCGACCAGCCCGAACATGCCCAGACCGTACCAGGGGCTGTCGCTGCGTCGCTTGCGGGCCTCCTCCATCCGCTGCGCCTTGCGCGCGATGGTGCCGGTCTCGTCGTCGCGGCCCGCGGTCATGATCCCGTCATCCCGAGCTCCCGGAACCGGCGGATCATGCTCGCCTCGAGGCGGGCCAGTGCGGCGCGGCTCTGGCGCTCCTCCTCGTCCTGCTGGCGGAAGTCGGATTCGACCCGGGCGCGCAACGTGCCCAGGTCGTCGCCGTCGACCGCGCCGCGCACGGCAACGCGCACCTCCGGGCCGCACTTGACCAGCGTGCCCGAATTGACCGCGACGAAGCGTTCCGCGCCGTTCTCCGTCTCGTAGAGCAGGATGCCGGGGACCAGTTCGCTGACGAAATCCACGTGGCCGGGCCACATCCCGAAATGCCCGTCCGGCGCTTCGGCCACGATCCGCCGCACGGGCCGATCCACGCAGATCGCCAACGGCGTGATCACCTCAAGCCGCATCGGGCGCCTCCTCTGCCAGTTCGTCGATGGAGCCGATCATGTAGAACGCGCCCTCGTCGCGGCCGGCGAAGTCGCCCGACAGGATGCACTCGCAGCTGTCCAGCGTCGCGTCGAGCGGCACGAAACGACCCGCCGAGCCGGTCATCGCCTCGGTGGAAAAGAAGGGCTGGGTCAGGAAGCGTTCCAGCTGGCGGGCCTGCCGCACCGTGGCGCGGTCCTGCTCCGACAGCTCCTCGAGGCCCAGCATGGCGATGATGTCCTTGAGATCCTCGTATTCCGCCAGCGTGTTGCGCACGTCTCTGGCGATGCGGTAATGGCGCGCGCTGACCGTGCCTGGCGTCAGCATCCGCGAATACGACTTCAGCGGGTCGATCGCCGGGTAAAGCCCCTCGGACGCCTTCTTGCGCGACAGCACGATCGAGGCCGACAGATGGGCGAAGGTATGGGTGGCGGCCGGATCGGTGAAATCGTCGGCCGGCACGTAGACCGCCTGGATCGACGTCATCGTGCCGCGCTCGGTCGAGCAGATCCTTTCCTCCAGATCTGCCAGTTCGGTGCCCAGCGTCGGCTGGTAGCCCACCCGGCTCGGGATGCGCCCCAGCAGGCCCGACACCTCCGAGCCCGCCTGGACGAAGCGGAAAATGTTGTCGATCAGTACCAGCACGTTGCTGCGCAGGTCGTCACGGAAATACTCGGCCATGGTCAGCGCGGCGTGGCCCACGCGGAACCGCACGCCGGGGCTTTCGTTCATCTGGCCGAACATCATGACGGTTCTCTCCAGAACGCCCGCTTCGCCCATCTCGCGGTAGAGTTCCTCGGCCTCGCGCGAGCGTTCGCCGATCCCGCAGAACAGGCTGACCCCGTCGTATTCGGCCACCATGTTGTGGATCATCTCGGTGATCAGCACCGTCTTGCCGACGCCCGCCCCACCGAACAGCCCGGCCTTGCCGCCGCGCTCCAGCGGGCTGAGCAGGTCGATCGCCTTGATCCCGGTCTCGAAGATCGTGCCCTCGACGCGCCGCTCCGACAGCGGCAGGGCCCGGCGCAGGATCGGGCGGCGGGGCAGGTCGGGCAAGGTCGGCCCGTCGTCGATGGTCCGGCCGAACAGGTCGAACATCCGGCCCAGCACGGCCTCGCCAACCGGCACGTCGATGGGGCCGCCGGTGTCGCGCACGGCCAGACCGATGCGCAGCTCGGCTGACGGGTTCATAACCAGCCCGCGCGCCAGGCCCTCACCCGGCAGGCCGGAGACCTCGATCACGATCTCGGGGTCGGTCAGGGTGACGAGGCGGTTCGTGATCGCCGGCACGGCGCCCTCGAAGCGGATATCGGCGACACCGCCCCCCAGCCGCACGATATGCCCGATGCGGGTGTCGCGATCGCTCATGGAAATCGGTCCTTGCGAGTCATGCCGCCAGTCTGGCGAATCTCTCGGGCGCGCACGTTGATCCAGCGCAGTCCGCCCCGACCGGGCGACCGGGCGACCGGTCGGAGGGTGGAGCGGCCGCTTTTCCGTGCCGCGCGGTAAATCGGGTTGATCTTCCGGCTGGCGATGCGGGCCGGCGGCCGTCGGTGCGCAGGTGCCGACCGACATGCCGGCACCCCAGGTGCGGGCGCAGGCACGCTGCATCCCGGACCCGGCCGCGTGCTTGATCGGACGCGCCGTTTCCGTCACACCATCCGATATGCAGTCAGGACCACAACGCCCCTCCGAGCCGCGTGTGCGCATCCGGATCGTCTTCGGACAAGACGAGATGATCGGTCCGGGCAAGGCCGATCTTCTCGAAGGGATCGACCGGTGCGGATCGATCGCCGCGGCCGGGCGGGAGATGGGCATGAGCTACAAGCGCGCATGGGAATTGATCGGAACGCTGAACGGGATGTTCCGCGCGCCGCTGGTCGAGAGCACCCGTGGCGGACCCGGCGGCGGCGGGGCGGTGCTGACGGATCTGGGGCGCGAGGTTCTGGCACAGTATCGCGCCTTCGAGGCAGAGGCCGCGGCAAGCGGCGCAGCGCGTCTTGAGGCCCTGCGCGCGGTGCTGAGGGATATTCCCGACGAAAAATAACGCTTGACCGCTGGTTTGGCCCGCTGCGATATGTCCTGCCAAACATATCAGCACCCGGGAGTGCCATCCATGCTCACGCCAGCCGTCGCCCGTGCAGGCACTCTCGCCCTTGCCGTCGCCCACCCTGTCATGGCCGGGGCCGACGGGATCACGGTCTTCGCCGCCGCCAGCGTGACCACCGCCATGGCCGAGGTGGAGGAGCGGTTCGAGGCCGCCACGGGGCACGACGTGATCATCTCGCTCGCCGGATCCTCCGCGCTCGCGCGGCAGATCCAGCAGGGCGCGCCGGCGGATATCTTCATCTCGGCAAACCCGGGCTGGATGGACACGCTGGAAGGGGATGGGTTGGTCGAGGAGGGCACGCGCTTCGACCTTCTGAACAATGCCATCGTGCTGATCTCCTCCGACTCGGGCGCCGCGCCCGTCGAGATCGGGCCGGAGACGGACCTCGCGGGCCTCCTGGGCGACGGACGGCTCGCCATGGCGCGGGTCGATGCCGTCCCGGCAGGGATCTACGGCAGGGCCGCTCTGGAAAGCCTCGGGCTGTGGGACGGCGTCGCGGCGCAGGTCGCGCAGGCCCGCAACGTGCGCGCCGCACTGGCCTTCGTCGCCACGGGCGAGGCGCCTTTCGGGATCGTCTATGCCACGGATGCCGCCGCGGAGGACCGCGTTACCGTCGTCGGGACCTTTCCGCCCGACACCCATCCACCGATCGTCTATCCTGCCGCCGCCTTGGCCCGAAGCGACAACCCGCTGACCCCGGTCTTTCTCGAGTTCCTTCGCGGACCGCAGGCGCGTGCCGTGTTCCAGGACGAGGGTTTCGGGCTGGCGGACGGGTAGAGGCAGGATGGTGGACTGGCTTTCGCCGGCGGAATGGGAAGCGGTGAGGCTGTCGCTGCGCGTGGCGCTGTGGGCCACCCTCTTCAGTCTGCCCCTCGGCGTTCTGGTGGCCTATGCGCTGGCTCGCTGGCGGTTTCCGGGGCGCGAGGTGCTCAATGTGCTCGTGCACCTGCCCCTCATAATGCCGCCGGTGGTGACGGGGTATCTGCTGCTCCTGACCTTCGGAACGCGCGGACCGATCGGCGGCTTGCTGGCCGATTGGGGGATCGTCTTCGCCTTTCGCTGGAGCGGCGCCGCGCTGGCCGCCGGGGTTATGGCGTTTCCGTTCATGGTGCGGGCCGTGCGCTTGTCGATCGAGGCGGTTGACCCGAAGCTAGAGCAGGCCGCCGCCACGCTGGGGGCGTCGCGGCCGTGGATCTTCCTGACGGTCACGCTGCCGATGATCGTGCCGGGCATCATTGCCGGAACCGTGCTGACATTCGCCAAGGGCATGGGCGAGTTCGGCGCCACGATCACCTTCGTCTCGAACATTCCCGGGCAGACGCAGACGATCCCGCTTGCCATCGACCTGTTGCTGGAAACACCGGGCGGAGAGGCGCAGGCCGCCCGGCTTGCGGGCCTCTCGATACTTCTGGCGGCGCTGGCGCTGGCTCTGTCGGAATGGATTTCCCGCCGCGTGGCCGCGCGGGTGGGGGCGCGTGATGCTTGAGGTCTCGGTGCGCCATGCCTTCTCGGGCTTCACGCTCGACGCCGCGTTCCGCGCGCCCCCGGGGGTAACGGTGCTGTTCGGCCGCTCGGGGTCGGGCAAGACGACGATCGTCAACGCCGTCGCAGGGCTGCTCATGCCCGACGCGGGGCGCATCGCCTCGGGCGACTGGACCCTGCTCGACACCGAAGCGGGCATCCGCCTCGGGCCGCACCGCCGCAGGCTCGGCTACATCTTCCAGGAGGGGCGGCTCTTTCCGCACCTGACCGTCCGGCAGAATCTGGCCTACGGCGCGTGGTTCGCGCCGAAGGACGCCCCGCGCGAGGACATGGGCCGCGTCGTCGACCTGCTCGGCATCGGCCATCTGCTCGACCGCCGCCCCGGCGCGCTGTCGGGCGGCGAGAAGCAACGGGTGGCCATCGGACGCGCGCTGCTGTCCGCGCCGCGCCTGATCCTCGCCGACGAGCCGCTCGCCGCGCTCGACGAGGCGCGCAAGGCCGAGATCCTGCCCTATTTCGAGCGGCTGCGCGACGAGGTGGCGGTGCCGATCCTCTATGTCAGCCATTCGGCGTCGGAGGTCGCGCGGCTCGCGACCACGGTCGTGGCGATGGACGCAGGCCGAGTCGTTGCGCAAGGCCCGGCCGCAGAGGTGCTGGGCGACCCGTCTGTCCTGCCGGCCGGAGCGCGCGAGGCCGGCGCCGTGCTGACGGCGCGCGTCGCGCGGCACCACGACGATGGGCTGACAGAACTCGACGCCATGGGCGTGCCCCTGTTCCTGCCCCGGGTCGCGCAGGCCCCTGGCGCCGCGCTTCGCGTGCGGATCGCCGCCCATGACGTGATCCTGTCGCGCTCGCGGCCCGAGGGCCTCTCGGCGCTCAACATCCTGCCGGGCGTCGTGCACGACGTGCGCCCCGGCGCGGGGCCGGGCGCGATCGTCGCGCTCGACACGAAAGCGGGGCGCGTTCTGGCGCGCATCACGCGGCGCTCCGCCACGGCCATGGGCCTCGCGCCCGGCCAGACCTGTCATGCCATCGTCAAGTCCGTGTCCGTCGCGCCCCAGGACGTGGGCGGCGCACGCCGCGATCTCGCCGAGTGACGACGCATAAGCCACCGAGCGCGCTGTCGGCGATGACATGAAGGTTGCCCGCGCTCATCCACCGCCAGCTTCCTGCGGATATGGCGCATCGCTCCCTCTCGCCGCAGCCGGTCGGCCCGCCCCGCGGGTCCGACATCCGTTCGGCCGAGCGCCGTGGCTCGAAGCGCAGGCGCGTCCCTCTCGACGCTGGCTTTCTTCGCCCAAGGGCGATTGCCGGTGCGCACACGCCATCCGGCGGCGATCCGTCCGCGTCGTGCCGGCCATCTGGAGCGTCGCGTGGGATGCCTGCGTTCAGACCGCTGGCGGAACGCCGCTTCGAGATCGTGCGGCACCTTCGGCCAGGTGCCGGGGCGTCTCGGCGGCAGATCGAACTCGGGCCGCGAGGGTCTATCGTCTTCCATGTCCACGGTGCGGCGCCTCGGGCCTCTGCGCCGGCCGGATCGGGCGGCGCACGGCTTGGCCCCCCCTGCCGCGGGGTGGATGGCAGCCCCCTGCGGCCCTGACAACGGTCGCCCGCTCGCGCCGAACGCGCCGGCCCCACGGCCAGACCTGCGCCCCCGACCGCGGGAGCACGCCGGCGAGACAAGGCGGCCACATGCGTTCGGTCGATCCGCCGGCGTGCGACGCTCCATCTGGAGGATGCGCTCGAGGCAGGCCAAGAAGGCCCCATGACAGAGCCCGCGCCGTTCAACATTCTCGCGATCGCCCAGGCCGGGCGGCTGCAATACGAGGCGCTGCTGCTGGCGGCCTCGCTCCGCGCGCAGGATCCCGCCTTTCCCGGCCGGTTGATCCTGGCCGAGCCGCAGCCGGCCGGCGCCTGGGCAGGCCACGCCACGCGCATCGACGACCCCGAGCTGCACGCGGCCCTCGACCGGCTGCACGTCGAGGTGGTGCCCTTCGAGGCGCGCCATTTCGGCGCCGCTTATCCCAACGGCAACAAGATCGAGGCGCTGGCGCTGCTGCCGCCGGGCGCGCCGTTCCTCTTTCTCGACAGCGACACGCTGGTCACGGGGCCGCTGAGCGAGGTGCCGGTGGCCACGGCCCGCCCCGCAGCCTCGATGCGGCGCGAGGGCACATGGCCGCAGCCCAACCTCTACGGCCCGTCGCGGGCCGAGATCTGGCGGAGCCTCTACGACCGCTTCGGCCTGGATTTCGAGAGCTCGCTCGACAGAAGCTGGCCGGAGGACCGGTGGCAGCGCTACCTCTATTTCAACGCGGGGTGGTTCTGCGGGCCGGACCCGGCCGCGTTTCACCGTCGCTATCTCGACATCGCGCTGGCCATCCGCGACGACCCGCCGCCGCAGGTCGCGGCCCAGCCGCTCGACCCCTGGCTCGATCAGGCGGCGTTGCCGCTGGCGATCCATGCGCTCGGGGGCGGGCGGCCGGGAGAGGCCCTCGACGGGCTCGACGGCTGGGCAACCTGCCACTGGCGGGTGATGGCGCTGCTTTTCGCCCGCGAGAGCGACCGCGTGGTTGAGGTGCTGCGCGAGACGGCGGCCACGCCGTGGATCAAGAAGGCGCTGCGCAACCACGCCCCCTTCCGCAAGTTCATCTACCAGAAGAAAGGCGAGCGGGCGCGGGCCATGTTCGACCGAGCCGCGCTGCCCCCGTCCGAGGCGGCGATCCGCCGCCGGCTGAAGAAGGCCGGCCACTGGATGCGCTGACGCGGGCGCGCTCAGCCCTCGGCGCCGGCCTTCCATTCGGGGAAGAGGGCGCCGATGGGGGCGAGCACCCGGTCGACCAGCGGGATCAGCGCGAGCCCGAGGGCAAGGCCGATCAGCCCGTCGAGCAGCGCCGTGACGAGCCACGCGACCGCGCCCTGCGCGGCCTCGACCGTATGAGCCACCGCCTCGGCGATGCCGTGGATGACATGCGCGGGCGCGGCGAGGCCCATCTGCTCGGCGCCGTGCACGATGATCGAGCCGCCGACCCAGAGCATCGCCAGCGTGCCCACCGCGGTCAGCCCCTTCAGAAAGCCTGGCATCCCCTTGACGATCGCGCGCCCCGTGGCCCGCGTGAGGCCGAGACGGCCGCGCGTCGCCAGCGCCAGCCCCACATCGTCGGCCTTCACGATCAGCGCGACCGCTCCGTAGACGAGCGCGGTGATGCCGACGGCCACCAGCACGAGCGTGGCTGCCTGCGCCAGGAACCCGCCCGCGGGAATGGCCGCGAGCGCGATGGTCATGATTTCGGCCGACAGGATGAAATCGGTCTTGATCGCGCCGCGCACCCGTTTCTCCTCCAGATGCGCGGCGTCGAGCGTCTCGGGCACCTCGGCCCTCGTCTGCTGGTGGGCATGGAAGAGGTGGGCGACCTTCTCGGCCCCCTCGAAGCACAGATACGCCCCCCCGAGCATCAGCAGCGGCGCGATCGCCCACGGCGCGAAGGCCGAGAGAGCAAGGCCGGCGGGCAGCAGGATCAGCAGCTTGTTGCGCAGCGAGCCGGTGGCGATGCGGCGCACGATCGGCAACTCGCGCGCGGCGGGAAAGCCCTGCATGTATTTCGGCGTCACGGCCGCGTCGTCGATCACCGCTCCGGCGGCCTTCGATCCGGCCTTGACCGCCTGGGCCGTCACGTCGTCGATCGAGGCTGCCGCGACCTTGGCGATGGCCGCCACGTCGTCGAGCAGGGCAAGCAGGCCGCTCATCGATTGCATCTCCCGTTCATCCGCGCCGGGCGGAGCCTAGCCCGGCCCCGCCCCCGCCGAAACCGCGAATGCGGGCTTGGTGCGGCGCCGAGTCGTGATAGGGGCGCAGCATGGACGATGCCTCCGCCCCCCGATCGGCGCTGCCCGCGGTCTCGATGCCCCTTGCGACGGCGCTGGTCGTGCTGGCCTCGGTCGGCTTCGGCTCGGTGCCCTTCTTCGCGCGGGGTCTGACCGAGGCGGGCATGGCCCCCCACGCCGTGGCGCTCTGGCGCTACGCGCTGGCCGCCCTGATTTTCCTGCCGGTGGTGGTCGGGGCGCGGGCGCAGTGGCGGCTGCTGCTGGCCGGGGCGGCGGTGGGCCTCGGCATCGGGCTCGGATGGGTGGCCTATGTGCGCGCGCTCACGGCCCTGCCGGTGGCGACGGTGGGCGTGGTCTACATGACGTTCCCGGTCTTCGCGCTGCTCGCCTCGCGCCTGCTGTTCGGCGAGCGGCCGAGCGCGCGCGGACTCGCCGCGGCAGGCGTCGTCACGGCGGCGGCGGCCCTGGCGGCGGGGCCTGCAGCGCTTCACCCTGCCTCGGCGGGAATGATCGCGCTGGCCTTCCTCTCGCCGGCGACCTTCGGCGCGGCCATCGCCTGCCTCGTCCACCTGCTGCCGCCCCTGCCGGTGCTGGCGCGGATGGGCGCGATCTCGCTGGGGTCGGTCGCGGGCCTGCTTCCGCTGGTCGCAGCGACCCCGGTCGAGCGGATCGTGCCGGCCGACGGGCACGCGCTGGCCCTCGTCGTCGGCATCTCGCTCGGCACGGCGCTTCTGCCGCAACTGCTCTACACCTTCTTCGCACCCGTGGTCGGGGCGGCGCGCGCGGCGACCGCGGGCGCGGCAGAGCTGCCCACGATGCTGGCGATCGGCTGGCTGGCGATGGGCGAGGCGATCACCCTTCCCCAGGCCGTGGCTGCCGGGCTGATCGTGGGCGCCATCGCCCTGTCGCCCAGCCGCAGGCTGCGCGGCCCGGTTGTCACGGCCGCGACCACGCCGCGCCGCCGGGCGCGCCCCTGAGGCAGCTCACTCACCCTGCAGCAGAACGGCCGAGACGGGGGCGGGCGCCGCGCGGGCCTGCCCGGCCTCGGCGGCGAAGGTCGCGAGCGCCTCGAGCGTCTCGGAGCGCCCGTCGGCCACGACGACGACCGCGCCTGTCCGCGCCGCCTCGAAGACCGCCCGGTCGATCCGGCGCCCGATGGCGGGGGCCGACATGCCGTCGCGGTCGATGCCGCGCCAGACGAGACCCGCAATCGCGCCCGCCTCGCGCGCCGCGCCAAGGCCGGAGTTCAGACCCTCGTCCCACAGAAGCAGGCCGTGCCCGCTCTCGGCGAGGATGCCGCCTACCTGCGCGGCCTGCGCGGTATCGCCGGCGAATCCGCCCTCGGCCGCGTCCATCACCCCGATCACGCCGGGGAAGGCCGAGAGCCGGGCGGCGACGGTCACCTCGACATCCTGCGGCGTGGCGCCCGCGGGCAGGCCGAGCCCGGCGAGAATCACCTCGAGGCCCGCCGCGCGATACGCCTCGGCGATCTCGGCGGCGTTCGTGGCGTCGGGGTCGAGCGCGACGGTCAGCGGCAGGCCGAGCGCAGCGACGGTCGAGGGCGAGAGCCCCTCGACATGACGCAGGACAATCCCGAGAAGTGGCCGGCCCTCTGCCGCGTCGAACGGCATGGCATTGCGGGCAAGCCCACCGCCCGCGCCCGGCTCGACGGCCGCACTGGTGCCTTGGCCCTCGACGGCGTCCGCCGGCGCGGCTTCCCCTGACCCGATGATGGGCGCGATCGAGCCGCTGCCGGGCAGCCGGGGGGCGGCGCTCTCCCCGTCCGGTGGCGGGGCGGGGCGCAGGATGCGCACGCTCGGCCGCGCGGCGCGGTCCTCCGCCTCGGCCTCGGCGGTCGGCATGGCGTCGTCGCCGCCTCGGTCCGCGCCGGCGGCTTGGCCTGCGCCGGCGCCCTCGCCGCGCCCCGCATCAGGGGCGGGGGCGGCGTCGCTGCCCGCGCCGGGCTCCGGCATATCGGGGCCGGCCTCGCCCTCCTGCCGCGCGCCGGACGCGCCGCCGTCGCCCGGAGGTGCGCGGCGGCCGTCCGGCACGGGCGCCTGCGCGAGGCGCGTGTCGGGCGCATCGGGGGTCGGGCGCATCGCCTCGTAGCCATCGGGCAGTGGCAGTTCCTCGCCCGCCGGCCGGGCGACCGGCACGTCGGCCGGGCCGGGGACAACGGCCGGTGCCTCTCCCGCGCGGCGCATCTCGGGTGCCGGCGCCCCGAGGTCAGCCGTGGCGGGGGCGCGCGGCAGTCCGCCGGCAGACGCGACGGCCTCGGCGCGGATCCGGGCCACCGCGAGCCGGCGCGACGGACCGGTGGACGGCACGTAGGCGGCGCGCACCAGGCCGATGCCGCGCTCGCCCCCGGCCCCCGCGCCGGCGCCCGGGCCCGCGGCGAGACGGCGCGCGATGGAGCCCCCGGGCGACGCGGAAGCGACCGTCGCGGCGACGCCGGGCGCACGGCCCGGCGGCACACCCGGCGCGCGCGGCTGGCGCGGCATCGGCCGGACGGCTGCGGTCGGGTCGGGCCCACTCAGGAGCCGGCGCGCAACCTCTGCACCCGAAACGACATCGCTCGCGAGGCCCCGATCGCTCGCGTGGCCCCGCGGCCGCCCCGGCTCGCCAGGTGCGACCCGCTCGGCCATTTGGGCCGGGGCGGGCGCGGCGCGCTGTGGCCCGGCGGCCTGCCGCGTCGGCGGTGCGAGCCTGCGTGCCCCCCCGTCCTCGGGCGGCGCCGCGAGCAGCGACGAGTTCTCTGCCGCGTCATCGCCCGGACGGCGCACCACAGGCAGGGCGGAGGGCCGATCCTTCGCCGGTGGCACAGCGCCGGCCTCCGGGGCGAGCGCCGCGATCCTCTCCCCGCGCGCCGGCTGCGCGCTGGCGGGCCGGGCGGTGGCCCGGCCGGCCTGCACGATCCCGTCGGCCCTGGCGGCCCGCTCCTGCGCCAGCCCGGACAGGGTGTAGGCGGGCGGGCCTGCGGCCGCGGTGCGGCGCTGCAGATCCGAGGCGCCCGCCTCCTCGCCCGCCGTCGGGCGCGATGCGGGGCCCGGTGCGGGGCCAGGTGCGGAGACAGGTGCGGGGCCACTCGCCGATACAGTCGCGGGGCGCGCGTCGTCGGGCGCGGCCCGGTTCGCTGCCACCGTCGCATCGTCCGTTCCGGTGGAACCCGGCGAGGTTTCGGCGGGCTGGCCCTCGGGCCGAGGTGCGGATGCCACGTCGCCGGGGGCCGTACGGCCCTCCATCGCGGCGCCGGAACCGGTGGTGTCACCGGGGCGCGCGGCTCTCTCGGCCTCGGGCGCGTCGGCCGCAGTGATGCGCCCCCTCGGCACGGCGGGCACGACCGGCGCCGGCGGGGCACCCTCGGCCGATGTCGCCGTCTGTCTGCCGGCCTCGCGGCTCGCGGCCCCGCCCGCCCGTTCCTCGACGGCTGCCGAAGGCAGGCGGGCCTCCGCGTCGCCAGGCTCGACCGCGGCGACGCGACCGGCGGAGGACGCTGCGGGCGCGCCCGTTGTCGCCGCCGCGGGGGGCGGCGCGGCGGAAAGACCATCGTCAGACGACGGTGCCGCCGGCGAAGGCAGAGCGGCAGAGGCGACCTCGGGGGCGGCATCGGCCGCTTGCGCATCGACGGCCACGCTCTCGCCGGGTGCCGCTTGGGTGACGCCGGGCGTGGTGGCCGACCGGCCGGGCACCGGCCCGGGCGCCGGCGCAGCCACGTCAGGCCCGCCATCGGCGTCGGCCTGCCGTTGCGGCGCCGGATCGGGCGTGCGGCCTTGCGAGGGGCCGGGTGTGGCCTCTGCCGCGGGCTCGACGGCCGCAGGCTCGGCCGGCGGCGCCGCGGCAACGATGCGCGGCGTCGGCCCCCGCTCGGGCGGAGGCGGCAGCGCCAGCGACACGGCGACGAGCACGGCGGCGGCGAAGGCTGTGCCCGCTCCGAAGCCTGCGAGGATCGACCTGCCCATGCGCCCCTGCCCTTCGCTCGCCCGCCGGTGTCGCGGCCCGGCGCCGTCCTCCCCGGCCCGGGCCCTGCCGCCCGGGACACCCGGCCAGATCCGATCCGGCCCGATCCGGCCCGATCCGGCCTCGCGCCGCTCAACCGGCGATCCGCTTGACCGCGCCCTGCGCCTCTGTCCATCTATAGCCGCTGGCGCAGGGCGGTTCACCCCCTTTCCCGCGCTGCGGCGGCCCGGAGGGCGGCCTTTCGCCGGCGCCCGCCGCGTCCCATCCGGGGGCGCTTCGCCAGAACAGCCCGCGCGCCTCGCCACGGCCCGCCAGACCTCGCTCGAGACCTTGCCCCGCCCGCCCCCGCCAGAGAGCCAGAGCCGCCAGCCCCATGCTCCTCCTGATCGATAACTACGACAGTTTCACCTACAATCTCGTTCACTACCTCGGTGAACTGGGCGCGCCCGTCGACGTCCGCCGGAACGACGCGCTCGACGTGCAGCAGGCGATGGCGCTAGCGCCGCAGGCGATCGTGCTCTCGCCCGGCCCCTGCGACCCCGCGCAGGCGGGCATCTGCCTCGCCCTCACCCGCGCCGCCGCCGAGGCGCGCGTGCCGCTTCTGGGCGTTTGCCTCGGCCACCAGACGATCGGCGAGGCGTTCGGCGGCCGCGTGATCCGCGCGCACGAGATCGTCCACGGCAAGCCGGGCATCATCCACCACGACGGCCGCGGGGTGTTTGCCGGCTTGCCCGCGCCGCTCTCGGCCACGCGCTATCACTCGCTGATCGTCGAGCGCGAGAGCCTGCCGGACGCGCTCGAGGTGTCGGCATGGCTCGAGGACGGCACGATCATGGGCCTGCGCCACCGCGAGCTGCCGATCGAGGGCGTGCAGTTCCACCCCGAGTCGATCCGCTCGGAGCACGGCCATGCGCTGCTGCGGAACTTCCTCGCCCGCCTGCCCGCACCGGAGGCCGCATGAGCGACGACCTCAAGCCGCTGATCGCCGCCGCCTGCACCCGGGCGCTCACGACCGACGAGGCGGAGGCGGCGTTCGACCTGCTGTTCGCGGGCGAGGCGACGCCGGCGCAGACGGGCGGTCTGCTGATGGCGCTGCGCACCCGCGGCGAGACGGTCGAAGAGATCGCCGCCGCCGCCCGCGTGATGCGGCGCAACTGCGCGGCGGTGCGCGCGCCCGAGGGGGCGATGGACATCGTCGGCACCGGGGGCGACGGCAAGGGCACGCTCAACATCTCGACCGCCGCCGCCTTCGTCGTGGCGGGCGCCGGCGTGCCGGTGGCCAAGCACGGCAATCGCAACCTGTCGTCGAAATCGGGCGCGGCCGACGCGCTGGGCCAGCTCGGCGTGCAGGTGATGGTCGGGCCGGAGGTGGTCGAGCGGGCGCTCGCCGAGGTGGGTATCGGCTTCATGATGGCGCCCATGCACCACCCGGCGATGCGCCACGTCATGCCGGCGCGCACCGAGCTCGGCACGCGCACGATCTTCAACGTCCTGGGGCCGCTGACCAACCCGGCGGGCGTCCGGCTCCAGTTGACCGGCGCCTACGACCGCGCGCTGATCGTGCCCATGGCCGAGACGCTGCTGGCGCTCGGGTCGGAGGCGGCGTGGCTGGTACACGGCGCCGACGGGACAGACGAGATATCGATCTCCGGGCCGACCTGGGTCGCCGCCCTGCAGGGGGGGCGGGTCGAGGAGCGCGAGCTATCCCCGGAGGATGCGGGCCTGCCGGTGCATTCCTTCGACGCGATCCTCGGCGGCACGCCGCAGGAGAACGCCGCGGCCTTCCGCGCGCTGCTCGAGGGGCAGGCCGGCGCCTACCGCGACGCGGTGCTGCTCAACGCCGCCGCCGCGCTGGTCGTGGCGGGCCGGGCCGCCGCGCTGCCCGAGGGCGTCGAGATCGCGCAGGAGAGCCTCGACAGCGGCGCCGCGAAGCGCAAGGTGGAGGGGCTTGCCCGATTGACGACGGGGGCCACCGCATGACGACCGTGCTCGACCGGATCAAGGCCTACAAGCTCGACGAGATCGCCGCCGGCAAGGCCGCCCGGCCCCTCCCGAGGGTCGAGGACGAGGCGCGCGCCGCGCCACCGGTCCGCCCCTTCGGCGCGGCGCTGGGCCGGGCGTCGGCCGACGGTTACGCATTGATCGCCGAGGTCAAGAAGGCGAGCCCCTCAAAGGGGCTGATCCGCGCCGATTTCGACCCGCCCGCCATCGCCCGCGCCTATGCCGCCGGCGGCGCGGCGTGCCTGTCGGTGCTGACCGACGGCCCCTCCTTCCAGGGCGCGCCCGACTTCCTCGAAGCGGCCCGCGCCGCCTGCGGCCTGCCGGTGCTGCGCAAGGATTTCCTCTACGATCCGTGGCAGGTGGCCGACGCGCGGGCGATGGGCGCCGACTGTATCCTGATCATCATGGCCTCGGTTTCCGACGCACAGGCCGCCGAGCTGGAGGCGGCCGCCCGCGACTGGGGCATGGATGCGCTGATCGAGGTGCACGATGCGGAGGAGCTCGACCGGGCGCTCCGACTTTCCTCGCCGCTGATCGGCATCAATAACCGCAATCTGAAGACGTTCGAAGTCTCTCTCGATGTGACGCGCGACCTTGCCCCGCGCGTCGGCCCCGGGCGCACCGTGATCTCCGAGTCGGGCCTCTTCACGCCCGCCGACCTCGCCGGCATGGCCGCGCACGGGGTCCGCTCCTTTCTCGTCGGCGAGAGCCTGATGCGCCAGCCCGACGTCGAGGCGGCCACCCGCGCCCTTCTCGCCCCCGCCGAGGCGCCATGCTGACCCATTTCGACGAGCAGGGCCGCGCCCACATGGTCGACGTCTCCGGCAAGGCGCCGACCGCGCGCATCGCCGAGGCCGAGGGTCACGTCAGGATGCGGGCCGAAACCCTGGCCATCGTGGAGGACGGCAGCGCGAAGAAGGGCGACGTGATCGGCACCGCCCGCCTCGCCGGCATCATGGGCGCCAAGCGCACGGCCGACCTGATCCCGCTCTGTCATCCCTTGCCGGTGACGAAGGTCGCGGTGGATCTCGTGCCGGATCGTGACCTGCCCGGCCTGCGCATCACCGCGACCGTCAAGACCACCGGCCAGACCGGCGTCGAGATGGAGGCGCTGACCGCCGTCTCGACCGCCGCGCTGACCGTCTACGACATGCTCAAGGCGGTCGACCGGGGGATGGAGCTCGGCGGCATCCGGGTGACGCTCAAGGAGGGCGGCAAGTCGGGCCGCTTCGAGGCCGGGCCGCGCGGGGACGCCTCGTGATCTCCACCGCCGAGGCGCTCGAGCGCCTGTTCGTCCTCGCGCGGTCGCTCGGCACCGAGGAGGTGCCGCTGGCCGAGGCGGCAGGCCGGGTGCTGGCGGACGACGTGGTGGCGCGACGCGCCCAGCCCCCCTTCGCCGCCTCGGCGATGGACGGCTACGCGGTGCGGGCCGCCGACATCGCCGAGGGCGCGGCCTTCCGCGTGATCGGCGAGGCGCCGGCGGGCCGGGCCTATCCCGGCGCCGTCGGCCCCGGCGAGGCAGTGCGCATCTTCACCGGCGCACCGGTGCCGAAAGGCGCCGATTTCGTCGTGATCCAGGAGGATACGGAGACGACCCCCACCGGCATGCGGCTGGCCACGCTGCCGAGCAGCAACGCCAACATCCGCCCCGCCGGCGGTGATTTCGCCCCCGGCGACCGCATCGCGGCGCCGCGCCTCCTGCGGTCGGCCGACATCGCGCTTGCCGCCGCGATGAACGCGCCGACGGTCACCGTCCGCCGCCGGCCGGAGGTAGCCGTGATCGCCACAGGCGACGAACTGGTGCAGCCGGGGGAGGCGCCGGGCCCCGATCAGATCGTCGCCTCCAACGCGCTCGGCCTGAAGGCGCTGTTCGACGCGGCCGGGGCGACGGCCCGCCTCCTGCCCATCGCGCGCGATACCGAGGCGAGCCTCGAGGCCGCGTTCCGCCTCGCCCGCGGCGCCGACCTGATCGTGACCATCGGCGGTGCCTCGGTGGGCGATCACGACCTCGTGGCGCCCGTGGCCGAGCGGCTGGGGATGGAGCGGGCCTTCTACAAGGTCGCCATGCGGCCCGGAAAGCCGCTGATGGCCGGTCGGCTGGGCGAGGCTGCGGTTGTCGGCCTGCCGGGCAATCCCGTCTCGGCCATGGTGTGCGGCCACATTTTCGTCCTGCCGCTGCTGCGGGCAATGCTCGGCTTTCCGCCCGCGCCCGCGCCGCGCCTGACCGCACGGCTGGCCCGCGCCATCGACGCCAACGGCCCCCGCGAGCACTACATGCGCGCCCGCCGCGAGGGCACGGGCGTCGCCCCGTTCGACCGGCAGGATTCGAGCCTGCTGTCGATCCTCTCCGGCGCCGACGCCCTGCTCGTGCGCCCGCCGCACGACCCGCCGCGCGAGGCAGGCGCCGAGGTGGAGATCGTGCCGCTCACGCAGGCGTGACGCGGCAAGTTGACACAAAACGGGAACGCCTGTAGAACATTCCCAGAGTGGTCTTATCGGGGCATGGGCGAGGGGCGTGCAATGCTGACCCGCAAGCAACTGGATCTGCTGGACTTCATCAACCGGCGCGTGCAGCGCGACGGGGTGCCGCCCTCGTTCGACGAGATGCGCGACGCGCTCGACCTGCGGTCGAAATCCGGCATCCACCGGCTGATCACGGCGCTGGAGGAACGCGGCTTCATCCGCCGCCTCGCGCACCGCGCGCGCGCCATCGAGATCGTTCGCCTGCCGGATTCGCTCGGCGGCGAGGCGGCGCTGGGGCGCGCGTCGGGGTTCACGCCGCAGGTGATCGAGGGCGACGGACCGGCGGCCGCCCCTGCGCCGGCCTCGCGCCCCGCGGCAGCGATGGAGGTGACGGCCGAGGCGGTCGAACTGCCCGTCATGGGCCGGATCGCGGCGGGCGTGCCGATCGAGGCGATCAGCGAGCGCAGCCATGGCGTGGCCGTGCCCGGCGCGATGGTGGGCCGTGGCAGCCACTACGCGCTCGAGGTGAAGGGCGACTCGATGATCGAGGCGGGCATCAACGACGGCGACATCGTGGTCATCCGCGAGCAGGACACCGCCGACAACGGCGATATCGTCGTCGCCCTTGTCGAGGGTCAGGAAGCCACGCTCAAGCGCTTCCGCCGGCGCGGCGCGGCCATCGCGCTCGAGGCGGCGAACCCGGCCTACGAGACCCGCGTCTTCCGCTCCGACCAGGTGCAGGTGCAGGGCCGCCTCGTCGGGCTGATCCGCACCTACGGCTGAGGCCTCCGGCGCCGCACCCGGGGCGCCCCCCGTCGGGTCCGCGCCGTCAGCGCGGCGCCCAGAGGCGGGCTCCTGCCCGCTCCGCGGCAGTCACCAGCCGTGCCCCGCGAGCATCGTCGTGAATGGCCACCGCTCCCGTCTCCCGCAAGGCGGCGGCGTCGAGCAGGAGGCAGCCGCCCTCTTGAGGGGCTTCCAGCGCGGTGTTGACGATCAGCAGGTCGGCCCAGGCACAGGCGGCCCCGGCCCGCGCCGCGCGGTCGCGCCCGGTCACATGAGCGACGCGCAGGCCCGCCACGTCGAGGCGCCGCTCCTGCACCGTGCCCGGCAGGCCGGGGCGGTCCGCGGCCTCGTCCTGCGAGGCCATGTCGCCGTCGTTCTCGAGCCAGACCTCGGCGGAGAAGCCGTCGCCCCGCGACTTCGACAGAACGCGCCCCTCCGGGCCCATCAGCCCGATCAGCCCGCCCGACGGCGCGATCAGCAAGGCCGGGCGCTCCGTTCCGGCCCAGAGCGCCAGCGCCAGCGCCAGCGGCACGAGGCCCGCCCACCGGCCATGGCCCCGCCACAGAACCACCACCAGCGCACCGAGCGACAGAAGCGGCAGCACCCCCGGCCCGGGAGCCACCACGGGCGTGATCGCGCCCTCGAGCGAGGTGATCCAGTCGGCCACCCCGAGCACCCAGGCAAGGCCCCATCCCATGACCGCCAGGCCCAGGTGGCCGAGGCCGAAGGGCGCGAGCACAGCGGCCGCAACTGCCGCCGGCATGATGACGGCGCCCATGAGTGGCACCGACAGGAGGTTGGCCACCAGACCGTAATCGGTGAAGCGGTTGAAATGCGCCGCCGCGAAGGGCGCCGTCGCCGCCCCGGCCACGGCCGAGGACAGCACGACCGTTCCCACCGGCAGGGCCCAGGCCGGCACGCCGGCCCGCCAGTCGCGCACCGCGCCGAAGGCAGCGACGAGCGCCGTCGTCGCGGCAAAGGACATCTGGAAGCCGGGGCCGGAGAGCGCCTCGGGAGTCATCAGCAGGACAAGCGTCGCCGCGATGGCGACAGAGCGCAGCGAGATCGCCCGCCGGTCGAGCAGCACCGCCACCAGCACGACCGACACCATGACGTAGGCGCGCACGGTCGCGACGTTGCCCCCCGACAGCGCCAGGTAGACGGCGCCGGCGGCGAGCGCGGCGAGCGCGGCGATCTTCTTTCCCGGCAACCGGAGCGCGGCCCAGGGCACGAGCGCTATTCCGCCCCGGATCACGCCGAAGACGACGCCCGTGAGCAGCCCCATGTGCAGCCCCGAGATGGCGAGCAGGTGGGCAAGGTTCGCCCCCCTCAGATCCTCCAGCGCATCTTCGGGGATGCCGGAGCGGTCGCCCGTCAGGATCGCCGTGGCGAAGGCGCCGCGCGGCCCCGGAAGGGCCTCCTGGATGGCGGTCGAGAGCGCCATCCGGATGCGGAAGACGGCGAGCGCCGCGCCCTCCTCGGCCGGGGCCGCCATCAGCACGGGCGCGCGGGTGTAGCCCACGGCACCAAGCCGGTCGAACCACGCCATGCGCGCGAAATCGAAGCCGCCGGGCTCCACGGGGCCGCCGGGGGGCGAGAGATGCGCGGTGGCCATGACCGTGAGGCCCGGCACAGGCTCTGCCCACCCCTGCGCGCCGTGGAGCGACAGGCGCACCCGCTCGGGCGTGCGGCGTGGCGCAACCCGGTCGAGGCGCACCCGGTCGAGCGTCAGGCGCAGCGCGCCCGAGGCCGACCGGTCGATGCCGACGATCCGCCCCTCGACGGGGCCGTAATAGCGGAACTCGAGCACCGGCGCGGCGACGAGATGCGCGCGAGCGCCCGCGGCCAGCCCCCCCGCGCAGACCAGCGCCAGGCCGACCAGAAACGGCGCCGCAAGCTCGCCTGCCCAACGCGCAGCCAGCACGAGGAGCACGGTGACGAGCGCGAGCGCCGCGTAATGCGCCACGCCCGGCTCCCACTTGAGCGAGAACCACCCCCCGATGCCCGCGGCGAGGCAGACCGGCACCCAGTGGACGAGGTGGCCCCGCTGCGCCCGGACCGCCCCCGCCGCGCCCTCGGCGATCCGCGCCGCGAGAGACGGCCGGGCGGGCGGCCCCGCCGCCCTTGTCTCGTCGAGAGGGTCCGCATACACGACGCCCGCGCTAGAGAAGCATGGTTTACGAAAGGTTAACGCCGATGCCCGAGAGCCCCGCCGACGGCCAGATCGTCACCCGCTTCGCGCCCTCGCCCACAGGCTTCCTGCATATCGGCGGCGCGCGCACGGCGCTCTTCAACTGGCTCTACGCCCGCGGGCGGGGCGGCACCTTCCTCTTGCGGATCGAGGACACCGACCGGGCGCGCTCCACCCCCGAGGCGACCGAGGCGATCCTGAAGGGGCTGACCTGGCTCGGCCTCGACTGGGACGGCGAGCCGATCAGTCAGGCGGCGCGCGCGGAGCGCCATGCCGAGGTCGCGCGAGACCTGCTCGCCAAGGGCGCGGCCTACAAGTGCTTCTCGACGCAGGAGGAGATCGAGGCGTTTCGAGAGCAGGCCCGCGCCGAGGGCCGCTCGACCCTCTTCCGGTCGCCCTGGCGCGACGTGCCCGAGACCGAACACCCGGACGCGCCGCACGTCGTGCGGATCAAGGCGCCCCGAGAGGGCGAAACGGTGATCGAAGACGTCGTGCAGGGCGACGTGACATGGCGCAACGATCAGCTCGACGACATGATCCTGCTGCGGTCGGACGGCTCGCCGACCTACATGCACGCCGTGGTCGTCGACGACCACGACATGGGCGTGACCCACGTCATCCGCGGCGACGACCACCTCGCCAACGCCGCGCGCCAGATGCTCGTCTATCGCGCGATGGGCTGGCCTGTGCCGGTCTGGGCGCATGTGCCGCTGATCCTCGGCCCCGACGGCAAGAAGATGTCGAAGCGCCACGGCGCGACGGGCGTTCACGACTACGAGGCGCTGGGATACCCGGCGCCGGCCATGCGCAACTACCTCGCGCGGCTGGGGTGGAGCCACGGGGATCAGGAGGTCTTCACCGACGCCGAACTGAAACGACATTTCGACATCACCGGGATCAACAAGGCGCCGGCCCGCTTCGACTTCAAGAAGCTGGAGAGCCTCTCGGGGCTCCACATCGCGCGGATGGACGACGACGCACTCATGGCGGCCATCGACGGCTACCTCGCCGCCCGCGACGACGCGCCGCTCTCTGCAGCGCAGCGCGAGGGGCTGCGCGCCGCGATGCCGCACCTCAAGGACCGGGCGAAGACATTGGGAGACCTGCTGGACAAGGCGCATTTCGTGCTGGGGGCGCGCCCGTTCGAGCCCGACGAGAAGGCCGCGAAGGCGCTCGATCCGGTATCCCGCGGTATACTGAGCGAATTGACGCCGCACCTGCAAACGGCTAACTGGACGCGAGACGCGCTCGAAGAGACCGTCGCCTCCTTCGCGGAGGCCCGGGAGATGAAGCTAGGCAAGATCGCCCAGCCGCTCCGGGCCGCGCTGTCAGGACGCGCCGCCAGCCCGAGCGTGTTTGATATGATGACCGTGATCGGCCGGGAGGAGACGATCGGCCGGATCGAAGACGCCGCAGGCATGGGGGGCGCCTGACGACCACCCCCTGCCCGTCACGCCCGCCCCGGCCACGCGCCGCAGCGGACCAAGAAAGGGGATGCCCGATGCCTGACACCTCGCACACGACCCGCGTCGCCACGCTCAAGGTCGGCGACCACGAGCTGGAGTTGCCGATCCTGTCGCCCACTGCCGGACCGGATTGCGTCGATATCCGCAATCTCTACGGCAAGACGGGGGTGTTCACCTACGACCCGTCCTACACCTCGACCGCCTCGTGCGAATCGACCATCACCTTCATCGACGGCGACAAGGGCGAGCTGCTCCACCGCGGCTACCCGATCGACCAGCTGGCCGAGAAGAGCCACTTCCTCGAGGTGTGCTACCTTCTGCTCTACGGCGACCTGCCCTCGGCCGAGCAGCTCGAGGATTTCGAGAATCGTGTGACCATGCACACGATGCTGCACGAGCAGATGCAGAACTTCTTCCGCGGGTTCCGGCGCGACGCGCACCCGATGGCGATCATGGTGGGTGTCGTGGGCGCGATGAGCGCGTTCTATCACGACTCGACCGACATCTCCGACCCGTGGCAGCGCGAGGTCGCCTCGATCCGGCTGATCGCGAAGATGCCGACCATCGCCGCGTGGGCGTTCAAGTATTCCATCGGCCAGCCCTTCGTCTATCCGCGCAACGATCTCGACTATGCGTCGAGCTTCCTGCGCATGTGCTTCGCGGTGCCGGCCGAGGATTACGTGGTCGACCCGATCCTCGCCCGCGCGATGGACCGGATCTTCACGCTGCACGCCGACCACGAGCAGAATGCCTCGACCTCCACGGTACGGCTCGCCTCGTCGTCTGGCGCCAACCCCTTCGCCTGCATCGCCGCCGGCATCGCCTGCCTCTGGGGGCCAGCCCATGGCGGCGCCAACCAGGCCTGCTTGGAGATGCTCAAGGAGATCGGCACGCCCGACCGCATCCCCGAATACATCGCCCGCGCCAAAGACAAGGACGACCCCTTCCGCCTGATGGGGTTCGGTCACCGCGTCTACAAGAACTTCGACCCGCGCGCGAAGGTGATGAAGCAGTCGGCCGACGAGGTGCTCGAGTTGATGGGGGTCGAGAACAACCCCACCCTCCAGGTCGCCAAGGAGCTGGAAGCGGCGGCGCTGGCCGACCCCTACTTCACCGAGAAAAAGCTCTTCCCCAACGTCGATTTCTACTCGGGCATCATCCTCGAGGCGATGGGCTTCCCCACCTCGATGTTCACCCCGATCTTCGCGGTCTCGCGCACGGTGGGCTGGATCAGCCAGTGGAAAGAGCAACTGTCCGACCCGACCATGCGCATCGGCCGGCCCCGGCAGCTTTATACCGGGGCGCCGAAGCGCGACTACGTCGACGTCGAGAACCGCTGAGGGTTTGCCGCAGCGGCCCGATGCCCCCGTCGCGCCCGGCCACATTTTGGCCGAGCGCGGCGGGCATCGGCAAGGCTCGGCCGATCGAGTGACACGGCGCCTCTTTCACTTTCATCCTGCGGTTGTGCCCCCTAGACTGCTTCGCGCGGGCGAGGCGCCCGGGCCGAGTGCAGGAGGCAGGCGTGGCCGTGGGATATCTTCTGTTCGGGCTGCTTGCGGGGTTGGCGGTCGCGCTCCTCACGGCGGAGGCGCTGTCGCTCGGCCCTGCCGGGATCGCGGCCATGGTCGTGCTGACCGGCAATGCCGCACTGCTCGTCGCCGCCCTGCTCCGGCTGGTTTGCCGGCGCGACCGCCTGACAGACCAGGGCAGCGGCGGCACCGGGCCCTCCGACTTTCGGCGTCCTGACCGATCGACCTAGCCAGATCTCGCGAGCATCGCCCGCGTTCACGCAGTGGTAAGACCTTTCGTGGTGGGGTGCATCCGTCATCGAAACGGAGTCGCGCCATGATCGTCGGATATCTCCTGCTGGGCTGGATCGGTGGGGCGACCGCCGCAGGGTTTCACCTCGCTGCCGGCGGGTCGATGCTGGGCGCCGCCGGCATCTTCGTGGGGGTCGGCAACATTGCGGTCATCGCCCTCGCGGCGCTGGCCGCTCTGCGCGCCATGCAGTCGGAGGCGCGCGCCACGGAGGCGGCGTTCACCGCGCCGCTGCCGGCCTTTCCCCGTCAGGGAGGCCAGGAACATCTCCGCCGGGCAGGCTGACACGGCCGCGCCCCCGCGGCGATAACGCCTCGGTCGCCTGCCGATCGCCAGGGGTTCCGGCCACGCCGCCCGAGCGTGCCTCGTCGGCTCAGCGCCCCTCGAAGCGGGCCTGCCGCTTCTCGAGAAACGCCAGGACGCCTTCGCGGAAGTCGCGCGTCTCGCCCAGTTCGCCCTGCAACTCGGCCTCGAGCAGAAGCTGCGCCTCGAAGTCGTTCGCCAGCCCCTGACGCAACGCGCGCTTGATGTTGCGGTAGGTCTGCGTCGGCCCGGTGGCAAGGTGCCGCGCCCGCGTCCACCACGCGTCGGCAAACGACGCCTCCGGCACAGCCTCCCAGATCATGCCCCATTCGGCCGCCTGTTTCGCCGTCACGGGCTCGGCGAAGAGCGCCGCGCCCATCGCCCGTGCGAAGCCCACCTGCCGGGGCAGCCAGTAGGTGCCGCCCGCATCCGGGATCAGACCGATCCGCGCGAAGGCCTGCAGGAAGACCGCCTCTTCGGAGGCCACCACCACATCGGCCGCGAGCGCAAGATTGGCGCCGGCGCCCGCCGCCGCCCCGTTGACGGCGGCGATCGTCGGGATGTCGCACTCTGCCACCGCCTTGACCATCGGCACGTATTCGTCGCGCAGCGTGCGCTCGAGGTCGGTCGCCGCGATCGACTTGCTGTCGCCGAGGTCTTGCCCCGAGCAGAAAGCACGGCCCCTGCCGGTAAGAACCAGCACCCGTGCTTCGCCCGGGGCCCGCCTGGCCGCGTCGGTGATCTCGGCGCGCATCTGGGTCGAGAGCGCATTCATGACGTCCGGCCGGTCGAGCGTGAGGATCGCCACGTCCTCGCGCACGGCGTAGCGGATGGTCTCGTAGATCATTCGGGCCTCGTCGGCTGGCTGGGGGCGTATCGCGCCATTCCCCTACCCGGCCCCCGTCCGCGGGCCAAGAACCTTCCGGCCGGTCGTTGCACGCATACCCTTCGGGACCGTCGTGCCCCGCTCACTCCTTCAGGAGGGCGTCGAGGCGGGCCTGCTCCTCGGCCGACAGGCCCTCTTCGGTGCGCGCGGGCGCCCGCCGGCGCGACCACACATATCCGCCGCCGATGCCGAGCGCCACGATGAGCATGGCAGGCCCCGCGACCCAGAGGATGATATTCGCACCTTCGGTCGTGGGCCGCAGCAGCGCGTATTCGCCGTAGCGCTCCACCACGAAGTCGATCACCTCGGCATCGCTGTCTCCCGCCACGAGGCGGTCGCGCACCATCAGGCGCATGTCGCGGGCGAGATCGGCGTTCGACTCGTCGATCGATTCGTTGCGGCACACCATGCAGCGGAGCTGCGACGAGAGCTCTCGCGCCCGCTCCTCGAGCGCGGGGTCGTCGAGCAATTCGTCCGGCGAGAGAGCACCGGCCGGGCTCGCCACACCTACCGCCAGGGCGAGCGCGAAGCAGACCCCACGCATCATTCGGCCGGCACTCCACCAGGTGCGGGGGCCGCCTTGCGCGCACCGGCCGCGACCCGGTAGCGCCGGTCGGACAGCGAGACCATCCCGCCGATCGCCATCACGATACAGCCCGCCCAGATCCAGTTCGCCAGCGGCTTGATGTAGGTGCGCACCGCCCAGCCCCCGTTCGCCTGAGGGTCTCCGATCACGATGTAGACGTCGCGCAGGATGCCGTTGTCGATCGCCGCCTCGGTGGTGGGCATGCCGGCCACCGGGTAGACACGCTTCTCCGGCTCGAGACGGGCGATCTGGCGGTCGCCGCGAAAGACATCGATGCTCGCCATCGTCGAGACGTAGTTCGGCCCCTCGACCTCGTTCACGGCGTTGAGGCGCACGTCGTATTCCCACGGACCGAAAGCCTCGACCGTGTAGCGCTCGCCCGGTTGCGCAACGCGGATGTCCTCGACCTGCCACTGCGTCAGCCCGGCGACGCCGAGCGCGGTGATCCCCAGGCCGGCATGGGCGATGGCCTTGCCCCAGTCGCCGCCCGGCAGCGCGCGCAGCCGTCGCAGCCGCTCGTCCGGCGTGCCCTTGCCGGCCCGGCTCCAGAGATCGACCACGGCCCCGCCGATCACCCAGAGCGCGAGGGTCATGCCGAGGGGGGCGAGCAGAGATTGCCCGGTCTGAATGGCCCATGTGAGCCCCCCGGCCGCCAGCGCCAGCGCCAGAACGCCCCAAAGCGGCTGCATGGCGCGGCCCAGTCGGGCGCGCTTCCACGGCATCATGGCGCCTACCGGCAACAGGATCATCAGCGCCACCATGAAGGGCGTGAACGCGGCGTCGAAGAACGGAGGGCCGACCGACAGCTTGCGGTCGAAGGCGAGCTCGGCCACCAGCGGCCAGATCGTGCCCACGAACACCACGAAGCACGAGACCGCCAGGAGGATATTGTTGGCCACCAGCGCACTCTCGCGGCTGAGCACGCCGAACACGCCCTTGGCCTCCATCGCGCTCGCCCGCGCGGCGTAGAGCGTCAGCGCGCCGCCCACGAACAGACCCGTGATGGCGAGGATGTAGACGCCCCGCTCGGGATCGTTGGCGAAGGCATGCACGGAGGTCAGCACGCCCGAGCGCACGATGAACGTGCCGATCAGCGAAAAGCCGAAGGCGAGGATGGCGAGCAGGATCGTCCAGTTCTTCAGCGCCTCGCGCTTCTCGACCACGATGGCGCAATGCAGCAGCGCGGCGGCGAGCAGCCAGGGCATGAACGAGGCGTTCTCGACAGGATCCCAGAACCAGAAGCCGCCCCAGCCGAGCTCGTAATAGGCCCACCACGAGCCGAGCGCGATCCCGATGGTCAGGAACAGCCACGCCGCCAGAGTCCACGGCCGCACCCAGCGGCCCCAGGCGGCGTCGACGCGACCCTCGATCAGCGCCGCCACGGCGAAGGAGAAGGCCATCGAGAGGCCGACATAGCCGAGGTAAAGGAACGGCGGGTGAAACGCGAGGCCCGGGTCCTGCAAGAGCGGGTTGAGATCCTGCCCGTCGAGGGGGGGCGATTCCAGCCGCAGGAACGGGTTCGAGGTGAACAGGATGAACGCGTAGAACGCCACGCCCACGCTCGCCTGCACCGCCAGCACGCGCGCGCGCAGCGTCGGCTTGAGGTTGCCGCCGAACCACGCGGCCGACGCGCCGAAGAGCGCGAGGATCAGCACCCAGAGGAGGAGCGAGCCCTCGTGGTTCCCCCACACGCCGGTGATCTTGTAGAGCATTGGCTTGGCCGAATGCGAGTTCAGCGTCACGAGCCTCAGCGAGAAGTCGGAGGTGACGAATGCCCATGTCAGCGCCGCGAAGGACACCGCGACAAGGATGAACTGCGCGGTCGCCGCCGGCTCGGCCACGGCCATCCACCCGGCCCACCGTCTCTGGGCGCCGATCAACGGCACGATCATCTGAACGAGCGCCACGCAGGCGGCGAGGATCAGGGCGAAATGTCCGAGTTCTGCGATCATGGACGGCAAGCTAGACCAGCCGCACCGCCCCGCCAATGGTCCGTGTGCCCGCCAAACGGTCGCAGCCGCCCGCTTTCCCGACAGGCGAGCCCCCCGTTGACGCGCTTGTGATCGCGGCCGCCCCACGCAGCCGTGCCGCGCCCCCGCTCCGTCGCAGCGGGGGCCAGCCCCCGCACCCCCGGGATATTGAGAGCAAGAAGAAGGCGCAGGCCCCTGGCAGGAGAAGCAGCCTCGCGTTGGAATCCCGCCCCGTCTTCTTCTTGCTCCAAGTATCCCGGGGGGAGTCGGCCGCATGGCCGACGGGGGGCTGGCCCCCCTCCGACGCCGGCGCCGCCCGCGTGCCGGCTCAGGCCGTGGGCGTTCCCTCTTCGCCTGCGCGGTGGCAGGCGACGCGGGCACCGCCGAGGGGGCGCAGCGCGGGGCGCTCCTGCCGACAGCGATCGACGGCGATGGGGCAGCGGGGGTGAAAGGCGCAGCCCGGCGGCGGCGAGATCGGGTCTGGAATCTCGCCCTTGGGCGGATCGATCTCGCGGCCGAAGGCGTCGAGCCGGGGGGCCGCCTCGAGCAGCATGCGGGTATAGGGGTGGCGCGGTATCTCGTTCAACTCGTCCGGTGCGGCCTCTTCCACCAGCCGGCCGAGATACAGCACGCCGACTCGATCGGCCATGTGACGCACGACAGTCAGGTCGTGGCTGATGAAGAGATAGGTCAGCCCGAACTCCTCCTTGAGGTCGGACATCAGGTTGAGCACCTGCGCCTGAACGCTCACGTCCAGCGCCGAGGTCGGCTCGTCGCAGACGATGAACCGCGGCTCGGACGCCAGCGCGCGGGCGATGCAGATGCGCTGACGCTGCCCGCCCGAGAACTCGTGCGGATACTTGTCGGCATCCTCGGCCGCGAGGCCCACCTGCTCGAGCAGCCGCTCGGCGAGCCCGGACGTGTCGCCGCCGCGTGCCGCGACCGGCTCGACGATGATCGCGCGGACCGTCCAGCGGGGATTGAGGCTGGCATAGGGGTCCTGGAAGATCATCTGGATGTCGGATCGCACGCGGCCGATCTTCGCTGCATCCGTCTCGCGCGCGAGGTCGATCCCGTTGATCTCGACAGACCCTTCGGAGGGTGAGAGCAGCCCGACCAGGATCTTGCCGATGGTCGACTTGCCCGAGCCAGACTCGCCCACCAGGGCGTAGGTCGTGCGCGCCGGGATGTCGAAGGAGACGTCGGACACCGCGGTCAGGTAGCGCAGGGGCAACCGCTCGATCACGCGGTTCAGCCAGGGGCGCGAGACATCGAACACCCGGCTGAGGTTGCGCACCGAGACGAGCGGCGCGGCCCCGGCCGGGGTCTCGCTGGTGGAACGGGGGGCGTCGTCGCGCATCAGGCTTCCCTCGCCCTTGGCAGATCGTGCTCGACCGGGAACCAGCAGGCCGCGCGTCCGCGGTCGGCGGCGAGCGTGGGGGGTGGATCCTGCCGGCAGGCATCCTGCGCGTTCGGGCAGCGCGGGTGGAAGGCGCAGCCCGTCGGCAGCGCGGTCAGCCGCGGCGTCGCGCCGGGGATCTGTCGCAGCCGCCGCTGGCCGCCGCCGGCGAGCGGCGTGGCGCCCATCAGCCCGTCGGTATAGGGGTGGCGGGGGCGGGTGACGACCTCGCGCACCGGGCCGAGCTCGGCCATGCGGCCGGCATACATCACCGCCACCCGGTCAGCGGCCTCGGCGATCACGCCCATGTCGTGCGTCACCAGCATCACCGCCGTTCCGCGGTCGCGGCAGAGCCGCTTGAGCAGCGCGATGATCTGCGCCTGCACGCTGACGTCGAGCGCCGTGGTCGGCTCGTCGGCCACCACCAGGTCGGGCTCGGCACACAGGGCGAGCGCGATCACCACGCGCTGCCGCATGCCGCCCGAGAACTCGTGCGGATAGCTGCCCGCGCGCTCGCGCGCAGCCGGGATGCCCACCTCCTCCAGCGCCGCAACGGCGCGGTTCCACGCCTCGGTGCTGGAGACGTCCATATGGGTGCGCACCGTCTCGGCGATCTGCTCGCCGATGGGCAGGAGCGGGTTGAGCGAGGTCAGCGGATCCTGGAAGATCATGCCGATCCGCCGACCCCGCACCCGGCGGAGTTTCTCGTAGGGCAGATTGTCGATCCGCTCGCTGCGCAGGCGCACCTCTCCGCCCGAGATGCGCGCGGGGCGGTCGAGCAGGCCGATCACGGCGTTGCCGGTCATCGACTTGCCGGCGCCGGATTCGCCGACGACACCGAGGATCTCGCCCTCGCCAATGTCGAAGCTGACACTGTCGACCGGCTTCAGCACGCCCCGTCGCGTCGGGATCTCCACGGTCAGGTCGCGCACCGACAGCACGGCCGGCCGGTTCGGGCGATCGCTCATGCTTGCCTCCTCAGCAGGTGCACGCCCCAGAGCACGACGAGCGCGAGCGTCAGCACGGGAATGGCGAAGATCACCCAGATGGGGGCGAGGTTCGAGCCGGCGAGGCCGCCCGCGACGGCGAAGACCACCACCGCGCCCATGACCCCGGCACATATCCGGGCGCCCGTCCGCAGCGGCTCGCGGCGGGCGAAAAGGCCGCCGACCTGCAACGCGAGGTAGACGAACGGCAGGGCCGTGAGCAAGGGGGAGATCGTATCACCCTCCATCGTCACGCTGCCAGGGCTGTCGCTGCCCGCCGGGCCCTACAGGCGATCACGCGACGTCGAGTCGCGGCGCGCACCGTCGCGCCCCGGGTCGTGCGGGGTGCACGGTCGGCTAGGGTTTCGGCAGCCCGCGAAGGGGGATGATCGCAGGCACCCTGGCCCGACCGAGGAGACCGCCCCATGTGCCTTTCCGCCGAAGCGCTCGCCCTCTTTCTCAACCTGCTCGCCCCCGAGACGGTGACCCGTGCGCCGGGCCTCATCACCGTCCATGCCGAAGCGGGCGACGTCGAATGGGTGGCCGACGGTGCGCGCTGGTGCACCGACGACAGGTAGCGCGCGACCGCCGGCGTCATTTGAGCCTCGGGTTCAGTGCGTCGCGCAGCCAGTCGCCGAGCAGGTTGACCGACAGCGCGAGGGCGAGCAGCGTCAGCGCGGGGAAGAACAGGATCCACCACTCGCCCGAAAACAGGAAGCCCTGCCCGATCCGGATCAGCGTGCCGAGCGAGGGCTGGGTCGGCGGCGCGCCCACCCCCAGAAACGACAGCGTCGCCTCGGCGATGATCGCGAGTGCCAGGCTGATCGTGGCGATCACCAGCACCGGCGAAAGCACGTTGGGCAGGATGTGGCGCACCATGATCGCGGGACCCGACCGGCCGATGAGGCGGGCGGCGGCCACGTATTCCTTGTTTTTTTCCACCAGCGTCGCGCCCCGCACCACGCGGGCGAACTGCACCCAGTCGCTCAGCCCGATGGCGAAGATCAGCACCCAGATCGCCATCTGGTCGCGGTATTCGATGGGGGTGATGCCCTTGGCGATGCCGAAGATCAGCATGGCCACGAGGATCGCCGGGAAGGTGAGCTGCACGTCGGCCACGCGCATGATCATCGTCTCGGTCCAGCCGCCGAACCAGCCCGCGAGCAGGCCCAGCGTGACGCCCAGCACCATGGCGAAGCAGACCGCCGCGAAGCCGACGAAAAGCGAGATTCGCAGGCCGAACAGGATGGTCGAGAAGACGTCGCGCCCCTGGTCGTCGGTGCCCAGCAGGAAGGTCTCGCCGGTAAAGGCGTTGGGCTCCATCGGGGGGGTGAAGCCGTTCATCAGGTTGAGCGTGCCGGGGTCGAACGGGTCGTGCGGGGCTATCCACGGTGCGAGGACGGCGCCGAGGACCAGCGTCATCATCACCACGAACGAGACGAGCGCCACCGGCGAGCGGCGAAACTTCCAGGCGAAGTCGGATTCCCAGGCGAGCTTGAGCCGGGTCGGGCGGCGCGGCGCGGCGCCGCGCCCCTCTGCGGGCAGGTCGGCCATGTCAGTGCGCCTTTCCGGTGTCGATCCGCAGCCGCGGGTCGATGGCGAAGTAGAGCAGGTCGACGATCAGGTTGATGCCGACGAACATCACCGAGATCAGCATCAGGTAGGCGGCCATCACGGGGATGTCGACGAACTGGATCGCGTTGATGAACAGCAGGCCCACGCCCGGCCACTGGAACACCGTCTCGGTGATGATGGCGAAGGCGATGATCGAGCCGAGTTGCAGGCCCGTCACCGTGATCACCGGCACCAGCGTGTTCTTCAAGGCGTGGCGGAAGTTGACCGCACGCTCGCGCAGGCCGCGGGCGCGCGCGAAACGGATGTAGTCCTGCCGCAGAACCTCCAGCATCTCGGACCGGACGAGCCGCATGATCAGGGTCATCTGGTAGAGGCCCAGCGTGATCGCGGGCAGGATCAGCGCCTTCAACCCGCTCTCGGTCAGCAGCCCCGTCGTCCACCAGCCGAGATCGACGACGTCGCCGCGGCCGAACGAGGGCAGCATGTCGAGTTCGACCGAGAACAGGTAGATCAGCAGGATGCCGATGAGAAACGTCGGCAGCGACACTCCGATCAGCGAGACGGTCATGATCGCGTTCGACAGCCAGCCGTCCCGCCGGATCGCCGTGAGCACGCCGAGGCCCACGCCCAGCGTGATCGCGAACAGGGCCGAGACGGCGGCGAGTTCCAGAGTCGCCGGCAGCCGCTCCGAGATGATCTCGGCCACCGGGCGGCCCTGGCGGTAGGAAATGCCGAAATCGCCCTGCACCGCGTTCTGCAGGAACTTCCAGTATTGCACCGGGAACGGCTGGTCGAGGCCGAGCTGGGTGCGCAGCCGCTCTATGTCGGCCTGCGTGCGCTCCTGCCCCAGCATGTTGTCGACCGGGTCGCCCACGAAGGTGAACATCGAGAAGGCCACGAGCCCCACGACGAGGAGCACGAGAACCGACTGGCCGACGCGGCGGATGATATAGGCAAGCATCTGGAGCATCCTGACGGGTGCGGACGGGTGGGTAAAGACGCGATGACCGCCACATACGCAAGGGCGACGCGCCCGTTCCGTCACGAAATCGTCACGTCGCCTGCCCGGTGGGCGCCACGGCCGGGCGCCGGCGAAACCTGACGCACCGGGCAGACATCATCGTGACGCGCCGCAAGACGGTGCCGTTTCGCGGCCCGGCCGTGAAGGTCGAGACCCCGCGCGCCGTGACCGCGCGGACGGCGCGCGCGGCCGATGCGGTGACGGCAGGGCGGCCCGGCTCGGTGGCCTGCGGCAAACCGGCGGGGCGGTCATGTGGATGACGAGACCGCCCCCCATGACGCCACGCGCCGGGCGCTCCGGCAGCGCCCGACCGACGCGCAAATTCCTTGAAGAAGGAATTTGCAAAAGCCTTGGCAAGGCTTTTGCGCGCCGAGCTGAAATCGTCAGTTCACCGTCACCCATCGCAGGATGAAGAAGTTGTCGGGCCGCTGCGTGAGCTCTACCGACTCCGCCGCTCCCCAGAGCAGCGGCTGGACATAGAGCGGCACATAGACATTGTCCTCGGCGATGATCCCGGCGACCTCGTCGATCATCGCCTGCCGCTCGGCATCGTCGATCTCGGACTGGATGCGCGGCAGCAGCGCGTCGATGCGCGCGTTGGAGTAGCCGCCGAAGTTCCACGTGCCCAGCCGGTCGGTCGGGGTGTGCACCAGGAAGCGGAGCGGATGCTCGTGGTCGAAGGTGCCGGGCGACCAGCCGAGCAGATACATGTCGAAATCGTCCTCGCGCAGGCGCGGCCAGTAGGTGCGCACCGGCATCGTCTCGAGCTCGGCTTCGAGGCCGACCTGCGCGAGCATCGACACGATCGCCTGGCACACCGCCTCGTCTTTGAGGTAACGGTCGTTGGGGCACTTGAAACCGAAGGCGAACCCGTCCGGGTATCCCGCCTCGGCCAGCAACGCGCGGGCCCGCTCGGGCGCATACTCGGGGCGCTCAACACCGGCCGAATAGCCGCGCATCGCCTCCGAGACGAGTTGCGACGCCGGCTCGGCGTTGCCGCGCATCGTCGTCTGCAGGATGGCGGGGACGTTGACGGCATGGGCCACCGCCTGCCGCACGCGGGGGTCGGCGAAGGGGTTGTCCATGCCCTCGTCGCCGTATGTCAGCGTGTCGGCGTCATGGGCGAAGCCCAGCATGATCACCCGCGCCTCGATCCCGCGGATCACCTTCACGCCCTCCTGCGCATCCAGCCGCTCGGCGTCCTGGATGGGCACGGGATTGATCATGTCCACGTCGCCCGACAGCAGCGCGGCGACCGCCGTGGCGGGGTTCTGGATCGGGGTGAAGACGCCGCGGGTGACGTTGTGCCCGGGCTCGCCCCACCAGCCTGCGAAGGGCTCCAGCACCGTCTCGAGGCCCGGCTCGCGGGAGACGAGGCGGAAGGCGCCGGTGCCGTTGGCCTGCAACGTCGCGGCGTTCTCCTCGTCCTTCGCGGGCCGCTCCGCGCCGACGTCGGCCGCCCAGCCCGCATCCATGATCATCCAGTTGGCGATGGAATCGGGGAAGATCGGGTTGGGCTCGGGCGTCAGCACGTCGACGGTGTATTGATCCACCTTCACCACGTCGGAGACGGGGGCGAACCACGAGGCGACGTCCGATTCCTCCGACGCGGCCCGCTCGTAGGAGAACACGACGTCGTCGGCGTCGAAGCTCTGCCCGCCGTGGAACGTCACCCCCTCGCGCAGGAAGAAGCGCCAGCCCTCGCCGTCGCCGATCGGCTCCCAGGAGGTGGCGAGCGCCGGCTCGACGGCCATGTCCCTGCCGCGGCGGACGAGCCCCTCGTAGACGTTGTTGAGAAAGCCGAGAACGGGCGTTGAGGACACCGCGTGCGGGTCCATCGTCTGCGGGTCGGTCTGGCCGGCCCAGCGGAATTCCTCGGCGGCGGCGGCGGCGGGCAGCGCGGCGAGGGCCGCGGCGGCGAGCACATGGCGTGTCATGCAGATCTCCCTTGTGATGACGGACACCGTCGCAGGACGCCGCCTTCCCTGCAATCGCGCACACACTTATGTGATTTTGCGATCAAGTCTCTGCGTGCGCACAAAAATCGGGATTTTCATTTGCAACGGCCGCGGCTCCCGCGGCCGCTGTCACGACAGGGCGCCGCCCGGGATGACAGGCGTTCCCCGCAGGCCCGGCCAACACGGACACTCGGTTTCCGACCTTGCCCGGCCTGACGGACCCGCCGTGAAACACGAAACGGGGCGCCGCCAGATGGCGACGCCCCGTCGATCCGTCCTTCGGGCCGCTTACGAGCGGGTGAAGGAGAAGTACTTGAACTTCGGCGAATCCTCGGGGTCGACGATCGTGTCGACATCGGCCCGGACGCCCCAGTTCAGCACCTGGTGGTGAATCGGAAGATACAGCCGGTCCTCCTGCACCTGCGCCCAGATCTCGGCGATCATCTCGTTGCGCGCGTCGAGATCGGTCTCGGAGGCCAGCGCCACGATCTTCTCGTCGAGCTCGGGTTTGGAGTAGCCGGTGTTGTTCCACGAGCCGCGCTCGTCGGTGCGGGTATGGACGAGGAAGTTGAAGATGTACTCGGAGTCGTAGGTCGGCACGCCCCAGCCCAGCATGTAGAAGTTCGTCTCGCCGTTCGAGATCAGCGGGAAGAACTGCGCCTTGGGCATCGCGTTGAGGTTCACGTCGACGCCGATCTGGGCGAACATGCCGACGGCCGCCTGGCAGATCGCCTCGTCGTTGACGTAGCGGTCGTTCGGGCAGTCGAGCTGGATCGAGAACCCGTCGCCGTAGCCGGCCTCTTCGAGCAGCGCCTTGGCCTGCTCGATGTCCGCCTCGGGATACTGGTCGAGCTCTTCCGTCCAGCCGTTGACGAACGGCGGCATGATCACCCCCGTGGGCTGCGACTGGTCGCGCATGACCACCTGCTGGATGGCGGGGCGGTTGAGCGCCATGTTGAGCGCCCGGCGCACATTGACGTCGGCCAGCGGGTTGGCCCCGTCGACGCTGTCGGTCTCGAGGTCGTCGGCGCCCTGGTTCATCCCGAAGAAGATCGTGCGGTTCTGCGGCGTGGTGCGCACGTCGAGGCCCTCGGACTCGCCCACCCGGCCGAGATCCTGCACCGGCACGTCCTGAATGAAGTCGACCTCGCCCGACAGCAGCGCCGCCACCCGCGTCGCGGCGTTCTGGATCGGCGTGTACTCGACGCGGGTCACCTCCATCGGGAACTCGCCGGCGCCCCAGTAGCTCTCGTTCATCTCGAGCACGGTGCGCACGTCGGGCTCGCGGCTGACGAGGCGGTAGGGGCCGGTGCCGTTGGCGTTGCGCGCGGCGAAGGTATCCTCGCCGCCCTCGTAGTCCTGCACCTCGACGGCGTTGTTCGCCTCGGCCCAGCCCCTGTCCATGATGAACAGGTTGGTGAAGTTGTTGGGCAGGATCGGGTTCCGCCCCTTGGTCTCGAACTCGACGGTGTAGTCGTCCACCGCGCGCACCTCGGCGATCGAGGACAGCAGCTCCTTCATGTCGCTGTCGGGCGTCATCGCGCGATTGAACGAGAACACCACGTCCTCGGCGGTGAAGTCGGCCCCGTCATGGAAGGTGACGCCCTCTCGGAGCTGGAACACCCACACGTTGGGATCGTCCTCGCTGGGGCCCCATTCGGTGGCCAGCGCGGGCACCATCGCGCCCGTCATGTCGCGCATCACCAGCGGCTCCATGATCTGGTGGGCGAGCGCGTGGGTCGGCCCCTCGTTCTGGGCGTGCGGGTCGAGCGTGAGCGAGTCGCCCGCCCGCGCCCAGCGCAGGGTCTCGGCAGAGGCGGCGCCTGCGACCAGCGCGAGCGCTGTGGCGCAGAGCAGGCTGTTGCGGAGGGTCATCGTGGTCTCCCTGTCTGATTATCGCCACAGCTAGCCACAATCCGCCCCTGCCGCTCAAGCCTTGCCGACGCGGAAGACGCGCGGAATACCGCCGCAGGGGGGGATGGTGCCGGCTTTCGCGGCACCGTGGTCAGGGTGAAAGCTGCGAGAGCCAGCCGCGCACGCGGGCTTCGTTCACGCCCATGTCGTCCTGCCCGAAGCGCAGCCGGGCGAAGATCACAAGGCGCGAGCCGCCCTCGGCGGGCACGGCTTCGACCGTGGTGAAATCGGGAAAGCCCCAAAGCGCGGAACGCGTGAGGTAGGTGATCCGCCCCTCCTCGACCGAGCCGGCGATGGCGCGCGTGCGGGGCGTGTCGCGGGCGATGGCGTCGAGCGCGGCGAGCGCCTCTCTCGGCGGCATCGCCAGCAGCGGGCCGTCGGCGTCGCCGCCCTCGGGATTCACCACGAAGCGGCCCGGCCCGGGTTCGGCCGAGGCCGGGTCGACATGCCACGCCGCCGGGTCGGTGGGCGCGAGCCGCACCCAGGCGGCGAAGCCCAATACGACCACGACGATGACGACGACGATCCAGACCAGCACGCGCATCCGCTCCCTCCCGGTTCCCGCAGCACCCTAGCCGGCGGGCGGCCGGGGGCAAGACGTGCCGCGCCCCTCAGCGCACCTGCCGGCGCGTCCAGCCCCAGAGGCAGATCAGCTCTGTCGCCACGTGGGCGCCTGCCACAGCGGTCGCGCCGGTCGTGTCATAGGGCGGCGCCACCTCCACCACGTCGCCGCCGGCCAGCGTGATCCCCGCGAGGTCGCGCAGGATCGCGGCCGCCTGCCACGAGGCCAGCCCCCCCCAGACCGGCGTGCCCGTGCCGGGGGCGAAGGCGGGGTCGAGCGCGTCGATGTCGAACGACAGATAGACGGGCGCGTCGCCCACCCGCTCCTTCACCTTCTTCGCCACGGCGGCGGGGCCGGATTCGTGCACCTGCCGCGCGTCGATCTGGGCGATGCCGAGGGTCGCGTCGTTGCTCGTGCGGATGCCCACCTGGATCGACCGCGCCGGGTCGATCAGCCCCTCGGCCACCGCCTTGCCGAACATCGTGCCATGGTCGATGCGGCCCGGGTCGTCGTCGGGCCAGGTGTCGGAATGGGCGTCGAACTGGACCAGCGCCAGCGGGCCGACCTTCGCCGCGTGGGCCCGCAGCGCAGGGTGCGCCACCGAATGGTCGCCGCCGAGCACGATGCAGCCCGCCCCCGCCGCAAGGATCGAGGCGACATGCGCCTCGGCCGCGGCCGGGAAGTCGGCGGGGCGCGCATAGTCGAACGCCATGTCGCCCGCGTCGACGATGGCGAACTCGGTCAGCGGGTCGTAGCCCCAGCCGTAGGGCGGGTCGAAGGGCTGAAGCGTCGACGCCTCGCGGATTGCCCGCGGCCCCAGTCGCGCGCCGGGCCGGTTCGTCACCGCCTGGTCGAAGGGCAGCCCCGTCACGGCGAGGTCGACGCCGCCGAAATCCTTGGTGTAGCGGCGACGCAGGAACGACGTCGCTCCGGCGAAGGCGTTCTCGTAGGCGAGACCGCGATCCCGCGTCGCGGTGAACGCGCGGTCGATGTCCTTGCCTGCGTCCTCGAGGGCCATGTGCGTCTCCCGTTCGTCGGCCGGCAGCGGAGCGCCGGCGAGGGGGGCCACTGCCCCGCGCCCTTCTGGTTCGTGTGTGGGTGAGGGTCAAAAGAATTCTGCCGCTCAACCGAGAGCTTCCTTGTCGCTTCGGAGCGTCTTGACGACGCAGCGATCGGTGCGGCCAGGCCGCCAGGCAGCCCCCCATGGCATCTACCCGCTGCAAGCGGGCCGCGCCCCGCCGACGGATGGACGGCACGCCCGGTCCGCGTCAGACTGCCCCGATGCAGACGGCCAGCACCGCCGAGGATACCGCGACGCCCCGCTGGGCCGTCGTTGCGACGGTGCGCGAGCCCGCCGCCCTCGTCGCGGCCTTCGCCGCCCATCACCTCGCCCTCGGCGCGGACGAGCTCTGGCTGTTCTTCGACGATCCCGAAGATCCCGCCGCCGATCTCGCCGAGGCGCTGCCCCGCACCCGTGTCGTCCGTTGCGACGACGCCTACTGGCGGGAACGGCGGGGCCGCGCCCGCCCCGCCCTGCAATCGCAGCGCCAGATGGCCAACGCCACCCTAGCCGGCAACCGCACCCGGGCCGACTGGATCCTGCACGTCGATGCCGACGAGCTCCTCTGGTGCGAGGGGCCGCTCGCGGACGAGCTCGCCCGGCTCGACGAGAGTCACGGCTGGCTCAAGATCCGCAACCTCGAGCGCGTGTGGCTGGGGGACGAGCGGGGGGCCTCGATCTTCGAGGGGGCGTTCCGCCGCCCGCTCCTGCCGGGCGACGCGCTCGAGGCGGGCGCGATCTACGGCGAGACGGCGCGCTTTATGCGGATGGGGTTCGCCGGCTACCCGGTGGGCAAGGCGCTGTCGCGCACCGGGCACGGCTACCGGCTGACCGTGCACCGCCCCGAGGCAGCGGGCGAGGCGCCGCCCTTCCGCGTCGCGCGCGCTGTCCACCTGCTGCATTTCGACGGGCTTACCCCGCGCCACTGGGCGGCCAAGACCCTGCGCTATGCCACCCACCCCGAGGCGCAACTCGACCGCCTGCTTCACGTCGAGAGGCGCGCGCAGGTGCGCCACGTCCGCGACCGTTGCGCCACGCTCGACGACATCCTCGCCTTCCACGCCCGCCTGTCGCGTCTGACGCCCGAGCAGGCGGAGACGCTGACGGCGGCGCGCAAGCTCTCGCGCCCGCGGGTCAACCCGGCCGTGCCGCTCGCCGCGCTGCTGCCCGGCGTCGCGGCCGGGCTCGCGCCGGCCGCCTTCGACGCGGCGCTCGGCGCGGAGTATGCCGCGCGCCTTGCGGAACGCGAACGCTGCGTCAGTCGTCGAGCCGATCGACCGTCGCCAGTGTCAGCGCGCCGAAGCCGTTGAACCGCGTCGCCGTCACGCCCGAATACGCACCCATGCCACGGAAGAGCACCGCGTCGTCTTCTTCCGTATCCTCGGGCAGCATCGGGTGGCCGGGCAACCGGTCGAGGCTGTCGCAGGTCGGCCCGAAGACGGTGCGCGGAACGGGAGCGCCCGTGCGCAACAGGCCCTCCGGGCTGCGCACCTCGATCCGGTCGGTCATCGGCATGCTGAGCATCTCGGCCAGGCCGCCATAGATCCCGTCGTCGAGGAAGACGTGATCGTCGCGCAGGGCGCGAACCCGCGTCATCAGCGTGCAGCACTCCGCCACCATGCCCCGCCCCGGTTCGCAGACGAGCGCCGGCCGCGCCGCCCCGAAGGCCGCCGTGGCGGCGCTGTCGATCGCCTCGAATATGGCGCCGAGATCGGGCGCCGCGGCCCTCATCCGGTGCGACGGGAAGCCGCCGCCGACATTGAGGCGCGCCGGCTCCGCCGCCGCCGCGCGGGCGATGGCGGCGGCCTCGGCGACGTAGGCGCGCCAGACCTCGGGGGGCGCGCATTGCGTGCCGGGGTGGAAGGTGAGCGAGGGCGTGTAACCGGCCTCGGCCACCGCGCGCAGGAGCTCGGCCGCCGCGGCGGGCTCGGCCCCGAACTTGGCGCCGAAATCGTAGGCCGCGCCCTTCACGGGCAGCTTGTAGCGCACCGTCAGCTCGGCGCCCGCCGGCACCCGCGCCACGAGACGGGCGAGCTCGCCCGCGCTGTCGAGGCTGAACGAGCGCACGCCGCGCGCCACGGCGCGCGCGATCTCGGCGCCCGAGCGCACCGGGTTGTTGTAGTGCAGCCCGGCGGTCGGCGCGACGGCACGCACGAGGTCGATCTCGGAGAGCGACGCCACGTCGAACGCCCCGATGCCCGCCGCGGCGAGATTTTCCAGCACCGCCGGCTCGGGGTTGGCCTTGACGGCATAGGTCACCTGGCCGGGAAAACCGTCGAGGAAGGTCTGCGCCGTCTCCCGCAGCATGGCCGGAGAGAAGCACAGGATCGGCGTTTCGGGGGCGCCGCGCCGCAACAGGTCGGCGGGGCTGTCGGGAAAGGGGCGGGCCTGGGTCATGGGCCTTCTGTCTCCTGCTCTCGGATACTGCTCGCAGGAGGAATCATGACCTGTCGCACGACGCGTTTCACCCGTCGATCCGGGCAAAATCGCGGAAATTGACGTCGGATCGACTGAAATATACGATGATCTGAATGGACGAGACCGACGAGGCGATCCTCGCGGCGCTGGCCGCCGACAGCTCCACCCCGACCGCCGAACTCGCACGCCGCCTCGGCCTCGCCCGCTCGACGGTGCAGGCCCGGATCGAGCGGCTTGAGCGCTCGGGCGTGATCGGCGGCTACACGATCCGCCTGGGCACCCGGGCGCGCCGCGGTCGGATCCGTGCCACGGTGCTGCTCTCGGTCGAGCCGCGCGCGGCGGCGCAGGTGCTGGCGCGCCTGAAGCCCATGACGGAGGTGGACAGCTGCCAGACCTCGACCGGCCGGGTCGACCTGATCCTGACGGTCGCGGCGGAGGATACCGAACGCCTCGACGCCGTGCTCGACCGGATCGGCGCCATCCCCGGCGTGACCGATACCGAGAGCCTGATCCACCTTGCCACCAAGTTCGACCGGCGGCTCTGACGGCGCCGTCGGAGGGGGGCGCCGCCCCCCGCCGCCTCCGGCGGCTCCCCCGGGAGTATTTGGACCAAGATGATGGGGCGAGCTCTGGCCTGCGCACGACCGGGAGCGGCCGGGGCGGTGCGCGACGGCGAAGCATGCGGCCCGGGCAAGCGGTCGGCCGTTCGAGGAGTGCGGTTCCTGCGCCCGGCAGACAGGCTGCGCGGCCCTTTTCCTGTCGGCGCGGCTGGGCTAGGAGACGCGCGCCGCCCCTCGCGGAGGGGCGCGCCAGCCAGAGAGGGATCGCCCGATGCCGATGGACAAGACGTTCGACGCCGCTTCGGCCGAAGAGCGGATCTACGCCGCCTGGGAACAGGCGAAAGCGTTCCGCGCCGGTGCCAACGCGAAGACGGGCGCGCCGCATTTCTCCGTTCTGATCCCGCCGCCGAACGTGACCGGCTCGCTGCACATGGGCCATGCCTTCAACAACACGTTGCAGGACATCCTCGTGCGCTGGCACCGGATGCGCGGCCACGACACCCTCTGGCAGCCCGGGACCGACCACGCCGGCATCGCCACGCAGATGGTGACCGAGCGCGAGATGGCCGCGAACGGCGAGCCCACGCGCGAGGAGATGGGGCGCGAGGCCTTTGTCGAGCGAGTCTGGCAGCAGAAGCACAAGAGCCGCGGCACCATCATCGGCCAGCTCAAGCGCCTCGGCGCGTCCTGCGACTGGGATCGCGAGGCCTTCACGATGGACGAGGGCTTTCATGCCGCGGTCATCAAGACGTTCTGCGATCTCTACGACCGCGGCATCATCTATCGCGGCAAGCGGCTGGTGAACTGGGACCCGCACTTCCGCTCGGCGATCTCGGACCTCGAGGTCGAGAACGTCGAGGTGCAGGGCCACATGTGGCACTTCAAGTACCCGCTGGCGGGGGGCGAGACCTACACCTATGTCGAGCGCGACGAGCACGGCCACGTCGTGCTGGAGGAGGAGCGCGACTACATCTCGATCGCCACGACCCGCCCCGAGACGATGCTGGGCGACGGCGCGGTGGCGGTGCACCCCTCCGACGAACGCTACGCGCCCATCGTCGGCAAGCTCTGCGAGATCCCCGTCGGCCCGAAGGACCAGCGGCGGCTCATCCCGATCATCACCGACGAGTATCCCGACCCCGATTTCGGCTCGGGCGCGGTGAAGATCACCGGCGCGCACGATTTCAACGACTACGCGGTGGCGCAGCGGAACGGCATCCCCCTCTATGTGCTGATGGCGCCGGACGCGACGATGCGCGCGGACGGCCTCTCCTACGAGGAGAGCGCCGAGATCGCCCGCGCCGTGGCGAACGGCGAGATGCGCGCCGACCGGGTCGACGTCGATGCCGTCAACCTGGTGCCGGAGGCGTATCGCGGGCTCGACCGGTTCGAGGCCCGCCGCCGTATCGTCGCCGACATCACCGAGGAGGGGCTGGCGGTGATGATGCCCGACGAGGAGGGGCACCCGCAGCCCTTCGTCGAGCAGAAGCCGATCATGCAGCCCTTCGGCGACCGCTCGAAGGTGGTGATCGAGCCGATGCTGACCGACCAGTGGTTCGTCGACGCCGAGCAGATCGTGGGGCCGGCCATCGACGCGGTGCGCAAGGGCGAGGTCGAGATCCTGCCCGAGCAGGACCGCAAGGTGTATTTCCACTGGCTGGAAAGCATCGAGCCCTGGACGATCAGCCGCCAGCTCTGGTGGGGGCACCGCATCCCCGTCTGGTACGGCTTCGATTTGCGGCTGGAGACCTTCCGCGACGACGAGGGCGACGGCGCGCTCGACGAGGTGGAGATGCTGCGCTTCCTGACCGCCGACAACCTCGTGCGCGGCACCGACCGGCACCACGCCGCGCCCGATTTCGACGCGGTGCGCCCGCAATTCGACGACGTGATCGCGGCCCTGCCCACGCCGCTCAACCACGCCCAGGTCGTCGAGGTGGCCGACCGGCACGAGGCGGCGCACATGCTCGCGGGCTCGCTGGCCCGCTACGAGACCGAGGATCGTGACCCCACCAAGATCGTCTATCCCGTCTGGCAGGATCCGGACGTGCTCGACACGTGGTTCTCCTCGGGCCTCTGGCCCATCGGCACGCTCGGCTGGCCGGAGGAGACGGAAGAGCTCAAGCGCTACTTCCCCACCTCCGTCCTCGTCACCGGGTTCGACATCATCTTCTTCTGGGTCGCCCGGATGATGATGATGCAATACGCGATGGTCGGCCAGCGCCCCTTCGACACCGTCTATGTCCACGCCCTCGTGCGCGACGAGAAGGGCAAGAAGATGTCGAAGAGCCTGGGCAACGTGCTCGACCCGATCGACCTGATCGACGAGTTCGGCGCCGACGCCGTGCGCTTCACCCTCGCCTCGATGGCGGCGATGGGGCGCGACCTGAAGCTGTCGAAGGACCGCATCCAGGGCTACCGCAACTTCGCCACCAAGATCTGGAACGCCGCCCGCTTCGCCGAGATGAACGGCGCGACGCGGGGCGACGTGGGCCCGGCCGAGGGCGTGCCGCAGGCCACAGCCCCTGTGAATCGCTGGATCCTCGCCGAGACGGGCCGCATCCGCGAGGAGGTCGACGCGGCGCTGGGGGCGTTCCGCTTCAACGACGCGGCGAACGGGGCCTACGCGTTCACCTGGCACAAGGTCTGCGACTGGTATGTCGAGTTCGCCAAGCCGCTCTTGCAGGGCGACGACGAGGCGCTCAAGGCCGAGACCCAGGCCGTGATGGCCTGGGTGATCGACCAGTGCCTGATCCTGCTGCACCCGTTCATGCCCTTCGTGACGGAGGAGCTGTGGGGCACGCTGGGGGCGCGTAACAAGATGCTCGTCCATGCCGACTGGCCGACCTACGCCGCCGTCGAGCTGGCCGATCCGGAGGCCGAGGCGGAAATGACCTGGGTGATCGCCCTGATCGAGGAGGTCCGCTCGGCCCGGGCGCAGATGCACGTGCCGGCCGGCATGCAGGTGCCGATGGTGCATACCGGGCTGGATGCCGAGGCGGCGCAGGCATGGGAGCGCAACGGCGCGCTGATCCGCCGCCTCGCCCGGATCGACAGCCTGGAGCAGGTGGCGGAAATGCCGAAGGGGGCGGTGGCGGTGCCGGTCCGCGGCGGCACCTTCGGGCTGCCGCTCGCCGAGATCATCGATATCGACGAAGAGCGGGCGCGGCTGGAAAAGACGCTCGCCAAGCTGGAAAAGGAGCTGGGCGGCCTGCGCGGCCGGCTGTCGAACCCCAAGTTCGTCGAAAGCGCACCCGACGACGTGGTGGAAGAGACGCGCGACAACCTCGCTGCGCGCGAGTCGGAGGCAGAGAAGATCCGCGCCGCGCTGGCCCGCCTCGCCGAGGTCGCCTGAGGCGCGCGCGCCCCGGAGCGCGGAGGGCCGGCGTCCCAGCTGGACACGGGATGACTCCGGGCTCGCGCGAGGACCTGCGCGTGATAGGGCTCGGAGGGAACCCGCTCCTTCAGGAGGGCCTCGGGGAAGCCGGCTCATCGCCTTGCCACCGTCGCCCTTTTCGCGGTCGTCGTCGTGGCGGGGCCTGCGGTTGCAAAGGTCAGCTACGTCGGCACCCCCCGGTGCCGGGCTGCCTGCGCAGGTCGACCCTTCTACCGCTTCGTCACCAAGCGTCGTTCCGCGTCCGCCCAACGTCCTGTCGGTCGGGGCCGGCGTGTCTGGCACGATGGCCCTCGCACAGCGCAGGAACCTCCTGACGCCGCGCCGCCTTGTGTCGGCAGCGTTGCGCAGGGGGGGCGTGACGGCCGGGCGTGCGGCGGCTCCCCTTCAGTGCGCCGCCCCGTTCAGCGCCGCCCAGTAGCGGCACGCCTCGGCCTCGGTCGGAACGGGATCGCCACAGCCGATCAGGCGGGAGCGGTAGGCCCTGACCGTGGCGAGGCTGACCGCTCCCGACCTGCGGTAGACCACGTAATCCGGCAGACCGTCGCGCAGGAGCTCGGTGATCAGCCGTCCCTTCGCCGTGGCGGGCTCGGCCAAGCGCGAGGCGGACGGGCGATTGACGGGCGGGCGGTCGACGGGCGGGCGGTGGGCGGGCGGGAGGTCGTCGTCGCCGACCTCGGCGAAGCGTGTTCCCGTGCCGATCCCCTCCCGTGCGAGCCGCGCGCGATACCACGCGATCGTGTCGGTCGAGAGATTTGCGCCCGGATGCGCCGCGAAGACACGGCGCAGCACGTCGCGGTCGGTCAGACCCTCGCGGATGGCCTGCTCCGCCGTGTCGCGCACATGTGCCATGACCCTACTCCTTCTGCGGGCGCCCTCGCGCGAGTCTTGCCCGCCATCGTGGCAGCTCTCGGGCGGGGATCGCGCGAAATCGCGACCATGCAAGAGGTTGGCCGGCACCTTGAAGGTGCCACCGGCCGGTGAACGCCGGGTTGACGGGACGCTGTGTCGATGCGGTCACGTCCGGTCGACCATGGACACGGTCTGCAAGGCCCTCGACGACCCGGACCGCTGCGCCATCCTCGAGGCGCGGCGGGGCCGGGACAGGCAGACGCTGACAGAGATCGAAGTCCAGCTCGACCTGACCGGGAAGACGTCGGCACACCCGACCGGCGCCACCCGCAAATTCCTTGAAGAAGGAATTTGCAAAATCCTTTGCGAAGGATTTTGTGCCGCGCTCGGTTGACAGGGGCGCGCCCCTCCCGCACTTGGCCACCCACCCGCAACCGGGCGCACGCGTAGGCGCCGAACCGACGAGGACAGCCGAGATGGCCGACACCCCCTCCCCCGCGATCACCCTCACCCTGCCCGACGGCGCGACCCGCGAGGCGCCCGCCGGGATCACGGCCGGGCAGGTGGCCGAGAAGATCTCCACTTCGCTTGCCAAGAAAGCGATCAGCGCCACCGTGAACGGGCGCCACTGGGATCTGCAATGGCCCATCGAGGCCGACGCCGAGATCGCCATCCACACCATGAAGGACGACGCCCAGGCGCTCGAACTCATCCGCCACGACCTCGCCCATGTCATGGCCCGCGCGGTGCAGGAGATCTGGCCCGACGTGCGCGTCACGATCGGCCCCGTCATCGAGCATGGCTGGTACTACGATTTCGACCGCGCCGAGCCCTTCACCCCCGACGATCTCGGGCAGATCGAGGCGAAGATGCGCGAGATCATCGCGCGGGCCGACCCCGTCACCACCGAGGTCTGGGACCGCGACCGCGCGATCCGCTACTACGAGGCGAACAACGAGCCCTACAAGGTCGAGCTGGTGCAGGCGATCCCAGAGGGCGAGCCGATCCGCATGTACTGGCACGGCCACTGGCAGGATCTCTGCCGCGGCCCGCACCTCCGGCACACCGGGCAGCTGCCCGCCGACGCCTTCAAGCTGATGAAGGTCGCCGGCGCCTACTGGCGGGGCGACTCGAGCCGCCCGATGCTCCAGCGCATCTATGGCGTGGGCTTCCGGACGAAGCAGGACCTCAAGAACTACCTCCACTTCCTCGAAGAGGCCGAGAAGCGCGACCACCGCCGGCTGGGACGCGAGATGGAGCTCTTCCACTTCCAGGAAGAGGCGCCCGGCATGGTCTTCTGGCACCCCGACGGCTGGACGATCTACCGCGAGCTCGAGGCCTACATGCGCCGTCGCCTCGACCGGGCGGGCTACCGCGAAATCCGCACGCCCCAGGTGGTCGACCGCAAGCTGTGGGAGGCCAGCGGCCACTGGGACAAGTACCGCGAGAACATGTACATCACCGAGATCGACGAGGAGCACGCCAACGAGAAGCGGATCAACGCGCTCAAGCCGATGAACTGCCCCTGCCACGTGCAGGTCTACAACACCGGCATCAAGTCCTACCGCGACCTGCCCCTTCGCCTCGCCGAGTTCGGCTCCTGCCACCGCTACGAGGCCCACGGCGCGCTGCACGGCCTGATGCGGGTGCGTGGCTTCACCCAGGACGACGCGCACATCTTCTGCACCGAGGACCAGATCGAGCAGGAATGCGCCGCCTTCATCGACCTGCTATCGGGGGTCTATTCCGATCTCGGCTTCCCCTCCTTCGACATCAAGTTCTCCACGAGGCCGGAGACCCGCGTCGGCTCGGACGCGGTGTGGGACAAGGCCGAGAGCGCGCTCGAAAAGGCCATCCTCTCGGTCCGCAACGACTACGAGCTCGACCCGGGCGAGGGCGCCTTCTACGGCCCGAAGCTCGACTTCAAGCTGACCGACGCGATCGGCCGCGAATGGCAGTGCGGCACCTTCCAGGCCGATTTCAACCTGCCCGAGCGGCTGGATGCCACCTATATCGGCGCCGACGGCGAAAAGCACCGCCCCGTCATGCTTCACCGCGCGATCCTCGGCAGCTTCGAGCGGTTCCTCGGCATCCTGATCGAGAACTACTCGGGCCGCCTGCCCTACTGGCTCGCGCCCCGCCAGGTCGTCGTCGCCTCCATCGTGTCCGACGCCGACGACTACGTGCATCAGGCAGTGGCCGAGCTGCGCGCGGCGGGCCTGCGGGCCGAGGCCGACACCCGCAACGAGAAGATCAACTACAAGGTGCGCGAGCACTCGGTGTCGAAAGTTCCCGTGATCCTCGCCATCGGTCAGCGCGAGGTGAACGACCGCACCGCCACGGTTCGCCGGCTCGGCGAGAAGCAGACGTATTCTGCATCGCTCAACGAGATCGTGTCCCGCCTCGCCGAGGAGGCGACGCCCCCCGACCTGCGCTAGGATGCGGACTCATAATGCCTGGCCCAGAGCCTGGAGCAGGCAATCAGGACCGCGGCGAGGTAGTTGGTGGCCGACTTCTCGTAGCGGGTCGCGATCTTTCGGAAATGCTTGAGCTTGTTGAAG
>NZ_QPLK01000089.1 GCF_003340565.1 Rhodovulum sp. 12E13 | reverse complement strand
GAAGCTCGGCAGGTCCCAGGCGCCGGACTGGAACTCGTGGGTATAGGGGCCGGTGCCGCTGGTCGTCGGCGCGCCGAAGGCAGCCTTGAGCCAGTGGCCCCAGGCCTCCGCGTCGATCGGGACCACCCCGTCGCCGTCGGCGGTGATCGCGTCCTTGACGGGCGCCAGCGGATCGCGGCCGTAGCCCAGCAGCTCGGAGTCGAGCAGCGGCTGTTCGGCGGCCACGGTCAGCCCCGGCGCGAACGGCATGCGGATGAAGCCGCTGGCCGGCGGCGTGCCGTAGGTGGTCTCGAAGCCGAGCGCCAAGCGGGCCCGCGCCCCAAGGGATCGTGCCATGATGCTCTCCTGTCGCAGAAAGGAACAGCCCGCGGAGCGGATCTGCGGGCCGGTGGGTCAGTGGTCGGGTGACGGACGTCGTCTGCGCTGCGCTCAGCTCAGCGGGTCGTCCGTGGAGTAGTGCAGCACCACCGCGATGGTGGCCGCCTTCAGGCTCGCCGCGCCCTCTAAGGCCAAATCGACCGGCCGCGGCGCCTCCGCCTCGACCCAGTCGCAGAGCCCGCCCAGCGTCCGGTCGGCCGCGAGCGTCGCACCGATGCTGGCGCAAAGTGTGTCGAAGGCCGCGTCACGCTCGGCGCCCTGCACGACCGCCTCGATCTCGGCGCGGTGCTGGTAGTGGTAAGCCAGCGGCGACAGCGTCACCTCCGGCTCCCCCGGCTCGCCATCCCGCAGGATCAGCAGGCCTTCGGCCGGTACGCGCTCTGGCAGCACCTCGCCGCGCAGGACGGTTGCAGGCAGCGCCGAGAGCCGCGCGTGCAGCGCGGCGAGGATGCTTTCGCGAGGGGTGGGCATGTTTTATTTCTATCGTGAAGTTGCGTTAGGTGGACACGTTAAGCGCTCTTTGCCACCCACACGCAGCCACACTGAGTAATCAGACCAGCATCAGATCGTTATTTGTCACCCTTTTTCTTCAGATGGAGCGTTCTTGAACCAAGGATAATACGTAACCTTTGGGTCTGGAATCAGATATCCGGTCGAGCTAGCAAATCTGCGCCCAAAATCGGTAAGGAATAGTCGCGCAGTCCTGACACTATCATCGAGGTATCGCTCACCGTCTTCACCAGTCCATTCAATCTTACTTGTCATCACTAGCCCCAATGAAACTAAGTTCTCCAATGAAACGACAACTTCTTCACCCTTCAGCTCTTCAAAATATCGCGCTCCATCGTCTTTCGTTTTTATTCGGTCTGGGTCGAATTTCTCGAAATACTTATACATGATTTGAGCATATGACAGCACAGGCTCTTCCCTCGAGACAGACAAAACAGCATCTCCAGCTGGACCATCCCTATACATTCTCAGTGACGTCTTTTCGACATCTATTTGCCCTGAGGCGTAACGCGACATCACGTCAAACACTTTCATATCGGATGGTGATAAGGCAGAAAGAGTTGTAATTAATCGTCTGTCGACCGTTGGGGCATCTGGGTCCATCGCCTGTGCCAACAACTCTGCCCATTTCAAATGGATTTCGTCATCAGCCTCGGAAGCAGCAGCTTCGATAATCGGTAGGGCAATGTTTGGAGCGACCGCACGAAGCGACTTCACATTCCTACCTTTGAGAAGTTCATCCGTTCTTTCTGCGAGAAGGACAGCACGTTCAATTCTATAGAATCGAACGCGATCACCTACTAAGCCAATGCCGTCAGTGATTAGATCCCCCATTACCTTCGAAAAGAATTTCCCGGCCTCCGTGCCTGCATCGATCGCCTTAGACGTTGTCTTCGCGATTTCTTTTGCTGCGTCTGCAGATCTTCCGAGGTCACTTGGTTCGTTCATTGGATTCTACCGGGCTGATCAGCTTTGGGCTTCGCCGCCCGTATACACCTTGATAAGCAATTGAAGAAGCTTCTTCTTGCCTCTAGATCCGACCTACCGCCGTTACGAACAGCTGTCACCCCGCAGTATTCACCGAATGCGTCTGAGCGGCGGATTTGGCGGTCGTGGGCCGGTCGTGAGGACCGGTCGAGGGTTGTGCAGACCCTCCCGAGCGGCGCGACGCCTGTTGACGGTGCGCGTGG
>NZ_QPLK01000088.1 GCF_003340565.1 Rhodovulum sp. 12E13 | reverse complement strand
TGAACAGCGACCCGCTCGCCTCGTCTGTCCCGCGCATGACCGCCCCCCTCGTGACCCGGAAAGGGTGAATCATGTCCTCAAACCCGTGTCGAGGCGGCCTTTTTCAGCGGCCTGTTAGCTGGCACCAGTTGCAAGCGGACGAGTTGAACAACCTCGGCGCCAACCCGGCGCTGTCCCGACTGGCCTCGCGCGACATCGGCGACGAGTACACCGCGACCCTGCGCTGGGGCATCGACCGGAACCGTTACCTGCAGGTCGTCGCATCGCACGCGCTGCCCGGGAAGGCTCTGCGAGATATCGGCGCCGACGAGCCCTGGAGCACGTTTCAGGCCAGCCTTTACGTCAGCTTCTGATGTGTCGGTCCCATCCTGAGCTATCGCGAGGCCGTCCCGGCATGGCCGGGGCGGCGTCGGGCGCGGGCCGATCGCAGGCCGGAGACCGACGCATGGGGACCGCCGCGCAGGTGCCGAACGAGGTTTTCGCCGAGGGTATGGCGAACCACGCCAACTTCATGACCATCTCAACGGACGCAAAGGATCAGCCGTGACGCCCGATGCCCTTCCCCAGATGCCGTGGGGCCAGCTCTTCGGCCTGCTGTTCATGACGATGGGCCCGATCCGCGCCATTGCCGTGTATTCCCGCGTCGGTGACGACGATTCCGCCCCTGAAGTGCGCAAGATGGCTCGCCACGCCGCGGCGCTGGTTGCCGGCGCCTTCGTGCTGGCGGTGGTGATCGGGACGGGCGCGCTGGGGGCGTGGGGCGTGAGCTTCCCCGTGCTGATCGGCGCCGGCGGGGTCGCGCTCTTCGCGCTGTCGCTGCAGGCGCTGCTTGCGCCGCCGGCCCCGGCCCGGCAGATCGACCCGGGCCAGGTGGAGGCGGCCGCCATTGCCTTTCCGGGTCTCTTCCCGCCCATCGCCGTGGTCGTGCCGTTGATCTTCGCCGTGGCTTTCCCGGGGATCGAGACCAAGCTCGGCATCATCGCCATGGGCCTCGGCCTGATCGTCGTGAACTGGCTGCTGATGCTGCGCTCCAAGGCGATCCTGCGCGCCATCGGCCCGGTTCCTCTCCAGCTCTTCGGCGCGGTCTTCGGCGTCCTCCAGCTCGCGCTCGCGCTCCAGTTCATGCGCGACGCCGTGGCGATGCTGTGACGATGGCGCGGGCCGTCCTCGGCTCGGGGCGGTCATCACCGACAGTCGCGGCGCTGCGCGGGTCACGATCAGAAGCGTGCGTCGATGAACAGGCCTGACATGCAGCGGAACTCGAGGACGGTCAGGGGCGTGGGGGCGGCCGTGGCGGTGGCGGCCTCATTGCTGGCGGGCTGCGGTCCCCGGGCCGACCTGATCCCCGATCCCGAGGCCGAACTGGCCACCAGCAGCGTCGCCGTCCATGTCGGCACCACGAGGGCGCGCACGCCCGACGGGCTCTGGTCGCGCGCCGAGCCGGACGCGCTCAACTACGCCGTCATCGACGTCTCCGTGCCGCCGGAGCGTGTGCCCGGCCTCGTGACCCTTCCCGGCGCGCGCCCCGATCCGCGCGAGGATTTCCTGACGCTCCGGGTCGGAACCTATCGCGAGCGCGCTGCCTTCCGCGCCGAGGCGCGGCGCGCGCTGGCGGGCGGCCGCGGGGGCGAGGAGGTCGTGCTCACCGTTCACGGCTTCAACAACAGGATGGGCGACGGCGTCTTCCGCACGGCGCAGATGGTCGCCGATTTCGGGATCGCGGGGCCGGTCTTCCATTATGCCTGGCCGTCGCGCGGCGCGCCGCTCGGCTACGCGGCCGACCGTGACGCCGTGCTCGTGGCGCGTGACGGCATGCAGGAAATGCTGCAGGATCTTGCCGCCGCCGGCGCGCGCGACATCGTCATCGTCGCGCATTCCATGGGCAGCCAGCTGACGATGGAGGTGCTGCGGCAGATGGCGCTCCGCGGCGACCGGGCCGCGCTCGACCGGCTCGGGGGCGTCGTTCTGATGTCGCCCGACATCGACCCCGCGCTGTTCCGCGAGCAGGTCGAGGATATCGGTAAGCGGCCGCTGGCGGCCCTTGGCCGATCAGCTTGACGCTGGCGAGAAGGCCCAGGGCATGAGATCGTCGATCCTGTTAGCGGGGTGACCGGCGGCGATCGCCTCGAGGGTGGCGGTGAGGTAGGCGAGCGGATCGACTCCGTTCAGCTTGCAGGTCTCTATGAGGGAGGCGATCCGCGCCCAGCCGTGTGCGCTCTCGTCGTGGCCGGCGAAGAGGGCGTTCTTCCGTTGCAGGCTGAGGGGGCGGATCGTGTTCTCGACGGCG
>NZ_QPLK01000087.1 GCF_003340565.1 Rhodovulum sp. 12E13 | reverse complement strand
GCCGAGACCGGCCGTTCGAGCCAGCCGATACCCGGAAATCGCAGGCATCCCCGGCCGACGTGCCCTCGTCAGACCGCCTCTGCCCGAAAATCGGCGAAGCCGAAGCGGTAGATCAGACGATCCTCAAGGCGTTGTTGCAGGTGCGGAGATGGGTTCAGAAAGCACCGGCGCCAAGGTCCGGAACAAGTCCATCGTTCGGCGAATGGCGGCTGAAGATCTTCCGCTGCGATGTGCGTGGTCACCCACTCGCCCGTATCATCTCGCACGACCCAACCCCGCGCCTCCATCCATGTGAGCTTGCGACGGACGCTTTCCCGAGGAATCCCGCTGGACCTCGATAAGGCGAAGGTGCTGGTCTGCGTCTTCCGTCCTCTTCCCGGGCCTGATTTCTTGAGGACCTCGGTGTTGCGATCCGGTTTGGAGCCGGCGCAGATCGTCAGAAGAAGCAGTAACGCGTCAAGATCGCCGCCAAATTCCGCTCGGAGGATGGCCAGGATTTCCGGAAGCGCGGGACTGGTCAGGACACGTGAAAGGTGGGGAAACGCGGCAGGCACGTCGTTACCGACAGAACTCTGGGTCTTGCCGTCCTCGACGACCATGGACCGCTCAGATTGGGCAGCAAGACGGTGGCAATGTGGGTCACGCGGTGTAAAGCCTGTCGTCGTCATGGATCTCGGCCGAGTAGTCTTCATGAAGGCATTGGTTCGCTACGGCGCTTTTCCCGTTCTTCTGGCTGTCTTGCCCGTCCTGTCGACTCCCTCAGTCGCGCAAGATGGCACGGGCCTTGGAGGCGGCCAATACGGTGCGTCCGTGCTGCCGCTCGGCCAGGCCGCCGTAGGGCAGACCATCTCGCGCATCGAGGTTGAAATCGGCACCTCCAGCGGAGACGCGGCGCGGGATCAAGCCGCGCTGCGGGCCGCCCGTGCGGCAACCGGCGCCCTGAGGGCGCGGGCCTACCGGCCCGTCCTCGTCGACACGGCGCTCGGCTTTCTGGTGTCCGATGGCACGGTGAGGGCAGCGACCCACCGCACGACCTACGAAGGCGCGCGTGGTGCGCTCGGCGTCGTCGTGTCGCTCGATCTGTCGCCCGCGCCAACACCGGACGCGGCGGCATCCGTGGAGGAGCCAGGCTTTCCCGTCATCTACCAGGATGATCGCAGCAAGCTCACGTTCATCCTCAATACCGGCGCTGGCGTATATTCCGACATCAACGCCTGGTTCGGCGCGCCGGAACTCTTCAACGAGTTCAGTCCCATCGCCGGTCGGCTGCCGGGCAGCGAGGCGGCCTGGGGCGAGGCCTACCTCGAGTTCGGGATCGGCGGTGCGACGCGCCTCGCTGATAGCGATTACTATCTTTTCGGCGCGTTGAGCGGTCTCTTCAGCGTCTCACGCGGTCAGGACATCTTCACCGACGACGACCGCAATTTCCTGCACCCGGACAAGGGCTATGTCGGGCTGCTCTATGCCGATCCGGAGACCGGGAACACCGCGCAGCTGTCCTTCGGGCGGCAGACCTGGACGCTCAACAACGGGTTCCTGATCTCGATGATCTCGGGTTCATCGAACGCGGGCGAACGCGGCGCGACCTATCTCGGCCCGCGCAACACGACCGATTTTTCCGCCCTGGCGACCGGCGAGTTCGGCCGCACCCGGTTTTCGCTGTTCTACATCGACCCCGACGAGCTGGAGGACCTTGAGTCCAACACGACCTTTGCGGGCGCCAATCTCGGGTATCAGTTCACCGACGCATTCACGATGGATGCGAGCCTCATCACCATACCGACCTCGGACTCGACCTACCGCACCCCGTCTGGAGAGGCTCTGGCCCGCGAGGGCACGACGACATCGGGCTTGCGCGCGCTCTACCGCCCCACGACGCAGGACCATTTCTGGCTGGAGGGCGAGGCCTACGCCCAGAGCAATCCGGATTACGACATGCGGGCAGAAGCCTGGTATGGCACGGCGGGCTACATCTGGGGCAGCCACCCGTGGAGCCCGAGCGTCTCATACCGGTATGCGAGCTTCTCCGGCGACGACCCCGACACCGACACCTACGAGCGGTTCGACGGGTTGATGACAAACGGGTTCGGCAACTGGCTGCAGGGAATGGCCTTCGGCAAGGTTTACCGCAACGCCAACCTCAACACCCATCGCATCCAGGCCAACGTCTCGCCCCGCGAGGGCATGAACCTGACCTTTAGCAGGCCGCTGAAGAAGTGCGGCTGGAAGGACGTTTTTCCGGGCGCGGGTTTCCAAGTTGAGGCGGTGGCGGCCCGGGACGTGTGGATCGGTTCCGAGATGCCCCGTGTTTCAGGCCGCCAGAA
>NZ_QPLK01000086.1 GCF_003340565.1 Rhodovulum sp. 12E13 | reverse complement strand
TCCGCCTCTACAACGGCCAGCTCCCGCAATCCGTCCTGAAAGGCCGAACGCCCATCGAGGCGCTCAAGGACTGGCATCGCCAGAAGCCGGAACTATTCAAGAAGCGGCCGTACAATCACGCGGGATGTGACAAGTAGGCCGGGACGCTCTGATCGGAGGTGGCATTCAACACGTCGCGCTCGAAGGCCTCGATATCGGCGATACGGTAGACGACACGCCCTCCGATCTTCATGTATACAGGACCTTCGCCGGCCCACCGCCACCGCTCCAGGGTGCGGTGCGAAATGGTCCAGCGTTCCGCCAGTTCTTTCTGGTTCAAGCAGGTTGGTTTCATAATCGTCTCCTTCTTCACAACTCACAGAGGTTGCAGGAGGACGAAGGCGTGAAAGAAAAAGAGAGGCAAGTCAGTGTCTTGAGGTGCTGTGCGCAAAGGAGCCGCGGCCGCGCAGTGCCGTCAACGCACCCAGCGAGAGCGAGAGAAAGCAGTCGTATCGGACGCTATTCTTGGAGAAACGTGGCAGGTGGCCGGTATTTGAACCTGCCCGCTGAGCGGAGTTTTTGCGTATCTCTTTCCCTCCGATTTCGCGGGATTACGATAGGATTCACAGCAATAACCGATGGCTACGATTCCCTTTAGAATCATGCGTTTGAAAGTCTCTGTCGGACACTTTGCTCCCGCTTTGTATTTGTTTTGATCGCGTTCTGTTCAGTTGCAAGAGAGTAGTCGCGAGAAGAAATGGCGGCTGCTGTGCTGGCCTTGCTGCTGCCGATGGCAGATCGCTTGGTTCTCGAGGATGGAGAAGGGTAGGCAGGACCGCCGCCCGGCGAGCGTGGCCCTTGTTTCATGTTCGATATTGGTTATCTTGAACACACACGATGTAGGGAGATCGCCATGTCTCGGACCACCACCATGACCGTGCGCGTCAGCGGCGCGCTCAGCGAGTTCGTCGCGACCAATGTCGGAGAGGATGGCGCCTATGAGAACGTCAGCGAGTACATCCGTGATCTGATCCGCCGCGACAAGGAACGCGTCGAGCGTGAAGCCTTCGACCGGCTGAAGGCAGAGCTCAACCGCGCCTTCGCTGCGCCCGAGGAGAGCTACAAGCCCCTGACGGCCGCCGAGGTGATCGCCCGAAACCGGACCTGAGCGCATGGCGATCCGGGTCCAGGAGGCGGCGTCCGTCCGTCTCGACGAGATCTACCGATACACACGCGAAACCTGGGGTGAGGCGCAGGCCGAGACCTACGTTACCGGGTTGTTTGCCGCGTTCGAAAAGATCGAAACGCGCGGTGTGCATTCGCGGGCCGTGCCCGCCGAATTTGGGGTGGAAGGGTATTTTTTCCGGTACGAGCGGCATTTCGTGTATTGGAGGCATCTGTCGAATGGCGATATTGGCATCGTCACGATCCTGCACGAGCGGATGCACCAGATTGATCGTTTCAAGGAAGACTTCTTCGGATAACGTTCGGCGGACAGCGTCGTGCAGACCATTCTCCACGGCCTTGAGCCGACAAACGCAGACAAAATGCTCTTGGTTTGTATCCGTTTTGAGGATCGTCTGATCTACCGCTTCGGCTTCGCCGATTTTCGGGCAGAGGCGGTCTGACGAGGGCACGTCGGCCGGGGATGCCTGCGATTTCCGGGTATCGGCTGGCTCGAACGGCCGGTCTCGGCGTCGGAGGGCAGACTCCGCCTCATGTGAGCAGCCTTCGTCGGACGAGGAACAGATTGCCGAGGGCGAACAGCGTGAAGAGTTGTGCCCGGTTCTTCGCGAGGCCGCGGTACCGGGTCTTGAGATACCCGAACTGCCGCTTGAGCACCCGGAAGGGATGCTCGACCCGCGCCCGCACCATGGCGATGATCCGGTTGATGTCCTCATCGACAGGGTGCAGCGCGCCGCCCTTCGGCGCCTTGCGCATGACGCCCCAGAACTTGCCGGGGCCGGAGAACGCGGCCTCCCGTGCGGCGCTGACATAGCCCTTGTCCGCCCAGACCGATGTCTCCGCTCCGTGCAGGAGCTCCTCCCAGACCTGGCTGTCGTGCACCTTCGCGGTCGTCGTCTCGAGGCTGTGCACGATGCCGCTGTCGGCATCCACGCCGACATGCGCCTTCATGCCGAAGTACCAGGTGTCGCCCTTCTTGGTGGACGACATCTCGGGGTCGCGGGCCTTGGCCTCGTTCTTCGTCGACGACGGCGCGTCGATGATGGTCGCGTCCACCAGCGTCCCCGAGCGCAGCGTGATGCCCTGCTCGGCGAGGTGGCGGTTCACCTCCGCGAACAGCTGCTCGGTCAGATGGTGCCGCTCCAGGAGGTGGCGGAAGTTGAGGATCGTGGTCTCGTCCGGGATCCGGTCGTCGCCGAGTTCGATGC
>NZ_QPLK01000085.1 GCF_003340565.1 Rhodovulum sp. 12E13 | reverse complement strand
GTAAGCGGCAGCTCGGTGCCCTCTCTTCCTGAGGCGAGGTTTGCTTGATCCATTTAACCCTGATGTTGCGATGGATGGGACGTGAGCTTTGCAGGAAAGTGCGCAGCTTTTGTTGGCCGGGGGCACGAGCGCTGTCGAACGGCTGGAGGTGATGGTGGGGCCGACGGGCCGGCGGTCGTGGCCCGACGAGGTGAAAGCGCGGATCGTGCTGGAGTCCTTCAAGCCGGGCGCGCGCGTGGTGGACGTGGCGCGCCGGTACGGGATCGCGCCGCAGCAGCTGACGGCGTGGCGACGCCTTGCCCGGCAGGGCAAGCTCGCGTTGCCCGTCGACGAGGCCGCCGAGCAGACCTTCGCCGCGCTGGTGATCGAGGACGAGGGCGAGGCGCCTTGCGCGCCGGTCAGCGAGGGCACCGCGCCGGTCGAGATCGAGATGGACGGGGTGATCGTGCGGCTGGCGGGCGACGCGCCCGCGAGGCGGGTGGCCGAGATCGCGGCGGCGCTGCGGGCGGCGCGATGATCGCGCCGGCGCAGGCGGTGCGGGTCGTGATCGCCACGCGTCCCGTCGACTTCCGCAAGGGCCATGACGGCCTTGCCGCCCTGGCGCAGAACGAGCTCGGTCTCGACCCGCATTCCGGCGCCGTCGTCGTGTTCCGCTCGAAGCGCGGCGATCGCATCAAGGTGCTCGTGTGGGACGGGACCGGGGTGGTTCTCGTCTACAAGCGCCTCGAGGGTGGCAAGTTCGCCTGGCCGACGATCCGGGACGGCGTCATGCGTCTCTCCCGGGCCCAGTTCGAGGCGCTGTTCGAAGGGCTCGACTGGCGCCGGGTGCACGGGCCGCGCCGGGTCCGGCCGCCCCGTGCGGCGGAGTGACTCGGGCGCGCTGAAGGGCCTCGCGAACGCCGCCCCTGCCGGTACCCTCCCGCGGCGATGAGCCCGCCTGCCGAGATCGACCTCGACGCCCTGCCGCCGGAGATCCGCGCCGCCTTCGAGGCGGAGCGCGCCCGGCGTGCGGCGCTGGAGGCGGAGGTGGCGACGCTCGCCGAGCACAATCGCCGGCTCGAACACCTGGTGAAGGAGTTCCAGCACGCGCTCTACGGCCGGAAGTCCGAGAAGCTCGACGCCGACGCGCGCCAGCTGGCCTTCGAGGACCTCGAGGCCGCGGTCGCCGAGGCGGAGGAGGCGCAGGAGCGCGCCGCCACGCCGGCCCCCGCACCCCGGGACAGTCGGGCGGGCATCAAGCGCAACCAGGGGCGCTTGCCGAAGGAACTGCCTCGCATCGAGCGGGTGATCGAACCGGAGACGACGCTCTGCCCGTGCGGCTGCGGGGAGATGACAAGGATCGGCGAGAACCGCACGGAGCGCCTCGACATCGTGCCGGCCCAGTTCCGGGTGATCGCCACCGTGCGCCCCAGATACGCCTGCCGGCGCTGCGCGGGCGCGGTCGCCCAGGCACCGGCGCCCGCCTTCCTGATCGAGGGCGCGCTGCCGACGGAGCGGATGATCGCGCACATCCTGGTCTCCAAATACGCCGACCACACGCCCCTCTACCGCCAGTCCCAGATCTTCGCTCGTGCCGGGATCGACCTGCACCGGTCCACCCTCGCCGAATGGGTCGGCAAGGCCGCCTTCCACCTTGCCCCCATCGTCGACGGGCTCGTCGGACACCTGAAGCGCTCCGGGAAGCTCTTCCTCGACGAGACCACCGCGCCCGTGCTCGATCCCGGTCGGGGCCGCACGAAGACGGGGTATCTGTGGGCGCTCGCCCGCGACGATCGCCGGTGGGGCGGCGCCGACCCGCCCGCGGTCGTCTACCACTACGCTCCCGGCCGCGGCGCCGAGCACGCCAAGGCGATCCTCGAGGGCTTCTCCGGGATCCTGCAGGTCGACGGCTATGCCGCCTACAAGCGGGTGCGCGACGATCGCGGCCCGGACGCGCCGCTCGTCCTCGCGCATTGCTGGGCCCATGGCCGGCGCCAGCTCCGCGAGATCTTCGACCGCGACGCTTCGCCCATCGCCGAGGAGGGGCTGCGCCGGATCGCCGAACTCTACGCCATCGAGGCGGCGCTGAAGAGCAGCCCGCCCGGGCAGCGCCGCGCCGTGCGCCAGGCGCGATCGGCACCGCTCGTGGAGGACTTCGGGGCGTGGCTGGCCCGCGTCCGCGCGGGAACCTCCGCCAAGTCCCGCCTCGGCCAGAAGCTCGCCTACTTCGCCAACCATTGGGAGGGCCTCTGCGTCTTCCTCGACGACGGCCGCGTCGAGATCGACAGCAACGCCGTCGAGAACACGATCCGCCCCCTCAGCCTGCAACGGAAGAACGCCCTCTTCGCCGGCCACGACGAGGGCGCACACGGCTGGGCGCGGATCGCCTCCCTCATAGAGACCTGCAAGCTGAACGGAGTCGATCCGCTCGCCTACCTCACCGCCACCCTCGAGGCGATCGCCGCCGGTCACCCCGCTAACAGGATCGACGATCTCATGCCCTGGGCCTTCTCGCCAGCGTCAAGCTGATCGGCCAAGGGCCGCCAGCGGCCGCTTAC
>NZ_QPLK01000084.1 GCF_003340565.1 Rhodovulum sp. 12E13 | reverse complement strand
GCCCACGCGCACCGTCAACAGGCGTCGCGCCGCTCGGGAGGGTCTGCACAACCCTCGACCGGTCCTCACGACCGGCCCACGACCGCCAAATCCGCCGCTCAGACGCATTCGGTGAATACTGCGGGCTGAGCGGTCTGCCAGATGCAGACAGCCGTGGCCTCATGCGGTCATGCGGCGGTGCAGCCGTCGCCATGAAGACAAGAACCTACGCGATCCCATTCGGCCCAGAGTTGCCGTTCCCTATGGGCATTGATGACGCGCAGCAGCGTCCCCGAACCGGTCATTCACGTCCTGCGTAACATCCCGGATCATCCGAAGGTGGGCAGCGTGGACTACCGCGACCTGTTTCGCCTGAAACGGACGTGACGGCCGGCCGGCGCCGCTGCCTTCGGCGTGGCATGCGGCCGTCCGCTCCGGGGCGCGGCAAGCGCAAGGGAAGCCCGGCCCTTCAGTCCCGGTGCGCCGATGCCTCGAACAGCACCATCTCCACCCGCTCGGCGCCATCGACATGCGCGTCATGGCTGGGCGGGATCTCGAAGAAGTCGCCGGGGCGGATGCGGGTCACCCGGCCACTATCCACCATCCGAACCGCCAGCGTCCCGGCGATGCAGTAGCCGGTGTGGTGCATCGGGCAGCTCTCGGGCGACCCGAGCAGCGGCTTCTCGTCCCGCTCCCATGTCCAGCCGGGCTCGAAGATGGCGTACATGCCGGTCGATCCGGCAGCGGTATGGACGATGTCGATGCCGCCCCGCTCCTTCATGTCGAGCGCCTCGTCGGGCTGTTCGAACCGCCTGGTCTCGATCCCGCCGGTCATGGCTTCGCCGGTTTCCGTCTCGCCGCGTTCCGCCTCCACGATCTCGTCGCGGAGCGCCTCGAGCATCGCGCCGACCTCGGCCCGCGTCGCCGCGCCGTGGCCGTGTCGGGCGAGCGTGGCGAGGATGTCGTCGGCCGCCGCATTGTACTCGGCATCGGTGATGCCCATGCCGCGATGCGCCTGGTCCATGCTGCGGCCGTGATAGGTGTCAGGCCCGCCGCTACCTTCGGAGAGGAAGGCGCAGGTGTGCTGCTTGATCTCGGCCACCCGTTCCGGCTGGTCGAGATACGGCCGGAAGCGTGCCTCGATGACGGGGTTGCACAGGTGGGCATCGACGATGCCGTCGACGAGGGCACGGATGCCGGCCGCGCCGCCGAGTCGTTCGTAGAGCGTGACGGTGGAAAGGCGTTCGCCGAGCGTCGTGGTCATGGCGCGGTCCTCCTCTTGCTGGATGGGGGAACGCCGCGGCGGAGCCGGCCGTGGGCCGCCCCACCGCGGCACAGCCGGGTCAGGCGGGCTCGGCCTGCAGCGCTTTCACGTCGGCGGCCGTCAGGGGCTTGCCGCCGATGGCCCATTCGCCGCCGGCGATCTCGCGGATGCGCACCCATGTGGTGCCGCGCAGGGGCTCGCCCTCGATGCGCACCATCACCTCGGTGATGTCTTCGATCATCCGGCGTTTCTGGTCGGCGTCGAAGACGCCTTCGATCAGGTCGATATCGACGAGGGGCATGGGGCTTCCTCCTTGCTGGTCCATGCTGCCGGTTCGGCCCGGCGCGAGGACAAGGATGCCGGCCGCCGCCGGGCGCGGGCCAGTTCACGGTCTGAACCCGCCCGATACAGTTTCTGAACTGGCCACGCCCGGGCCCCGCGTGGCACCCTGCGAGGCACCCGACCGAACGGGAGGCCAGGATGACCAACGCGAGCTACCGCCAGTTCTGCCCCGTCGCCATGGCGTCGGAAATCCTCTGCACCCGCTGGACCGTCGTGCTGCTGCGCGAGCTCATCGCGGGCTCGACCCGCTTCAACGAGCTGCGCCGCGGCGTGCCGCGGATGTCGCCGGCGCTGCTGTCGAAGCGTCTCGGCGAGCTCGAGGCTGAGGGAATCGTCGAGCGCCAACGCCTGCGGGGGCCGCCCGAGGTGGACGCCTATCGCCTGACCCAATCGGGCCGCGACCTGCAGCCGGTGATCGAGGCCATCGGTATGTGGGGCCAGAAATGGGTCGAGGCCGAGCCGTCGCTGGAGAACCTCGATCCCGAGCTGCTGATGTGGGACATGCGGCGCAATCTCGACACCGACCCGGTGCCGGACCGGCGCACAGTGATCGAGGTCGTCTATCCCGAGCTGCCGCCCGCCCAGCGGCGCTGGTGGCTGATCGTGGATCCCGACCGCAGCGTGGACCTGTGCAACGTCGATCCGGGCTTCGACGTGGACCTCTACATCCACACGGACCTGCGGACGATGACGCGGATCTGGATGGGGCTGACGACGGTCGCGCGCGCCGTCGAGGCGGACAGCCTGTCGATGGTCGGCGACCGTACGCTCGCCGGCAGCATGCAGACCTGGCTCGGCCTCAGTCCGTTCGCCGTTCAGGAGAAGCTGGCCGTCTGAGACGGAGTCGCACGGTGCGGCATCCAGAAGGGGCGACGGAACGCGCCGATATCGGCGACGCACGCGCCCTCGGCGAGCAGGTCGACTGCGCCGGCCTCCGAAGTTCGACACCTCCCGGGGGGATTTGTGAGTTCTGCGAGAGGCCGGTGGGGGGATTTCAAGGGGTTAGGTTGCGAGAGGGTGGTGAAGTGCGGATGTAGTGTCGTCACACGTTTGGTGAAAA
>NZ_QPLK01000083.1 GCF_003340565.1 Rhodovulum sp. 12E13 | reverse complement strand
GACGGCAGGCCCGACTTGTGATCGCCCCAGTCCTTGAAGCGGAAGCCGTGGAGCCGCCCGTTCCGCGCCTCGAAGAAGGCGACCACGGCCGCCAGATCGTCAGCGCGACGGATGCCGTAGGCGACGTCGTAGCGCCGGCGCGAGTTGGCCCAGCTGGCGTTCCTCTCCTCCTCGCCCGAGGCGAGCTCGACGATCTGCGTGCGCCGCTCCGGCCCGCCGCGCGCGCCGCGGCTGATGTTGTCGGGAAACCGGACCTCGTGGAACGCCATCAAGTCTCTCCGTGGTTCGTGCTCTGGCCCCCGCAACCGGTTCCCACTTGCGGGGTCGCACTCACATGCCCCTCCGGCCCATGGCGACGGCGCGTGAGATGTCCGCGGCGACCTGCGTCCGCGACTGCCGGAAGCTCTCCGCGTCGCGGGTCTGGATCGAGATGTTGACGACCGGTGCGGGCTCGCGGTCACCGCGCGGGGCGTCATACTCGCGGGTCTCACGGCGCGAGAGCACCCGCTCTCCGCGCTGCAGGATCGCCGGCACCTCGTCATGACGCAGACCCAGTGTGCCGCCGGAATGCATCCGCGGGGCCGCCGCGAAGGCCGCGGCCGGGACCATCCGCCCGGGTCCCGGTGCGCCGACCACGCCGCCGGCATGCAGGACGTTGGCGAACAGCCCGCCGGCGCCTCCGAGCGCATTGCCGAAGGCACCCGCGATCGGCCCCAGTATGAAGCGCCGCGCGGCGAGCTGCGCGAGATCGGCGATGAGCGAGGTGACGAGGTCGCGGACCTTCAGCTTGCCGGTCTTCACGAACTCGCCGACCGCATTCTCCGCCGACCGGAAGGCGCCGACGAGGCTCTGTCCGATATCGCCGCCGATCTCGCGGGCCCTGGTGGCGTAGTCCGACAGCGCCGCCGTGACCGCCTGCCAGCCGGTGACGGCCCGCTCGGTGCTTGGCGCGGCGGCGGAAGCGGCCGCCCCGGCCGCGGCACCGGCCTCGCTGGCCGCCTGTCCCGCCGCGCCGAGTGCCGCCTCGAAGCGGTCGGCCGAGTCCGCGGCCGTCTCGAGCGCCGCCGCGCCGTCCGAGCCCGCGCCCGTCACGGCGTCCTTCAGTGCCTGCCAGGCGGTCATTGGACGGGCGTCGGCCTCCGTCAGCATGCCGGCCGCCTCGGCATATCCTGCGGCGCGGCCGCGCGCGTCGGTGGCCATGCCCCCAAAGAGATCCGGCGCCTCGACATAGGTGCGGCCCATGGCGGCGCGGAAGGCGTCGCCCGCGGCATCGCCGACCGCCGAGGCCGCGCCCGCGAAGGGGTTCTCGACGCCTCCCAGATCGACCGGGTCCAGCCGGCCGATGGAGAGGCCACCCTCGCCGGTCGCCCAGTCGGGCAGATTGGAGAGCGCCGCGTTCAGCCGGGCGATGAAGCGGTTGATCCGCGCCACCACACCGTTGATCATCGACTCGACGCCGTCGATCAGCGCATTCGCGGCCTGGAAGGCGAAGTCGCCAATGGCCTCCGGCAGCGCGCCCCAGGTCGCCTTCACCGCCTCAAACGCTCCCGAGAAAGTCGCGACGGTGCTGTTGCCCCAGCCGACCACGGCCTCCGTCGCGCCCTGCAACCCGTCGTAGATGCTGGCCTGCGCCGCGGCCCAGCCGCTCTCCACCCGCGCCCAGGCGGCGCCAGCGCGCAGCGCGATCCGGTCCCACGCCTCCGCCGCCACGTCCTTCAGCAACCCGAGCGCTTCGCCAATGCCGCCCGTCGCCGTCACCAGTCGAGTGAACTGGTAGATCAGCTCGCCCGCACCGACGATCAGCGCGCCGATGCCGGTGCGGATCAGCGCGCCGCGCAGAACCACGAGCGCCGTGGCCAGCCCGCGGACCGAGAGCGCCGCCGCGGCGAGCCCCGCCACCCAGCGACCGGCGAGGAACCCGGCGAAGGCCGTCGCCGTGCTCGCCACCCGCCCGACATTGTCGATCAGCAGGACGAGCGCGTCCGACAGAACGGTGAAGACCCGCTGGATCGGCCCGCCGACCTCGCCCAGCCGGGCCAGCCCCTCCGCCGCGCTCTGCAGGGCCGGCGCGGCGGCGACTGCCAGCTGGTTCGACAGGCCCCGCCAAATGAGCCCCAGCCGCGAGATCGCGTCGTTCGTCTCCTCGATCCGGTCGGCGTCCGCGTCGCTCACCAACACGCCGAAGCGGCGCAGCTCGTCGTTCGCCTGGCGCAGCTGGGACGGGTCGAGCCGCTGGAAGGCCACGAAGGCGCGGTCGCCGAAAAGCTGCGAGAAGAGCGCCGCCTGCTCGGAAGCCGCCGCGTTCTGCCGGATCGCCTCGGTCACCCGCGCGATGCGCTCGTCGAGCGGCAGCGCGAGCAGCTCCGCCGCGTTCAGCCCCAGCCGCTGGATAGCGTCGGCCGCCGGCCCGCTGCCATCGGCGGCAAAGAGCGACAGCCGCCGGGTCAGGCGTGCGGAGCCGGCCTCGAGCTCACGAAAGGAATTGCCCGAGAGGTCCGCCGCCCGGGCGAGCACCTGCACGCTCGCCGTGGTAGTGGCGAGCGACTGCGCGAGCTTGGCCTGCGCGTCGATCGTCTGGAGCCCCGAACGGATCAGCGCCGCGCCGGCCGCCGCAGCCGCGGCGCCAACGACCCGGGCGATCCGCGTCGCCTGCCGTGCGAAGCGGGCGAGCCGGCGGTTGGCCGCCTCCATCTC
>NZ_QPLK01000082.1 GCF_003340565.1 Rhodovulum sp. 12E13 | reverse complement strand
AAGCTTCTGGCGGCCTGAAACACGGGGCATCTCGGAACCGATCCACACGTCCCGGGCCGCTACCGCCTCAACTTGGAAACCCGCGCCCGGAAAAACGTCCTTCCAGCCGCACTTCTTCAGCGGCCTGTTAAAGGGCCGATTGACAGGCCGAGCTGCGCGGGCCCCAGCGGCTGCCCGCGGCCATGCTCGAGGAGGCGGTCATCGGCGAAATCCGGCGGCTGCTGCGCACGCCGGAGATCATCGCGCGCACCGCCCGCGCGCTGAAGAAGGAGCGGCCTGACCTCGACGAGGGCACCGTGACCGCGGCGCTCACGCAGTTCGATGATCTCTGGAAGGCGCTGATCCCGGCCGAGCAGGCCCGCGTCGTTCAGCTGCTCGTGGCGCGCGTGACTGTGGGCGAGGACGGGCTCGACATCGACCTGCGCCACGACGGGCTCGGCGCGCTGGCGAGCCTGATGGCGCCCGCGCGGGAGGACGCCGCCTGATGCCCGCGAACGACACGATCCGCGTCCACATCCCGCTCACGGTCCGCAAACGGGGTGGTCGCCCGCGTATCCTGCCGCCGAAGGAAATCGACACGTTGGACCCGCCGCCGGGACAGGATCCCCGCGTGCTGCGCGCTATCGGCCGGGCATGGGCGTGGCGGCAGCGGATGGAGCGCAACGAGGTCACCACCATCGCCGATCTCGCTGCCGAGGAAGGCCTCTCCGACCGCTATGTCAGCCGCCTCCTGCGCCTCGCATGGCTGGCGCCGGAAGTTCTTGAGCGGCTGGTCGTGCGCCGCGAGTCCTGCGCGATCAGCCTCTACGACCTGTGCTTCGTCGCATCGCTGCCGTGGGACGAGCAGCCAGCGCGGGTGTTCGATTGAGAAGAATGAATAGGGTTTGTATTGGAGGATCTCTCGATCACTCCCATTCCATCTCGGTATAGACCTGCTGGGCGTTGCGCCCGGCCAGCATGTCGAACTGTTCCAGCCTGGAGAAGGCGGACTGGTCCACCGCGACGGACCCGATGATGTCGCCGCCCGAGTCGATATGCTCGCGCATCCGGTCGCGCAGGTTGACGAGGTAGTCGTAGGTGTCGGCCCGCGCACGCTCCAGCGTGGTTGGATCGCCGTGACCGGGGACGACATGAAGCGGGTCGAGCGCGGCCATCGCCTCGAAGGCTTCGACCCAGCCGGCGGAACTGGAGAATTCCAGCACGCCGAGAAGCCGCTCGGTGAAGACGATGTCGCCGGTGAAGACGACCCTTTCCTCGGGCAGCCAGACGAAGACATCGCCCGGCGTGTGGGCAGGAGCCGCATGCACGATCTCGATAGTCCGGCCACCGACGGTCAGGTCGAGCCGGTCCGCGAACCTCTCGGAGGCATGGACGGGCTCGGTGCCGGCAAGGCCCTCGCCGATCAACTGGCTGAGCATGGTCAACTGCATCGAGGCGCGCGCCGCCTGGTCTTCCACGGCTGCCTCTGCCGCGACGATCCGGGCACCCTGCGCGGCCCAGTATCCGTTGCCAAGCCAGCGATGATCCTGCCCGCCGGTGTTGATGACCAATGTCACGGGCAGGTCGGTCACCGCGCGGATCGCGGCGTGAAGTTGTTCTGCACCAAGATAACTGCCACCCGCGTCGATCAGGACCGCGCCGTCCTCGGTGGCGATCAGGCCGAAGGTGGCGTTGTTGCCGAGGTTCTCGGCGCTGCGCTGGCCCTTCTCGCCGACGATAGCCCAGATACCTTCGGCGACGGGCAGGCTGCGCAACTCGGCGAGTGCCGGGGTGGCAAAGGCCAGAGCGACCAGGAGGACCATTGCGGCGCGGGTTCGGGTCATCAAGCTCCTCATGGCGCCTCGCTCATCCGCAGTTGTTGTGGCGGCGCCACATCGTCGGATCATGGCCTTCCGGCACATTCGCGCAGGGATCGGCCGCACCGTAACCCCGCAGCTCGTTATAGCGCGCGATCTGTTCGGCGGTCAGCAGGGGCGGCGTTTCCAGATGTCGCGAGAGATGGATGAAGCGCAGTTCCGCCCGAGCGTCAGCGGCGGTGTCGATCAGTGTCCGCAACCGCTCGGGCGTCAGATCGCCCGCTCGGAAGGCCGCCTCGATGGCCGCCTCTGCCGCGATGAGGCGTTCGCCCGCCGCCTGCGCCTCGGTCTGCATGGCCGCGAAGATCGCCTCGATGGCGGTGACCTGCTCTGCCGACAAGCCTATCCGATCCTGCAACTCCAGAAGATGTGCCGGGCCGGGCACGCCGTTCAATTCGGCGGCGAGCGCAAGGCCCCAGCCGCGGCCGGAGCGAAGATCGTCGAGATCGCTATCGGACAGACTCTTGATGTCGCGGCCTTCCATCCCGGCATATGGGGAATGGCCATGGTTCTGCGCCAACGCACCGCAGGGAACGGCGAGAACGCAAAGGGCGAAGACAAGACGGATCATCGCGAAACTCCTATGATCTTTTGTTGGTCCTCTCGCATCTCGCGGCCGCATCGCATATGACTGTGATCATGTCTGATCTTCTCGAGCCACTGTTTTCCGATGCGGTCTCGCGCGATTTCGCCGCTGGAGAGGTGCTGTTCCGCGCCGGCGACCCGGTGGTCTCGATGATCCTGCTGCAGGACGGACGGGCCGATCTGGTCCGTCACACGGGTCACGGGCTGAGGATGATCCTGCATCGTGCCGGCCCCGGGCAGATCCTTGCCGAGGCCTCCGCCTGGTCCGACGTCTACCATTGCGATGCGGTGGCGTCCGAACCCTGCGTGGCTGCGCTCTTGCCGCGCGAGGCGGTGTCAGCAAAGCGTGTTGGTTCGCTCTTTGTTCTTTGGCGCCAGTAGGATAGCTTCGGCGGTCCGAGACCGTCGAGGAGACCTGCCATGCCCCGCTTCGATCCGACCGAGTTCGGCCGCCTT
>NZ_QPLK01000081.1 GCF_003340565.1 Rhodovulum sp. 12E13 | reverse complement strand
GAAGAACCTCGCCGCTTACGGCCGCTGGCACGCCGCCCGTGACAACGCCGACCGGAGCTACCGCGACGTCCTCAGGAAGCTCCTCGCTTCAGGCCACCCCACCAACACGGTTTGCTGACACCGCCGGGCTTGCTGTTCCGCCGATTTCGGCTCGACGAAGCGCATCTCGGGTTGACGCACCCCAATCGTGATCGCCTCTGCATCCGCAGCATCGTTCTTCTGCCGCTTCACGAAAGGTTTCACATACTGGACGGCGAGCAGCCTGACCTCGTGACCCAGTCTTCGCATCTCTCGAGCCCAATAATGAGCGCTGCCGCAGGCCTCCATGGCGACCACCGCAGAAGGATGCTCGGCCATGAACCGGCGGAACTGCGCCCGTGTCAGCTTCTTGCGAAACCTGACCTGTCCATTGCTCGACGCGCCGTGCACCTGGAAAACGTTCTTTGCCAGATCGACCCCGATTACCGTATCCTTGTCCATGGTTGCCGTCCTTTCTCGCTTGGTGGCTGTACCACCATCATTTTGGCACAACGCGATGCCGTCGAGGGGGGCGGCAACCACCCCATTCACTACGACCGTCCGAGCGGGGTGGAGAGCGGGACGCCCACTGCGTGGGCGCCGGAGTCGAAGCCGATCTGGTTCACCGAGCTCGGATGCCCGGCCATCGACCGTGGCACCAACCAGCCCAACGTCTTCTTCGACCCGAAATCGTCCGAGAGCTTCTTGCCGTACTTCTCCCGCGGCTGGCGGGACGACGCGATCCAGCGCGCCTATCTCAAGGCGACGTATCTCTGGTGGGGCGATGCCACGAACAACCCGCTGTCCTCGGTCTACGGCGGCCGGATGGTGCACGTCCGCGAATGCGCCGCCTGGACCTGGGACGCGCGGCCGTACCCATTCTTCCCGGCGCTGACCGACGTCTGGACGGATGGCGGGAACTGGCGCCTCGGTCACTGGCTGACCGGACGGCTCGGGGCGGTATCGCTCGCGGCCCTTGTCCGCCATCTCTGCCTGCGCGCCGGGCTTCCCGAGAACCGGATCGACGTCACCGGGCTCTGGGGCGCGGTCGAGGGCTACGCCATCGGCGCGCTGGAAAGCCCTCGCGCCTTGATCACCACGCTCGCGCGGCATTTCGGCTTCGACGCGGTGGAGACCGAGGGTGTGATCCGGTTCGTCATGCGCGGGCGCGCAGCTGTCGCAACCGTCTCGCCAGACGATCTTGTCGCGCCCCGCGAGGGCGACGTTCTCGAGCTCACGCGCGGCCAGGAGACCGAACTGCCGCAGGCCCTGAAATGGCAGGTGGCCCGTGCCGACGAGGATTACGAGGCCGCACAGGTCGAGGCCCGGCGCATCACCGTCGATACGACCCGCATCGCGTCCGAGTCCTTCCCTATCGCGGTGCCGCCCGAGGAGGCCGAGCGCCGCTGCTGCCGCGCACTGATGGAAGCCTGGACCGGCCGCGAGAGCGCGGTCTTCCGCCTGCCTCCGTCGCGCCTCGCGCTCGATCCGGCTGATGTCGTGTCGTTTGTCCATGACGGCCGCGCCGTCCCGCTGCGGTTCATTTCCATCGCCGATGCCGATGCGCGCGGGATCGAAGCCGTCCGCCAGGAGCGGGAGGCCTATGACCTGCCGCCCGGCGCGCTGCGGCCTTCGGCGCTGTCGCAGGCCGTCGTCTTCGGCGCACCCGAGGCGGTGCTGCTCGACCTGGCGGAACACGGCGCGCAGCTGGTCGATGACGGCGGTCTCGATCTCGGCCGCGGGGACCCGGCCGACCGGGCAGGATCCGGCGCCATGCTTCAGCACCGTCTGGCTGACATAGTAACGGTAGAGCCTGGCGCCCTTGCGGGTGTGCGTCGGTGAGAACGCGGCCCCATCCGGCCCGAACAGCAGCCCCTTCAGCAGGGCTGGCGTGTCGGCGCGAGTGCGCGCGGCACGCTTGCGGGGGCTTTCCTGCAGGATGGCGTGGACACGGTCCCATGTCTCGCGGTCGACGATGGCGTCGTGATTGCCTGGGTAGCTCTCGCCCTTGTGGACTGCCTCCCCGATATGGGCGCGGTTGTTCAGCATCCGGTAGAGATACTTCTTGTCGATCCGGTTGCCGCGCGGCGTGCGGATGCCGCGCTTCGCGACCTGGCGCGCCAGTTCCGTGCCGGATCCGATCTGGAGGAAGCGGGCGAAGATCCAGCGGACATGCTCGGCCTGGGCCTCGTCCACGACCAGCTTCCGGTTCTTGACGCGGTAGCCGTAGGGCGGCACCCCGCCCAGCCTGGAGACCACGACCGCGAAGGTGCACGACAGCCAGGTCTGGGACGAGCTCCTGCACGGCGCGGAGACATCGGTCTGGGCGGACAAGGGCTATGTCAGCGCCGCGCGGGAGGCCGCGTTCTCCGGCCCCGGCAAGTTCTGGGGCGTCATGAGGAAGGCGCCGAAGGGCGGCGCGCTGCACCCCGTCGATGAGGACATCAACCGGATCATCGCCATGGTGCGGGCCCGGGTCGAACATCCCTTCCGGGTGCTCAAGCGGCAGTTCGGGTATCTCAAGACCCGGTACCGCGGCCTCGCGAAGAACCGGGCACAACTCTTCACGCTGTTCGCCCTCGGCAACCTGTTCCTCGTACGCCGGAGGCTCCTGGCATGAGGCGGAGTCTGCCCTCGGACGACAATCCCGGCCATTCGGGCCGGGAGATACGCCGAAAGCGCCCGTCTCACCGGGTGAAACGCCCTTACCAGACCCTCCAAAGCCCGAAATCGGCGAAGCCGAAGCGGTCGTTCAGACGATCCTTGGCGGTGTCAGCAAACCGTGTTGGTGGGGTGGCCTGAAGCGAGGAGCTTCCTGAGGACGTCGCGGTAGCTCCGGTCGGCGTTGTCACGGGCGGCGTGCCAGCGGCCGTAAGCGGCGAGG
>NZ_QPLK01000080.1 GCF_003340565.1 Rhodovulum sp. 12E13 | reverse complement strand
GAGCTCTTCGAGACCCTGAACCTGCCCAAACCTGCCTGACGACCCGCTCGTAGTCACAAAACGGCGCATCCCGCCGCAAGGAAATCAATTGCCTATCCGTTTTGCTGTCGAACTTGGGGAGGAGGGCTTCGATCGCGGACGGACGATCGGCTTTGGGAATCGGCGGGGTCGATGTCATGGGGCGCCCATCTCGTGCGTGGTCGGGGTAGGTCGCGGTAGGTTGCCTACCGTCACCTACCGGCCCGTCTGGGCCGGCCTCGAGAACGTGGTGCCGATCCTTTCGAGCCGGAAACCGACCTGACCATGAAACCTGAGGCATCCTCATGCACGCCGCCTCGGTGCCCAGCACCATCATCAGAGCAGCTCCGACACCTCCCTCCTCCTGGCGGCACCGTAGTCTGCACTCGCGTGCGAGAAGCAACGCGCCAGCAGCTCGAAGGAAGGCTCGATCACGTGCTGCTCCGTCGTTGGGGCCATGTCGACACCTATGACCACGAGCATCGCGCCCATCACGTCCGCGCGCGTCGCCAAGGTTCTATTCCTTGTCGTTGCCGAGCGCCTCGTGCATCCATTCTTCGCATGCCCGATAGAACTCAACGTCCTGCGCATACCATGCCCAGAGGTTGTTCTTTGCTTTATCCGAGAGGTTGGGGGTGGATGAGTAGTCGTTTCTATGTGCTTTAACAGGATCTTCTTCGAGTTCCAGCGCGTCGCTCCATTCTGCCATCCCGCTCCGACCAAAAAATATCGCCATATCGTCAAGCAAGCGCTCTTGGCGAATGATCCAAATCGGCGGATTTACAAACAGGAAGTTTCCGCAAGTATAGAACCAATCACTTTGATTTTGAGCAGCATGGCGGATAGACTTCATTGCACCAAATGCTTTTACACCAACCTCACCCTGCTCGAAAAGGCTTTCGGCAAGGTCGTTTGCATGTTCAAAATCACTGAAAGCCTTTTCATCATAGGCCGACCACTAACTGTAAATTCTTGGCTGCCCCTTCCTTTTTCTTGAATAGAATCCCGATTTGAACCGGCTGATTGGATCGCGGATGCTGAAGAAGTAGGGCGCTCCGCTTGGAAGATCCTTGAGATACACATCATGGTGGCATTTTCTTATTCTTCGATATCCGGCTCTATCATTTACCTTGTCACAAATCTCCTTAATCTGAGTTCCGGCATTTTTGCCGATGTGAAGAAAATGGATCGGCATTTCTGATGCCGGCCGCACGTATCGAGCAATCTTTACTTCATAACCTGCGGCCCGAATTGATTTTTTCAGCGCCGCCTTTATATATACCATCATCTCGCTTGCCTCAAAAAAATATACTTTCGCGCTTTAAACAGTGAAGAGCTGATTCCGTAAAGGGTCTTACCCCACATTCCCCATGTGGCTTGCACTTTCCCGGTAGACTCGGCTGACTGTGCGTACAAGTCAAGCGCTCGGTGCTGCTGATGGCCGCGCCTATTGTGCGAGAACCCCGATTTGGCCAAATCAGGCCGTGAATCAGCGTCATCCTGCAGTAACCACCGGGGAGGTAGTAGCCAACGTGCCCACGAGTGCTCTGTAGAATCAAGCTGCTACACAAGGTCCGACAGCAGCGTACACAGCACACTACGGATGAAACGCTACAGCCGGTCGTCACGGGCTTCAACAAGGCCCTGCGCGTCGAGAGCCGCGCCGAGCGCCTGAACGGAGACGCCGGGGCCATGGTGCTGCGCCAAATCATGACGCGGAGCGGCATCATCGAGTTGATGGTTCCTCAGCTGACCGATCCGCGGCGCTGGGAGGATGTCGTCCATGACCTCCCCTCGCTCATCCGGACGAGCGTGCTGCTCGGCGCCCAGGTCTGACGCGATCACGACGACACGGACGCGCTCAGGGACGATCCCGCCCTCCAGCTGGCCGCCAGATCGGCGTCCGGGCGAACGCCGCTCGGTGTGCCTCATGGCCTCGCCTCGCAGCGCACGCTTTCGCGATTCTACGACGCAGCGAATGCGGTGATGACGCGCAGGCTCGGTGGGTCGCGTCTGCGAGACTGGGCGCAGGCGATCGCCGAACGGACGGGGCCACGAAAGGCGCGCGTCGAACGCGCCCGTAAGCTCACCGTCATCCTGCACGCACTATGGAGTTCCGGTTTGCCCGGTTTGAGGACCGCCAAGTCGCTTGAGCTAATAGCTCCTGCCGTCCACGATCGGGTGGCGGAGAAATGCGTCCGGCAGGTACGCAGGGCGCAGATTAGATCGCGTCCCCTGCTGCGGACCAAACCGCGCACACCACTTCGATCCACCCGACCCTGAACGCAAATATGCGTCGCCCCTTGCGGCGACCGCGGAGAGAACTTCAGAGCCCCCCAAGTTCGACAGCAAAACGGATAGGCAATTGATTTCCTTGCGGCGGGATGCGCCGTTTTGTGACTACGAGCGGGTCGTCAGGCAGGTTTGGGCAGGTTCAGGGTCTCGAAGAGCTCCAACTGTTCGGGGGTCGTGGAAGAGAGGCCGTCTACCGATCGCTCGCCGATCTTTGCCTGGTGCCGCTGGATGCGGCCGAGCAGATCGAGCGCGGTGCGTGGGCTGGCGGCATGGTCCCTCGCCGTGAGCCTCATGCGCATCACGCGGTAGAGGACGAGAGCGAGGAAGCAGATCAGGGCGTGGGCCCGGATGCGATCGGGCAGACGGTGGTGGACGGGGGCGATCTCGATGTCGGATTTCAGCACGCGGAAGCCGCGCTCGATGTCTGCCTGTCAATCGGCATGGAATCGGGACCCCCGATCGGCGCGCAAAAAGGACCCCTTTGACCCTCGGGTAGCCGGCCCGAGGCGGCGGAGCTTTCAGGTGGCGCAGACGGCTCGGGCCGGCGGGGGGCCGGGCTTAGGCGCGGCTCTTGAAGCGCCAGCTCTCGTTGCCGGTTTCGACGATGTCGCAGTGATGGGTGAGCCGGTCGACCGAAGTTCGACAGTTGATCCGATAAGCGATTGATATTGTTGGCGGGGAGTTCGCGTTTTTGTGACGACAAGGTGCGTCAGGCGGGTTTCGGCAGGCTCAATGCTTCGAACAGGTCGAGTTGCTCC
>NZ_QPLK01000008.1 GCF_003340565.1 Rhodovulum sp. 12E13 | reverse complement strand
ATCTCGTCGCCCACGTTGATCACGCCCCGCTCGACGCGGCCCGTCACCACCGTGCCGCGGCCCGAGATCGAGAACACGTCCTCGATCGGCATCAGGAACGGCTGGTCGATCGGCCGCTCCGGCGTGGGGATGTACTCGTCCACCGCCGCCAGAAGCTCGCGGATCTTCTCCTCGCCGATCTCGGGGCTGTTGCCCTCCATCGCCGCCAGCGCAGAGCCCGCCACGATCGGGATGTCGTCGCCGGGGAAGTCGTAGGACGACAGAAGCTCGCGCACCTCCATCTCGACGAGCTCCAGCAGCTCCTCGTCGTCGACCTGGTCGACCTTGTTGAGAAACACCACCAGCGCCGGAACGCCCACCTGCCGGGCCAGCAGGATGTGCTCGCGCGTCTGCGGCATCGGCCCGTCGGCGGCGTTGACCACCAGGATCGCGCCGTCCATCTGCGCCGCGCCCGTGATCATGTTCTTCACGTAGTCGGCGTGGCCGGGGCAGTCGACATGCGCGTAGTGGCGGTTGTCGGTCTCGTACTCGACATGCGCCGTCGAGATCGTGATCCCGCGCGCCTTCTCCTCCGGCGCGCCGTCGATCTGGTCGTAGGCCCGGAAATCGCCGAAATACTTCGTGATCGCAGCCGTCAGCGTCGTCTTGCCGTGGTCGACGTGCCCGATCGTGCCGATGTTCACGTGCGGCTTCGTGCGTTCGAACTTCTGCTTCGCCATGCCTCTTGAGCGCCTCGTCGTCGGGGGGAGACGCGCGAGAGCGGTCCCCCGGGGTGGATGATCGCGCGGGGGCCTAAGGCGAATTGCCGCGGAGTGCAAGCGCCTTCGCGGGGCGGCGCGAGGCCCGCGCGGCCGGCCGCGGCGACGGGACTGTCGGAGGCGGCGACGGGGTGGCGCCTACGGGGTGGCGGCGCCGACGGGGCTGCGGGGGCGGCAGGCCGTGCCCCTCAGTTGCGCACGATCTCGTTGTCGACGATCCGGGCGGTCGTCGCGGCGCCGGGGCGCGACTCGAACCACTCGGGGTTTTCCCGCATCCAGCGCTCGATCAGGCGGGCGCCGTTCTCGGCGATGTTCTCGACCTGCTCCTCGCGGCCGAGCGTCAGGCCCGACCCCACGAGCGCCGCATCGGCGCCGAGGCGCTCGTAGACCACGATGATCTCGGGCTCCTCGTTGATCTTGCCGCCGGCGGCGTCGTCCCAGATGGTGACGCCGATGATGGCGACCGACTTGGGCGCGGCCACCAGCGGCACGCCCGGCACCGCCACCGAGTAGCCGTTGACCGAGACCGCGATGTGGTAGAGTTGGTCGCCGTCGAACCGCGAGAAACGCTCGTCGATCGCCTGCGTGAAGGCGGCCTCCCACTCCTCTTCCGTCACGTCGCGCGACGGCTCCACCTTCTGCGTGCCGTCGGCCACGACGATGTTGTAGCCCAGCCGGAAGGCGCCGAGCGGCTCGGGCGGCGCGGTCAGGTCGGCGTCGGGTGCCGAACAGGCGGCGAGGGCGAGCGTGGCGATCAGGCCGGCGCATGCGGCAGCGCGGGCAGCGGGGCGGCGAGGCATCCGTGTCTCCTGTAGCGTCGCTTCCTTGGGTAGCGGGGCAGGGCGGCGAGGGCAATTGCCGAGCGGTCGCGGCTGCCTACCTGTTAGCCCATGCCCGACGACGCGCCCCCCTTTGCCGACCCGCACGCCGCCGATGCCCCGCTCGAGCGTCTGCCGGCCCGCCTCGCCCACCGCGAGGGGCCGGCGGGCCTGTGGCAGGCCTGGCGCACCAGCCAGCGCAACGTGCTCGAGCTGATCCCGGCCGAGGCGTTCCGCGACTGGGCGGTGGCGGGCACGAGCCCCGCGCGGTTCCTCATGGTGACCGAGCCCGAAGCGATCCGACGGATGCTGCAGACGCGGGTCGAGGATTACCCGAAATCCGAGATTGCCCGGTCGATGCTGCGCCCCGTGATCGGCGACTCGATGCTCGTGGCCGAGGGGGCGGAGTGGCGCCGCCAGCGCCGGGCGGCCGCGCCCGCCTTCCAGCCGCGGCACCTCGACGGCCTCGGGCCGCTGATGTCGGCGGCGGCCGAGCGGGCCGCGGAGCGTGTCGGTCGGGCCGAGGGGCGCGCGGCCGACCTGCTGGCCGAAATGATCGCCGCGACCTTCGAGGTGATCTCCGACGTGACCTTCTCCGGCGAGGAGGGGGTGGGGCGTGATACGGTGGAGCGGGCGCTCTACGCCTACGGCGAGGCGGCCGGGAAGATGAGCATCCTCGACGTGCTCGGCGCGCCCGCCTGGGTGCCGCGCCCGGCGCGGATGCGCCCCGATCCCGCGCTCGACGACCTCAAGCGCCACGCCGACGCCCGCATCGCCGCGCGGCGGGGACGCGAGGCCGCCGGCCCGCCGGACCTGCTCGACCTGCTGGTGCGGGCCGAGGGGCCCGGCGCGGGCGACTTCTCGGGGACGGACGTGCGCGACAACCTGCTCGCCTTCATCGTCGCGGGCCACGAGACGACTGCGCTGACGCTGGCCTGGGCGCTCTACCTTCTGGGCTTCGACGAGGCGGCGCAGGAGCGGGCACGCGACGAGGCACACGCCGTGCTGGGCGGCCGCGTGGCCGAGGCGGCCGACGTCGAGCGGCTGCCCTTCGTGCGCGCGGTGATCGACGAGACGCTGCGCCTCTACCCGCCGGCCGCCTTTCTCAGCCGGCAGGCGCAGGAGGTCGACGAACTGGCCGGCGTGCAGGTGCTGCCGGGCGACACGGTGTCGGTGCCGATCTATGCCGTTCACCGCCATCGCCGCCTCTGGGAGCGGCCCGACGCCTTCGATCCGGCGCGATTCGAGCACGGGCCGCCCGTGGCGCGCTACGCCTACCTGCCCTTCGGCGACGGGCCGCGCGTGTGCATCGGCGCCCGCTTCGCCCTGCAGGAGGCCGTCATCATTCTTGCCACGTTGCTCGCCCGCTTCCGTTTCCGTGCCGTGGCGGGGAAGGCGCCGGTGCCGACACTGGTCATCACGCTCCGCCCCGAGGGCGGCGTCTGGCTCGAGGTCGAGCGGGCAGGGTGAGACCGGCGGGACAGGTCGGCGCCCCACCCCTTCGCTTTCGGTCACGCACGGGATATGTCCCCCGGGCGAGAGGGAGGCCGCAATGGCACAGAGAGATTTCGTCGGAAAGCTGCGGCTCGGGGTCAACATCGACCACGTGGCCACCGTGCGCAACGCCCGCGGTGGCGACGTGCCGGATCCGGTGCGCGCGGCGCGTCTGGCCGAGGCCGCGGGCGCCGACGGCATCACCGCCCATCTGCGGGAGGATCGCCGCCATATCGGCGACCGCGACATCGAGCGGCTGATCGCGGGCATCGGCGTGCCGCTCAACTTCGAGATGGCGGCGACGGGCGAGATGCAGGCCATCGCCCTGCGCCACCGCCCCCACGCCGTGTGCCTCGTGCCCGAGCGGCGCGAGGAGCGCACCACCGAGGGCGGGCTCGACGTGGCGGGCGACGAGAATCGGCTGGCGCATTTCATCGCGCCGCTGGCCGAGGCAGGCTGCCGGGTGTCGATCTTCGTGGCCGCCGACGCGCGGCAGATCGAGGCCGCCGCCCGGATCGGTGCCGCGGTGGTCGAGCTGCACACCGGCGCCTATTGCGACGCCCACGCGGAAGGGCGGCACGACGCGCGCGACGCCGAGCTCGCCCGGCTGCGGGAGATGGCGGCGCTCGCCCACCGCCTGGGGCTCGAGGTGCATGCCGGTCATGGCCTCGCCTACGACACGGTGAAGCCGATCGCGGCGATCCCCGAGGTGGTGGAGCTGAACATCGGGCACTTCCTGATCGGCGAGGCGATCTTTAAAGGGCTCGAACACGCGATCCGCCACATGCGCGCGCTGATGGAGGCCGCCCGCGGCACGCCGCTGCCGGGCTGAGGCCGCTTTCCGCCCGCGCGCGCCGGCCGCCCCACCCACCCACCCGCGCCCGGCCCCCGCGGGCGGAAAGCGGCCTCGGCCGGGCGGCCTGGGCATGGGCGCCCCTGTCCCGCCGGGACGATCATGTGCCCGGAATGCGCCCCGCCGCGGCTCAGGGCAGGTAGACGGCCTCGGCCATCAGCACCCGCGTGCCGGTCTCGTCGAATAACTCCAGCGTCGTCGCGGTGATCTGGAGGCGGGCGACCTGACCCAGCGCCTCGGTGAGCGCCCGTTCGCTTGTGTCGAGCGGCGGCGGACAGGCCATCATCGTCATCGCTGCCTGCCCGAAGGAGAGCGCGTCGCCGGCGCCCCGCTCGTAGCCGCCGCGCATCATGTTGCAGCCGACCGTGGCGTTGAACGCGGAGGTCGTGTCGCCGTCTGGCGAATGCAGGATCAGGTAGGGCTCGCGGCTCCCCTCCATCGGGGCGATCTCGTCGCCACCGATCTCGAGGAGACGCCAGTAGGTGTCGGTCAGCGCGGCGTCGGCGCGCGCGCGGTCGCAGGTATCGCCGGGCGCGAAGCGGGAGAAACGGTCGATGACCAGGTGCGTGCGGTCGGGCCCCTCCATGGCCGGGCGCATGGCCAGCGTCCCCTCGAGCACGGCCAGCACGGCCTCGCCCGGGTCGCGGTCCTCGATCGCGAGGTAGGCGCGCTCGGCCTCGATATAGGCGCCTTCCATGGCCACCGGGTAGCTGCGCCCCGTCAGGCAGACCGAGAAGGTCGCCGCATCGGCCATGTAGCGGAACATTCCCGTCATCGGCAGCGAGACCGCGGCGGGGTCGAGCGGGCCGGCGGCGAGCGTGTAGGGCAGGTCGCTCTCGATGGACTCGCCCCCGGGCGTCATTAGCCGCAGGTCGCCATTGCCGCGCACCTCGAGAAAGACCGGGGCCTCGCGCCCGCCCCGCAGCACGATGGCGCGGCGCGCGGGGTCGGCGTGCCAGCGGCCGATGTCGGCGGCGCTCTGGTCAGGGTAATCCTGGCGCAGGTGGAACACCTGGTCGGGCCAGAGATCGAGGTGCCACTCCGCCCCGGGACCGGAGGCCATGGGGATCGTGCCGGTGAACGAGCCGGGCAGGGCGAGGCCCGGTGCGGTGAGCACCTGCGCCTCTGCGCCGTCCTGCGCGCGGGCGCTGCCGGAATGCGGGCCGGCAGGGGAGAGGGCGAGCGCCGCGACGAGCGGCAGGAGGGGGAGCAGACGCATGGGGCGGGCCTCGGCGATTGGCATGGCGGTCGGAGAGCATGCTGCCGCGACGTCGTCGGCCATGCAATCCTCGCGGTGCGTCTCGACCCGGACCACGCTGCCCCGGTCTCCCGGCCGAGGGTCGCCGCCTCGCTCGGGGCGATGCCCTCAGGCGCGTTCGAGCGACAGCAGGGTGGCGAGCTCCGCGTTGTCGTCGACGAGATCGGCCAGCGTCACGTCGTCGAGCGCGGCGTAGAAGGCCTCGACCGCGCGGCCGAGCGTCCCCTTCAGGCGGCAGGCGCAGGTGAGCGGGCAGTGGTTGTCGGCGGCGGCGAAGCATTCGGCGAAGGGCACCGTCGCCTCGAACAGGCGGAACACCTCGCCCACCGAGACGGTCGCCGGTGCGCGCGCGAGCCGGATGCCGCCGCCCCGCCCCCGCGTCGTGTCGATATAGCCCGCCTGTCCGAGCATGTTGACGACGACGCCGAGATGGTTCTCCGACGCGTTGCAGGCCGCCGCGATCTCGTGCTTGCGCACCAAGCGCCCCTGATGAACGGCGCAGAACATCAGCGCGCGCATCGCGAGGTTGGTGCGGATGGTTAGGCGCATCGCGGCTCCGCCGGGAAAAGGTGCATTGCGGATGCATAATCGCGCGGGGCCCGCGGCACCTTGATCCAGATCAGGTGCCCCGGGCCGTGGCGCCCACGGCGATCGACGCGGCTCCGCGCGCATCCGCGACCGCGCCCCTGACCGCGACCGTGACAGGCCCCTGCGCAAGCGAAAGGGGCCGGCCCGCCTGGTGCGGACCGGCCCATGGGCTCGGGTCCGGGTGCCGTTCACTCCGCCGGGACCGAGGCGACCTGCGCCTCGGGCGGGGCGGCGAAGTGCAGCCGGTGCAGGTGCCAGACCAGCGCGATCATCGCGACCTGCAGCGCCAGCGCCGGAGCGGTGAAGGCCCAGTAGGCGACGCCGAACTCGGCGACGAGGCCCGAGGCGACGAGGCCCTTGTTGACCCAGAAGTGCAGCATCACCGACAGGGCGACCCCGGGGCAGACCAGAGCGTAGGAGCCGGCCGAGCGGGTGCCCTCGGCGCTCAGGAAGCGCCGTGCATAGCCCTGCCGCGCCATGACCAGCAGGCCGAGCCCGGCGAAGAGAACCTGCAACGCGAGGAACTTCGTCAGCGTCATGAAGGTGGCGCCGGCCTGCGCATGGACGTCGAGCGTCGTGTGCAGGCCGTGGCTCGTCCGCATCCAGGCGATGCCGAGCACGGTGACGATCGGCACGAGGATCATCAGCGTCGGCGCGGCCTCGGGCGCGGTGCCGTGCTGGACCATCGAGACAACGGCGAGCGTCAGCATCACGGCCGCGATCAGCGTGGCGGCGACCATGAAGAAGGTGGCGAGCGCCAGAGAGGTCGCCACGACCCAGGGCGTGGTCGACAGGGCGGCCGGCGCGGCGAGGCCCACGGCGACCATCGACAGCGCGAAGGCCGGCAGGAGCTGGGCGAACGAGGTGTTGGCGTGGGTGTCGAAGCCGCCCTCGCTCAGGATGCGGCCGAAGAAGCGGCCGAGCAGCCGGAAGGCGAAGACACCGATGGCGACGAAGGCGATCATGGCCAGCGGGAAGAGGTATTCGACCACGCTCCAGAGGCCCGGCACGAAGACGAGACCGAGGATGAAGCCCACGTTGACGGCCATCGCCAGCGTCAGCGGCACGCCCTTGAGCTGGCTCTCGGCGTTCGTGGTGTGCAGCCTGGCATACGCGTCGGACCGCTTGAACTCGGCCAGCTTGCGCAGGTTCCACACCAGCAGCTTGATGTGGAGCGCGGCGAAGACGGCGATGCCGGTCAGCGCCAGCGCCACCATGCCCTTGCCGAGGGGCCCAGCGGCGGTGAAGTAGGCGAGGATGTCCTCGAAGACCGGCACCGGCTGGCCGGGATGGGGCACCCAGAACATAAGGTACATGAAGAACGTCACGGTCAGGCCGCCCGCGCCGAGCGCGGCGAGGAAGTAGAGCGGCGACCAGGCCTGCTCTGCGGCGGGTTTCGCTGCTTGCGTCATGTCTGTCTCCCTTGGCTCGCCGGGTCGAACCCCGGCTGCGATGGAGACGGTCTAGACGTCCGGGGCGGGCCCGGTCGGTGACAATGTTACCGAAGTCGTCGATCTTTTCGCCCTGTCCCGCCGGCCGGCGGGACAGGGCGGCGCGTCAGTCGTCCTGTCCCAGACCCTCGAGGGCTGCGCGGTCGGTGAGGCGGATCGTGCCGCGCGACTGCTCGACCCAGCCGCGACGCTGGAATTCCTGCAGCTGGCGCGAGATCACCTCGCGCGCGGTGCCGAGCTCGGTCGCCAGCACCGCGTGGGTGGCCTTCACGCTGTCGGCGCCGCGCGACAGCTCCACCAGCTTCTGCGCCAGTCGCACGTCCATCCGCTGGAAGGCGATCTCGTCGATGACGTGGAACAGGTCGGTGATCCGCCGCGCGTAGGCCGAGAAGACGAAGGTGCGGAAGCTTTCCGACCGCGCCACCAGTTCGTCGAAGACCGTGCGCGGGATCATCACCGCCTTCACGTCGGTCTCGGCGACGCCCTCGGCGGCGTAGTTCTCGTAGGCGAGCAGGCACGCGGTGGTGAGCACGCAGCTCTCGCCGGCGTGGACGCGGTAGAGCACGATCTCGCGCCCCGATTCGGAGGTTTGCTGCACCCGAACCGTGCCCTCGAGCAGCAGAAGCAGGTTCTCGGGGCTCTTGCCGGGGCCGAAGACGACGGTGCCCGCAGGCACCGACACGTAGCGCGAGCGCGCGACGAGGGTCTCCTGCACCTCGCGGTCGAGGCGCTCGAGCCCGCGGAAATGGCCGATCCAGCTGTCTTCTGCGGCCTGTGCCATGCGCAGCGTTCCTCCGTCGTCCCGTCTCAGCCGTCCTGCCGCTCGGCGATCCGCTCGACCAGTTCGGCGCGGTTGGCCGAGATGTCGGCCACGGTCAGCCGGTCGAGCACCGCCATGAAGGCGCCGGTCGCCTCGTGCAACGCGGCCGACAGGCGGCAGATCCCGATGAGCGGGCAGGTGTTCGATTCGGGGACGAAGCATTCGACCAGTTCGGGTTCGCCCTCGGTCAGGCGCACCACGTCGCCCACGATGATCTTTCCGGGCGCCATGCCGAGGCGGAAGCCGCCACCACGGCCCCGCTTCGTCTCGAGATAGCCGGCCCGTCCGAGCGCGTGCACGATCTTGACGACGTGCGGCCGCGCGAGCCCGTGCACTGCCACCACGTCGTCGACGCGCACGAGATCGGGCGCGCGCAGAGCCGTGAGCTGCAGCACGCGCAGGGCGTAGGTGGTGTAGGTCGTCAGTTTCATGGGCGGGTCGCGCTCCCCCCGTCGACATGCCCTACATATAGGCCGCATGGCGGCGGCACAATTGTCCTGCCGGTTCCGCAGTTTCGCCGTGTGGCGGCGCTAGTCTGCGGAACGCGCCGCGCCGACCTATATGGGCGGGTAGTGCCGTGATCGTCGCCAACTGCCGAGGGAGACCGTTGATGAGAGTGCTGAAAGCCGCCTGCCTCGCCGTGCTGCTCGCGCAGCCTGCGCTTGCTCGGGGTGGCGCGGCGGCCGAGGATCCGAGCGCCTATGACGCCGCGCCGATCATCGACCGCGCCGTCGACGAGCTGGCGGAGATGCGCGCGCTTATCGACGAGATGCAGGAGGTCGGGGAGCGCGATCGCTGGCTCGGGCGCTCGCGCGCCGACGTCGAGGCCGATCTCGACGCCCATCTCGACGATCTGATCGCGATGATCGTGGGCGATACCTATTCCGAGGCGCGGCAGCGCCTTCTGCGGGCCGACGCGCGCATCGCCGAGATCGAGGCCGAGATGGATCAGTTGCGCGTCGACCGGCTGACCGCGCGCCCCTCCGACGAGGTGATGACACGGCTCGACACGGTGCTCATGCGCGAGCACGCGGCCGGTTCGCTCGAGGATATCGAGCAACGGCTCGAGCGCGGCGCCGACAGGCTGGGCGAGCTGCGCCGCACTCGCGCCGGGATCGAGCGCGACTTCGTGCGCGCGATGGCCGGCGAATACGGCATCGAGCTTACGCAGGAGCAGGCGCGCGCCATCCTCTACCAGGTCAACGGCCGGTCGATCGTCGAGGCCAGCATCGCCTTCACGGTGCTCCAGCAGGTCGAGCGGCGCCTCGGCGAGATCCGGACGACCGTCACCAGCAACGACACGCTCCGGCGCTACTACGGGGTGGCCGCGGTCATGCGGCTCGTCTCGGCGCGCCTGCACGAGCTGCACCTTCGCGACTACCGCGAGGTCTGGCTGCCCAACCTCGCGGAGTTCGAGGCCGACAACGCCGCCCTCATCGAGGAGACGCGCGCCCTGCTCGCGGAGGCGCCCGACGCGGCGACGGCCGCGCGCTACGCGGCGAATCTCGAGATCCAGGAAGAGATTGCGGGCGTCGTGGATCGGTATCGCGATCTGCTGCTCGGCCGGCAGGCGCTGTTGGAGGAGCGGCTCGCCGCGGCGGCCGACGACGCGACGCTCGCCGTCAACACGCTGCGCACGCTCAACCAGGCGGTGGTGCTCTTCGACCGGTTCGCGTGGCAGCAGGCGGAATTCGAGGCGCTGATGGCGATCGAGAACGAGGCGCTCATCCCGCTCGAGGGCGACGACCTCGAGGGCTTCCTCGACATCTCCCGGGCGCTCGCGGGCAGCTGACGGGGACGCGCCCGGCGCGTATTGCGGAGATCCTCGTGCACGGGGCCTCTTGCCGGGGCTGGCGTCGCCGGGCGGGATGCGGCAAGCCGTCGGGGGAAGGGGCGGGAGCGGCGCATGATCCTCGGTATCGGAACCGATCTGGCGAACATCGAGCGCATGGAGCGGGTGCTCGACCGCTGGGGCGACCGCTTCCGCGACCGGGTCTTCACGCCCGTCGAGCGGCGCAAGGCCGAGCGGCGGCGCGAGACGGCGGCGACCTACGCCAAGCGATGGGCGGCGAAGGAAGCCTGCTCCAAGGCGCTCGGCACCGGCCTGCGCATGGGAATCGCCTGGCGCGACATGGCGGTGACCAACCTCGCCACCGGGCAGCCGGTGATGCATGTCACCGGCTGGGCGGCCGAGAGGCTGGCCGAGATGACGCCGCCGGGGCATGAGGCGATCATTCATGTCACCCTGACCGACGACCACCCCTGGGCGCAGGCGGTGGTGCTGATCGAGGCGCGCCCGCTGCCGCAATCCGCCATGGAGAGAGCCTGACATGCCCGACGCCGTCGCCCCCCGCCTCGCCCGCGCGCTGCGGGCGCTCGCCCTGTCCCTCGTCAATGCCACCCTGATCCTCCTGGCGGCCTGCCTGTTCCTCGCCTGGCAAGTGACGGCCACAGTCGACCGGGTCGGCGTGCGCATGGCGGAGGCGGCCGCCGTGCAGGTGGCCCGCCTCGCCCCGCTTGCCGACGAGATCGCCCTGACCCGCGGCGAGATTGCCGGGCTCCGGGCCGATCTCGCCGAGCTCGGGGAGGGGGCCGACGAGGGGGCCGCCCGCCTCGGCGCGACCCTGGGAGAGCGCCTCGCCGAGGCCGAGGCGCGGCTCGATGCGGTGTCGGGCGAAGTGGCCGGGGCGCTCGCCGCGGTCGCCGCCGACCCGGGCGTGCTGGTCGACCGCGCTGTGGCGGCGGGCGTCGATCGGGCCGGGCTCTGGGCGGCGGGCCTGCGCGGCTGCACCCTGCCGGCCGCCGCCCCGCAGGATGCACGGCCGGGCGGGCCGCCCGAGGGGGCGTGAGCGGCCCGGTGCCTTGCTTGACTCCCCCCTCCCCCGCCCGCATGTAGCCGCGCGAGGGCGGGCAGTCGCCTCGGCGACAAGAACAGGCGGGCAGGATGGCGAGCATTCGGGAAGGTCTCTCCGAGACGGTCAAGACGGTCGTCTACGCGCTGCTGATCGCCGGTGTCTTTCGCACCCTGTTCTTCCAGCCGTTCTGGATTCCCTCGGGCTCGATGAAGGACACGCTGCTGATCGGCGATTTCCTGTTCGTCAACAAGATGGCCTACGGCTATTCGCAGCATTCCTGCCCCTTCTCGATGTGCGGCTTCATCGAGGGGCGGTGGCTGGCGCGCGAGCCTGCGCAGGGCGACGTCGTGGTGTTCCGCCACCCCGTCAACGGGCAAGACTTCATCAAGCGGCTCGTCGGCCTTCCGGGCGACCGGGTGCAGATGCGCGACGGCGTGCTCCATCTCAACGGCGAGGCGGTGGGCATGGAGCCGGCCGGCACCTTCGAGGAGGTCTACGCGCCGCAGGGCCCGCAGCGCCTGACGCCGCAATGCGCCAACGCACCGGTCGGACAGGGCGGCACCTGCGAGAAGGCGCGCTTCGTCGAGACGCTGCCGAACGGGGCCGCGCACAACATTCTCGACGTGCGGTCGGGGCCGAACGACAACACGCCCGTCTACACCGTGCCCGAGGGCCACTATTTCTTCATGGGCGACAACCGCGACAACTCCACCGACAGCCGGGTCAACCCGCTCGCCCGCGGCGTCGGCTTCGTGCCCGAGGAAAACCTGATCGGCCGGGCCGACCGGGTGATGTTCTCTGCCGCGGGGCGTTCGCTCTTCTTCGTCTGGACATGGCGGCCCGACCGGTTCTTCCATCGCATCGAATGAAGCTTTCGGCCGACTTGCGCGACTTCCAGCACCGGCTGGGCCACGCGTTCGCCCGGCCGGAGCTGCTGGTGCGGGCGCTGACCCATTCCTCGCTCTCGTCCGATAGCCGCCCCGACAATCAGCGGCTGGAGTTCCTCGGCGACCGGGTGCTGGGCCTCGTCATGGCCGAGGCGCTGCTGGCGGCCGATGCCGACGCGAAGGAAGGCCAGCTCGCTCCCCGCTACAACGCGCTGGTGCGGCGCGAGACCTGCGCCGAGGTGGCGGGCGAGATCGGGCTGGGCGACGTGCTCAAGCTCGGCCGATCGGAGACCATGACCGGCGGGCGGCGCAAGGCGGCCCTGCTGGCCGATGGCATGGAGGCCGTGATCGCCGCGGTCTACCTCGACGCGGGGTTCAACGCCGCCCGCGCGCTTGTGCTGCGCCTCTGGGGCGACCGCGTGGGCCGCGTGGCCGAGGATGCGCGCGACCCCAAGACGGCGCTGCAGGAATGGGCGCAGGCGCGGGGCATGAAACCGCCCGCCTACGAGCAGGTCGCCCGCTCCGGCCCCGACCATGCGCCCGAATTCACCATCCGCGCCCGGCTGGAGAGCGGGGCGGCCGCCGAGGCCCGCGCGCCCTCAAAGCGCGCCGCCGAACAGGCGGCCGCGCAGGCCCTGCTGGCCGAGGTCGAGCGGGGCGGCTGAGGCCGGGCGGCGGCTGGCGGCCGACCCACCCGCCCACCCCCGCCCGCCAGCCGCCGCCCGGCCACGTCCCGAAGCGCTGGCGGCGCGCGCCGGTCTCGCCTATGTCTGGCCCCTTGCATCGGAGGTGCCCCATGACCACACGCTGCGGCTTCGTCGCGCTCATCGGCGAGCCGAACGCCGGCAAATCGACGCTGCTCAACCGGATGGTCGGCGCCAAGGTGTCGATCGTCACCCACAAGGTGCAGACGACGCGCGCCCGCATTCGCGGCGTCGCGATCGAGGGCGACGCGCAGCTCGTCTTCGTCGACACGCCGGGACTGTTCCGTCCCCGCCGCCGGCTCGACCGGGCGATGGTCGCCGCCGCCTGGGGCGGCGCGGCGGATGCCGACATGGTCGTGCTTCTGGTCGAGGCCCATCGCGGGCTGACAGAGGGCGTGCGCGCCATCCTCGACGCGCTCGCCACTCAGGCCAGGGGGCGCCCCGTGGCGCTCGCCATCAACAAGATCGACCGGGTGGAGCCGCCCGCGCTTCTGTCGCTGGCCGAGGAGATGAACGCGGCCCACGATTTCGTGCGCACGTTCATGATCTCGGCCGACCGGGGCCACGGCGTGGACGACCTGCGCCGGTGGCTCGCGGACGAGATGCCCGAGGGCCCTTGGCTCTACCCAGAGGACCAGATCGCCGACCTGCCCCTGCGCATGATCGCCGCCGAGATCACCCGCGAGAAGCTGACCCTCCGCCTGCACGAGGAGCTGCCCTACCAGCTCACGGTCGAGACCGAGAACTGGGAGGATCGCAAGGACGGCTCGACCCGCATCGACCAGCTGATCTACGTCGCCCGCGACGGCCACAAGGGGATCGTGCTCGGCAAGGGCGGCGCGACGCTCAAGGCGGTCGGGCAGGCGGCCCGGGCGGAGCTCGAGGAGTTTCTGGGCCGCAAGGTGCACCTCTTCACCCAGGTCAAGGTGCGCCCCGGCTGGCTGGACGAGGCCGAGCGCTATTCCGAGATGGGGCTCGATTTCCGAGATGGCGAGGGGTGAGGCGCGCATGAGGGAGCCGTTATGAGCCGCCTCGCCGCGGGCCTCTGGGTCGATGCCTACCGCCTGCGCTGCGAGGCCGAGGGCATCCCCGTCTATATCGGCGCGCGGGGCGATGCCACGGCCGGGGCGATCCTCGTCAAGCTCGCCACGCTCGACGGCCGCGCGCGCGCCTTCCAGCGGATCACCGCGCTCGACGGCTCGCGGCCCTGGGACGTGCTGGCCGAGGGCGACGAGCCCGAGGTCGATGCCGCCATCGCCCGAGCGCGCCGCTTCGACCCCGATCTCTGGGTGGTCGAGATCGAGGACAGGCTGGGCCGCCACCTGCTCGACTCGCCGGGGCTGGACTAGCCGCCCCACCGGTCGGCGGCCTCTCATCCTCGCACAATGCGTGTTTGAACACGGAAAGAAGCGGGCAGGCGTGACCGCGGGGTTTCTTTCTGTTCCAAATACGCAGGCGCGCGCCCGGCCGGGCGCGCAAAACGTGGGGGCATGCGGCGAAGCCGCTCTGCCGGATCACCGCGAATGGAGGGGGCGCTGGCACTCGAATGGCGCGAAGACGGGGTGCTGCTGGCGGTGCGCCGGCACGGCGAGGGCAGCGCGTTGGCCGAGGTCTTCACCGAAGGTCACGGCCGCCATGCGGGCCTCGTGCGCGGCGGAGGCGGGCGGCGGCTCGCGCCGCTCCTGCAGCCCGGCGCGCAGCTCGACGTGGCGTGGCGCGCCCGGCTCGAGGAGCACCTCGGCAGCTTCACGGTCGAGCCGGTGCGGGGGCGGGCGGCAGCGCTGATGGGCGACCGGGCGGCGCTGGCTGGCCTCGCCGCGGTCACGGCGCTCGCCGCCTTCGCCCTGCCCGAGCGGCAGCCCTACCCCGCCTTCTACCACCAGACCGTCGCCGTGCTCGACCTGATCGGCCAGAGCGCGGTGTGGCCTTATGCCTATCTGAGGTGGGAGGCGGCTCTGCTGGCCGAGATGGGATTCGGCCTCGATCTTTCCACCTGCGCGGCGACCGGAGCGACGGAGGGGCTCGTCTACGTTTCGCCCCGCACCGGCCGGGCCGTGAGCGCGGCGGGCGCAGGGGCATGGGCCGACCGGCTTCTGCCCCTGCCGCCGGCGCTCCGGGGCGAGGGGGAGGGGCCGCTCGCCGAGGTGCGCACCGGGCTGGTCACCACCGGCCATTTCCTTGAGCGGCGGCTCGTGCCATCGCTTGGCAACCGGCCGTTGCCGGGGGCACGCGGGCGGCTGGTCGAGGCGTTGGCGCGGCTGCCAGGCTGAGACGGGCGTGGTCAGGCGGGCGTCGCGCGCCCCGCCTCGTCGAGAAAGGCGGCCGAGGCGAGCACCGCGTCCTTCGCCGGTCTGAAGGTGATGCCCAGCTCTTCCCGGGCGCGAGCGTTCGACAGGCGCTTCTCGTCGCCGATCGCGGGCAGGATCGCGCGCACCGCGGGATCGGCGAGCGCGAGCGCGCGCAGGAGCCATCTCGGCGCGATGCGGGTGGGGATGCGCCGGCCGGGGAAAGCGTCGGCGAGCCACCGGGTCATCTCGGGCGCCATGACGAACCGCTCGGCGGCGATGTAGCGGCGCCCGGCCGTTGCGGGCCGCTCGAGCGCGGCGACATGCATCGCCGAGACGTCGGCCACGTCGACCACGGCGAGCCCGAAATCCGGCACCATCGGGTCCTTGCCGGACAGGAACCGCGCGACCACCTGCAGGGACGTGCCGTAGCGCGCGTCGAGCGGGCGACCGACGACGAGGCCGGGGTTGATCGCCGTCAGCTGCATCTCGGGGTGGTCGGCCGCGAAGTTCCATGCCGCGCGCTCGGCCAGCGTCTTGGATCTGGCATAGGGCGTGGCGGTGGGGTGACCGGTCTCCGTCCAGTCCTCTTCGGTATGGACGTGACCCTGGGGCCGCTCGTTGTGCAGGATCGCCACCACCGACGACGTGAGCACGACGCGCGTGACACCGGCGGACTGCGCGGCCCGCAGGGCGCGCAGCGTGCCGTCGACGGCGGGGCGGGTAAGCTCCGCATCGGTCTTCGGCTGGGCGAGGGGGAAGGGCGACGCGGTGTGGACAAGCGCCCGTGCACCGTCCATCGCCTCGGGCCAGCCCGCATCCGTCGTGAGGTCGGCCTCGGAAAAGGAAAGACGGGCGTCGGCCGCTGCCGGATCGCGCAGCACCGGGCGGAGGGCGGCGCGCACCTCGCCGGTGCGGGCAGGCGATCGCAGCGTGCCGCGTACCGCGTAGCCCGCGTTCAGCAGGTCGGCCGCGATGCGCTTGGCGATGAAGCCTGTGATCCCGGTCAGCACGACCGGCCCGGGATCGGGGTCGCGGGGCCTGTCGGACATGCACGGCTCCTCTCATGTCGTCCCTGCTTACCGTGGGTCGGGGCAGGAGGGTTTCAAGGTGCCCGGTCACCGGCGCTCAGGCGAGGCCGGCCAGCGTCCGGGCGGTGGCGGTCACGGCGGCGCGCGGGTCGGTCATCTTGCGGCCGAGCAGCGCCTCTGCCGTGGCCGTCTCAACCCGCTCTCTGCGGCCCAGCCCGCCGGCCGCCGCACGCACTGACGGCGAGACGAGGGCGACGAGCCGCACCGCCCAGTCGGGCGCGGTCAGCCGTGAGGCGCGGGCATGGGGGACGGCCTGCCGGACGAGGGTGGCGACCTCCTGCAGGGGCACGCTGTCGGCGACCATCAGGATGCGCGCGCCATCCTCCGCGCCGAGCGCCTTCATGTGCGCCTCCGCGACGTCGCCGACCGTGACGCAGGGAATGTGCAGGCGGGGCAAGAGCGGGTCGCGCCCGCGGATAAGCCGGTCGATCAGGGCCAGCGAGCTTGTCGCGGGGCCGCCCAGCGGCGGGCCGAACACGACGCCGGGGTTGATCGTGGCCAGCGCGATGCCGGCCTCGGCGGCGATCCGGCGGGCCTCGCGCTCGGCCAGGGTCTTGGCGCGCGCATAGGCGCGGACGGCGGGGTTCCCGGCGTCGGTCCAGTCGGCGGCGGTGAAGAGGTCGGCCGGGTTCTTGCCGCGCGGGGTCAGCACCGCCGCTATGGACGAGGTGACGACGACACGCGAGATGCCGGCGCGGGCGGCCGCCTCCATCACCCGGCGCGTGCCCTCGAGCGCGGGGAGGATCACGTCGTCGTCGCGCTTCGGCGCACCGACAGGCACGGGCGAGGCGGTGTGAAGCACCGCGTCGATGTCCGCCATCGCCGCATCCCACCCCGCGTCGCGCAAGAGGTCGAGCGCGGCCGGCTCGACGGGGCCGCCCACGGCGCCCGCGATCTCGGCCGCGCGGGCCGGGTCACGCATGCTGGCGCGCACGGCATGGCCCTCGGCCAGCGCGCGGGCGGTGACGTGGCGGCCGACATAGCCGCCCGCGCCGGTCACGAGCAGGCGCAGCGGGCGGGTCATGGCCGGCGCTGCGCGACCGGCCGGCGCGTGGGTCTGAGGAATGCCGCTGCAGTCATGGGCGGACGCTGGCGCAAGGCGGCGCGGCTTGCAACGGCCAGGAACGATCACTGCCCGCACCGTGCGGCGCGCACCATGCAGCAGGGGAACCGACGCCCCCGCAACGGCGCCGGTGATCGGGCCCTGCCGGGGCGAGGCCATGATCGGCAGGATCAGCGACCTCGCCGGCCCCGTCTCCCGCTCCCTCGGGCCGCCGCGCCGCGCTCGGGCCGGAGGGGGCCCAATGACCCCGGCCCCCTCCATCATCTTGGGTGAAATACTCCGGGGGTCCGGGGGCAGCGCCCCCGGAGATCGCCACTCACGCTCGCCGGCGGGGACATGCTGCCGGCCGATCGACGGCGCGCCGATCTGCGCGCGCCGCCGCAGCGGATCGTCCCCGCGATTCCCGCGCCGTCGCTCAGGACAAAAGCCGGCGGGCGATCACCTGCGCCTGGATCTCCGCGGCCCCCTCGAAGATGTTGAGGATGCGGGCGTCGCACAGCACGCGGCTGATCGGATATTCCAACGCGAATCCGTTGCCGCCGTGGATCTGCAGGCCGTTGTCGGCGCAGGCCCAGGCCACGCGGGCACCGAGCAGCTTGGCCATGCCGGCCTCGAGGTCGCAGCGCCGCTCGGCGTCCTTCTCGCGGGCCGAGAAATAGGTGAGCTGGCGCGCGACCATGATCTCGACCGCCATCATCGCCAGCTTGCCCGACACGCGGGGGAACTCGATCAGCGCCTTGCCGAACTGCTTGCGCTCCTCGGCGTAGCGCATCGAGATGTCGAGGGCCGACTGCGCCACCCCGATGGCCCGCGCCGCCGTCTGGATGCGGGCGCTCTCGAAGGTCTGCATGAGCTGCTTGAACCCCTCGCCTTCCTCGCCGCCGAGCAGGTTCTCGCCCTTCACGCGGAAATCATCGAAGTTGACGGTGTATTCCTTCATGCCGCGGTAGCCGAGCACCTCGATCTCGCCGCCCGACAGCCCCGCGTCGGGGAACGGCGCCTCGTCGGTGCCCGGCGTCTTCTCGGCCAGGAACATCGACAGGCCCCGGTAGTCGGACGTGTCCGGCACGGTGCGGGCCAGCACCGTCATCACGTGGGTCCGGGCGGCGTGGGTGATCCATGTCTTGTTGCCGTTCAGAACCCAGTCGTCGCCATCGCGCACGGCCCTCGTGCGCAGGGCGCCAAGGTCGGAGCCGGTGTTCGGCTCGGTGAAGACCGCTGTGGGCAGGATCTCGCCGGAGGCCAACCCCGGCAGCCAGCGCGCCTTCTGGTCATCGGTGCCGCCGCAGATGATGAGCTCGGCCGCGATCTCGGACCGGGTGCCGAGCGAGCCCACCCCGATATAGCCGCGCGACAGCTCTTCCGAGACGACGCACATCGCGGCCTTCGACATGCCGAGACCGCCGTGCTCCTCGGGGATGGTCAGGCCGAACACGCCCATTTCCGACAGCTCCTCGATGATCTCCATCGGGATCAGGTCGTCGGCGAGGTGCCATTCGTGGGCGACGGGCTCGATCCGGTCGACCGCGTAGCGGCGGAACTGCTCGCGGATCATGCCGAGCTCGTCGTCGAGCCCGGCATGGCCGACGGTGGCGTTGGCCGACTGCTCGCGCATCAGCTCGACCAGCCGCGAGCGGGCGGCCTGGGTGTTGCCGTACTGGGTGAGCGTCATCACCTCGGGCGACATCAGCACGCGCATGTCGTCCTGGCTCAGTCCCATGTCCTGCAGGCGCACGATCTCGCCCTGGCTCATCGGGATGCCGCCGTAGATCTGCCAGAGATACTCGCCGAAGGCGATCTGGTGGATCAGTTGCTCGATCTCGCCGAAAGCGCCCTCGGCCTGCAGTCGCTCGGCCCAGCCCTGCATCTGGCGCAGCGATTCGACATAGGTGGCCAGCCAGGCGAAGCCGTGGGCCGCGGTCTGGTGCGCCTCGACGAGCGTGCCCGAGACGCGATCGCCGTCTGTCACCATCGCCTTCACCGCCCCGCGGGCGGCGGCGAGGATGTGCTCGGCCGGGCCCACGGCGGCGCCGGTGAGCGAGAGCAGGTCGGGCAGCAGCGCCACCTCGGTTTCGGCGGTCGCGACATCCTGTCCGTCGTGGGGCATCTGTCCTCTCCTCTTTCGTCTCGCCGCCGTCGGGCCCGGCGGCCCCGGATTGCCCGGTCACATAGGGCCTTCGCAGGTGCAGCGCAACAATTATTCAAGTCTTCAGTCGGGCGCGCACGAATGTGTCCCGAACCTTTGCGGCCTCGCCGCAGACCTAGCCCGTTCGTCGCCGGGGCCACCCCCGCGGCGGCGCGAAACGTCGCGGGCCATCTGGTATCCGGCCATGGATCGGGTAAGGCGGGGCCATGCTCGGGCTCGACCTTCTGACATTGCCGCTTTTCCTGGCCGCCTGCGCGGTCGCCTTCGTCGCCGGCGCGGTGAAGGGGGCGGTGGGCTTTGCCATGCCGATGCTGATGATCTCGGGCCTCGGCAGCTTCCTCCCGGCGGAGGTGGCCGTCGCCGCGCTGATCGGGCCGACCGTGGTGTCGAACGGCTTGCAGGCCTTCCGGCAGGGCGGCCGTGCGGCGCTGGAGGCGCTGCGCACCCATCGCCGCTACCTGCTGATCGCGGGCGTGATCCTCGTCCTGGCGGCGCAGCTGGTGCCGCTGCTCGACGGGCGGGCGATCCTTGCGCTGATCGGCGGGCCGATCGTGCTCTTCGGGCTCGCACAGCTCGCCGGGTGGCGCCCCGTGATCGGCCCGGAGGCGCGGCGCCGCTCCGAGGTGGGCTTCGGCGTCGTGTCGGGATTCTTCGGGGGACTCTCTGGCGTATGGGGGCCGCCGATGGTGATGTATCTCACCGCCCTCGAGACGCCCAAGACCGAGCAGGTTCGGGTGCAGGGCGTGGCCTTCGGCCTCGGCGGCCTGATGCTGCTGTCCGCGCACCTGCAATCGGGCGTGATGAACGCGCAGACGGCGCCTCTTTCCGTGGCGCTGATCGCGCCGGCAATGCTCGGCATGTGGGCGGGCTTCCGCGTCCACGACCGGCTCGACCAGGCGCTGTTCCGCCGGGCGACCCTGGTGATCCTCGTCATCGCGGGGCTCAACCTCGTGCGCCGCGCCCTCGCCGGCTAGGCCCGCGCGTCGGGGCCTCAGAAGTGGATGACGCGGCGCAGACCGTGGCTGTCGCGGTCGGTCAGGTTCGGCAGACCGGCATGGGTACCGCGGGCCATGCGGGTGCCGGTCAGCGCAAGCATGCAGGCGTCGAGCAGGTCGTCGGGCGCCCAGTGCCTGCGTCCGTCCGGCAGCGCGGCGGCGAGCCGTGCAAGGTCGAAGCCGGCTTCGGACAGCAGGTCTTGCCGCGCCCGGAGGCCCTCGGGGCGATGCTTGCTCGGCAGGGTGCGGCCGGCGCGATGGGCAAAGCCGATCTCCGGGTGGCTCTCCCATAGCGGAGCGTCGGGGTCGGCGCGGCACAGCGCGTCGATCTCGATGATCCTGGGGCAGATCATGAAGCACTGTTTCGAGATGTGCTGCCCCTTGCGGAAGTGGCCGAGCAGGTCGCCATAAGTGCCGCCCGCCGCAAGGATGGCGAGATGGGCACGGGTCGGAGAAGGGAAGACCCGCGAGCCGACCCCCGCGATTCGGTCGATGTTGCGTTCCGAGAGGAACCGCCGTGCCGCTTTGTCCGCCGGGCGGGGGCCGTCGTCGGGGCCGTCCATCAGCCCGATGGGGATGTCGAGCGCGACGACCTCGGCGAGCGCGGGCAACCGCTCGGCCTGAACGATCCGCGCCTCTGCCCGCTCGGGCGCGCCGATGGGCATCGCGACCGTCAACCAGCCAGACGGACAGCCATCTGCCCCCGCGACGCGCACCGGCTCAGCCGATCGCCACCGCCTTCACGTCGTCGTCGATGTGCGGCACGTATTGTTCGAAGTTCTCGGCGAACATCTCGACCAGCTTCTTGGCCTGCGCGTCGTAAGCGGCCTTGTCGGCCCAGGTGGCGCGTGGGTCGAGCAGCTGGGCGTCGACGCCATGCACCGTCACCGGCACCTGGAAGCCGAAATTCTCGTCCTTGCGGAAGGTCGCCTCGTTCAGCGAGCCGTCGAGCGCGGCATGCAGCAGCGCGCGGGTGGCCTTGATCGGCATCCGGTGGCCGGTGCCGTGGGCGCCGCCCGTCCACCCGGTGTTGACCAGCCAGCAGGTCGCGCCGTGGGCGGCGATCTTTTCCTGCAGGAGCTTGCCGTAGACCTCGGGCCGGCGCGGCATGAAGGGGGCGCCGAAGCAGGTCGAGAAGGTGGGCTCGGGCTCGGTCACGCCGCGCTCGGTGCCGGCGACCTTCGAGGTGAAGCCCGACAGGAAGTGATACATCGCCTGCGCCGGCGTCAGCCGCGCGATGGGCGGCAGCACGCCGAAGGCGTCGCAGGTCAGCATGATGATGTTCTTCGGGTGGCCCCCCATCCCGCTGTCGGACGAGTTGGGGATGTAGTCGAGCGGGTAGGCCGCGCGCATGTTGGCCGTCAGCGAGTCGTCCTCGAAATCGAGGGCGAAGGTCTCCTCGTCGTAGACCATGTTCTCGATCACCGTGCCGAACATCGAGGTCGTGGCGAAGATCTCGGGCTCGGCCCTGGGCGAGAGCGAGATCGTCTTGGCGTAGCAGCCGCCCTCGAAGTTGAAGGTGCCGCGATCCGACCAGCCGTGCTCGTCGTCGCCGATCAGGATGCGCTCGGGGTCGGCCGAGAGCGTCGTCTTGCCGGTGCCGGAGAGGCCGAAGAACACCGCCGCGTCCACGGGGTTGTCGCGGGCATGGTTGGCCGAGCAGTGCATCGGCATCACGCCCTTCTCGGGCAGGATGTAGTTGAGCAGGGTGAAGACCGACTTCTTGTTCTCGCCCGCGTATTCGGTGCCGCCGATCAGGATCAGCTTCTTCGAAAGGTTCAGCGCGATCACGGTCTCGCTGCGGCAGCCGTGCCTTTCCGGGTTGGCGGTGAAGCTCGGGCAGTTGATGACCGTGTAGTCGGGGGCGAAGCCGTCGAGCTCGTCGCGCGGGGGCCGGCGCAGCATGTGGCGGATGAACAGGCCGTGCCAGGCGAGTTCGGTCACCATGCGCACGTTGATCCGGTGGGCGGGGTCGGCCCCGCCATACAGATCCTGCACGAACATGTCGCGCCCGGCCATGTGCGCGAGCATGTCGGCATGGAGCGCGTCGAAGCCTTCGGGCGACATGGGGCGGTTGTTCTCCCACCAGACCGTGCCCTCGGTCTCGGCGTCGCGGACGACGTGCTTGTCCTTCGGCGAGCGGCCCGTGTAGGCCCCTGTGGCGACGAGCAGCGCGCCCCCCTGCCCGAGGCGGCCCTCGCCGCGCTTGAGCGCCTCCTCGACCAGCGCGGACTCGGCGAGATTGTAGTAGACGGCGCCCAGCCCGCTCATTCCCTGATCTTCGAGGCGATTGGCCGGGTTGACTCGTCCGATGTCCATGCATGTCTCCCAGGGGCTGCGATGACGGGCCGCGCCACCGGCGGATAGACGCGGAGACGCCGTTCGCCGGAGCGCGGCACCGCGATTTGCGCCCGCTATACCACGGCACCCCGGTCGGGAAACCGCTGCGAGCGCAAGCGTTAGCGCCATCAGCCGCAGTTAGCGCAACCATAGGGGCCGACGCGGCGGCTCGACCGCGCCCTTACCGTGCCTTGCCCGCCGCTTGTGATGCAAATTAGCCATTCCTTGACGAAATGGCGGTTGCCTGCCCCCGCACGGAGCGGTCGATTCGGAACTTCCAGTTGATTCGGTGGGGCTCAGGCGCGAAACTGCCGCAAAACGGCATAATCGGGCAGAAAGGATCAGGCGCCATGTCGCGGATCGCACTCGTGGACGACGACCGGAACATTCTCACCAGCGTGTCCATGACGCTGGAGGCCGAAGGCTTCGAGGTGGAGACGTACAACGACGGGCAGTCCGCGCTGGATGCGTTCAACCGCAAGCTGCCCGACATGGCGGTGCTCGACATCAAGATGCCCCGCATGGACGGGATGGACCTGCTCCAGCGTCTCCGTCAGAAGACGTCGATGCCGGTGATCTTCCTCACCTCCAAGGACGACGAGATCGACGAGGTGCTGGGCCTGCGTATGGGCGCCGACGACTACGTCAAGAAGCCGTTCAGCCAGCGCCTGCTGGTCGAGCGGATTCGCGCGCTCCTGCGCCGGCAGGAGGTGATCGCCAAGGACGAGCTCGGCGAGAATGAGCAGGCCCAGGTGATGGTGCGCGGCAACCTCACGATGGACCCGCTGCGCCACGCCGTCACCTGGAAGGGCCGCGACGTGACGCTGACGGTCACCGAGTTCCTGCTGCTGCAGGCGCTCGCGCAGCGCCCCGGCTTCGTCAAGAGCCGCGACCAGCTGATGGACGTGGCCTACGACGACCAGGTCTATGTCGACGACCGGACGATCGACAGCCACATCAAGCGCCTGCGCAAGAAGATGCGCAGCGTCGACGACGAGTTCTCGGCCATCGAAACGCTCTACGGGATCGGGTATCGGTATAACGAGGAATGAGGCCCCGTCAGGGGGTCGCAGAGCGGAGGGGCTGACGACGGCGCCGGGCGGCGCCGCGCCCGGTCTGCTCCGAAGGGCCAGAAAGGCGAGGCGTGCGCGACACCGACCGTCCCCCTGCTGACGAAGTCGTTCTGGGCGAGGACTGGGTCAGCCCCGACCATGCCGAGGCCGAGGTGCGCCGTTCGCGCGAACGGCGCGGCCTGTTCGCGCTGAACCGCTCGCCGCTCGCCCGCAAGATCATCACGTTCAACCTGATCGGGCTGCTGATCCTCGTCGCGGGGGTGTTCTACCTCAACCCCTTCCGCGACAGCCTCGTGGTGCAGCGCGAGGCGGGCCTTGCCGCCGAGGCGGAACTCGTCGCCGACGTGTTCGAGGTCCAGATCGCGCCGGCCGGCGAGACCGTGGCGACGCCCGACGCCACGCTCCCCGGCATCGATGCGCAGCGCACCCTCGAGGGCGTGTCGATCTCGGGCGGGGCCGAGGCCTTCGTCTTCGGGGCCGATCAGGGCCTGCTCGCGGCCGCCGCGGGTCCGGCCGCCGGTCGGGTTCAGGCCCCCGAGGGCTCGACGCTGATCACCGACTTCCTCAACGCCATCTGGGACGGGTTGTCCTACGTCATGGGGTCGGGCTCGCGCGGGGGCGAGCGGCTGCCAGCCGAGGAGCAGGCGCGCGCCCTCGTGTCCGACGCGCTGACCGGCGAGACGGTGCTCCGCACCGGTATCGATGCCGAAGGGGGCACCAGCTTTGCCGTCGCCACGCCCATCCTGCGGGGCGACGAGGTGCTCGGCGCCGTGGCGCTCGTCTCGGCCTCGGGCGAGATAGACGCGCTCGTGCGCTCGGAGCGCGAGCAGGTGCTGCAGATGTTCGTCATCGCCATCCTCGTGTCGATCGGCCTGTCGCTGGTGCTCGCCTCGACCATCGCCAACCCGCTGTCCGACCTCGCGGCGGCCGCCGAGCTTGGCCGGGATCGCCAGACCCGCAACATCAGCCCCGGCCGCGTGCGCATCCCTGATCTGTCGGGCCGGCCCGACGAGATCGGTCGCCTCTCGGCCGCCTTGCGCGGCATGGTCGCGGCGCTCTACGACCGGATCGATGCCAACGAACAGTTCGCCGCCGATGTCGCCCACGAGATCAAGAACCCGCTCGCCTCGCTGCGCTCCGCCGTCGGCACGCTGCGACTGGCCAAGCGCGACGACCAGCGCGCGCGGCTCTGCGACGTGATCGAGCACGACGTGCGCCGCCTCGACCGCCTCGTGTCCGACATCTCCAACGCCTCGCGGCTCGACAGCGAGCTGGTCAAGGAAGAGGAGGAGGCGTTCGACCTCGTGCGCATGCTCAACGCGGTCTGCGAGCACCATGCGCAGGCGGCGCGGGAGAAAGGTGTCGAGTTCATCACCGACATGCCGCGCGCGCCGATGATGATCTACGGTCTCGAGGCGCGGCTGGCTCAGGTGTTCGTCAACCTCGTCACCAACGCGGTGTCCTTCTGCGAGGAAGGCGACGCGGTGCGCGTCTGGGCGCGCAGGCGCGAGAACCGGGTACTGGTGGTGGTCGAGGATACCGGCCCCGGCATTCCCGAGCAGGCGCTCACCAAGATCTTCAACCGCTTCTATTCCGAGCGGCCGCCGGGCCAGTTCGGCGACCATTCCGGTCTCGGCCTCGCCATCTCCAAGCAGATCGTCGAGGCGCATGGCGGCGTGATCTGGGCCGAGAACATCCGCCCCACCGACGCCGATCTCACGTCGGAGCCGCTCGGCGCCCGCTTCGTCGTGGGCCTGCCGGTCTGAGCGCGATGGCGGCTGGCACCCGTCCCGCCGCCCCGCACCTGCCGCCCGCAGGCGCGGCAGGAGGCGCGCCGCAGCCGACCAGGAATGCGCCAGCGGGCGAGGCCGGGGGCGGGCCGACGTGCGATCGTGACACGGGCGCGGGCGTCGGGGGCGTCGCCGCCGCCACCCTGCATGCCACGACCGTCGCCCACGGGGGGCAGGCACTGCTGATCCGGGGCCCGGCCGGGTCGGGCAAGTCGGCGCTGGCGCTCGAGCTGCTCGCCCGCGGCGCCTGCCTCGTCGCCGACGACCGGACCGTTCTGACCCTAGAGGCAGGCCGCCCCGTCGCCAGCCCGCCGCCCTCCATCGCCGGCCTGATTGAGGCGCGCGGCCTCGGCCTGCTGCGCCTGCCCTGGCTGGCTGGCGTGCCGGTCGCGGCCGTGGCCGACCTGTCGCAGGCAGAGACCGAGCGCCTGCCGCCACGGCGCACGACCGTGTTACTCGGCCGCGAAGTCGCCTTGTTTCGCCGTGTGGAGGACGCACATTTCGCGCCTGCGCTGCTGATGGCGCTCGCTCACCCGCCGATCGATCCCGACGCTCCGCTCCAGGCCACGCCATGACCGCCCCGGACCGCTCCGCTCCCCAGACACCGCCGGACGCGGCCGAACGGGCGCGCGCCGAGGGCCCTCGGCCGGTGCTCGTCACCGGCCCCTCGGGCGCGGGCCGCTCCACCGCGATCCGCGCGCTGGAGGATCTGGGCTTCGAGGCGATCGACAACCTGCCGCTCTCGCTCGTCCCCCGCCTGCTCGACGGCCCGCCGCGCCCCGACCGGCTCGCCCTCGGTATCGACACGCGCAACCGTGATTTCTCGACCGCCGCCCTGCTCGAGTTGATCGACCGCGCGCCGCCGCCCGGTTTCGACGTGCTCTACCTCGACTGCTCGGCCGACGTCCTGCTGCGCCGCTTCTCAGAGACGCGCCGCCGTCACCCGCTCGCCCCCGCCGAGACCCCGCTCGCCGGCATCGAGCGCGAGTTCGACCTGCTCGCGCCGATCCGCGACCGTGCCGACATCCTGGTCGACACCTCGGAACTGACGCTGCACGAGTTGCGTGCCGAGATCGACCGCTGGTTCGGCGGCCCGACGGCGCAGCGGCTCGCGGTTTCGCTGCACTCGTTCTCCTACAAGCGCGGGCTGCCGCGCGGGATGGACATGGTGTTCGACTGCCGGTTCCTGCGGAACCCCTACTGGGACGACGCGCTGCGCGACCTCGATGGCCGCGACCCGCGGATCGCCGCCTACATCGCAGAGGATCCGCGGTTCGACGCCTTCTTCGGCAAGGTCGCCGAGCTCGCCGACCTGCTGCTGCCGGCCCATGTCGAGGAGGGCAAGGCGCACCTTTCGGTCGCCTTCGGCTGCACGGGGGGGCGCCACCGTTCGGTCGCCATGGCCGAGCGGCTGGCGAAGGCGCTTGCGGGCGCGGGGTGGCGGGTGTCTATTCGGCATCGCGAACTGGAGCGTCGCGCTCTGGCCGGCGCCGGCGGCGGGGCGGCCGTCCGCCGGGGCGTCGATGGAACTGGGTCGGTCCGGACGGGCCGGGGGAGTGCAGGGTGATCGGCATCGTGATCGTCGCGCATGGCGGTCTGGCAGGGGAATATCTCGCGGCGGTCGAGCATGTGGTCGGCCGCCAGGCCGGCATGAAGGCCATCTCGATCGCGCCCGATCACGACCGCCTCGCCAAGCAGAGCGAGATCTGCGCCGCGGCCGACGCCGTCGACGAGGGCGACGGCGTGGTGGTGGTGACCGACATGTTCGGCGGCTCGCCGTCGAACCTCTCGCTGCGGGCGAGCGCGCATCCGGGCCGGCTGATCCTTTACGGGGCCAACCTGCCGATGCTCATAAAGCTCGCCAAGTCTCGTGACCTGCCGGTGCGCGAGGCGGTGGACGGGGCGCTCACGGCGGGGCGGAAGTATATCGACGCCTTCGAGAGCGATGCCGGGCTGACGGGCTAGGGAGAAGCAGGGATGGACGGACCGGCACCGGGCGCAAGCCGCGAGGTGGAGATCGTCAACGAGAAGGGTCTGCACGCCCGGGCGGCGGCGAAGTTCGTCGAGACCGTCGAGCGGTTCGATGCCGTCGCGACCGTCCGCCGCGACGGCATGGAGGCCTCGGGCGACAGCATCATGGGGCTTTTGATGTTGGCAGCCTCGAAGGGAACGACTATTGAGATCGAGACCCGCGGGGGCGAGGCCGGCGCGTTGGCCGACGCGCTCGCCGCGCTCGTCTCCGCTCGCTTCGGCGAGGACATGTAGGGCTGCCGAGGGGCGCAGCAGAGGGCGCAGGACGGACGGGGAGCGCTGCGGTTTGGTCGAAAGCACCCAGCACCGAGGGATGATGATGCATGGCGCGTCGACCGCGCCCCTGAAGGGGCAGGGCGACGGCACGACCCTGAAGGACAGGCCCTACGACCGCCGGCGGCTGTCCTACGCGCATACCTTCACCAATCCGTGGCAGGTGCGGACCATCCAGACGATGGAGCTTCTCACCGGCAAGATGCGGCTGCTGCGGCTGATCCGGAAATTCGAGGCGATGGGGGTGCCCGAGGGCCAGGCCTTCTGGAAGCAGGCGCTCGACGTCATGGGAGTCGAGCTTCACACCCCGCCCGAGCAGATCGCGCGCATCCCCGAACGCGGGCCGCTGGTCGTGGTCGCCAACCACCCGCACGGTCTGGTCGACGGGATGGTGCTGGCCGAGCTGGTGGGCCGGGTGCGGCAGGATTACAAGATCCTGACCCGCTCGCTCCTGACGGGGGTGGCCGAGATCGACCGCTTCATGATCCCGGTGCCCTTCGCCCACGAGGAAGACGCGCTGCAGCAGAACCTCGAGATGCGCAAGCGCGCGATGGATCATCTGCGCGAGGGCGGCGCCATCGTGCTGTTCCCCTCGGGCGTGGTGGCGGCGTCGGAGACGATGTTCGGCGCGGCCGTCGAGCGCGAGTGGAACCCCTTCACCGCCAAGATGATCCAGCGCTCGGGCGCGCGGGTGGTGCCCGTCTACTTCCCCGGCCAGAATTCGCGCTGGTACCAGATGGCCAACCGCGTGTCGTCGACGCTGCGGCAGGGGCTGCTGCTCTACGAGGTGGTCCACGCGCTGAACCGGCCGCAGGCGCCCGTCGTGGGCCCCGCGATCGAGCGCGGCGAGGTCGAGGCCTGGGCGCAGAACCCGCGCGGCTTCGTCGCGTGGCTACGCGAGCGCACGCTGGGGCTGCGCGGGGCCTGACCGGGCCCTCGCCCGGGCGGCCCGCGCCGCGCGGCCGACGCGCCCCACCCGCCCACCCGCGCGCCGCCCGCGCGGCGCGGGCCGCCCGGGCGAGGGCGACGGGCCTGCGTTCACCAATCGTTAACCATGCCATTGCCAGTCTGGGGCATGCGCCCGGTGGTCCTCTCTCTCGCTGTCGCCGCCCTGCTTCTGCCGGGGTGCGACAGCCCCTCGCCGCTGTCGTCTTTCGCCGGTGTTCCGGCCACGCGCGTCGAGGTGGCGGGCTCGACCTTCTCCGTCCGTGTCGCGGGGCGCGAGGCGCAGGCGGTGCGCACGAACTTCGACCTGCGCGCAGGCAGCCGGGGGCGCGAGATCGTGCCCCGCGCCGGGATCGCGATGGAGCGGGCCTCGGGATGCCGCGTGGTGCCCGGCTCGCTGAGGGGCGATTCGTCCGTGATAGAGGCGCGGCTCGCCTGCTGAGAGGGACATATCTTGTGGATAGCCCGGACCTGACAGGCATATCCGGTGATGCCCGCTTGACTCGGGCAGCCTTGCGCCCGCACTCTGTGGTCAACGAGACTCGGGGCGGTGTGATCCGCACCCGGGCGCCGCAGGCAGGCGGCAGCATGGCACGGCGGGCCCCGGCGGGGCCCCGGACAGGCGGACCTGGGCAGGGATACCGGCGGATGCGCTTCACGCGGCTTCGGCTGAACGGCTTCAAGAGCTTCGTCGATCCCACCGACCTCGTGATCGCCGAGGGTCTGACGGGCGTGGTCGGCCCCAACGGCTGCGGCAAGTCGAACCTGCTGGAGGCGCTGCGCTGGGTGATGGGCGAGAACCGGCCCACCGCCATGCGCGGCGGCGGCATGGAAGACGTGATCTTCGCCGGCTCCGGCCGCCGGCCCGCGCGCAACTTTGCCGAGGTGTCGCTGATCATCGACAACGCCGAGCGGCGCGCGCCGCAGGGCTTCAACGACGCCGACCAGATCGAGATCGTCCGCCGGATCACCCGCGACGCGGGCAGCGCCTACAAGGCCAACGCACGCGACGTGCGGGCGCGCGACGTGCAGATGCTCTTCGCCGACGCCTCGACGGGGGCGCATTCGCCGGCGCTGGTGCGGCAGGGCCAGATCTCGGAGTTGATCAACGCCAAGCCGAAGTCGCGCCGCCGCATCCTGGAGGAGGCGGCGGGCATCTCGGGCCTCTATGCCCGGCGCCACGAGGCCGAGCTCAAGCTGAACGGGGCCGAGCAGAACCTCTCGCGCGTCGACGACCTGCTCGATTCGCTCAACGCGCAGCTCGCGGCTCTGGCCCGTCAGGCGAAGCAGGCGCAGCGTTACCGCGCCATCGGGGGCGACCTGCGGCGGGCCGAGGGCCTGCTGCTCTACCGCCGCTGGGCCGAGGCGCGCGACGCGGTGACGACAACGGCGGCCGAGCTGGCCGATCTGGTGCGCCGGGCCTCCGAGGCGGAGCGCGCCGCGCGCGCCGCCGAGGCGGCGCGGGAAGAGGCCGACGGGCGGATGCCGGCGCTGCGCGAGGAGGAGGCGATCGCCGCCGCAGTGCTGCAGCGCCTCGAGGTCGAGCGCAAGGATCAGCAGGGCGAGGCGCGCCGCGCCGAGGCGGCCATCGCGGCGCTGGAAAAGCGAGTCGCGCAGCTCGCGCATGACCGCGAGCGCGAAGCGGGGCTCAACCGCGACGCGGGCGAGAGCCTCGAGCGGCTTCTGGCCGAGGGGGAAGAGCTCGACGCGGCGCTCGAGGGCCACGAGGACAAGGCCGAGGCGGCGGCCGAGGCGGCGCGCATCGCGGCGGCGAACCTCTCGGCCCGCGAGGCCGATCTGGGCCGCGAGACCGAGGATGCCGCGCGCCTCGCCGCCTGGCATCAGAATGCCGAGCGGGCCGAGTCCGACGCCCGGGCGGCGCTCGAGAAGGCGCGCGGAGAGGCGGCCCGGGCGCGCGGCGTTGGCGAGGACGCAAGGCGCGCGCTCGACTCGGCGGCGGAGGCGGCGGAGCAGGCGACCGCCGGGCAGGACGAGGCGCAGGCGCAGGCCGAGGCGGCAGAGGAGCGGCTGGCCGAGGCCGACGCCGCCCGCGCGGAGGCCGCGGCGCGCGAGGCCGAGGCCCGCGCCGCCCATGCCGCCGCCGAGGGCGAGGCGCAGGCGATTCGCGCCGAGGCGGGAGCCCTGGCCCGGCTCGTGGAGCGCGAGGCCTCGGACGGCGCGCAGGTGATCGATTCGGTGACGGTCGCACCGGGCTTCGAGCAGGCGCTGGGCGCGGCGCTCGCCGACGATCTCCGCGCGCCGATCGCAGGCGAAGGCGGCTCGGGCTGGGCGGGCCTGCCGCCCTATGACGCGCCGCAGGGGCTGCCCGCTGGCGCCGAGCCGCTTGCCGCCCATGTCGACGTGCCCGACGTTCTGCTGCGCCGCATCGGCGAAGTGGGGCTGGTCAGGTGCGACGACGGCGCGCGCCTGCAGCCCATGCTGAAGCCGGGCCAGAGGCTGGTCAGCCGCGAGGGCGACCTGTGGCGGTGGGACGGGTTCCGCGCCGCGGCCGAGGATGCGCCGACGGCTGCGGCGCTCCGGCTCCAGCAGGTCAACCGGCTCGCCGCTCTGCGGGCCGATCTGGACGCGGCCGAGGGGCGCGCGGCCGAGACCGAGGCAGCCCACGCAGAGGCCGCGCAGGCCCTCGCGGCGGCGGGCGAGGCCGACCGGGCCGCGAGAGAGGCCCGCCGCGCGGCCGATGCACGCGCGGCCGACGCCTCGCGCGCGCTGTCGCGTGCCGAGAACGCCCGCGCGATGGCCGAGACGAAGCTCGTGGCGGCCGAACTCGCCACCGCGCGCCACGCGCAGGAGGCCGAGGAGGCCGCCGAACGCCTGGCCGAGGCAGAGGCCGCCCGCGCAGAGCTCCCCGATCTGGGGGCGGCCCGCGCCCGGGCGGAGGACGCGCGCGCGGCGGCCGAGGGATGCCGCGCCGACATGGTCGCCGCCCGCGCCGCCGAGGAAGAGATCCGGCGCACGGGCGAGGCCCGCGCCCGCCGCCGGGCCGAGGTTGGGCGCGAGATCGACAAATGGCGCGAGCGGCTGTCGAACGCCGAGACGCGCGCCGCCGATTTCGCCCGCCGCGAGGCGCAGGCCGAGGACGAGCTGCGCGAGGCGCGCGATCGCCCCGCCGCCATCGAAGAGCGGCTGGAGCGGCTTGCGGACGAGATCGACAAGGCCGAGGCGCGGCGACAGACGGCGGCAGATGCACGCGCCGCCGGCGAGACGGCGTTCCGAGAGGCCGAGCGCGCCGCGCGCGAGACCGAGCGTGCGGCGGGCGAGGCGCGCGAGGGGCGCGCGGCCGCCCAGGCCCGCGCCGAGGCGGCCGAGGCTGCGCTGGCGGCCGCTGCCGATGCGATCCGGGAGGAGCTCGAGACAACGCCCGAGGCGCTGCTCGAGACGCTCGACGCCGATCCCGAACAGCTGCCCGACACCCACGCGATCGAGGCCGAGATCCTGCGCCTGCGACGCGCCCGCGACGCGCTGGGCGCGGTGAACCTGCGCGCCGAGGAAGACGCACGCGAGGTCGAGGCCGAGCGCGACTCGCTCGCCGCCGAGAAGGCCGATCTGGAAGAGGCGATCCGCGCCCTGCGATCCGGCATCGCCAGCCTCAATCGCGAGGGGCGCGAGCGGCTGCTCACCGCCTTCGAGCAGGTCGACGAGAATTTCCGCCACCTGTTCACGCATCTCTTCGGCGGCGGCTCGGCCCGGCTGGAACTGGTGGAAAGCGACGACCCGCTCGAGGCGGGCCTCGAGATCATGTGCCAGCCGCCGGGCAAGAAGCTGTCGTCGCTGTCGCTCCTGTCGGGGGGCGAGCAGACACTGACGGCGCTGGCGCTGATCTTCGCCGTGTTCCTCGCCAACCCCGCGCCGATCTGCGTGCTCGACGAGGTCGACGCGCCGCTCGACGACGCCAACGTGACGCGGTTCTGCGACCTGCTCGACGAGATGACGCGGCGGACCGAGACGCGCTTCCTGATCATCACCCACCATGCGATCACGATGAGCCGGATGGATCGCCTCTTCGGCGTGACGATGCAGGAGCAGGGGGTGAGCCAGCTCGTGTCGGTCGACCTGAAACGCGCCGAGCAGATGGTCGCCTGAGGCCCGCCCGCCGCCCGGGCCGGGCCGCGCCCCACCCGCCCACCCTTGCGCGCCCCGGCCCGGGCGGCGGGCGGGCCTTTCGCCGCTGGCGACGTCGCTCTAGGAGAGGGACCATGGTCGCCAGAGGGCAGGACGGGTGGTGGCGCGGGCGGTGACGGCAATGCGAAAGAAGGTGGCAGCGGCTGCGGCGAGCCCCGCGGGCCAGGCCCTTCCGGCGGCCCTGATCGCCGCGCATCTGCGGCGCGCCTTCGGACGGACGGACTGGCTGGTCGAGGGCCGCGAGGCGTTGGCGGAAGAGGCAAAGGCGGGGCCTGTCATCCTCGCGCTCTGGCACGGGCGGCTGATGTGCGCGGCGCGGTTCTGGGACACCGGGTGGGGGCCGCTCACCACGCTCACCTCGCAGCAATATCCCGGCCGGCTCGCCGGGCAGGCGCTGCGGCGCTTCGGGCTGGCGACGCGGGCGATGCACGACCGCCGGCCGAACCGGGGCGAGAGCCTGGCGCTCGCGCGCGAGATGCGGGGCGGCATGTCGATCGGGGTGGCGGTGGACGGCCCGCTCGGCCCCGCGCGCACGGCGAAGACCGTGCCGCTCGACTGGGCGCGGCTGACCGGCGCGCCTGTCTGGCTGGTTGGCTTCTCCGCCACGCGCTTCTGGCAGATGGACAGCTGGGACAGGCTCGTGGTGCCCCGCGCCGGCGGGCGGGCCTGCCTGCTCTATCGCCGCTTCGGCACCGTGGACAAGCGTGCGACGGAGGTGACGCTGCAGGCCGAGCGCGCGCGGCTCGAGGCCGAACTCGACGCGGTGACCGGGGCGGCCGACCGGCGGATGGGGCATGCGGGCCCGATCTGCTGAGGCGGGCGCCGCCCGCCGTCAGTTGCGGATGCGGGTGCTGCCCCCGGTGACGCCGAAGCTTGCGGTGCCCGAGATCGCGAGGCCTGGTTCCGGCCGGGGGTCGGGGTCGTCGGCCGGCGGGCGCGGCGGGCCGTCGACCCCGCAGCCGGCGAGGAGGGCGAGGAGAGCGGCGAAGGCGGCGAGTCGCGTCATGCGAGGATCTCCTTCCAGCGGGCGATCTGCTCGCGCACCCGCGCCGGCGCCGTGCCGCCGTAGCTGGTGCGCGAGGCGACGGAGTTGGCGACGCCGAGCACGCTGTAGACGTCTTCGGTGATCGCGGGGTGGGCGGCCTGCATCTCGGCCAGCGGCAGGTCGGGCAGGTCGCAGCCCGCCGCCTCGGCTTTCGCCACGAGGGCGCCGGTGACGTGGTGCGCGTCGCGGAAGGGCAGGCCCGCCACCCGCACCAGCCAGTCGGCGAGGTCGGTCGCGGTGGAAAAGCCGGTGGCGGCAGCAGCCTCGAGCGCGGCGCGGTTCGCGGTCATGTCGGCCACCATGCCGGTCATCGCCGCGAGCGCGAGGTCGAGCGAATCGGCGGCGTCGAACACCTGCTCCTTGTCCTCCTGCATGTCCTTGGAATAGGCCAGCGGCAGCCCCTTCATCACGGTCAGCAGGGCGATGTTGGCGCCGAGGATGCGGCCGATCTTGGCGCGGATCAACTCGGCGGCGTCGGGGTTCTTCTTCTGCGGCATGATCGACGAGCCGGTCGACCAGCGGTCGGACATCGTGACGAAGCGGAACTGGGCGGAGGACCAGACCACCAGTTCCTCGGCAAGCCGCGACAGGTGCATGGCGCAGATCGTCGCGGCAGCGAGGTATTCGAGCGCGAAGTCGCGGTCGGACACCGCGTCGAGCGAGTTGGCGGCCGGGCGGTCGAACCCCAGCGCCTCAGCCGTCATCTGCCGGTCGACGGGAAAGGACGTGCCGGCGAGAGCGGCGGCGCCGAGGGGGCATTCGTTCATCCGCCGCCGGGCATCGGCGAACCGGCCCGAATCGCGGCCGAGCATCTCGACATAGGCGAGCATGTGGTGGCCCCAGGTGACCGGCTGGGCGACCTGGAGGTGGGTGAAGCCCGGCATCGGCCACTCGGCGCCGGCCTCGGCCTGGGCCAGCAGCGCGCGCTGCAGCGCCGCGAGCCCCTGCACGGCGGCGTCGCAGCGGTCGCGCACCCAGAGGCGGAAGTCGGTCGCCACCTGGTCGTTGCGCGAGCGGGCGGTGTGAAGCCGCCCGGCGGCCGGCCCGATCAACTCGCGCAGGCGGGACTCGACGTTCATGTGGATGTCCTCGAGCGCGGCGGAGAAGGCGAACTCGCCGCGCTCGATTTCTGACAAGACCGTGAGAAGGCCCTCGCGGATGGCGCCGGACTCCTCTTCCGTGATTATACCTGTCGCGGCGAGCATGGCGGCGTGGGCGCGCGAGCCCTCGACATCTTCGCGGGCGAGGCGGCGGTCGAAGCCGATCGAGGCGTTGATCGCCTCCATGATCGCGTCGGGGCCGGCGGCGAAGCGGCCGCCCCACATGGAATTGGCGGCGCGGTCCGGATTGTCGGTCATGGGCGGCTCCGGCTGGACAGAGGGAGAGACGGCATGAAGCATGGTCTGGCGGCAGCGATCTATCTGGCAATGGCGGGCTTGGCCAGCGCCCCGGCGGCGGCGCAGGACTGGTCGGGCGTCGAGGCGCTGCGCGAGGGCGACATGAAGAAGCTCGTCTTTTCCGAGCCGCAGGCCCTGCCCGACATCGACGTGGTCGACGCGGCTGGGGCCGAGGTGTCGCTGGCCGCCTACCGCGGCCAGTGGGTCGTGCTGAACTTCTGGGCGACGTGGTGCGCGCCCTGCCGGGTCGAGATGCCGACGCTCGCCAACCTGCAGGCGGCGTTGGCAGGGCAGCCCGTCGAGGTGGTGACGGTGGCGACGGGGCGGAACTCCGTGCAGGGCATCGCGCGGTTCTTCGACGAGATCGGCGTGGAGACGCTGCCGCAATACCGCGACCCCAGCCAGGAGCTCGCGCGCGCCATGGCGGTGCTGGGACTGCCGATCACGGTGATCGTCGATCCGGAGGGGCGCGAAGTGGCGCGGCTGCGGGGAGACGCGCACTGGGACAGCGAGAGCGCGGTGGCGATCCTCGAGGCACTGGCGTCGGACGTGGGTAGCTGAGCGCGGAGACGGCGTTTCGAAACGCCGTGGCCACGCGGCGGCGCCGCCGCGTGGCAAGCCGCTTCCAAGCGGCTTGGGGCAACGGCCTTCGAAGGCCGTTTTCGCCGATCAGTCCGGCGCGCTCAGGTCGGCATGGCGCGGGCAGCTCACCACGTGGTCGTTGACCATGCCCACCGCCTGCATGAAGGCGTAGACGATGGTCGGACCGACGAAGCGGAAGCCCTCGGCGCGCAGGTCCTTCGAGATGGCGCGCGACAGCGGCGTCTCGGCCGGGACCTCGTCGTCCGAGCGCCAGCCGTTCCGGATCGGGGTGCCGCCCACCCGCTCCCACAGGAAGGTGGAAAAGCCTTCCCGCGCCTCGATTGCGCACCATGCGCGGGCATTGCCGAGGGTCGCCTCGATCTTGCCGCGGTGACGCACGATGCCGGGGTCGGCGAGCAGCCGGGTCACCTCGGCCTCGCCCCAGCCCGCAAGCACCTCGGGGTCGAAACCGGCGAAGGCGTGGCGGAAGGTCTCGCGCTTTCTCAGGATGGTGATCCACGACAGTCCGGCCTGGAAGCCTTCGAGCGCGAGCTTCTCGAACAGGGCGCGCGCGTCGGACTCGGGCACGCCCCATTCCTCGTCATGGTAGGTGATGTAGATCGGGTCGTGTCCGACCCAGCCGCAGCGTGCCACGCCCTGACGCTCCCCTCCGGCAGTTCACCGACGGTTAAAGCCCGCGCCGTAGCCTGCACGCAAGTCATGGAGGGCGCTATGCGGCAAGGCGATCCGACCGGGGCCCGGGGCGGGCCGATGCGTGGCGATGACTGGCTGGCGGACGGGGCGGCCCCGACATGGCCCGACCCGAGCCCCCTGGATGCCGCGCTGGCCCTGCGCGACGGCGACATCCTGTCGATGGTGCGCCGCGCGCTGGAGCGGCGCGACGTTGCGCTCGCCTTCCAGCCCGTGGTCGCCGCACCGGATGCGGGGCGCGTCGCCTTCCACGAGGGGCTCCTGCGCGTGATCGACGATACGGGCCGGGTGATCCCCGCGCGCGAGTTCATCGGCGCCTGCGAGGCGCACGAGACGGGCCGTCTTCTCGACTGCGTCGCGCTCGAGACGGGCCTCGCCGCGCTGGTCGAGGCGCCCGACATGCGGCTGTCGGTCAACATGTCGGCCCGGTCGATCGGCTACGCGCCCTGGCGGCGCATCCTCGAGAGGGTCGAGGCGGCCCACCCGACCGTTCTCGAGCGGCTGATCGTCGAGATCACGGAGAGCTCGGCCATCCTGCTCCCCGAAGTCACCCAGGCTTTCATGGCGGATCTCCACATGAAGGGTGTGGCCTTCGCGCTGGACGATTTCGGGCAGGGCTACACGTCGTTCCGCTATCTGCGCGACCTCGACTTCGACATTCTCAAGATCGCTGCCGAGTTCGTCTTGGGTGTGGCCGACAATCCCGACAACCGGGTGCTCTGCCAGGCGCTGATCTCGATCGCCCGCCATTTCGACATGCTGGTTGTGGCAGAGGGGGTCGAGCGGCCCGCGGATGCGGAGGTGATCGCCGCCCTCGGCGTCGATTGTCTGCAGGGCTACCATCTCGGCGCCCCCGCGCTGCGCCCCGCCGCGGCCCGCCGCGCGCGCGCGGCGGGCTGAGCGGGTCGCCACCGTCCGTCCGCCACTGGCGTGCGCGCCCGGGGGCGGGCAGGGCCGCTGTGCCGCGCCGCGCCTTCTGACGCGCCGGACTGCGGGCCACCCCCGACGGCCATACCAGGCGAAGCGCCCCCGACGGGGTGGGACATGCTATCCCTTGCGCCCCACGGGTCGCGCCCCTACCCATGGGTGCCGAATCCGGTGGGGGCGGATCTCGTCCGGTCGCCCCGGGCCACCGGGCCCCCCTCTCCGGGCCACATGGAGAGGAGCACCCATGACCAACGTCGTCATCGCCTCTGCCGCGCGCACGCCCGTCGGCAGCTTTCTCGGTTCCTTCGCGAATACGCCCGCGCACGACCTCGGCGCCGCGATGCTGGAGGCCCTGGTGGAGCGGGCGGGCATCGACAAGGCCGAGGTGTCGGAGACGATCCTTGGCCAGGTGCTGACCGCCGCGCAGGGCCAGAACCCGGCGCGCCAGGCGCATATCAACGCGGGCCTGCCGCAGGAGAGCGCGGCCTGGGGCATCAACCAGGTCTGCGGGTCGGGCCTGCGCGCCGTCGCCCTCGGCGCCCAGCACATCATGCTGGGCGACAGCCACATCGTTGCCGCCGGCGGGCAGGAGAGCATGTCGATGGCGCCCCACGCGGCGACCATCCGGCAGGGCCAGAAGATGGGCGACCTGAAATACGTCGATACCATGATCAGGGACGGCCTGTGGGATGCCTTCAACGGCTATCACATGGGCAACACGGCCGAGAACGTCGCCGAGAAGTGGCAGATCAGCCGCGAGCAGCAGGACGAGTTCGCGCTGGCCTCCCAGAACAAGGCCGAGGCCGCGCAGAAGGCCGGGAAGTTCGACGACGAGGTGGTGCCCTTCACCGTCAAGACCCGCAAGGGCGACATCGTGGTCGACAAGGACGAGTACATCCGCCACGGCGCCACGATGGAGGGGATGCAGAAGCTGCGGCCCGCCTTCACGAAGGATGGTTCGGTGACGGCCGCCAACGCGAGCGGCCTGAACGACGGCGCGGCCGGTGCGCTGCTGATGTCGGCCGACGAGGCAGAGAAGCGCGGGATCGAGCCGCTCGCGCGCATCGCGAGTTACGCAACGGCCGGCCTCGACCCGGCGATCATGGGTGTGGGTCCGATCCACGCCAGCCGCAAGGCGCTGGAGAAGGCGGGCTGGAAGGTCGAGGATCTCGACCTGGTCGAGGCCAACGAGGCCTTTGCCGCGCAGGCCTGTGCGGTCAACAAGGACATGGGCTGGGATCCCGACCGCGTGAACGTGAACGGTGGCGCCATCGCCATCGGCCACCCGATCGGCGCCTCGGGCGCGCGCGTGCTCAACACCCTGCTGTTCGAGATGAAGCGCCGCGGCGCGAAGCGCGGGCTGGCCACGCTGTGCATCGGCGGGGGCATGGGCGTGGCGATGTGCGTCGAACGGCCCTGAGCCCACACGGACGGGCGAACGCCTGCGCAAGATAATTGCGCAGGCGTTCGCGTTTCTATAGCGATCGAACGCGAGCGAACTCCAGAAAGGGACAGACATGGGACGTGTTGCACTGGTCACCGGCGGCACCCGCGGCATCGGCGAGGCGATCTCGAAGGCGCTGAAGGCCGGGGGCTACGACGTGGCGGCGACCTATGCCGGCAACGACGAGAAGGCCAAGGCGTTCACCGAGGCCACCGGCATCAAGACCTACAAGTGGAACGTGGGCGATTACGACTCGTCGAAGAACGGGATCGCGCAGGTCGAGGCCGACATGGGGCCGATCGACGTGGTCGTGGCGAATGCCGGCATCACCCGCGACGCGCCGTTCCACAAGATGACGCCCGAGCAGTGGCAGGAGGTGATCGACACCAACCTGACCGGCGTCTTCAACACGATCCACCCGGTCTGGCCGGGCATGCGCGAGCGCGGCTTCGGGCGGGTGATCGTGATCTCGTCGATCAACGGGCAGAAGGGCCAGTTCGGCCAGGTGAACTACGCCGCGACCAAGGCGGGCGATCTCGGGATCGTGCGCTCGCTCGCGCAGGAGGGGGCGGCCAAGGGGATCACCGCCAACGCGATCTGCCCGGGATACATCGCCACCGAGATGGTGATGGCCGTGCCCGAGTCGGTGCGCGAGAAGATCATCGGCATGATCCCTGCCGGCCGCCTCGGCGAGCCCGACGAGATCGCTCGCTGCGTGTCCTTTCTCGCCTCGGACGACTCGAGCTTCATCAACGGCTCGGTCATCTCGGCCAACGGCGCCCAGTTCTTCGCCTGAGCGGCGACGCGCGGCCGGGCGGCTTTGCCGGGTGGGGTGCGCCCGGCCGCCCCCCCGCCCACGCGAGCCACCCGGGCGCGCCCCACGCCGCGACCCGGGCGTGCCGCGACCGGCGTTGCTTGGCCCGAGGCATTTTCCCGCCAGCGCACTCCGGGGGCGCCGCAGGCACGCGGGCAACCGGCCCCAACGGCGCGATGCGCCGCAAGCCACGCAGCGGTGTCGGGAGCGCGCTGTGGCGCCGTTACTTGAACGGGGCCATTCCGGCGCGGGCGAGTTCGTCGGCCCGCTCGTTCTCGGGGTGGCCGGCATGGCCCTTGACCCATTCCCACGTCACCTCGTGGCGGGCCTGCGCGTCGTCGAGCCGGCGCCAAAGGTCCTCGTTCTTCACCGGCTTCTTCGCGGCGGTCTTCCAGCCGTTCCGCTTCCAGCCGTGCAGCCACGCGGTGACGCCGTTCTTCACGTAGGCGCTGTCGGTGACGACGGTGATGGACGAGGGCCGCGTCAGACTCTCCAGCGCGGTGATCGCGGCCAGCAGCTCCATCCGGTTGTTCGTTGTCGCCGCTTCGCCGCCCGACAGTTCGCGCTCCCTCACCACCCGGTCGCCGTCCTTCGCCTGAAGGAGCGCGCCCCAGCCGCCCGGGCCGGGATTGCCCGAGCACGCCCCGTCGGTGAAGGCGTAGAGCCGGGTCACGGGCGGGCCCCGACGCCAGGGCGCCAGGCCGCCATGGCCCGCGGGTGCGGCGTGCGGTGCGCGCCTCGGTCGGGAGGGTGCATCTGATCCATGCGCGGGCGGTTAGGCGAGCGGGCGTCCGGGGGCAAGTCGTCTCAGCCCGTGCGCGCCCAGAGGACGAACCAGTCGGCCTCTTCCCCGTCGAAGCCGCGGTCCCGCCCCGCCGCGCGATCGACCACCGTGAACCCTGCCGCCTCGAGCAGCCCCGCCATCTCTGCCTCAGTGTAATAGGTATAGAGCCGCCCCAGGCTGTCGCGCTTCTCGCCCTCACCGGTTTTCAGCCCGACATGCAGAAGGCCCCCCGGCACCAGCGCATCCGACAGGCGCGCGAGGTGGCGGGGCATCTCCCCGCGCGGTGCGTGGAGGAGCGAGAAGTTGGCCCAGACGCCGTGATAGGCGCGCGCGGTGTCGACCTCCTCGAACGTGCCGAGCCGCGCGGCGACGCCGTGGCGCTCGCGGGCCAGCGCCACCATGCCGGCGGAGGCGTCGAGCGCATCGACCTCGAGCCCGGCCCCGGCCATCGCCGCGGCGGCCGCGCCGGGCCCGCAGCCGAGATCGAGGGCCCGCCCGCCCCCTGGCAGTGCGGCGATGAAGGCGGAGAGCCGGGCCGACGGCTCCGGCGCCCCGGCACGGTCGGCATACTCCGCTGCGCGCCCGTCGTAGATCGCGAGCGTCTCGCGGTCGCCGCTCATCCGAAGGCCACCGCGGCGAGGCAGAGGCACACCACCGCCGTGAGAGGGATGCGCAGCGCCATCCACCACGCGGGCGCGAGGCCGTTCCGCCAGAAGAACCAGTCGATCATGAGAACGCCGATGAAGCCCGCGATCAGGTAGATCGCCGCCGAGACCGGCCCGCCCCCCACGAAGAAGAAGGCCCAGAGCGCCGGGATCACCGACAGGCCGAAGCCCAGCGCCTGCACCTCGCCCTCGGCCCGTGCGGCGAAGCCCCAGATCACGCCCGACATGAAGGCGAGGATCACCTGCCCGTAATTCAGCAGCACGAAGGGTGCCACGTAGCGCCCGCCGAGATTGCGCTGTCCGAACCCGTAGAGCAGGTCGACATGGATGGTCGCCACGCCCCACAGGAAGGGCAGCAGCCCGGCGAGGCCGAGCCAGAGGGCGGAGCGGGGGACGTCGGAGACCTTCAGCATGGCCCGCGTTCTAGCGCCTCCCGCGCCGAGGGGAAGGGGCGCCGCGCCCCGCGGTCGCCTGCATCCGCAGGTTGCCCCGGTCTCGCCCGCCCTGCAGGGCAGGGGTGGCCCGCCGAACGCCGTCACGCCGGGTCGCAGGCGCCGAGGAGGTGCACGCGCGTTCCGGTGAGGGCGAGATCCCCGCTGCCCCCCGTTCGCCCGGACCGTGCGAAGGCGCACGGTGACGACGGGCGCGGGCACGCCGCGCGTGCGCGCGGCGCCGGCCCAACGGAGCGAGATGCCAAACGGCATCGAGTGGAGGCGGGAGCGCCCCGGATGCCGGGGGGCGGGGCGGCGTAAGGGGGGCGGCGAAACGGGGCGGCGCTTGGGTGCGGCCGCCGGGGCCGGTCAGGCGATCACGGGGTCGCGCAACACGCGCGGCACCTTGAACTCCACGTTCTCCTGCGCCGTCTCGACCATCTCGACCGTCACCTCGTAGCGCTCGCGGAAGGCGTCGATCACCTCGTTCACGAGCACCTCTGGTGCCGAGGCGCCCGCGGTGATGCCCACCGAGGCGATCCCCTCGAGCGCGCGCCAGTCGATGTCGGACGCCCGTTGCACGAGCTGGGCGTAGCGGCAGCCGGCCTTCGCGCCCACCTCCACCAGCCGCTTCGAGTTCGACGAGTTGGGCGCGCCCACGACAAGCATCGCGTCGATCTTCGGGGCCATCGCCTTGACCGCCTCCTGCCGGTTGGTGGTGGCGTAGCAGATGTCTTCCTTGTGGGGGCCGACGATGTCGGGAAAGCGGGCCGAGAGCGCCTCGACCACCTCGCCCGTGTCGTCGATCGACAGCGTCGTCTGCGTGACGAAGGCGAGCCGCGCGGGGTCGCGAACCTGAAGCGTCGCCACGTCCTCGGGGGTCTCGACCAGCAGCACCTCGCCCTCGGGCAGCTGGCCCATCGTGCCGACCGTCTCGGGGTGGCCGGCATGGCCGATCATCACGATCTGGAGGCCGTTCTCGTGGTGCCGCGCGGCCTCGATATGCACCTTCGACACCAGCGGGCACGTCGCATCGACATAGATCATCTCGCGCCGCGCGGCCTCGGCCGGCACCGCCTTGGGCACCCCGTGGGCAGAGAAGATCACCGGCCGGTCGGGCGGGCATTCGTCGAGCTCTTCCACGAAGACCGCGCCCTGGTCGCGCAGGCCGTCGACCACGAAGCGGTTATGCACGATCTCGTGCCGGACATAGACCGGCGCGCCCCACTTCTCGAGCGCCATCTCCACGATCTTGATCGCGCGGTCGACGCCGGCGCAGAAGCCGCGCGGCGCAGCGAGGTAGAGGGCGAGGGGCGGCTTTGACATGCGGCGAACTCCTTTGTGGGCAAGGTAGAGAAGGCGCGCGGGCGCGTCCACCCGGGCGGGCTGCGTCGGAGCGGCGCTGCGGCCCGCTCACGCGAGCGTGACTCCATCCGCCGTCGGTCAGGCGTATCAAGCGATACTGCGGAAGGAGCCGTCATGCGCAGGATCGCCACCATCGCCACCATCGCCGTCGTCGCGGTCGCCGGGGTTGCCGGCCTCGCCGCCTGGGCGGTGAGCGACGGGCAGGAGAGCCGTCTCGGCCAGCTCATTCCCTACGAGGATGCGCAGGCCGTCGCCCTGGGCGAGACGATCTATGCCGACCACTGCGCGGCCTGCCACGGCGCCGACCTCGAGGGGCAGGTGCCCGACTGGCGCAGCCGGGATGCGGCCGGCCTGCTGCCGGCCCCCCCGCATGACGAGACGGGCCACACCTGGCACCACGCCGACGCGCTGCTGATCGACATCACCAAGCGCGGGACAGAGGCGGTGGTGGGCCGCGGCTACCGTTCGAACATGATGGGCTTCGCCGACGTGCTGACCGAGAGCGAGATCCTCGCCGCGCTCGCCTTCATCAAGAGCACCTGGCCCGACGAGGTGATCGAGATCCACAACAGGATCAATGCCGATTCGGTAACATTCTCGAACTAGTCGGGCGGGCGCTCGGCGGGCGCCGCCTCGGGCGCCGCATGCCCTCCGGGCGCGACGGGCGCCCCCTCGGGCCCGGGCAGCACCCCGGAGAGCAGGCCCGCGAGGATCAGGTAGCGCCCCGTCTTGGCGACGCTCACCAGGGCGAGGAACAGCCACCACGGCGTGCGCATGACGCCCGCGGCGACGGTCAGCGCATCGGCGAAGGGCGCCCATGAGAGCAGAAGCGACCAGACACCCCACCTTGCATACCAGCGCTGCGCCCGGTCGAGCTGGGCAGGGGTGGCGGGAAACCACCGCCGGTCGCGGAAGCGCTCGGCCCAGAGACCCATCAGGTAGTTGACGACCGAGCCCAGCGTATTGCCCACGCTCGCCACGACCACGACCAGCCAGAGCGCGATCGCCCCCTCGGCCTGCACCGCGCCGAACACGATCTCCGACTGGAACGGCAGGATGGTCGCCGCGCCGAAGGCGGCGGCGAAGAGCACGATCAGGTCGGCGGCGGCACTTCCGGTCGTCACGGAGCGGCAGCTAGCGCAGGCGGCCGCTGCGTCAGGTCACGACGTTTCCTGCTCTTTCTCGTCCACGCGGTCCGAGACCTCAGCGCGGTGCTCGCGCGGCTCCCGGTGTTCGCGCGGGGGGCGGCCGATCACCTCGCGCAGGTCGTCGAGCTCGATGAAGTTGTCGGCCTGCCGGCGAAGCTCGTCGGCGATCATCGGCGGCTGGCTGCGAATGGTCGAGCAGATCGACACGCGCACGCCCTGGCGCTGCAGGCTCTCCACCAGCGGCTTGAAATCGCCATCGCCCGAGAAAAGCACGATGTGATCGAGGCGGGGGGCGAGTTCCATGGCGTCGACGGCCAGCTCGATGTCCATGTTGCCCTTCACCTTCCGCCGCCCCTGGCTGTCGGTGTATTCCTTCGCGGGCTTCGTCACCATGGCGAAGCCGTTGTAGTGCAGCCAGTCGACCAGCGGCCGGATCGGCGAGTATTCCTCGCTCTCCAGCAGGGCGGTGTAATAGAAGGCGCGCAGGAGCTTGCCTCGCCGCATGAACTCCTGCCTCAAGAGCTTGTAGTCGATGTCGAATCCCAGGGCCTTGGCGGCAGCGTAGAGGTTCGACCCGTCAATGAAGAGCGCGAGACGCTCGTCGCGGTAAAACATGGAAAACCCCTTTCCTTGAGTCGCGGCGGGCCCCATTTGTGCGAAATGAGTGGTGGCGGGGGCAGGGGCCTCGCGACATGCCAAAGGATGGGGCGCCGTGCGGGAAACTGCAAGTTGTCATGACGCCGTTACAGAGGCCGAGACCTCGGCTCATGTCGCTCTCGGCGCGAATCTGCCGCTCGCGGGCGGCGAACCGGCAGACACGGTGGCCGAGGCGATCACCGCCCTGACGGCGCTGCCCGCACGGGTCGTGGCGGCGAGTCATGTCTATGCCACGCCCTGCGTGCCCGCCGGCGCCGGCCCTGATTATGCCAATGCCGTGGTTCGGCTCGCCACTCCGCTCTCGGCCCGCGCGCTCATGGCGGAACTTCACGCTCTCGAGGGCCGCTACGAGCGTCAGCGGAGCGCGCGCTGGGGCGCGCGGACCCTCGATCTCGACCTGCTCGACCACGGCGGCGCTGTAGCGCCCGACCGCTCGGTCTGGGCCTTCTGGGCCGGGCTGCCGGCGGAAGAGCAGCGGATCCGCACGCCCGACCGGCTTATCCTGCCCCATCCGCGCCTGCAGGCGCGTGCCTTCGTGCTGGTGCCGCTGGCCGAGATTTCGCCCGGCTGGCGCCACCCGGTGACGGGCCAGACGGCCGCGGCGCTGCGTGACGCCTTGCCGGAGGCCGAGCGCGCCGCGATCCGCCCGCTTGCCTCGCCGCGCGCCCTTGCAAAGCAGGGGGCGGCGCGCTAGGTCACCGTTTCCGCACCTCCGGAGGATTCTATGGCCCGCGTCACCGTCGAAGATTGCGTCGACAAGGTTCCCAACCGGTTCGAGCTCGTGATGCTCGCCGCCCACCGCGCCCGCGAGATCAGCTCGGGCAGCCCGATCACCGTCGACCGCGACAATGACAAGAACCCCGTCGTCGCCCTGCGCGAGATAGCCGAAGAGACGCAGCAGGCCGACACGATGCGCGAGCGCATGATCGAAAGCCTGCAGACCCAGATCGAGGTCGACGAGCCGGAGGAAGACTCGATGGCGCTGCTCATGGGGTCCGAGAGCGCCGACAAGCCGGACGACGACGACATGTCGGAAGAGATGCTCCTGAGGCAACTCATGGAAGCGCAGGAGCCGAAGTAACGCCCTACTCGGCCGAAATCCGCGCCCCCGAGGCGGCGACAACGACGCATCTGTCTGCCGACGATCTTGCCGCGCGCATCGCCGCCTACAACCCGCGCAGCGACGGCGACCTCATTCGCCGGGCCTATGCCTACGGCGACAGGATGCACGAGGGCCAGACCCGCCACTCCGGCGAGCCCTATTTCACGCACCCGGTCGCCGTGGCCGCGATCCTTGCAGACATGCGGCTCGACGACGACACCATCGTCACCGCCCTCCTGCACGACACGGTCGAGGACACGCGCGCCCGCTACACCGACATCGCCCGCGAGTTCGGCGACGAGATCGCGCGGCTGGTCGACGGGGTGACCAAGCTCACCAATCTTCAGCTGACCTCGTCCGAGAGCAAGCAGGCCGAGAACTTCCGCAAGCTCTTCATGGCCATGTCCGAGGATCTTCGCGTGATCCTGGTCAAGCTGGCCGACCGGCTGCACAACATGCGCACGATCCGCTGGCAGCGGCCCGAGAAGCAGAAGCAGAAGAGCCGCGAGACGATGGACATCTACGCGCCCCTCGCCGGCCGGATGGGCATGCAGTGGATGCGCGACGAGCTCGAGGATCTCGCCTTCCAGGTGCTCAACCCCGACGGGCGTCGCTCGATCATCCGCCGCTTCGTCACGCTCCAGCGCGAAACGGGCGACGTGATCGAGAAGATCACCAACGACATCCGCCACGAACTCGCCAAGGTGGGGATCGAGGCCGAGGTGTTCGGCCGCGCCAAGAAGCCCTACTCGATCTGGCGCAAGATGCAGGAAAAGCAGCTCAGCTTCTCCCGCCTGTCCGACATCTACGGCTTCCGCGTCATCACGGGCACCGAGCAGGAATGCTACGGCGTGCTCGGTGCCATCCATCAGCGCTGGAAGGCCGTGCCGGGCCGGTTCAAGGACTATATCAGCCAGCCCAAATCGAACGGCTACCGTTCGATCCATACAACCGTCTCGGGCCGCGACGGCAAGCGGGTGGAGGTGCAGATCCGCACCCGCGAGATGCACGAGGTGGCCGAGGCGGGCGTCGCCGCCCACTGGTCGTATCGAGACGGGGTGCGCGCCGAGAATCGCTTCGCCGTCGACCCGGCCCAGTGGATCAGCCAGCTCAAGGAGCGGTTCGTCGAGGCAGAGGGCGAGGAGTTTCTCGAGCACGTCAAGCTCGAGATGTATTCCGACCAGGTGTTCTGCTTCACGCCCAAGGGCGACGTGGTGAAACTGCCCAAGGGGGCCACCCCGCTCGACTACGCCTACGGCATCCACACCCGGATCGGCGATTCCTGCGTCGGCGCCAAGGTCGACGGGGTGCGCGTGCCGCTCTGGACCCGGCTGAAAAACGGGCAGTCGGTGGAGATCATCACCGCCGAGGGGCAAAGGCCCCAGTCGACCTGGCTCGAGATCGTGGTGACGGGCCGCGCAAAGGCCGCGATCCGCAGGTCGCTGCGCGAGGAAAACCGCGAGCGCTACATCAAGCTCGGTCGCGAGCTTGCCCGCGTCGCCTTCGAGCATGTCGGCAAGAAGGCGACCGACAAGGCGCTGGCGACGGCCGCCAGGCAGCTCGGCCTGCCCCACGCCGGGGAGTTGCTCGCCCGCCTCGGCTCCGCCGAGATGAGCGCGCGCGACGTGGTCGACACGCTCTACCCCGACCTCTCCCGAAAGGGGGAAGAGGTCGCGCCCTCGCGCGCCGTGCTCGGCCTCGCGCCCGAGCAGCACCCCCGTCGCGGCACCTGCTGCCAGCCGCTGCCGGGCGAGCGGATCGTGGGCATCACCTATCGCGGGCAGGGCGTTGTCGTGCATGCCATCGACTGCCCCCAGCTCGTCGCCGTCGAGGATCAGCCCGACCGCTGGATCGACCTGCACTGGCATTCGGGCCTGCATCCGGCCGTCTACACCGTGTCGCTGGGCATCGTGCTGTCGAACGACGCCGGCGTCCTGGGGCGCATCTGCACCTTGATCGGCGAGCAGAAAGCCAACATCTCCGATCTCGAGTTCGTCGACAGGAAGCCGGATTTTTACCGACTTCGTGTGGATGTTGAGTTGCGGGATGTGGAGCATCTGCACATGGTCATGACGGCCCTTGAAGCCGACAACGACGTGGCCGAGCTGGCGCGCCTGCGCCGATCGGGGCCAGAGGCCGCGCCTCGCGAGGACGCCGGCACGGCGCCCGCTGGCGGCGTCTCGGGTGTCGGTCCTGTCGCGGCGGCTCCGGTGATGCCGGGCTGAAGGGGGCGCGTGTGGTCTTCAAGCGGCGCAAGAGGCGAAGCTGGGCGCGAGCCACGGTAGAGACGTTCTGGCCGCGCGGCGGCTGGGGCCGCGCGGCACAATATGTCAAGCACCGGCTGCGGCGACTGCCCGACAGCCCTCAGCGGATCGGCCGCGGCATCTGGTCGGGCGTGTTCATCTCGTTCACGCCGCTCTACGGGCTGCACTTTCTCGTCTCGGCCAGCCTCGCCTGGCTGATCCGGGGGAACGTGGTGGCGGCGCTGCTGGCCACCTTCTTCGGTAACCCGATCACCTTTCCGGTCATCGCCGCCGTCAGCCTGCGGCTCGGCAACTGGATGCTCTACGGCGAGTTCTCGGCGGCGGGCGAAGGGCGGCTGGGCGAGAAGTTTTCGGGCGCCTTCGAGGATCTGTGGCACAACGCCAAGGCGCTCTTCACCCCCGAGGTGGCGCATTGGGGCGGGTTGGCCGATTTCTACCGGGACGTGTTCCTGCCTTACACGGTGGGGGGGCTCATCCCCGGCCTGATCACGGCCACAATCATCTATTCGCTGTCGCTGCCCGTCATCACCGCATACCAGAACCGCCGCCGCGGCCGCATCCAGGCCAAGCTGGCCGAGATCGGTCAGGCGCGCGCGGCCGCCCAGGCACAGAAGGCACAGGCCAAGGCCCGCCCCGACAGCGCCGGCTGACCGGCCGCGCGTCCGTCGAGGTTGCGCCCCACCGACGCAGCCGCGCGGGAGAAATCCGTTGGAAACGGATTTGCAAATCCCTTTCTCAAGGGATTTGCTCCCCTCCGAGGAGGATGGAGGATGCTGGAGAACAAGGTGGCCCTCGTCACCGGCGGCGGGTCGGGCTTCGGCGCGGGGATCGCACGCGCCTTCGCTGGGGCCGGCGCCCGCGTCGCGGTGGCCGATATCCGCGCCGGCGCGGCGCGGGAGGTGGCGGGCGAGATCGGCGGCGTCGGGCTCGAGGCCGACGTCTCGCAGGGCGCGTCTGTCGACGCGATGCTGCGCGCCGCCGAGGAGGCGCTCGGCGCGCTCGACATCCTCGTGAACAATGCCGGTATCACCCACGCGCCCGCCCCGCTCGAGGACGTGAGCGAGGACGAGTTCGACCGTGTCTTCGCCGTCAACGCCAAGTCGGTCTACCTGACCGCCCGTGCCGTCGTCCCGGCGATGAAGGCGCGGGGCCGGGGCGCGATCCTCAACGTCGCGTCCACGGCCGGCCTCTCCCCCCGGCCGCGACTCAACTGGTACAACGCGTCGAAGGGCTGGATGATCACTGCGACCAAGGCGATGGCGGTGGAACTTGCCCCGGCGGGAATTCGCGTCAACGCCCTCGCTCCCGTCGCGGGAGAGACGCCGCTGCTGGCCTCCTTTCTCGGCAAGGACACGCCGGAGATGCGGGCGAAGTTCCTGGCGACCATCCCGATGGGACGCTTCTCCACCCCGCAGGACATGGGGTCGGCGGCAACCTTCCTGTGCTCGGACGGCGCGTCGATGATCACCGGGACGGTGCTCGAGGTCGACGGGGGGCGGTGCATCTGATGGCGACCGAGGCCACCCGCATCGCCGTCTATGCCGGCACGTTCGACAGTCAGCCGCTGGTTTTCGCCCATCTCGAGGATGCGATGCCGGGGCTCGATCTCGCCGAGGTCGAGGTCATCATGGGCGATCCGCGCGCCCGGCTCGCCCATCATTTCGAGACCGATCTGGCGCAGGCGCTGGAGGATGCGCTGGGCCTGCACACCACCTGCGTTCTGATCTTCCCCGAGGCGGTGCCCGAGGGGCGCCTGCTGCCCGACCGGTCCGACCGTCTGACGGGGCTCGGCGTGCATCGCGGCGTCCGCCACCGCCCCGGCCCGGGCGGGATCGTCCCCGAATGAGGACAGCATGAGGCCCGGCCCCCGCAACCTGATCACCGATGTCGCCGGCCTGCGGGTGGGCAATGCCGGGAACGACCGCATCAGGACCGGGGTGACGGTGCTCACCGCCGACAGGCCCTTCACCGGTGCCGTGCACGTCATGGGCGGCGCCCCCGGCACGCGCGAGACCGACCTGCTCGCGCCCGACCGGCTGGTGGAGAAGGTCGACGCGCTGGTCCTCGCGGGCGGCTCGGCGTTCGGGCTCGACGCGGCCGGCGGCGTGACGGCCGCCCTTCGTGCCGAGGGGCGGGGCTTTCCCGCCGGGCCGGTGCGGGTGCCGATCGTGCCGGCGGCGATCCTCTTCGATCTCGCCAATGGCGGCGACAAGGATTGGGGCGAGAGCCCCTATGCGGCGCTCGGGCGCGAGGCCTGTTCCGCGGCGGCGGACGACTTCGCGCTGGGCAGCGCCGGGGCGGGGGCGGGCTGCGTCACCGCCACGCTCAAGGGCGGTCTCGGCTCGGCCTCCGCGGTGCTGGAGAGCGGCGTCACCGTCGGCGCGCTGGCGGCCGTCAACTGCGTCGGCTCGGTCACGATCGACGAGGCGGGCCGCTTCTGGGCCGCGCCGTTCGAGTTCGGCGACGAGTTCGGCGGGATGGGCCCCGGGGCGCCGCCCGACCCGTCGCGGCGCCCCGCGATCAAGGGCTTCGACGCCGACAGCACAGGAGGCGGCGCCCGCGAGGCGACCACCCTGGCCATCGTCGCAACCGATGCCGCGCTGACCAAGGCCCAGGCCGCGCGCATGGCGGTGGCTGCCCATGACGGGCTCGCCCGCTCCATCGTGCCCGCGCACACGCCCTTCGACGGCGACCTCGTCTTCGCCGTCGCCACCGGCGCGCGCCCGCTGGCCGACCCCGTGGCAGAACCGCTGTTGATCGGGCACGCGGCCGCGTGCTGCCTCGCCCGCGCCGTCGCCCGAGGCGTTTACGCTGCCACGCCCGCGACGGGCGACACGAAGCCCACATGGTCGGAGCGCTTCGGCCCGGGCTAGGGCAGCCAGCGGCGCAGGAGGGGGCTGTCGCCGTCTTCGAGCGCCTCGATCACGTCGAAATGGTGGCGGCGGGGGGCGAGGGTCACCTCGGCCATGGGCCAGGCATCTCCCATCCAGAGCGCCTGGTCGATGAAGGCGGGGCGCTCGGCCGCGCCCACCAGCACCTCGACCGGCAGGCCCGGCGCGGGCTGGTGCAGGGGGCTCTCGGCCGCCGCCTCGGCCGCGTCGATCCGCAGGTCGGCGTTCATCGGCATCTCGATGAGGGGCGCGAGATCGCTCAGTGGCGAGATCGCCAGCACCCCCGCGATGCGCTGCGCGACATGCAGCGGCAGGCCGGCGTCGGGGCAGACCATGCGCAGCACGAGATGTCCGCCGGCCGAATGGCCTGCGAGCAGGATCGGCCCCCCCACCTCGGCCGCCATCGCGGGCACGGCGCGGGCGATCGCGCGGGTGATGTCGGCGATCCGGGCCTCGGGGCAGAGCGGGTAGGAGGGCAGGGCGCAGGCCCAGCCGCGGGCGAGCGGCCCGGCGCAGAGATGCGACCACATCGAGCGGTCGCCCATGCGCCAGAAGCCGCCATGCACGAACACGACGAGCCCCGATGGCGCCCTTGCGGGCATGAACAGGTCGAACCGCTCGCGCGCATGGGCGCCGTAGGGCAGGCTCAGCCGGGCCTCCGGGTGCCCTGCGCGGAAGGCGGCGGCCGCCGCCTCCCATCGTGCGAAATAGCCCGGCCCGTCGGGGATGAAATCCGCGTTGTCGTAGTCGGTCGGGTCGGCCATCGCCCCTCGCATGCCTGTCTGACGTCAGATAAGCAGGGTGCGAGACCGGGCGCCAGAGGGCGCGAGGCCCGCGCGCGACCCGACGCCGCCGCCCGGACCGCCAGAACCAGGGAGACACACCATGCTCGACACGTTCGACGATCTCAGGGCCCGCCTCTCCGACCCCGACCTCCTCGCCACGAAAGCCTACAGTGCCGGGAGGTGGGAGGATGCCGCCGACGGCGCGACCTTCGCCGTGACCAACCCCGCCAACGGCGCGCGCATCGCCGAGGTGGCGCACCTGTCGCGCGCCGACGTGGCCCGCGCGGTCGATGCCGCGGTCCCGGCTCAGAAGCAGTGGGCCGCACGTACCGCCAAGGAGCGCGCGACCGTGCTGCGCCGCTGGTTCGACCTGATCACCGAGGCGGCCGACGATCTTGCGGTGATCCTCACGGCCGAGCAGGGCAAGCCGCTGGCCGAGGCGAAGGGCGAGATCGCCTATGGCGCCTCGTTTGTCGAGTGGTTCGCCGAGGAGGCCAAGCGCGTCTACGGCGAGATCATCCCCGGCCACCAGCCCGACAAGCGCATTCACGTGCTGCGCCAGCCCATCGGCATCGCTGCCGCGATCACGCCGTGGAACTTCCCCAACGCGATGATCACGCGCAAGGCCGCTCCGGCGCTCGCCGCCGGCTGCGCCTTCCTCGTGCGGCCGGCCGAGCAGACGCCGCTCTCGGCGCTGGCGCTGGGCGTGCTGGCCACACGGGCGGGCATCCCCGAGGGTGTGCTGTCGATCCTGCCGTCGGACCTGTCGAACGCGCCCGGGATCGGACAGGAGTTCTGCGAGAACCCGAAGATCGCCAAGATCACCTTCACCGGCTCCACCGAGGTCGGCCGCATCCTGCTGAAGCAGTCCGCCGACACGGTGAAGAAGGCGACGATGGAGCTGGGCGGCAACGCGCCGTTCATCGTCTTCGACGATGCCGATCTCGATGCGGCCGTCGAGGGCGCGATCCTGTGCAAGCTGCGCAACGCCGGCCAGACCTGCGTCTGCGCCAACCGCATCTACGTGCAGGCCGGCATCCACGACGCCTTCGCCGAGAAGCTGGCGAAGCGCATGGAGGGCATGAAGGTCGGCGACGGGATGGCGGAGGGCACCCAGATCGGCCCGCTTATCGACGACGACGCGGTGGCCAAGGTCGAGGCGCACCTTGCCGACGCGCAGGAGAAGGGCGCGCAGGTGCTCACGGGCGGCGCGCGCCACGGCAACGGCGAGCGGTTCTTCCTGCCGACGGTGGTGGCCGGCGCGACGCAGGAGATGCGCTTCGCCACGGAAGAGACGTTCGGCCCCCTCGCGCCGCTCTTCCGCTTCGAGACCGAGGACGAGGCGGTGGCGATGGCCAATGACACGATCTTCGGCCTCGCCGCCTATTTCTATGCCACCGATCTCGGCCGTGTCACCCGCGTCTCGGAGGCGCTGGAATACGGGATCGTGGGCGTCAACACCGGCATCATCTCGACCGAGGTCGCGCCCTTCGGCGGGGTCAAGCAGTCTGGCCTCGGCCGCGAGGGCTCGCGCCACGGGATCGAGGAGTATCTCGAGATGAAATACGTCTGTCTGTCGGTCTGAGGCCGATCCGCGGGCCGGCGCCGGGCCGAACCACGAAAAGGTTAGGGCCCGGTGACCGCCGCCCTGCGAATGCTGCATGGCAGCATTTCCGTGCCGGCCATTGTGCAGGCGCAGCATTCCGTCCACCTTTCGGGGCAGGGAGACAAACGCGCGGCGCCCCGGTGCGCCGCCCGACCTCGAGAAAGGACAGGACATGGCCTTCATCAACACCGCCGGCAAGCGAGACGGCGCCCTCGCCCGCCTGCTGCACACCACTCTCGATGCGCTCCGCGAGCGCCGCGCCTACAATGCTGTCTACCGTCAGACCTGGCGCGAGCTGTCGGCGCTGAGCGAGCGCGAGCTTGCCGATCTTGGCATCGCCCGCAGCGAGATCGGCGCGCTGTCGCAGGAGGCTGCCGCGCGCGCCCTGCACCGCCGCTGAGTCTGCCCGAAACGGCCTGACCGCCCCCGTTGCCCGACCGGGCGGCGGGGGCGGTCGCGTTTCACACGCCTGTTTCAAAACCGTTACGCTTCTGTCGTGGAGCCTCGTCACATGTCGCGCGCAAATGCACGACAGGGGGACCCCATGACACGAACGCTTCTCGCCACCTCGATCCTCGCGCTGGCCGCGGGCGGGGCGCTGGCCCAGGAGACGAGCTTCAACCGCATCGCCTCGTTCCCGACCTGGATGAACATCCCCGAGGGCGAAGACCGCACCATCACCACCTCGTCGGAGATCATCGACGCCACCGAGGACGGGATGATGCTCGTCTATTCCGACAGCCCGCTCGAGGTGGTCGGCATGATCGACATCTCCGACCCCGCGAACCCGCAGCCGGGCGGCTTGATCGAACTCGATGGCGAGCCGACGGCCGTCTCGGTGCTCGGCGGCACGGTGTTCGTCGGCATCAATACCTCCGAAAGCTTCACCGAGCCCTCGGGGCACCTCGCCCACTACTTGCTCGAGACGGGCGAGCTGGCGGGCGATTGCGATCTCGGCGGTCAACCGGATTCGACCGCGGTGGCGCCCGACGGCGCGTTCGTGGTCGTTGCCGTCGAGAACGAGCGCGACGAGGATCTGGGCGACGGCCGCGTGGGGCAAGTGCCCGGCGGCCACGTCTCGATCATCCCGCTCGACGATGCAGGCATGATGCGCTGCGACGAACAGGTGCGCGCCGACATCACCGGTCTGGCCGAGGTGGCCCCCGAAGACCCCGAGCCCGAATTCGTCGACGTCTCGCCCGCGGGCGAGATCGCGGTCACGCTGCAGGAGAACAACCACATCGTGGTGCTGAACGCGGCCGGCGAGGTGCTGAGCCATTTCTCGGCCGGGGCCGTCACGCTCGAGGGCGTCGACACGCAGGAGGAGGGCGCGATCCGCTTTACCGACACGCTTGAAGACGTGCCGCGCGAGCCCGACGCGCTGCAATGGATCGACAACGACCATTTCGTGATCGCCAACGAGGGCGATATGGACGGGGGCTCGCGCGGGTTCACCGTGTTCCGCAAGGACGGCACCGTCGTCCACGAATCGGGCCTGTCCTTCGAGTACGCCGTCGCGCAGATCGGCCACTACCCGGAAGAGCGCTCGGGCAACAAGGGTGTCGAGCCCGAGGGGATGGAGTTCGGTGTCTTCGACGGAACGCCGATCCTGTTCCTGCTGTCCGAGCGGGGTTCGGTCGTGGGCGTCTATGACATGACCGACCCGGCTTCGCCCCAGCTTGCGCAGCTCCTGCCGTCGGGTATCGGGCCTGAGGGCGCGGTGGCGATCCCGTCGCGCGGCCTCCTCGCCGTGGCGAACGAGGAAGACCTGATCGAGGACGGCGGCACCCGCTCCCACGTGATGATCTTCGAGCTGGGCGAGGGCGCGCCCGCCTACCCGATGCTCACCTCCGAGGGGCTGGAGGAAGACGGCAGGCCCGTCGGCTGGGGCGCCGTCTCTGGCATGGTCGCGGGCGAGGGCGAGACGCTGTATTTCGTCAACGACAGCTTCTACGCCATGCAGCCCTCGATCTTCGAGGTGGACCTGTCGCAGCAGCCCGCCCGGATCACCGGCGTTACCCGCATCACCCGCGGCGGGGCACCCGCGCAGATGATGGACCTCGAGGGCATCACGCTCGACGGTGAGGGCAATTTCTACGTCGCCTCCGAGGGGCGGCTCGAGCGCGGCATCGGCCACGCGATCTACCACATCACGCCCGAGGGCGAGATCGCGGCCACCATCCCTTTCCCCAACGAGGTGCTGGCGGTGCAGCGCCGCTGGGCGGCCGAGGGGATCACGCGCACGGGCGACATCCTGTGGGTGGCGATCCAGCGCGAGTTCGACGACGACCCGGAGAACCACGTCAAGATCCTGTCCTACGATCTGTCGTCGGAGGAATGGGGCGTGCTGCACTATCGCAAGGCTGCGCCCGAGAGCGGCTGGATCGGCCTGTCGGAAATCGTGGCGCATGGCGACTGGGTGTATTTCATCGAGCGCGACAACCAGATCGCCGATCGCGCCGCGGTGAAGAAGATCACCCGCGTGCCCGCCGCCGCGATGCAGCCGGTGCCGGTGGGCTCTGATGACGTGCCCGTGCTCGAGCCGGAGGACGTGCGCGACCTGATCCCAGACCTGCGCCGCACGAACGGCTACGTGCAGGACAAGGTCGAGGGGTTGGCGATCTTCGCGGACGGTACGGCCTGGGTCTCGACCGACAATGACGGGGTTGACGACCACTCGGGCGAAACGCTGCTCTTCACGATCGGCACGCTCGACTGACGCTGCGGGGGGAGGCCCCGTGCATCGCCCGGGGCCTCCTGCGCACGTTCGCCGGCCACGTTCGCCTACCACGGGCGCCGGCATCCTGCGGCGCCCCTTGCTCCGCGTCGTGCTCGGGAGAACGGCCGCAGCTGCCTATGTGCCGGCCCCCGTCGGCCGGAGGGGCGGGGCATGGCCCGGCGGCCGCGACCTGGGCATGTCTGCACCGTGATGGCTGCCCGCCCCTCGCCCCGTTCCAGGGCGGTCGGCCAGGGCAAGCGCTGCTCCGGTCTAGGGCCGGCAGATGGGCGGCGAGACGCGACAGATCCGGCGGGGAGCGCAGGGAAGCGGCGGCGCCATCCTCGCCGGGCGCACCCGCCTTCCGCGGGTCGACTGAGGGGGAAGGCGGGCGGGATGGGGCACGCCGCCGGGCCGGCGGCGTGCCGGTCAGTCCTCGTTCTGCAACTGGACGTCGGCGAGGTAGGCGATGACGTTCGCCCGGTCCTCGGGATCGTCGAGACCGCGGAAGCTCATCCGGTTGCCGGGGGCGTATTCGGCCGGGTCGGTGATGTAGGCCGAGATCTCCTCCGGCGTCCAGACGCCCTCCAGCGCCTGCAGCGCGTCGGAATAGTTGAACCCTTCGATGGACGACCGGTCGCGCCCGATCACGCCGACGAGATGGGGGCCGACGCGGTTCTGCGCCTGGTCGGCCACGTGGCAGGCCGAACATTGCCGCCAGACCCGCGAGCCCGCCCGCACGTCGCCCGCTTCGACCAGTGCTGCGAGGTCGATGCTGGCCTCGGCGGGCGCCTCCGTCGATTCGGTGGCAGGGGTCGCCTCGGCAGCGGCCATTTCTTCCTCTGCGGGTGCCTCTTCGGCCGGGGCCTCGGCGGCGGCCGTTTCTTCCTCTGCGGGTGCCTCTTCGGCCGGGGCCTCGGCGGCGGCCGTTTCTTCCTCTGCGGGTGCCTCTTCGGCCGGGGCCTCGGCAGCGGCCGCTTCTTCCTCGGCGGGTGCGTCTTCGGCCGGGGCCTCGGCAGCGGCCGTTTCTTCCTCTGCGGGGGCGTCTTCGGCCGGGGCCTCGGCGGCGGCCGTTTCGTCCTCGGCGGGGGCCTCTTCGGCCGGGGCCCCGGCAGCAGCCATCTCGTCCGGCGCCTCATCGACCTGCTCGGCGGCGGGGCGCGGCGGCGGCACCGACGTCGTCTGGTAGATCGAGCCGGCCGTCGCCCACACGACGAAGATGAAGATCGCCGGCAGACCGAAGCCGAGGATCACTGCGCTAGTTCTGTCCACTCTATCCTCCTGCGGGGAGACCCGTGCCAAACCTGCCGAAACATCGGTCGCGCACGGCGCATGTCCATGCCGAAAGCGCGACAAATAGCGAGAATGCCTCGTAGCGGCCATCCGCCGCGGGGTCCAGAGGGGCGGCCCCTCTTTCCGCGACGTGGAACGGCCACCCGCCGGTGCGGCGCTCGCACGACACGGCGCGCCGCCGGGGCAGCGCGCCGCACATGGTCATCCTGTGGTCCGCCGGCCTGCGGCGGTCGGGGCGCCGGCGTTCAGACCGCGGGGCTGTGGCCCGCACGGTCGAGCTCGTAGGCATCGAAGAGCCTGGCGATCATGCGCGTCAGCGGTCGCCCCTCCTGCGGGATCTCGAGCCCGCCGGGCACCCGGTGCACGTAGGCGCCGAATTCCGCCTCCGCCTGCGCAAAGAGCCGGTCGAGCAGGGCCGGGTCTGCGCCGTAGTCGCGCTGCAACTCCACCCGATCGGTGCGGAAGCGGCACATCATCTGCTCGATCAGCCGGCCGCGCATCAGATCGTCTCGCGTGAAGGCGTGGCCGCGCTTGGTGGCGAAGCTGCCGGCCTCGACCGCCTTGGCGTAATCGCCCGTTCCGGGCCGGTTCTGCGCATAGCCCTGCGGGAAGCGCGAGATCGCCGAGGCGCCGAGCCCCACCAGCGCGACGCCGGTATCGACCGTGTAGCCCTGGAAGTTGCGGCGCAGCGTGCCGTCGCGGGCGGCGACGGCCATCGAGTCGCCCTTCCGGGCGAAATGGTCGATTCCGACCTCGTCGTAATCGTCCCACATGAAGAGCCGGCGTGCGGTGTCGAAGAGCTGCAGCCTCTCTTCCGGGGTGGGCAGCCGGTCGGAAGGGATCAGCGTCTGCCGCCGCGCCATCCACGGCACATGGGCGTAGCCATAGAGGGCCACGCGGTCGGGATCGAGCGACAGCAGCTTCTGCACCGAATCCGTGATGCGGGCCTGGCTCTGGTCGGGCAGGCCGTAGAGGATGTCGGCATTCAGGCTCTGGATGCCGCGGGCGCGGATGCCGTTCACCGCGGCCTCGGTGATCTCGAAGCTCTGCTCGCGACCGATGATCTTCTGTATCTCGGGGTCGAAATCCTGCACGCCGATCGAGGCGCGGGTCATGCCGGCCTCGGCCAGGGCGTCGAGCCGGGCGTCGTCCACTTCGGAGGGGTCGATCTCGACCGAGAACTCGCCGCCCGGGGCCATCGGCACGGCACGGAAGATCGACTCGGTCAGGCCGCGGATCATGTCCGGGTCGAGCAGGGTTGGCGTGCCGCCGCCCCAGTGCAGGTGCGACAACGTAACCCGAGGCGGCAGGCGCTCGGCCAGGAGCGCCAGCTCGCGTTTCACCACCTCGAGATAGGCAGCCACCGGCGCCCCCGAGGAGGTGCCCTGCGTGCGGCAGGCGCAGAACCAGCAAAGCCTTCTGCAGAAGGGGATATGCACGTAGAGCGAGAGCTCTGCCCCTTCGGGGATCGCCTCGGTCCACTCGCCGAACTGGGCGGGGCCGACATCCGACGAGAAGTGTGGTGCCGTCGGGTAACTCGTGTATCGAGGCACCCGCGCGTCAAAGAGGCCCAGCCGGGCGAGTTGCGAGAGGTGTGTCATGGGCATACCGTTAAGCCAGCCTGACACGGTCAGCTTTGACCAGGATCAAGAAAGCAAAGGCCCATGCCCACCACGCAGCTCGAATCCTTCCAGATGGAGTGCGCCAACTGCCCGATCCGCCATCGCGCGGTATGTGCGCGGTGCGAGTCGGACGAGTTGGCCCGCCTCGAGGAGATGAAGTTCTATCGATCCTTCCAGGCCGGCCAGACAATCGCCTGGACGGGCGACCGAATGGATTTCGTGGCCTCGGTCGTCACCGGCATCGCCACGTTGACCCAGACGCTGGAGGACGGGCGCACCCAGATGGTGGGTCTGCTGCTGCCGTCCGACTTCATGGGGCGGCCGGGGCGCGAGCGGGCGGCCTACGACGTGACGGCGACGACCGATGTCACGATGTGCTGCTTCCGCCGCAAGCCGTTCGAAGAAATGATGGAAAAGACGCCGCACGTCTCGCAGCGCCTGCTCGAGATGACGCTCGACGAGCTCGACGCGGCGCGCGAGTGGATGCTTCTGCTGGGTCGCAAGACGGCGCGCGAGAAGATCGCCTCGCTCCTGTCGATCATCGCCCGTCGCGACGCGTCGCTGAAGCTCGCCAAGACGGGCGGGCGGCTGGAATTCGACCTGCCGCTCACGCGCGAGGCGATGGCCGATTATCTGGGCCTGACGCTCGAGACGGTCAGCCGGCAGATGTCGGCGCTCAAGCGCGACGGGGTCATCGAACTGGCGTCGAAGCGGCACATCTCGGTGCCGGATTTCGACCGTCTGCTCGACGAGACGGGCGACGATACCGACGGTGGCATGCTGGCCTGATGCCTCGGCGCCATGCCGGGCGCGTTGCGGGCGGCCACGTGGCCGCCCGTCGCCGTCAATGGTGCATCAGCACGGGAATCTCGCACGATTCCAAGGTGTCGCGCGTGGCGCCCCCCAGAAGGGCCTCGCGGAAGCGCGAGTGCCCGTAGGCCCCCATCACCAGCAGGTCGGCCTGCTGGTCGTCGCAGTGCCGCGCGATCACGGCAGAGGTCTTGGGCAGGGTTTGCGCGATGACCGAGACCTCGGGCTTGGCGCCGTGGCGGGCGAGCATCTGGCTGAGTTCGCCGCCGGGGTCCGACCGGTCGGCCGAGTGCCGCGGCGGGTCCACGATCACGATGTTGGTCGACTGCGCGTCCTTCAGCAACGGCAGCGCAGCCCGGATTGCGGCCATCGCCTCCGACGACATGTTCCACGCCACCACGATCTTTTCCGGTGTCGTCACGGTCTTGCCCTCCGGGACCACGAGCACCGGAACGTGACCGGCGAACAGCGCCGCCTCCAGGGTCGCCTCGTCGGCTGCGGTCTTGCCCTCGCCGTAGGGGCGGGCGAGCACCACCAGGTCCGCGAAGCGGGAATGGCCGCCCACCAGCTGCTGGATCGTCCCGATCTGCGCGACGCCCGAGACGACCGCCCAGCGCACCGGGGCGCCCTTGAGGGCCTCGCGCACCGCATCCTCGGTCTGCTTCGCCTCGGCACGGGCGCGCTCGATCGCCTGCTGTTCGACCATCGCGTTGGCGCCGGCGTAGTAGTAGCCGGGCGCAGAGGTATCGACGCCCATTGCCAGCACTTCGAGATGCGCGTCCTGTGCCTGGGCGATAGCCACGGCGGCATCGAGCGCAGACCCTTCGACGGTCCCACCCACCACCACGGTCAGGATCGATTTGTATGCCATGTGAGGGTCCTTCCTGCGTTTTCCTCCGGCTCGCACGCTAGGGCGAGGTGTGTCAATTCGCCTTGACATGCCGCAAGAGCCGGCCCCGCTTTCGTTGACCTAGATCAAGGCAGCCGCCCGGCACGCAACCGCATACCGCGACCTGTCGAGTTGCGTGCGGGCGGGAGGAGTCCCTTCCGGTTCGAGGCGCCGAGAACAAACGAACAAGGGACACATCATGTGGGATTATGCCAAGATCGGCATATTTGGGGTGATCGCGATCTGCGCGGCGATCGCGGCAAATTATGCGCGTGACGCGGCCTACCTCGTCCATGCGCTGATCGTGATGGCGACGGCGGGCGGCCTCATGCTCTGGGCCGTGCGCACGGCCGACGAGCCCAAGGCGCCGGTCGACCAGACTGCCTATATGGACGACGTCATTCGCTACGGGGTCATCGCCACCGCCTTCTGGGGTGTGGTGGGCTTCCTTGCGGGCACCTTCATCGCCTTCCAGCTGGCGTTTCCGGCGCTCAACTTCGAGTGGGCGCAGGGCTACATGAATTTCGGCCGGCTGCGGCCGCTGCACACCTCGGCGGTGATCTTCGCCTTCGGCGGCAACGCCCTGATCGCGACGTCGTTCTACGTGGTGCAGCGCACCTCGGCGGCGCGGCTCTGGGGCGGCAACCTCGCGTGGTTCGTATTCTGGGGCTACCAGCTGACGATCGTGCTGGCGGCAACCGGCTACCTGCTGGGCGCCACGCAGTCGAAGGAATACGCCGAGTTCGAGTGGTACATCGACTGGTGGCTCGTCGTCGTCTGGGTGGCCTATCTCGCGGTGTTCCTCGGCACGATCCTGCGGCGCAAGGAAAAGCACATCTACGTCGCGAACTGGTTCTACCTGAGCTTCATCGTGACGGTGGCGATGCTGCACATCGTCAACAACCTCTCGATCCCGGTGTCGATGTTCGGCTCGAAGTCGGTGCAGGTCTTCGCCGGCGTGCAGGACGCGATGGTGCAGTGGTGGTACGGCCACAACGCCGTGGGCTTCTTCCTGACCGCGGGCTTCCTCGGCATGATGTACTACTTCATCCCGAAGCAGGCCGAGCGGCCCGTCTTCAGCTACAAGCTGTCGATCATCCACTTCTGGGCGCTGATCTTCCTCTACATCTGGGCCGGTCCGCACCACCTGCACTACACCGCGCTGCCCGACTGGGCCTCGACGCTCGGCATGGTGTTCTCGATCATGCTGTGGATGCCCTCCTGGGGCGGCATGATCAACGGCCTGATGACGCTCTCGGGCGCGTGGGACAAGCTGCGCACCGACCCGATCATCCGGATGATGGTGATCTCGGTGGGCTTCTACGGCATGTCGACGTTCGAGGGCCCGATGATGTCGATCAAGGCCGTCAACTCGCTGTCGCACTACACCGACTGGACGATCGGCCACGTGCACTCGGGCGCGCTCGGCTGGAACGGCATGATCACCTTCGGCGCGCTCTACTTCCTCGTGCCCAAGCTCTGGGGGCGCACGCAGCTCTACTCGCTGCCCGCCGTCAACTGGCACTTCTGGCTCGCCACCATCGGCATCGTGCTCTACGCCGCCTCGATGTGGGTCACCGGCATCATGGAGGGCCTCATGTGGCGCGAGGTCGACGAGAACGGCTACCTCGTCAACTCCTTCGCCGACACCGTCGCCGCCAAGTTCCCGATGTACGTGGTGCGCGGGCTCGGCGGGGTGCTCTATCTGACCGGCGCGCTCATCATGTGCTGGAACCTGTGGCTCACCGTGACGCGGGGCGAGCGCAAGCGGGCCGCCGCTTCGCCTGCCGCCGCGCCGGCCGAATGAGGGGGGTCTGACAGATGGCTCTTATCGACAAGCACAAGATCATCGAGACCAACGCCACCCTTCTGCTGGTGCTCAGCTTCCTGGTGGTGACGGTCGGCGGCATCGTCGAGATCGCGCCGCTCTTCTACATCGAGAACACCATCGAGGAGGTCGACGGGGTGCGCCCCTACTCGCCGCTCGAACTCGCCGGGCGCGACGTCTACGTCCGCGAGGGCTGCTACGTCTGCCACAGCCAGATGGTGCGGCCCATGCGCGACGAGGTGGAACGATACGGGCACTACTCATTGGCGGCGGAATCGATGTACGATCACCCGTTCCAGTGGGGGTCGAAGCGCACCGGGCCCGACCTCGCCCGCGTCGGCGGCCGCTATTCCGACCAGTGGCATGTCGATCACCTGATCAACCCGCAGGCGCTGGTGCCGGAGTCGATCATGCCGCCCTACGCCTTCCTGATGAACCGCGAGCTCGACGGGCGCTACATCACCGACCTGATGCAGACCCACCGGATGGTCGGCGTGCCCTACAGCGACGAGATGATGGAGGCCGCCCGCGCCGACTTCATGGCCCAGGCCAACCCCGAGGCCGACTGGGACGCGACCGACGCCCTCGTCGAGCGGTATCCGGGCGCGCAGACCCGCAACTTCGACGGGCAGCCGCAGGTGACCGAGATGGACGCGCTGGTGGCCTATCTCCAGGTGCTCGGCACGATGGTCGACTTCTCGACCTTCACGCCCGATCCGGCGCGGTGAGGAGGCGGTCATGACCTACGAAGCCGTGCGTGAATTCGCCGGAAGCTGGATGCTGCTGTTCATGTTCGTGTTCTTCTGCGGAGCGGTCCTCTGGGCCTTGCGCCCTGGATCGTCGAAACAACACCGCGACAGCGCCAACCTTATCTTCCGCAACGAGAAAGCCCCGGCCCCCGATGCCGAGGAGAGCCGGAAGGAGGCTCGGACATGAGCAAGAGACCCGTGAAGCAGGAGCGCAAGGAGCCGGAGACGACCGGCCACTCGTGGGACGGGATCGAGGAGTACAACAACCCCCTGCCGCGCTGGTGGCTGTGGGTGTTCTACGCCACGATCATCTGGTCGGTGGGCTACACCATCGCCTACCCGGCCTGGCCGCTCGTCTCGTCGGCGACGCAGGGCATCCTGGGGCAGCGCGCGGCGGGCGACACCCGCCTCGATGTGGCGCGCGACATCGCGCTCTTCGAGGAAGCCAACACGGAGATCCGGTCGCAGCTCGTCGAGACGCCCCTGACCGAGATCGCGGCCGACCCGGCCCTGGTCGATTACGCGCAGAACGCGGGCGCGGCCGTCTTCCGCACCTGGTGCGCCCAGTGCCATGGCGCCGGCGCGGCGGGCGTGCAGGCGGCGGGCTATCCCAACCTGCTCGACGACGCGTGGCTCTGGGGGGGCACGATCGAGGACATCCACCTCACGATCGCCCACGGTATCCGCAACGAGGAAGACCCCGACGCCCGGTGGAGTCAGATGCCGGCCTTCGGGCGCGACCAGCTGCTCACCGACGACGAGATCGCCCAGGTGGTTCAGTATGTGCGCCTGATCTCCGACCAGGAGCACGACGAGACGCTCGCGGCAGCGGGCGAGGAGGTCTACCTCATGCAGTGCGCGGCGTGCCACATGGACGACGGCACCGGCGACCCGTTCCAGGGTGCGCCGAACCTGACCGACGCGATCTGGCTCTATGGCGGCGACGTGGAGACCCTGACCGAGACGGTCTACAACTCGCGCTTCGGCGTGATGCCCTCCTGGCAGGAGCGCCTGAGCGAGGCAGAGATCCGCGCCGTTTCGGTGTACGTCCACGGTCTCGGCGGCGGCGTCGAAAGCGCCGAGACGATGCAGTAACGCGTGGCCGGACTTGGCTGGCCGTGGAGGGCTGCCCCGCATGCGGGGCAGCCCTTTTCGCTTTGGGCTGCGCATCGCGACGGGGCTGTTGATCCATATCAAGGCTTACAGCGATTCTGTCAGCTAGCACTTACACCACGGACCGAAGGCAGCGGCAGGGTCGTCTCCTGTTCCCCTCCCGCGAGGCGCGGTTCGGCCATAGCCTGGCGGTTCGGCGTTTGTGCCGGACCACACGCCCCGATCCCCCGTCCTGTTCGCGCGTTTCCTGGGGGATCGGGGCTCCTTTTCCTTCTCTCGGGGATCAGTCTCGCGCTGGGGTCGCCGCCTGCGCGGTGACGCGCCTTGCAAGGCGCGTGGCAAGGCTCTTGCAAGAGCCTTGCGCGGTGCGTCGACGACGGCTTTCTCTTCAATCGGCGGCGACGAAGGCATGCAGCACGGCCTTGCGTTCCGCCTCCGTGATCGGGGCGGGGGGGCGCCAGGCCGCGTGTTCCTCCGTCATTTCGAACGTGGGTATCGGGTCGGGCATGCGATAGCGTGCGGCGACCGCGTCGTTGCCTGCCCTGTAGGTTTCGAGGATCGCCCGGTGGGTGTCCGGCGCGCCGAGAAACCGGATCCCGTCGTCGTCAGGCACCGCCGAGGTCGCGAGGAACCGGATGAATTCGCGTCCTGACGGCCCTCCGCCCACCGGCATTTCCGACAGAAGCAGCGTCTTGCGGCGATGGAAGGCGGCGTTGTGCCGGATGCCGTCGGTTTCCATCGCTGCGGGGTCGAGCCCGGCCGCCGCACAGAAGTCGGCCAGGAGGAGTGTGGGGCAAGGGGCGTCCTCGGGATAGAGGCGCACCTTCAACGCGTCGCGTCCGAACGCGGCCTCGAGCCGCGCGAGCCGTTCGCGGAAGTCGAGCATGTAGTGGGTGTCGGCTGCGATCGGCCCGGTGAAGCGGCGCTTGGCGATCTCGGCATACACCGACTCCTTCAGCCTGTCCTGCCGGCGCAGGTAGACGATGATCTCGATGTCGAACAGCCGCGCGAAGGTATCGCGGATCGCCCGCGTGCGTTCAGGGTCGAGGAGGTGGTGCGAGAGATCCTCGGCGCTGAGCAGCAGCCGTTCGGTGCCGGAGACGAAAAACGCCTCCAGCGCATGCTGCAACTCGTGCGCGAGCGCGGCTCGGAAGAAGCGGTTGTGTCCGACGCCCTCGGGAGGCGAGGGATAGAAGACGCCGCGCGCGGCGAGGGCGCCGCGATTGCGGTGCAGCACCTTCTGCAGCGCCGTCGTGCCCGTCTTGTGAAGGCCGCAATGCAGGGTCAGGCGATAGCGTGCCATGGCGGGAGGTCTTCAGGCGCCACCGGGCGTCGTGCCGGGCACGCCCCGCACTGCCCGGGGACGGGGCGTTTCGGGCCATTCGCGGTCTGTCGGCATCCGGGGGCGCGCGTGGCTGTCTGGCCGCTGTCGCGCCTGCGCGGCGTCAGCCTGTCCGGCAGCGCCAGCGGCCGCTTCCGGCGCGGCATGGGCCGTGGACCGTGACGTGCCGTGCACGGCGCTGCCCCGGCCGCCCCGCGCCCGGTCCGGCGTCAGCCGGCCGGACGTGGCCGGGCGCGCTTCGGCTGCGGCCGGCACGGGCGATACTGCGGACGTTTCGTGCCCGCTTTCCAGGACCGTTGGCGCATCGGCTCCGGTCTCAGCGTCGGCTTCCGCCGCCATGGCCGCGCCTGCAGCCGCGTGCGAAGTCGCGGTCGACACGGGTGCGCGCGCCGCCCGCGCTGCGAAGCGGGCGACGGCGGCGCGTTCCTCCGGGCTGCTTGCCAGTTGCGCGAGCGCCGCGAGATCGGCGTCGTGCCCCTCGCCCTGCTCACGCAGGAGCCGCAGGTAGGCCGCGACGAGCCGCGCATCGAAGGTCGCGCCAGTGGCGCTCTCGGCCGCCTCGGGTGCCCCGCGTTTCGATCCCCCTTGCGGGCCCTCATCGACAGGTTGCGCCTCGGGCAGGGCCTCGACCACCGCCAGGAAATGGTAGGGTCTGCGCGCCTCGAGAAGGGCGAGGGCGAACCGATGCGCGACCCGTATCTCGTCGGGATGGCGCTCGGCGCAATGGCCCCAGGCCTGCGCGGCGCTTTCCCAGTCGCCTTCCTCTTCGGCAAACAGGGCGGCGTGTCGTGCCAGCTCCAGCGAGCCGGGGAAGCGGCCGAGCCCCTGGCGCAGGGCGAGCGAGCGCTCCCGCGTCTCGCCGAGCGCGGCCCAGGCCTCGACCTCGCGCAGCGCGCTCGCCTCGGTGGCGTGGCCCGTGCCGTTCGACGCCCGGAACAGCTCGGCCGCCTCGCGATGAGCCCCCTCTGCCGAGGCGATATGCGCCCAAAGCCGGATGCGCCGCGCCTCGAGTACCGGCTCCAACGGTGGCCGCGCGGGCGCCGGAGAGGGGGCGGGCGCCGCGGCGTCGGGCACACCGAGCGCGGCGCGGTCGAGGGCGGCAATCGCCTCGAGCCGGGCGCCGCGCGCCATGAGCAGCTCGGCGTGCAACAGGTCGGCGCGCGGGTCGGCGGCCTCTCCGCCCTCGCTGCGCGCCGCGAGATGGGCCCGCAGCACGGCCTCGGCCCGGGCCGGCCGGCCCATCCGCCTGAGCGCTTGCGCGGCCTGCACGACGACGGTCGCCTCGACGGCCACCGCTTCGGGATCACGTCGGCGGAAGTCGAGGAACGCCTGCACCGCGCCCCGGTCGTCGCCGGCCCGGACGGCGTAGCGCACGAGGCTGCGGCAGAGCTCGGCCTCATCGGCGGAGCCCGGCGCGGCCAGCGCGAGGCGGTCGGCCGTGGCCCGGCGTGCCGCTGCCCAGTCCTGCTGACGGTCGGCCAGCAGCTGACGCAGGGCGGCGCGGTCGTCTGGGTCGGCCAGCTGCGCGGCCGCTTCGCGCACCGTCTCGGCCTCGCCGAGCCGCGCGGCGAGCGTGCCGACATGGCGCCAATCCCCCTCCTCCAGCGGCGCGAAGGCCGAAAGCAGCTTCCAGCGCTCGAGCGCGGTGTCGTGGCGACCCGCCGCCTCCGCCATCGCGGCGTAGTGGCGCCAAGCGGCGCAGCGCAGCCCGGGGTCGTCCGAGCCATGGAAGCTGTCGGAGAACAAGCCCTCGGCCCGCCCGACGGCACCCTGGTCGGCGATGGCGGCGCCGAGCTGCAGCAGCGTCTCCGGCGCCAGCGCGCCGTCATGGACGAGTGCCGCCCAGTGCTCGGCGCTTTCGGCATGGCGACCCGCGCGCATCAGCATCTCGGCGAGCTGCTGTCGCAGCTCAGGCCGGGCCGCCTCGGTCACCCAGACCTGCAGCAGATGGATGGCACCGCCGCGGTCGCCCTGCTCTTCGAGCAGCCCGGCGCAGCGCAGGCGGTCGGCGGTGCGCGCGCCGCGGAGGCCGGCGAGCCGTCGATAGAGCCGCAGCGCGGAGTCGCTCCGGCCACGGGCGAGCGCGCGCGCGGCCCGCCACCGCGTGGCATGGGCGAAGAGGCTGATCATCGGGCGTCCTCCGGATGGGTCGCGGTGGGGGGCGGGGCTGCCGGGTCGCCCGCTCGGCCGTCGGTCTCGAGCGGCGACAGGCTGATCCGCAGGGCGATCAGGGGGTCTTTCCCGTGCAGGCCGGTCCGCCATGCGCCCGGACCGGCCGGGTCGGAATGGCCGAGGAAGCGGAAGCAACACGCCCAGTCGAGCCGCCACCGCCCCGCCTCGGCGCCCTCCAGCCACAGCGCGAGCCCCGTGATCGGGCGGCGCAGGCGCGTCCCCCAGACCTCGCCCCAGGGGGTGGCGGGCGAGACGCCGACGTCGAGCACCTCGGCGCGCGCGCAGAGAGTGACACCGGTGCCGGCAACCGGGCGGCAGAGGATCCCGGTCAAGGGGCGGATCGCGCGGGGGAAGGCGAGGGTGGCGGGAAAAGTCGCCTCGACCCGTCCGGCATTGCCGCAATAGCCCCAGGCGCGGATGCGCAGGGCCGTCTGGCGGGCAAGGTCGGGCGGATCACGGAGCGCGATCGTCATCCGGCTTCCTTCCATGCGTCCGGTGCGCCGGCGCGGCGTGCGGCCTGCCACTCGGCGACCCGAGCCCGCAGGAAGCGCGCCTCCCGCTCCATCCGGGCGCGCTTGTGGGGCAGGTCGTCGTCGCCGCGCGAGGCGCTTTCGTGGTGCCAGGCCCAGGGCTCCGGCGTCCAGACGATGCGGCGCCCCGCCTCCTGCACGCGGATGCAGAGCTCGACGTCGTTGAAGGCGACGGCAAAGCGGTGGCCGTCGAACCCGCCGATCTCGTGGAAGAGGCGGGCGGGGATGGCGAGGCAGGCGGCCGTTACCGCGTCGACCAGTCGGGGGATGCGGTTGAGATCGTCTGGCCCCGCCTCGTCGCGCCACCAGGTCGTGCCGATGTGGTCGGCCAGGCCCTGCGGGCCGATCCGCACGCCACCATGCTGCACGATCTCGTTGGGCCAGACCAGCTTGGTGCCGACGGCCCCGATGCCCGGCACCGTCAGCCAAGCGGCGAGCGGGCCGATCCAGCCCGGTTCGGGAAAGACCACGTCATTGTTGAGAAAGAGCAGTGTCTCGCCCCGGGCGGCCTTGGCGCCCGCATTGCAGAGGTCGGCAAAGTTGAACGGCTTGTCCCAGGGCAGGATGCGCACCCGCGGATCGGCCCGGAGCCTATCGTAGAGGGCCTCCGTCGCCCGCTCGACCGACCCGTTGTCGACGATGACGATCTCGTGCGACTGGACGTCATCGACGATGCTGTCGACGCAGGCGGCCAGCAGGTCGGCCTTGTCGCGGGTGGGTATGACGATCGAGACGAGCCCCCCCGCGCCCGCGGCGGGGGCGAGGCGCGGGGGCTCGGCGCCGGCGCACGGGCGGCGCACCAGGCAGGGAGGCGGGGGCGTCTCTGCCGGCTCGGGGCCCACGCCGGGCGCGAGCGTGCCGAGCGCGAGGGAGAGGTGCGTGCAGGCCGCGGGACGCTCGAGCGCGAAGCGGGCCGGGTCCGCCGCAGCCCCTCGCGCCGTGTGCCGCCACGCCAGGAGCGGCGGCAGACCCTGCGCCCACCAGCGGAGCGGATCGGTGCCGCCGCCGTCGTGGACGACAGGCGGCTCCCCGCGAAGATGGTCGGCCGTCACGAGGCACGTCTCCGGCGCGGCGAAGGCCTGCGCGAGGGCGGCGAAGGCGTCGTCGGTCAGCCGCAGGTCGGGGTGGAGCCGAACGAGGATGTCGGCCTCTGCCGGGTCTGCCTCGGCGGAGAATGTCTGTCGTGCGACATCGCCGCGTCCCGGCGTGGTCGCCGCGATCCGCAATGCCCCCTCGGCGGGCGGCGCGACAGGTGGACGGACGCAGGCGAGCTCGGCCGCGACGGCCTCCGGCAACTCGCGCGCGAAGCGGAGATCGTACCAGTCCGCGATGGCTCGAGCCGGCCCCTCGGGCACGAGATCGGCCAGCCGCGCGGGCAGGTGGCAGATCTCGACCGGCGAGCCGGGCACGGGCAGGGGCGGGCCGCCGTCCACCTCAGCCTCCAGCATCACGAGATGGGGTGTGCCGTCGAGGAGTCGTGTCGGCAGGTCGATCTCGAAGCCGTGAAAGCCCGAGCCGATGCCGCGTTTGGCGAGCCAGGGGTCGTGCCGGTCGGCGGTGACGGTCGCCATTCGCAGCCCGTCCACATGCACCGAGAGGGCGAGCGGCTCGTGCGGCCGCCGCGGGTCGAGCGCCCAGCCCGTGATCCGGGCGCCGCCGTCGCTCGCCACGTGACCGAGCAGGCCATGCGTCCAGCGCAGGGCGGGGGCGAGGCCGACCGTCAGTGCGCCATCGAGCCAGAGCGCGGTGTTCGCCAGGCGCGCCTCGATCCGGCGGGCGCATTTGACAAGGTCGGCCGGCAGAGGGATGGCGAAGGCGAAGGCGCCGGCGGGCAGGCCGTTGCACGAACGCAGGGGGGCGAGCGCCGCCGCGTCGAGATCGGCCGGCGCGACCGCGGCGCTCAGCCCGTCGACGAGCACCTCGATCACGGGCGGAGCGGTCGACCCGGGCAGGGTCGCCCAGCCGTAGAGGTAGCCCGTGTCGAGGGCCAGGATTTCGCCTGCCTCGGTCACAGGTAGAGCCCCGCATAGGCGTCTGCGTCGCAGGCGGCGCGCAGTTCGGCGGGAAGGTGCGATGGCCCTGCCGCGGCGCTCGTCTCGCCCGGCTGCTCGGGCAGAAGATCGAACGCCTGCGGCCCGAGCCATCCTGCCGCGAGGGGGGCGAGGTCCCGCTCGACCAGGAGCCGGGGATGGCCGAGCGCGGCCAGATCGGCGGTGAGCAGCGGCACATCCTCGGGCAGGCGCCAGGAGATGTTCTGCGGCCAGAGCAGGCCCGGCGAGCTGAGGCGAGCGATCGTGTCGGGGGCGGCGAGCGCGTCGACCTCGATCACGCGCACCGGCTCGCCCGCCTGCAGGGCCTGCCAGGCCGCGTGGCTTTCGGCGAGGGCGGCCGCGTCGCGGCCGATCAGCGCCACGCCGCCCTTGCGTGCGTCGGTTTCGAGCAGCGCGCGCTCGATCCGAGCCCGGGCCGGGCGCAGGGGATCGGCCGCGCACTGGACGGCGAAGCGGGCGAAATAGCTGGGGAACCTGCGTTCGAGCACCGCCTCGTTGCGGCGAACGAGGGCGCGCTTGGCCGCTCGGAAAGAGGCCGAGCCGAGATGGGTGACGAAGCAGTCTGTCGCGGCGACATGCCCGAGGCCGGCATCGCTCGCGCGCAGGCAGAAATCGACCTCCTCTCCGTAGCCCGCGGTCAGGCCCTCGGCGCGGAGTCCGCCGGTGGCGTCGAGGCAGGCGCGCGTCACGTAGGTGCAGAAGCCGACGCTCGTGAGCATCCTGACCGAACGCCCGGCATTGGCGTGGCGCGCCGCCGCGTCGATCCGTGCGAGTCGGTCGCCGAGAAAGGCCGGCGCGGAGCGGAACGGGAGCGGAAAGCCGAAGCATTGTCCGTCGCTCGCCAGGGGGGTCACCGTTCCGACTCCGTCGCCGGCATGGGCGGCGAGCCGGTCTATCCAGTCGCCGCCCGGAACGACGCAGTCGCTGTTGAGCAGCACGACATCTCCCTCGGTCGCCAGTTCGAGCGCGGCCGTGACGGCTCCGATGTATCCGCGGTTGTGCGTGAGCCGTCTGAGGTGAAACGGTCCGTCGCCGGACCGATCGGCGAGCAGCTCGGCGATGGCCGGATCCGGCGAGGCGTCGTCGATGAGCAGAGCGCGCCAGGGTCGGCGCCCGCTCGTCTGCGCGAGGGCGTCGAGGCACGCGGCGAGGCTGCGCGGATCTCCGTATACGGGCACGATGACGGTGACGCCGTGCCAGGGCGCCGGCAATGCGGCCAGGGTCTTTGCCGACGAGTCTTGCGCGGGCGTGGGGGCGGCGCCCCTTGAGGGGCCGCGTTCTGCGGGGGCCGCCGAGGGCCCCGTCGAGTCGGACGCGGGCGGTGAGGCGGGGGGCGCGCACCGCGAGGCGCCCGCCGCCGCGGCATCGGGGACGTCGTGGGCGGCGCTTGCCGACGCGCGATGCCCGTCCTGCGCCTGGGGCGGCACCGCGGTGACACCGGAGGTCACATCCGCGAGCACATCAGGCTCTGGTGCGTCAGGGGCGTCGGCGTCGGGGGAGTTGGGGCCGGAGCCCACAACATGCGGCATCGACAGATCGCGCGCGCGGCGCGACAGCGCGGCGACCGCGGCGCGCTTGCGCGGCTGGTTGGTGCGCGCAAGATAATCGAGATAGCGCGACCAGCTCGCCGCGACTTCCGGGGCATGGGCGATCCGGGCCTGCAGCGCTCGCTCCGCCAAGAGCAGACCGGGTATCGGGCCGCGCGGATCCCGGGTGGCACCCTGTCCTGCGCTCGGGTCGAAAGGGCTCGGGGCACAGGGGCTCGGGTCACAGGGGCTCGGGTCGCGAGAGTTGGCCGCCGCTTCGAGCCCTGCCGGGCACTCCGCCGCCGCCGGTGTGGACCGCAGGGAGTTCGATCCCGCGCGCGTCTCCGGCCCTGTTTTCGTCTGCGGCGTCCCGCTGCCACGCGCGGCGCCCTCGAGCAGACCGGCGATCCAGTCCCAGCCCTCCGGGCTGCTCGCGAGGCGAGAGCGGGCTGCCGCGGGCAGTTGGGCGAAGGCCGCGAAAGGCGCGTCGGATGCACGGACGTGGCGAACGGCAGCGACTGCGCCGCGAGCGAACACCTCCCGGTCCGCGAGGCGCGGCATATGGAGGGCGTCCGACAGGTCGTGCGGCGCAGTCTGTGCCGGGGGAAAGGCGCCCTCGTCGGGCGCCGGCCGGAAGTGGATGCTGGCCATGGATGACAGGCGTTCTTTCCCGTTGAGTGCCGCGTTCTGCGGCACTGGCTGCGTCGAGCCGGATCTGCGGTCAGGCGGTGCCCATGTCGTCCGAGCTGTCGGTCGGGTTCGAGCCGATGACCTTCACGATGTCCTCGAAGAGCTGCAGCGCTTCGCCGCTGTCGGCGATGTCGGCCAGGAAGTCGCCACGGTCGATCACGCCCTCGTTGAGCAGCCGCGTGTAGAACTCGAAGCCGCCCGCGTCGGCCTCGCGGTCGAAGAAGTTGCGGTAGACCGCGTTGACGAACTCTTCGTTCGAGGTGCCCGCGAACAGGCCCTGGAACTCGGTGCTCTTGGCGAAGTAGTCGGCGATCTGCGCGACATCGAGATCGTCGTTTCCACCGGTCGTCCAGAACTTGTAGCCGGCATTGTCGATCTGGCGGTCGAAGGCCGCTTCGTAGAGCAGGGCGATCGCGGCGTCCTTGACGTTGGTGGCCACGACCACCTTGGTGTCGTCGAACTGCAGGATCTCGGTGTTGCGGACCACCGCCTGGGTGCCGTTGCCGTTGTCGATGACGATGCTGCCGTCGTCCTGCACCTGAACGCGGTCGGGGTTATAGGCGCCGTTGACGATCACGACGTCGGTGCCGTCGCCGGCATCGACGGTGTCGTTGCCGTCGCCGAGCATGATCTCGTCATCCCCACCGGCGGTCGTGAAGTTGTCGTCGCCGCTGGTGCCGGCGATGAAGCGGTCGAGGGTGCCTCCCGACGTATCGGTGAAGCTGGCGCCGTTGCCGGTGTCCTGGAACATGATGACGGACGACACGCCCTCGGGATCGGTGAACGTATCGCCCTCGACATAGGTCACGTTGCCGACGCCGCTTTCGCTCGTCACGGTGAACTCCGTTCCAATCGCTTTACGAATGGCCGCGGCGGCTTCCTCGGGGAAGGGAAGTGCCTGTGCCACGGTGGGGTTGGTATAGGCCATGAGCTGCTCTCCGCAGGTTGGTATCAGGGCTTCGGACGGCAGCCGTGCGCTGCTCGGCGACCGGGATAAGCGCCAAGCCTTAAGCCGTGGTTATCGGGGGCGGGCAGACCCGGTGCAGGTGCAGAAAATGCCAGCTATCCGGCACGCGCCCGTCAGGGCAGAGGGCCCGTCCGGTAAAGGCGCAGCCGGAGGCCGCCATGGGGCATGACCGGCCCCTCCTCTAGCGGCAGGCCGGTGCTGCGGGCGAGGCCGGCATCGGCGGTCACCATCGCCACGCGCCAGCCCCCGAAGTCGTCGGCGAGACGGCGGCCAAGCGAGTCGTAGAGGGCGTGGAGCGCCTTCCGCGCACCGATCCGGGTGCCGTATGGCGGGTTGACCGCCACGAGGCCCGGCAGCCCCGCGGGACGCTCCAGCGCGCCGATGGGGTGCCGCGCGAAGGTGCACAGGCCCCCCACCCCGGCGCGCTCGGCATTGGCGGCGGCGGCAGCGACGGCGCCGCCGTCGCGGTCGTACCCGGTGAAGGCGATGCCGCACGGGGGCTCGGCCCGGACGGTCGCGGCGGCGCGCATCGCGGCCCAGGCGTCGGCGTCGAGGGTCGCAAGCTGCTCGAAGGCAAAGCCGCGAGAGCGCCCCGGCGCGAGGCCCGCCGCGATTTCGGCCGCCTCGATGACGAAGGTGCCGGAGCCGCACATCGGGTCGAGCACGGGTTCGTCGCCCCGGTAGCCCGACGCCCGCAGGATCAGCGCGGCCAGCGTCTCGCGCAGCGGCGCCTTGCCCACCTGCTGCTTGTGCCCGCGCCGGTGAAGCGATTCGCCCGTGGCATCGACGCTGATCGTGCAGAGGTCGTCCTCGATCCGCGCCTTGACGACGACCGGCCCGGCCGCGCGATCCGCGGCGAGGGGGGCGCCGGCCCCGTCGGCGATGGCGCGGGCGATGCGGGTGGCCGCGGCGCCGTCATGGTAGATGCGCGACTTGCGGCAGGTGGCCTCGACCCGAACGGGCACGTCGGCGCGCAGCAGAGCCGCCCAGTCGACCTTGCGGGCCCGCTTGTCGAGCTGCGCGAGGTGCAGCGCACGGAACTCGGCCACGCGGACGAGCACGCGCGTCGCGCCCCGCAGCTCCAGGTTGGCGCGCCACACCTCCGCCCAGTCGCCCGTCACGGCAACTCCGCCCGGCACCGGCGTGGCCGGGGCGAAGCCGCGCTCGGCGGCTTCTTCGGCGAGGACAGGCTCGAGCCCGGGGGGCGCGACGATGAAGATGTCGAGAGCGGCGGACATGGCAATATCGGTCGGCTGCGGCGGGCGGGCGATCATCCTTCGCGTTATCCCGCTGCCCGCGCCGCCGCAATCCCGCGCGGGATGCGGGCGGGCGGTCTGCCCGGCATGCTGCCCGGCATCGCACGCCCCGGAAACGGGCGGTTTCCAGGCGCGCATCGCGCCCGCGACGTCGCGCATCTTGGCGACGGCCGCGCGTCGTGCCAAACCGGACGCGTTCACCCCGCACCGCCGGAGCTGCCATGTCCGCCCTCTTTCCCCGCCACTGCCGTGCCGAGCTGCCCGTGGCCGTCTCGGGCGAGGGCTGTCACCTGATCGACGCCCAGGGGCGGCGCTACCTCGACGCCTGCGGCGGCGCGGCCGTCTCGTGCCTCGGCCATTCCGACGAGAGCGTGAAGGCGGCCATCGCCGACCAGATGGCGGCGCTGCCCTGGGCCCATACCGGCTTCTTCACCACCGAGGCGGCCGAGGCCATGGCCGAGACGCTCGTCGCCCATGCCCCCGAGGGGCTGGCGCGGGTCTATCCCGTCTCGGGCGGGTCCGAGGCGGTCGAGGCCGCGCTCAAGCTCGCGCGCCAGTATTTCCTCGAAATCGGCGAGCCGGAGCGGCACCGGGTGATCGCCCGCCGCCAGAGCTACCACGGCAATACGCTGGGCGCGCTCGGCGCGGGCGGCAACATGTGGCGGCGCCAGCCCTTCGCGCCGCTCATGGCCGAGGGGTATCACATCGCGCCCTGTTACGAGTACCGCGAGCGCGAAGCGGGCGAGAGCCCGGCCGCCTACGGCCTGCGCGCGGCGAACGCGCTGGAGGAAGAGATCCAGCGCCTCGGCCCCGAGACGGTCATGGCCTTCATCTGCGAGCCGGTGGTGGGGGCGACGGCGGGCGCCGTGCCGGCGGTCGAGGGCTATCTGAAGCGCATCCGCGAGATCTGCGACGCGCACGGGGTGCTGCTGATCCTCGACGAGATCATGTGCGGCATGGGTCGCACAGGCCATCTCTTCGCCTGCGAGGAAGATGGCGTTTCGCCCGACATCCTGACCATCGCCAAGGGCCTCGGCGCGGGCTACCAGCCGGTCGGGGCGATGCTCTGCACCGGCGAGATCTACGACGCGGTGGCGCAGGGCTCGGGCTTCTTCCAGCACGGGCATACCTATCTCGGGCATCCCATGGCGGCGGCGGCGGCCAACGCCGTGCTCGCCCGCCTGACCGACGGGCGGATGCTGCCGCGGGTGCGCGCGGCCGGCGCGCGGCTCGACGCCGCGCTGCGCGGCCGGCTCGGCCAGCACGCCCATGTGGGCGACATCCGCGGCCGCGGCCTGTTCCGTGGGGTGGAACTGGTGGCCGACCGCGAGAGCAAGGCGCCCTTCGATCCGTCGCTCAAGCTGCACGCGCGGGTCAAGGCGGCGGCGATGCGGGCGGGGCTGATGGTCTACCCGATGGGCGGCACGATCGACGGGGTGCGGGGCGACCACGTGCTGCTCGCGCCCCCCTTCATCGTCAGCGACACCGAGATCGACGAGATCGCCGACCGCCTCGGCACCGCCGTCGAACAGGCCGTCGCCGAGGTGCTGGAAGCGGCCGCCTGAAACCCGCAACAGAAGTCGCGCGCTGCGAACGCAGCGAAGGATGCATGCCCGGCCATCTGGCGGGTGGCGACGGGCGCTTTTCGCGACGGGCTGCATCGCGCCGGCCACACAAGCCGCGAGGGCAGCCGGGGCGTTTGCCGGGCTGTCGTTTTTCTCTCTCCTTGCGTCGGCTGTGCGCGGAGAGCGCGCCGCCTGCCCTGTAACACTGCCGTCCAGCCTGGAACGGGAGTGGACCGATGAAGACGCATGTGAGGGCTCTGGTCGTCGGCGGCGGCGCGGTGGGGGCGGGGATCGCCTACCATCTCGGCCGCGCGGGGTGGGACACGCTGCTCCTGGAGCGCGACGAGTTGACGAGCGGCTCGACGTGGCACGCGGCGGGCCTGCTGCCGCTGTTCAACATGTCCTACGCGACGTCCCACATCCACGACTACTCGGTGAAGTTCTACAAGACGCTGGAGGAAGAGACCGGCCTCAACCCCGGCTTCTACGTCGTGGGCAACCTGCGGATGGCGCAGAGCCGGGCGCGCATGGACGAATACATGCTCTACGCCTCCACCGCCGAGACCGTGGGCATCCCCTACGAGTGGCTGAGCCCGGCGCAGATCAGGGAGCGCTGGCCGCTGGTGCGCACCGAGGATCTCGAGGGCGCGATCTTCCACCCGACCGACGGCTACATCAACCCCGCCGACGTGACGCAGGCGATGGCCAAGGGCGCGCGCCTCCACGGCGTGACGATCGAGCGGAAGTGGCAGGTCGACGCCTACGAGTGGACGGGCAGCGAGTGGCGCGTCACGGTCACGAAGATGGCCGACCGGGGCGGCAATCTCGTGCCGACCGAGGAACGCGCGGTGATCACCGCCGAGCACGTCGTGACGGCGACGGGCAACCACGCCCAGCGCACCGCGCGGCTGCTGGGGCTGAAGATCCCCGCGATCCCGGTCGAGCACCAGTACATCGTGACCGAGCCCGACCCGGCGCTGGTGGCCTGGCGCAAGGATCACCCAGAGCACCCCGTGCTGCGCGACGCCGACGCCAAGTGGTACGTGCGCGAGGAGCGGGGCGGCTGGATCCTCGGCCCCTACGAGGAGGGCGCGCCGGCCTGCTTCGAGCATGGCGTGCCCGACAGCTTCCGCGCCGACCTGTTCCCCCTCGACCTGGAGCGGATCGAGGAGGAATACATGAGCATGATCCACCGCATTCCGAGTTCGGAGACGGTGGGCCTGAAGGACGATTACAACGGCCCGATCTGCTACACGCCCGACGGCAACCCGCTCGTCGGCCCCGCGCCGGGCCTGCGCAACATGTGGCTGGCCGAGGGCTTTTCCTTCGGGATCACCGCGGCCGGCGGCACCGGCCACTACCTCGCGCAGATGATGACCGAGGGCGAAGCCGAGATCGACATGGCCAGCCTCGACCCGCGCCGTTACGGGCCGTGGATGACGACGGAATACGCCGCCCGCAAGAACGAGGAGGCGTATGCGCACGTCTACATCCTCCACCATCCCGACGAGGAGCGCGAGGCGTGCCGGCCGCTGCGCACCGCGCCATGCTACGACCGGATGAAGGCGCGCGGCGCGCAGTTCGGGCAGGTGAACGGCTTCGAGCGGCCGAACTATTTCGGCCCGGTGGATGCGCCAGACAGCTTCGACCACGATGCCCGCAGCTTCCGCCGGGGCGGCTGGTGGGAGTATGCCAAGGCCGAGGCCGACGCGATTCGCGGGGGCGTCGGCATGATCGACGCCTCGGCCTTCGCCAAGCACCGGGTGACGGGGCCGGGGGCGACGGCGTTTCTCGACTGGTTCACCTGCAACCGGCTGCCCAGGGTGGGGCGGATCAACCTGACCTACGCGCTGACCGAGGCGGGCACGACGCGCACCGAGTATACCATCGTCCGGCTGGGCGAGAACGACTACTACCTCGTCTCGGCCGGCGCCTGGGCGGCCTATGACGGCGACGAGCTGCAAAAGGCGGCGGAGGAGTTCATGGCGGCCGGCGGTGCCTTCGTGATGGCGCACGAGGTGACGACGCAATGGGGCGTCTTCGCCGTCGCGGGCCCGCGCGCACGCGACCTGCTGGGCGATCTGGTGGTCGATGCCGACCCCGCCACGCGGTTGTCGAACAAGCGCTTCCCCTGGCTGTCGATGCGGCGGATCGAGCTCGGCATGGTGCCGGTCATGGCCGTGCGCGTGGCCTATACCGGCGAGCTGGGCTGGGAACTGCACCACCCCGTCGAGATGCAGAATCACCTGTTCGACCGGCTGATGGCGGCAGGCGAGGCGCACGGCCTGAAACTCGTCGGGGGCCGGGCGCAGAACTGGCTCCGGCAGGAAAAGAGCTACCGCGCCTTCGGCCACGAGCTCGGGCGCGACGCGACCCCGCTTGAGGCCGGCCTCGAGCGCTTCGTGGATCTCTCCAAGGACTTCCGCGGCAAGGCGGCGATGGAGCGGACGGGCATCCGCTCGAAATGCGTCACCGTCCTGATCGACGGGCCGGACGATGCCGACCCGTGGGGCCGCGAAGCGCTCTATTTCGGCGATGCCCGTGTCGGCCGGCTCACCTCTGGCGGCTGGTCGGTCGCCTTCGGCAAGCAGATCGGAATGGGATATGTCGGCCCCGACTACGCCGCGCCGGGCACGCGCCTGCAGGTCAAGATGCTCGACCGTCTGTGGGACGCCGAGGTGACCGAGGACAGTCCCTACGACCCGCAGAACGCGCGCATCCGCGCCGACACGGCGCCGACGCACGCGCAGGCGGCCGAATAACGGGGGCGACGCGCGCTTGCACCCCGCGGGGCGCGCTCGCCGCCGCATCGCTTGCCTGGCGCGTCGTGCGGTGGCGCCTCACCCGGCCCTGGCCGCGCGCCCGCGGCGGGTGGCTTCCCGGCGGCTCTCCGACCCTGCGGGCGGCGCCCGCAGCGGTCCCCCCGCCGCCGACGGCCAGGGGCGCGAGGGGCGGGGCGTGCGGCGTCGCTGCGGGCTGGTTGCTGCCCGACATGGCCCGGAGCGAGCGCGCGGCGTGCTCCTCGCGGCCGCTGCAGCCTTCCAGCGATCCGGCTGTCGCAGTCGCAGGTGGAAGGTGTTTGCCGTCAGCCGCCCTGCCGGGACTGCTGCATCGCTTGCAGAAAGCCCGACTCGACCATGCGCCGGCGCATCGCGTCTTCCATTCCGCACTCGGAATTGATCCGCATCATCCGCTCCTGCGGCAGGCCGGGGCCAGTGGAGTCGTTCGCCGCGCGCATCTCGGCCAGCGAGCCGAAATCGGCGCCGGCAAGGCCCTCCAGCTCGCCGAGCATGCGCTCCACATTGTCGTCGGACGTCGCTGTGCGGATCCGATCGAGCACGCAGGCGCCTGCCTCGCGGAAGGCGGGGCCCCAGTCCGTGTCGGGCAGGGCGCCGGCCAGGGCGGGGCGTTCCTCGGCGATCAGGGCGAACATCTGCGCCGACATCGCCTCGGCAGCGGCCTCGAAGCGCTCGAGATCGGTCGATTGAGCCTGCGCGGCCGCGGACCCGCAGGCCAGTGCGACGCAGGCGAGAGCTGTGATGCGTGTCATGGCGTCTCCTTTCACGCATCAGCGTGTTACAGGGGCGCGCCGAGACAACCCCTGGGCGGCCATCTGACGCGGCACCTGCGCGGCCTGTTTCGGCGCTGGCAGAGGCTGAAACGGTGAGTCTCCGGGCGTTCGGGCGGCACCGCTGCGCCTGACCACCATACGCGAGGGGCCTATTCGGCGGCGGCCTTCTCCGCCACCAACTGGTCCCACGCCGCCAGTGTCTTGGCGGCATACATCAGCGATGGCCCGCCCCCCATCTGCAACGCGATGCCGAGGACGTCGGCCAGTTCCTCGCGGGTGCCCCCGGCCTTGGCCAGCGCTTCTACATGGAAGCCGATGCAGGGCTCGCAGCGCATCGCGATGGCGATGCCGAGAGCTATCCACTCCTTCTCTCGCACCGAGAGGGCGCCGGTATGCTTCACCGTGCTCGACAACTCGCCGAATTCGCGCGTCGCGTCGGGGATCGCCTTGTTCAGCGCGCGCAGCTGGGTGCGCATGTCGGTCATGGAGGCAGGCCAGTCCATCGGGGGCTCCTTGCTTCGGCGGTCGCCCCTCCCGTGGACCCGGGCGCGCCACGCTTCCTTGACGCAGGTCAAGCCCCGCTCGATATGGCGCGGCGGCAGAAGGGGAGGGGCGAAATGCGCCTGTTGGCATGGATCGTGTTCGGTGGGCTGGCAATCGTGGCGGTCGCGGGCCTCGCCTGGCTCGCCCTCGGCCAGGGCGGGCCGCCCTCGGGCGTGGCTGTCCTCGGCGACGAGGCCCCCTCGCTCCACGCCGCGCTGGGGACGGAGCAGGCCCTGCCCGTAGGGTCGGCGGCCTTCACCGTGGTCTCGGTCTCGGACTGGGACAGGCTGCGCTACATCCCCGACATGGCGGCGCTCTGCGGCGACGATTGCACGGGCGATGCGGGGCTCGTGCGGGCCGTGCGGCTGGCGCCGGGTGGCTCGCGCAAGATCGTGTTCATCAACCACGAGGCGTGGCCGGGAATAGCGGAGCGAGAGACGCCCGACTGGTCGTGCCTCGCCGGCACGCTCGCGGCCGAGCGAGGACAGGCCGGCGCGGCCGCGCCGCCCGCCTGCGCCGAGGGCGTGCCGATGGCGCCCGGTGTGCGATGGGTGCTGCCCCTCGGCCTGGGCGCGCTCTAGCGGCGGCGGACCCGCTCCGCCCCCGAACGCCGGTCACCGAGCGGTCACCGACCGGGCACCGAGCGACGCGACCGGGGGCGATGCCTCTGCGGCGACCGGGGTTTACGCGGCGCGCAACCGGCCCCCCCGCTTGTGGGGGCGTGGGGCCGGCTCGTCATCGAGGGGCGTGCCGGATCAGGGCGCAGGGCGCGGCAAGGTGACCGGGCGCGGCGAGGTGACCGGCCGCGCCCCGCCCCTCGCGTGGGCCATGGCGCCCCGCCGCAGCGGCTCGTGGCGGGGGGGCCGCCCGTGCGGCCACCCCGGATGAAGGATCACTCCGGGATGTCGCCCGTCAGCCCCTCGACATAGAAGTTCATGCCGAGCAGCGTGCCGTCGTCGGCGGTCTCGCCCTCGGCCAGCCATGGCGTGCCGTCCTGCTTGTTCAGCGGGCCGGTGAAGGGGTGATACTCGCCCGAGGCGATGCTCTCCTTCAGCGCCAGCGCCTCCTGCCGCACCTCATCCGGCACCGCGTCGGTGATCTCGCCGATGCCGACCATGCCTTCGCCGATGCCGTGCCACGTGTCGCCCGATTCCCATGTGCCGTCCATCACCGCCTGAACGCGGTCGATGTAGTAGGGGCCCCAGACATCGAGGATGGACGACACGCGCGGGGAAGGCTTGAACGCCGCCATGTCGGAGGCCTGGCCGAAGCCGATCACCCCGCCCGCCGCCTCGGCGGCCGCCAGCGGCGCGGTCGAGTCGGTGTGCTGCAGGATCACGTCGGCGCCCTGCTCGATCAGCGCGGTGGCGGCGTCGGCCTCCTTGGCGGGGTCGAACCACGTGTAGACCCAGACGACGCGGAACTCGACGTCGGGGTTGACCTTCGTCGCGTGGATGTAGGCCGAGTTGATGCCGCGGATCACCTCGGGGATCGGGTAGGAGGCGATGTAGCCCACGATGTTGGTGTCGGTCATCGAGCCGGCGATGTGCCCCTGCACCGCGCGCCCCTCGTAGAAGCGGGCGGAGTAGGTGGCGACGTTGTCGGCCTGCTTGTATCCGGTGGCGTGCTCGAACTTCACGTCGGGGAACTGCTCGGCCACCTCGAGCACCTGATCCATGTAGCCGAAGGAGGTGGCGAAGATGATGTCGGCGCCCGACAGCGCCATCTGCGTCATGGCGCGGATCGCGTCGGCGCCCTCGGGCACGCTTTCCTGGTAGACGGTCTCGATGCCGTCGCCGAACTCTTCCTCCAGCGCGAGGCGCCCCTCGTTGTGGGTGTAGGTCCAGCCGCCGTCGCCGATCGGTCCGACATAGATGAAACCCGCCTTGAACGGGTCGTCCTGCGCGAGGGCCGCGGTGCCGAGGGCGGTGCCGAAGCCGACGGCGAGCGCGCTGGAGGCGAGGAAGGTGCGTCGTAGCATTGGAGTCGTCTCTCCCTGTTGGTGGCGGCTCAGGCGGCCGCGTGGAAGCTCCGCCCGAGGGCGGCCGGCGCACCCAGCGCCGCCCGCCCCCGACCGGAGGAGATGATCACGAGCACGAGGATCGTGAGGATGTAGGGGGCCATCGACAAGTACTCGACGGGCAGCGCGACGCCCGCCGCCTGCAGGTTGAGCTGCAACACGGTCAGGCCGCCGAAGAGATAGGCGCCGAGCAGAAGCCGCCACGGCCGCCACGAGGCGAATACGACGAGGGCGAGCGCGATCCAGCCTGCCCCCGCGGTCATCCCGTCTGTCCATTGCGGCACGCGCACGAGGCTGATGTAGGCGCCGCCCAGCCCCGCGCAGGCGCCGCCGAAGGCGATGGCCGTCAGGCGGATGCGCACGACCTTGGTGCCGAGCGCGTGGGCGGCCTGGGCGCTCTCGCCGACCGAGCGCAGGACGAGGCCCGCGCGCGAGCGGTAGAGAAAGAGCCAGATCGCGAGGCACAGCAGCAGCGAGAGATACACGACCGCGTCGTGCCGGAACAGAATGGGGCCGATGACCGGCAGATCGGCCAGCGGCCCCAGCGGCACGTCGGGCACGTTCACCCCCCGCTCGCCGATATAGCCCTGCCCGATCAGCGACGACAGGCCGAGGCCGAACAGCGTCAGCGCGAGGCCCGTCGCCACCTGGTTCGACATCAGCACCTGGGTGAGCACGCCGAAGACGAGGCTGAGCGCCGCGCCCGCCCCCGCGGCCGCGGCGAAGCCCCAGACCGCCGAGCCCGTCTCGAAGCCGATGGCGAAGCCGCAGACCGCGCCGGTGATCATCATCCCCTCGACACCGAGATTGAGCACGCCCGCCCGCTCGACCACCAGCTCGCCCAGCCCCGCGAGCAGGATGGGTGTGGAGGCGACCATCAGCGAGGCGAGCAGCAGCAGCCAGTTGATCGAGGAGAGGTCCATCACGCAATTCTCCGCCGACCGAGGCGCAGCCGGTAGTTGGTGAAAACGTCGACGCCGAGCAGGAAGAACAGCAGCATCCCCTGGAACGCCTGGATCGCCGCGGCGGGCAGCCCGAGCATCAGCTGCGCCAGCTCGCCGCCGATATAGGTCAGCGCCATCAGCAGCCCGGCGAGCAGGATGCCGATCGGGTGCAGCCGGCCGAGGAAGGCCACGATGATCGCGGTAAAGCCGTAGCCCGCGCCGAAGTCGATGTTGAGCTGGCCTGCGGGCCCCGTTACCTCGAACAGCCCGGCGAGGCCCGCCAGCGCCCCCGACACGCCGAAGCACAGGATCACCAGCCGCCCTGGCCGCACCCCGCCGAAGCGCGCCGCCCGCGGCGCCTCGCCCATCAGCCTGATCTGGAAGCCGGCAAGATGGCGGGTGAAGATGACATAGGCGAAGATCACCGCGATGAACGCTGTGACGACCCCCCAGTGCATGCCGGTGCCGGCGATGAGCTCGGGATTGGCCGAGCTCTCCCACCGGGCGAGGTTGCGCGAGCCGGGGAAGCCACCGCCCTCGGGGTTCCTCAGCGGGCCGAGCGCCATCGCGGCGACGAGCTGCTCGGCGACGTAGACCAAGAGCAGCGACACGAGGATCTCGTTGGTGCCGAAGCGGGTCTTCAGCAGCGCGGGGATCATCGCCCAGGCCCAGCCCCCGAGCGCCCCGGCCAGCGCCATGAGCGGCAGGATCAGCCTGGTGTCGGCCGGGTAGAGGGCCAGGCCCGCCGCCGCCCCGCAGATCGCGCCGACGATGTATTGCCCCTCGGCCCCGATGTTCCACACTCCTGCGCGAAAGCCCATGGCGAGGCCGATGGCGATGAGGATGAGCGGCCCGGCCTTCACCAGCAGTTGCGGGCGGGCATAGCTGGCGAACTGCTCGGCGAAGAGCGGATCCCAGAAGATCGTCCGGATGGCGATCAGCGGGTCCTGACCCAGCGCGGCGAACATCGCGCCGCCGGCGAGCATGGTCAGCAGCACCGCGAGCGGTGGCGTGGCCCAGCGCCATACCGCCGACGGGGCCGGGCGCCGCTCGAGCGCGATCACGGCCATCCCCACGGCCCGCGGGCCGGCCCGGCAGTGCGAGTGCGTATTTGGAACAGAAAGAAGCAGGGGGGCGCACGCCGCTGCGCCGTCGGGGGCGCGGCGCACGGAAGAGGCCCGGCGAGCTGCACGCCGCCACGGGCCCGGCGGGGAACGCGACTCCCTGCCCCGCGGGGCGGCGCCGCGGCAGACGGCACGGCGGCGTGCGCCGCAGACATAACGTCGGACCGCTCAGGCGGGGGCATCGTAGCCCTCCATGATCTGGTGGGCCTCGTCGGGGCGGGCCACATCCATGTCGTGCGCGCCGCCGAGCATCAGCCCGATCCGCTCCATCGTCAGCCCTTCGGTCGGCACCGGTGGCGTCAGGCGGCCCGCGTTGAGCGCGGCGAAGCGGTCGGCCAGTGCGAGGATCTCGTCGAGATCCTGCGTGATGACGACCACGCCCGCGCCCTCGCGCGCAAGGTCGATCAGCGCCTGCCGGATGGCCGCGGCCGCCGCCGCGTCGACGCCCCATGTCGGCTGGTTGACCACCAGAACGCGGGGCCGCTGCAGCACCTCGCGCCCGATCACGAACTTCTGCAGGTTGCCGCCCGAGAGCGCCCGCGCCGCCGTGCCAGGCCCCGGCGTGCGCACGTCGAAGCTCTCTATCACCTTGGCCGCGAAGCCGCGCGCCGCCCGCCAGTCGAGAAAGCCCCGGCGCAGCATCGGCTCGCGCATCCAGCCCGTCAGCGCGGCATTTTCCGTCAGGCTCATGTCGGGGGCAGCGGCGTGGCCCAGCCGCTCTTCCGGCGCTGCGAGCAGTCCAAGCCGCCGCCGCGCGACCGGCCCGAGCGCGCCGATATCCTCGCCCTCGAGCGCGATCATGCGCGGACCGGTCGGCATCTCTCCCGACAGAGCCGCGAGCAGCTCGTCCTGACCGTTGCCGGCCACGCCGCCGATGCCGACGATCTCGCCAGCCTCGACCGTCAGCCTGATATCCGACAGCGCAGTGCCGAACCGCCCCGGTGCGGGCGCCGAGAGGCCGGTGAGCGCCAGAACCACGGGCCCGCGCTTGCGGCCCTCACGATCCGGCCGCTTGAGCGAGGCGCCGACCATCAGCTCGGCCAGCTGCGCCGCCGACACGCTGCGCGGATCGCAGGTGCCCACCACCCGGCCCCGCCGCAGGATCGTCGCCCGCCGGCAGAGCGCGCGGATCTCTTCCAGCTTGTGCGAGATGTAGAGGACCGAGGTGCCCTCGCGCGCCAGCTTTCGCAGCGTGGCGAAGAGGATCTCCACCTCCTGCGGGGTCAGCACCGAGGTCGGCTCGTCCATGACCAGCAGCTTCGGCTCCTGCAGCAGGCAACGCACGATCTCGACCCGCTGCCGCTCGCCCGCCGACAGGTCGCCCACGCGGCGGCCCGGGTCGAGCGGAAGGCCGTAGGCCCGGCTCACCTGCGCGATCTCGGCGGCCAGCGTGCGCAGCTTCGGCGCCTTCTCCATGCCCAGCCCGACATTCTCGGCCACGCTCAGCGCGTCGAAGAGGGAGAAGTGCTGGAACACCATCGCCACGCCCGCCCGACGCGCGGCCCGCGGTTCGGGCGGGGCGTAGGGCTTGCCCAGCAGCTCCATCGTGCCGGCGTCGGGCTTCACCAGGCCGTAGATCGCCTTGACAAGCGTCGACTTGCCGGCGCCGTTCTCGCCGAGAAGCGCGTGGATCTCGCCCTGCTGAACGGTCAGGTCGACGTCCTTGTTGGCGATCACGCCCGGATAGGCCTTCGACAGGCCGCGGACCTGCAGAAGCGCGCTCACGCCCCGCCCTCGGCCTGCGCGTCGGGAAGGAGGCCGTCGTCGGCCGGCGCCGCCGTGCCGACCGTGCGCATCAGCGCGGCGGCGGTGCCGATGGCGATGGCCTGGGGATGCTTGCCCATGGCGGGGTCGCCGATCGGGCAGGCGATGCGCGCGATCTGTCCGGGGGCGTGGCCCATCGCCGCGAGGCGCCTGCGGAAGCGCGCCCACTTGGTGGCCGAGCCGATCAGCCCGGCCGAGGCGAAGCCCCGCCGCAGCACCGCGTCGCAAAGCGCAAGGTCAAGGGCATGGGAATAGGTCAGAATCAGGTGATGCGCGTCCCCGGGGGCGTGGGCCACGGCCCTCGCCGGCTCGGCTGCCACCAGCATGTCGACGCCCTCGGGCATCGCGGCCGGGAACCGCTCCGCCCCGGTGTCGACCCATGTGATGCGCCAGTCGGGCAGGGGCGCCAGCACGCCGGTCAGCGCACGCCCGACATGCCCCGCCCCGTGCAGCCAGAGGTCATGGGCGGCGGTGCGCAAGGGCTCCACCATCCATCCCTCCACGAGCTGCGCCTCCGGCCTCTCCGTCCCGCGCCGTGCCCGTGCCCGGATCCGTTCCACGGCCAGCGGTGCAGCTTCGTCCCGCAAGACGCCTCCCTCCGAGACGGTCCCCCCCGCGACGGGCCCTCCCAAGACGGGCCAGCCCGAGACAGGTCGTGCCCATACGGTGCCTGCCGCCTCGATCTCGGCCAACCGCGCGCCGTCGATGACCTCGGTCAGCAGCGTCACCGCTCCGCCGCAGCACTGGCCCAGCCCCGGGCCGAGCGGCATCCGCTGCAGGCCCTCGCACGCCTCGCCCGCCAGGACGGCACGCGCCTGCCGCGCCGCCTCCCATTCCAGCGCGCCGCCGCCGATCGTGCCCTGCTGCCCGCTGTCCCAGACGATCATCGCCGCGCCTGCCTCGCGCGGTGCCGAGCCCTGCGCCTCCGCCACCACGACGCGCGCCACCATACCGTGCCGGGCGAGAGCGGCGCGCAGGGCGGCGAGGTCGAGGCTCATGCCGACCGCACTCGCTCGACCGCCGCCAGAACCCGCTCGGGCGTGGCCGGCGCGTCGAGCGCGGGGTAGGGGGCGCCGGGGCCCCCGCAGGCAGCCACGGCGTCCGACAGCGCCATCAGCGCGGAAATCCCCAGCATCAACGGCGGCTCTCCCACGGCCTTGGAGCGATAGATCGTCTCCTCGCGGTTCCGCCCGTCCCAGAGCGCGACGTTGAAAACGGGCGGCGCGTCCGAGCAGGCCGGGATCTTGTAGGTTGACGGGGCGTGCGTGCGCAAGCGGCCGCGCGTATCCCACACCAGTTCCTCCATCGTGAGCCAGCCCGTGCCCTGGATGTAACCGCCCTCGATCTGCCCGAGGTCGAGCGCCGGGTTCAGCGAGGTGCCGCAATCGTGCAGGATGTCGGCGCGGAGCAGGCGGTTCTCGCCCGTCAGCGTGTCGATCGCGGCCTCGGTCACCGCGACCCCGTAGGCGAAGTAGTAGAAGGGCCGGCCCTGCCCGCGGATCCGGTCCCACTCCACCTTGGGCGTGCGGTAGAAGCCGGTCGCCGAGAGCGAGATCCGCGCCATCCACGCGTCGCGCGCCACGTCCTCGAAAGGATAGCTCTGGGCGCCCACATGCACCCGCCCCCCCTCGAAGCGGACCGTGGCCGGGTCGGCCTGCTGCCGCTCCGCCACGAAGGTGGCGAGGCGGTCGCGGATCTCGTCGCAGGCCGCCTTGACGGCCATCCCGTTCAGGTCCGAGCCCGACGAGGCCGCGGTGGCCGAGGTGTTGGGCACCTTGCCGGTGTCGGTCGCGGTGATCTTCACCCGCTCCACCTCGACCCCGAAGCGGTCGGCCGCCACCTGCGCCACCTTCTGGAACAGACCCTGCCCCATCTCGGTGCCGCCGTGGTTCATGTGGATCGAGCCGTCGGTGTAGACATGCACGAGCGCGCCGGCCTGGTTCAGATGGGTCAGCGTGAAGGAGATGCCGAACTTCACCGGCGTCAACGCGATCCCGCGCTTGCAGATCGGCTCGGCGGCGTTCCATTCCGCGATGGCCGCCCGCCGCGCACGGTAATCGGAGCTTTCCACCAAACGCGCGACCATGTCGGGCAGGATGAAATCCTCCACCACCTGCCCGTAGGGCGTCGTCGAGCCGGGCACCTCGCTCCGCGGCGCCGGCTGCGGCGCGACCGCCTGCGCGGCGCCCCGGCTCGTCAGGTCGAGAGAGGGGTCGGCCGCGGCACCCTCTTCTCCCCTCATCTTGGCCGAAATACTCCGGGGGGAGGCGGCCCGGAACGGGCCGACGGGGGGCTGGCCCCCCTGCGCCGCCTCGGCCCGCGCAGCGTAGAAATTGGTGCGCCGCACCTCCAGCGGGTCGCGCCCGAGCGCATGGGCGACGTGGTCCATCACCCGCTCGATGCCCAGCATCCCCTGTGGGCCGCCGAAGCCGCGGAAGGCGGTCGCCGACTGCGTGTTGGTCCGCAGCCGGTGCGAGACGATCCGCACCGCCGGCAGCCAGTAGGCGTTGTCGGCGTGCAGCATCGCGCGGTCGGCCACGGGCAGCGACAGGTCCTGGCTCCAGCCGCAGCGGCAGAACTGCTCGAAGATCAGGCCGAGGATGCGGCCCTCGTCGTCCACCCCGGCGCGATAGTCGATGCGGAAGTCGTGGCGCTTGCCGGTGATGACGAAATCGTCGTCGCGGTCGTAGCGCATCTTGCAGGGCCGGCCCGTGAGCCGCGCGGCGACGGCGCAGGCACAGGCCAGCGCGTTGCCCTGGCTCTCCTTGCCGCCGAAGCCGCCGCCCATGCGCCGCACCTCGACCCGCACCGCGTTCATCGGCACCGCCAGCGCCTCGGCCACCTTGTGCTGGATCTCGGTCGGATGCTGCGAGGAGGAGTGCACGACCATGTCTCCCCCCTCCTGCGGCAGCGCCAGCGCCGCCTGCCCCTCCAGGTAGAAATGCTCCTGCCCGCCGATCTCGATCGAGCCGTCCACCAGATGCGCCGCCCCGGCGATGGCCGCCTCCGGATCGCCCCGTCCGTAGACGCGCGGGCCCTCCTCGAAGCGCCAGTCGCGGGCCAGTGCCTGCTCGATGGTCAGGACCGGCTCGGTCTCTTCCGCTGTCACCTGTGCCAGTCGCGCGGCCTTGCGCGCGGCGAGGTGGCTGTCGGCGACGACGAGGAAGAGCGGTTGCCCCGCATAGTGGATCTCGTGCGACGACAGCAACTCCTCGTGGAAGGTGGGCGCGGGCGAGACGTCGTTGTGCCCCGGCAGGTCGGCCGCCGTGATCACCGCGACGACCCCCGGCGCGGCGCGCACCGCGTCGAGGTCCATCTCCGTCCAGCGCCCCGAGGCGATCTGCGACAGGCCGAAGGCGAGGTGCAGCGTGCCCGCCGGCACGGGGATGTCGTCGACGTAGCGCGCCTCGCCGGTGACGTGGCGCATCGCGGCGTCGTGGGGGAGCGGTTTGGCGACGGTCATGGGCGTGCGTCCCCGCGGGAGGCCGATCCTTCTTCGAAGGATCGACAAGGGGCCGAATCTTCGTCGAAGATCCGGGCACCCGGTCGAGCCGTCGCGCGCCGTAGACGGCCGTGGCCCGATAGGGCGCGGCGTGTCCACGAATGTTCGCCGAAAATTCGTTCGCCCCGGCTCATGGCGCGATCTCCAGCACGCTGGTGCGCGCGCCTGCCCGTTCGGCGAAAACGCGGGCGAGCATGTTCTGCGCGGCGCGCAGGCGGTACCCGGCCGAGGCACGCATGTCGTCGATCGGCCGGAAGTCGTCGGCGAGGCGGGCCATGGCCGCTTCGACCGTCGCTGCCGTCCACGGCTGCCCTTCCAGCGTCGCCTCGACGGCGCGGGCCCGCTTCGGGGTCGCGGCCATGCCGCCGAAGGCCACGCGCGCCCGCGTCACGGTGTCATCTTCGACGGCGATGTCGAAGCAGCCGCAGACCGCCGAGATGTCCTGGTCGAACCGTTTCGACAGCTTCTGGCAGGACAGCGTGTCGGGGCGGCGCGGGAAGCTGACCGCCTCGACGAACTCGCCCGGGGCGCGGTCCTGCTTGCCGTAGTCGACGAAGAAGTCCTCGAGCGGCAGAGACCGGCGCGCGTCGCCCTTGCGCAGATGCAGCGTCGCGCCGAGCGCGATCAGGGCGGGCGGGCTGTCGCCGATCGGCGAGCCGTTGGCGATATTTCCCCCCACGGTCGCCGCGTTGCGCACCTGCACCGAGCCGTAGCGGCGGATCAGTTCCGCGAAGGAGGGGTGCAGCGGGGCCATGACCTCGTGCAGCTCGGCAAGAGTCGCCATCGCGCCGATGCGGACCTCCCTCTCGCTCACCTCGATGCGGGCGAGGTCGCGGCAGCGGTGGAGGAAGGCGACCGGAGCGAGGTCGCGCAGCTGCTTGGTCACCCAGAGGCCGACATCGGTCGCTCCGGCGATCAGGGTCGCGTCGGGATGGGCCTCGTACCATGCGGCGAGGGCATCGGAATCCTTGGGCAGCGCCGCGTCGGGTGCCGTCGGAGGGGGGCTTTCCGCCCCCCGCGCGGCATCGCCACGCTCCCCCGAGGATATGTCGGGCCGGAAGACGGGATGGGCGTCGTCAGCCTGGGTGTCTTGCCGGGCGTGGTTCCGGGCCGCGGCGGCGTCCTCGGCGACCCAGGCGGGTATGGGCGCTCCCTCGGCGGCGCGGGCGGCCCGAAGGATCGGCGCGTAGCCGGTGCAGCGGCAGAGATTGCCGGCGAGCTGATCTTCGTGGTCGGTGCGCCCCCGAGCGTGTGCGGCCGCCATCGCCACGACGAAGCCCGGCGTGCAGAAGCCGCATTGCGAGCCGTGGTGCTCGACCATCGCTTGCTGCACCGGGTGCAGCGCCCCGTCCGGCCCCGCGATCACCTCGACGGTGCGCACGGCCTTGCCGTGCAGCTGCGGCAGGAAGAGGATGCAGGCGTTGAGCGCGCGCGGGGTGCCGTCGGGGCCGGTCACGATGACCGTGCAGGCGCCGCAATCGCCCTCGTTGCAGCCTTCCTTGGTACCGGTCAGGGCGCGTTCCTCGCGCAACCAGTCGAGCAGGGTGCGCGTGGGCGTGGTGTCGATCCGCACCGGCGCGCCGTTCAGGACGAAGGCGATCTCCATGGGTCGAAACGATCCGCCGCGTTACCAGACATCGGAGCCCGGCGCGCGCCCTCGATGCGGCGTAGAAGGCGCGGCCCTGTTCGCGGACGCAGCAAAGCGCGAAGCGCGCGACGATGCAAGGGCGGCGCGACGCGCCGGCCGCAGGCAGAGTGCCTGCTCGCGTGTGTGGCCCAATTCCACGCCCCCGTGCTGTCGGACCGGCCGCATCTTTGCGCAGGTCGCGTCGCATGCTACCGTCTCGGCACAATAATCGACAAGAACAGAACATACAGGCAGGCAGAGCGATGAGCAGCACCGCGGGAGGGGGCGCCCTCTACGCGACCGAGTGGTCGCACGTCGAGATCGACGGGGTCGAGGGGGCGCCGCTCCAGGGGCTCAGGGTAGGCAGCGAATGGGGGTGGCGTGGCGAGCTGTGGCGGCTCGACGCGGTGCCTACGCCCCTGCGCCTCGAGGCGGCCGTCGGGCGCGCCGCGCTGCGCCGGGTCGCGGCGCGGCGGGCGGCACGGGTCACGCAGCGCGGCGGGCCGCTGCCGGTTCTGTCGCGTCGTCGCATGCCCGTTCTGCCGCTGGCCGAGGAACGCCTCCTGCGCACGGGCTTCGTGTTGACGGACGGCCGCCGGGCGTGGTCGGTCAGTTACCTTCCGGGGCGCGACGGCGCGGCGCTCGCGCTGTTCGACCGGGCGGTGCCGCCGCGCGGCGTGCCGCTCTGGGTGGTCTCGGCCCATCACGGCAGTGCGCGCGCGCCGACGCGGGCCCTGGCGGGCTTCGTGCCCGGCACGCCGGTCGAGACGCCCCGCGGGCCGGTGCCGGTGGAGCGGCTTCGCCCCGGCGACGCGGTGCTCACCGACCTTGGCGCGCGTCCGGTGCGGGCGGTGCGGCTGCGCCCGGCGGCGGGAGCGGTGGCGCTTCCTGCCTGGCTGTTCGGCCCGACGGCGCCCGGCGCCGAGGTGACCGTCGGCCACGACACGTGGCTCGGCGTCGAGGGCGCGGCGCTGTCCGAGTTGTTCGGGCTGGGCGAGGCGCTCGTGAGGGCGGGCGACCTCGGGGCGCTTCCCGTCGCCCGGTCCGCGCACCGGGCCGACCTGATCGCGCTGACGCTCGACGGCGCGCCGCTGGTGATGGCGGGGGGCCTGCCCTGCCTCGCGGGCCCGGCGGAGCGGAGCCCGATGCGGAGGCTCGGCGCGGGAGAGGCCGCCATCGCGCTCGGCCATGCCGCGCTGTGGCCCTCGCCGCGGATGGTGCTGCGCCGTGCCGCTGCCTGAAGAAGGGGAGGCGCCCGCCGGTTGACACCGAGGCGCGCGGGTGTATACGGCGCGCTTCCGGCGGATGCCGGATCGTTTGGTGTTGGCGGCCCCCGCGAGGGGATGCCTGTCGCCCGAGGGCGGGCTCGACCGGCCCGAGGGAAAGGACAACGCCCTTCATGCAACGCGGGCACCGCGCCCGCAGGGAAGGAGACCAGAGGTGACGAAACGCACCGCTGCCAAATACAAGATCGACCGCCGGATGGGCGAGAACATCTGGGGCCGCCCGAAAAGCCCCGTGAACCGCCGCGAATACGGCCCCGGCCAGCACGGCCAGCGCCGCAAGGGCAAGATGAGCGACTTCGGCCTGCAGCTCCGCGCCAAGCAGAAGCTCAAGGGCTATTACGGCGACCTGACGGAGAAGCAGTTCCGCCGCATCTTCGCCGAGGCCGAGCGCAAGCGCGGCGATACCGGCGAGCTCTTGATCGGCCTGCTGGAGCGGCGCCTCGACGCCGTGGTCTATCGCGCCAAGTTCGTGCCGACGATCTTCGCCGCGCGCCAGTTCGTGAACCATGGCCATGTCGAGGTGAACGGCAAGCGGGTCAACATCCCCTCCTATCGCGTGAGCGAGGGCGACGTGGTCTCGATCCGCGAGAAGTCGCGGCAACTCGCCATCGTGCTCGAGGCCGTGGGCCTCGCCGAGCGCGACGTGCCCGACTACCTCGATGTCGACCACCAGAAGATGACGGCGTCCTTCGTGCGGACTCCGGGCCTCGGCGACGTGCCCTATCCGGTGCAGATGGAGCCGAACCTCGTGATCGAGTTCTACGCGCAGAACTGATCGCGGTGCGGGCCGCAAGGGAGAGGGCCGCCGCGAGGCGGCCTTTTTCGTGTGCGGCCCTACCTTCGGGCTCGGGAGGTCTGCCATGGACGTCGCGGTTTTCGGGGCCAACGGGCGAACGGGGCGGCTGATCGTGGCCGAGCTTGCGCGACGCGGCCACGCGCCGCTGGCGATCACCCGGCGCCCGGTCGAGGTCGCCGGCGCCGCCGCGCACCGCGTGCTCGACCTTTCCGACACCGCCGCGGTCCGCGAGGCTGCAGGCGGGGCCGCGATCTCGGCTCTCGCCTCTTCGCGCGGCAACCGGGCCTGCTCGGCGCTCGCGGAGGCGCTCGGACCCTGTTCCGGCCTGCGCCTCGTGACCGTCGCGGGCGCCGCGGTCGACGCGCCGGGCGACCGCAAGCCATGGCCCGAGCGGCGCTTCGGCCCGCTGCTCGCGCGGCTGGTGGGCGAGATGATCCTCGACCGGCAGCGCGAATTCGCGATCCTGACGCTGGCCGAAGCGCGGTGGACGATGCTGCGCCCGCCGCGGCTGACCAACGGCGCAGCGACCGGGCGAGCGGCGCTGTCGTTCGACCGGCCGGTCTCGGGCCGCGTCGCGCGGGCCGACCTCGCGGTCGCCGCCGTCGACGCACTGTTCGACGAGGAGCTGGTGCGCCGCGCGCCCTTCGTCGCCGAGGCGCGGCGCGGGGGTGGGCGGCCTGCTGCCGCCACGGCCGACAAGGCTCTGGCCCCGCGGGCCGGCAGCCGATAGAACGCCGCGAAAAGGGGAGGGCCGCATGGCACCGATCGCGCCGCAGCCCGGCATCATGGATATCGCGCTCTACGAGGGGGGCAAGTCCGCCATCGCGGGACGCGACGACGTGCTCAAGCTGTCGTCGAACGAGAACCCGCGCGGCCCGAGCCCCGCCGCGATGGAGGCGGTGCGCGCCTCGGCCGCCACGCTGCACCGCTACCCGTCGACCGATCACGCGGCCCTGCGCACCGCCATCTCCGATGTCCACGGGCTCGACGCGGGTCGGATCGTCTGCGGCGTCGGCTCCGACGAGATCATCCACGTCCTGTGCCAGGCCTATGCCGGGCCGGGAGACGAGGTTCTCTACCCCGAGCACGGCTTCGCCATGTATCGCATCTCGGCGCTGGCCGCCGGGGCGACCCCGGTCGTCGCCCGCGAGCGCGAGCGCCGGGTCGATGTCGACGCGCTGCTGGCCATGGCGAGCGAGCGCACGCGGCTCGTCTTCCTCGCCAACCCGGCCAACCCGACCGGCACGATGCTGCACGAGGCCGAGGTCGCACGGCTCGCCGCCGGCCTGCCCGAGGCGTGCCTGCTGGTGCTCGACGGGGCCTATGTCGAATACGCCGAGGGCTGCGACGGCGGCGCGGCGCTGGTCGAGTCGCGCGACGATGTGGTGATGACGCGCACCTTCTCCAAGCTCTACGGGCTCGGCGGGCTGCGGATCGGCTGGGGCTACGCGCCGCGCGCGGTGATCGACGTGCTCAACCGCATCCGCGGGCCGTTCAACCTGTCGGGCACCCAGCTCTCCGCCGCCGAGGCCGCCATGCGCGACCGTGCCTTCGTGGCCGAGACGCTGGCGATCAACGCCGCCCAGCGGGCGCGTCTCACGCAGGCGCTGCGCGCCATGGGAATCGCCTGCGACGACAGCCAGGCCAATTTCGTGCTCGCCCGCTTCCGGTCGCCCGAAGAGGCGGGCGCCGCCGATCTGCATCTGCAGGCGCGCGGCATCCTCGTGCGGCGGGTGACGGGCTACGGCTTCCCCGAAGGGCTGCGCATCACCGTCGGCACCGAGGCCGACACGACGCGGGTGCTCGACGCCCTCGCCCGTTTCCGCGAGGAGGCTGCATGAGCCCGGTCTACGACCGCGTCGCCCTCATCGGCCTCGGCCTGATCGCCTCGTCGATGGCGCACGCGATGCGGCGCGGGGGCCTCGCCGGCGAGATCGTGGGCACCGCCCGCTCGCCCGAGACGCGCCGGATCGCCGCCGAGGACGGGTTGTGCGACCGGGTGGTGGCGACGGCCGCGGAGGCGGTGGAGGACGCCGACCTCGTTGTCCTCTGCGTGCCGGTCGGCGCGATGGGCGCCGTGGCCGCGGAGATCGGGCCCCATCTCGCCCGCGGCGCGACGCTGACCGACGTGGGCTCGGTCAAGCGCGCGGTGGTCGAGGCGGTGACCCCCCACGTGCCCGAGGGCGTGCATTTCATCCCCGCGCACCCTCTGGCGGGCACCGAGCATTCCGGCCCCCGCTCCGGCTTCGCCGAGCTGTTCGAAAACCGCTGGTGCCTGATCCTGCCCGGCGAGGGCGCCGACCCTGACGCCGTCGCGCGCCTCCGCGCGCTGTGGGAGGCGATGGGCGCCCATGTCGACGAGATGGCGGTCGACCGGCACGATCTCGTGCTCGCCGTGACCAGCCACGCGCCGCACCTGATCGCCTACACGATGGTGGGCGTCGCGGACGACCTTCGCCGCGTCACCGAGGGCGAGGTCGTCAAGTATTCCGCCGCCGGATTCCGCGACTTCACCCGCATCGCGGCGTCGGACCCCACCATGTGGCGCGACGTTTTCCTGACCAACAAGGACGCGACGCTCGAGATCCTCGGCCGCTTCACCGAGGAGCTCTTCGCGCTGCAACGCGCGATCCGCACCGGCGACGGCGACCTGCTGTTCGATTACTTCACCCGCACGCGGGCGATCCGCCGCGGCATCGTCGAGGCGGGGCAGGACACCGACGCCCCCGATTTCGGCCGTGTCAAGGTCGTCGGCCGCGCCCCGTCGGCCGGGTCCGCCGATGGCCCCTCCTCCGAGGCATCCGGCGAGGGTGCGCCGGGCCCACGGGCGGCGCGGGCCGGGTGAGCGCCGCCACCCTCCCGCGCGCTCTCTCGACCGCGCTCGCCGCCGCGGCGCTGGCCGTCGGCACGACGCTCGGCGCCCCTGCCACGGCCGATGCCCCCGCGGAGAGCCTGCGACCCGAGCCCCGCATGGCCGTGGCGGCGACGCCTGCGCCCGGATCCCACGGTGCCGCGTCGGGTGCGGGCATCACCGCGGCCGCCCCTCCACCGGTCCTGTCTCCTTCTTCCTCTCCCGGGGGCGGGCCTCGCGGCGTCGAGACCGATCCCGCCGGCGAGGCCGCCGGTTCAGGCTCGGCTCCCGACCGAGGCACCCTGCAGAACGGGCCGGGAAGGGCCGCCGCATCCGCGGCCCCGCCCCCGGACAGCGAGGCCGTCGCGGGGCAGACCGGCCGCGCGGCGGCGTCACCTCCGCCCCCGGCCCCGTCCCCTGGCCTGGCCCCGCCCCCGCCCCGACCCGCGCCGGCGACGGCGGCGGATGCGGATACCGCGGCGGGAGCACCCACCCCGTCGCCTGTCCTTCGCCCGAAGGCGCGGCCGGCGGGCATGCCGGTCGGGGCGGAGATGGCGGAGGCGGCGGTGCGCACGGTCGCCGTCCAGTTGCCCGGCCCGCGCGCCGTCCCCCGCCCGCCCGCGCGCCCCGCCGGTCTCGCCCGCGCCGCCGCCCGCCACGAAGAGGCGGCGCGCGCCGCGGCCGCGTCCGCCTCGGCGTCCGCCGTGCCCGCGCCCACCCGCGTCGCCACCGCGGCGGCCGTCGCCGCGCCGCGCCCGCCAGAGCGGCCGGGCCTGTTCGGCGGCCTGTTCCGGCGCAGCGCCCAGCCGGCCCCGCCGGCGCAGGGATCGGTCTGCGGCAACCGCGCGATTCGGGGGAAGGTCATCCCGCCCGTTCCCGGCGAGCGGGCAGGCTGCGGGATTCCGGACCCCGTCCGCATCACCGAGGTCGCCGGCATTCGCCTCTCCACCTCGGCCACGGTCGACTGCGTCACCGCCCAGGCCCTGCATGACTGGGTGGAGCAGGGGGCCAAGCCGGCCGTCGGCACAACCGGGGGCGGCCTCGTCGCCCTGCAGGTCGCCGCTCACTACGCCTGCCGAACCCGTAACAACCGCCCAGGCGCGCGCATCTCCGAGCACGGGCGGGGCCGCGCCATCGACATCTCCGCCCTCGTCCTGGCGAGCGGCGAGCGCATAACGGTGCTGCACGGCTGGCGCTCGCGGCAGGCCGGGCCGATCCTGCGCCGGATGCACGCCGCCGCCTGCGGCCCCTTCGGCACCGTTCTCGGCCCCGACTCTGACCGCTTTCACCAGGATCATTTCCACTTCGATACCGCCCGCTACCGCTCCGGCCCCTACTGTCGGTGAGCGCCCGTCGACGGGCCTGATTGCACCCGTCCCGCCTTCGCCCGCGCGCCGAAGTGCCGCCCGCCCGCGCCGGCCTGGGCTGCCGCGCGCCCCTCGGCGGGCGCGATTCGCGAGGTGCGGCGCGTTCCGGCAACGGGACGCGCGGCGGCGTTCCGTTCCCGGGCTCGGCTTTCAGAGCCCCCTGCATGCTTCTTCTTGCTCCAAGTATCCCGGGGGGAGGCGCCGAAGGCGACGGGGGGCTGGCCCCCCTGATCCGGGCCGGCCCGCGCGAGGCTCAGGGCAGAGCGAGCCGGGGGGCCGGCCCGACCGGCACCGGCCCGAGGCGCGTGCGGCCACCCGAGAAGACCAGCGGGATGTCGAGCGTGCGCGGGCTCCCGGCGAGGCGCGAGACGAGTTCGAGCGCGCCCTCGGCGGCGTCGGCGATGCCGTCGGGCAGGGTGTTCGTCGCCCGTGCCGCGGCAAGGATCTCGCGCCAGTTCGTCGCCTTCACCAGCAATTCGCCGTCCGGCTCCCCGCCGTCGTCCACGTCCAGCGTTCCCGCCACACGAAGGTCGAGCGCGCCCCAACGCAGGGCGGCGTCCTTGACCACGATGCGGCGGGGCTGGGGCCGCGTCTCCTCCAGCGCCGCGATGTCCCAGGCGCGGTCGAAGGTCACTTCCGCCTCCCCCTCGATCCGCTCGATCGTGCCCGGCGCGAGGTCGGCCCGGCGCAGCCGCTCGGCCGTCTCGGAGGGCAGGGCGAGGGCCTCGGCCGACAGCGTGACGGTCATCACCTCGGGAGCAGCCTCCGAGGCCAGCGCCGTCAGCCGCCCGGCGGCGAGCGAGGCCCGCCAGCCCGCATCCGACGTCACGCCGAGGGCCTGCGCGGTGAGCGTGGCGCCCTCCAGCCGCGCCTCCGGCCCGTCGAGCCGCATCTCGGCCTGCAGCAGCCCGCCGGCCACGGTCAGCCGCTGCTCGGGCGTGCGGACGTCCTGTTCGGGCGGGAACTGCACGACGAGGCCCGGCTGGGCGAGTTCGGGGTGGCGGGCGCGGGCCAACGTGAGGTCGGGGGCACGCCAGGCCCACCCCGTGTCCGGGTCGGCCAGTTCGGGGGCGAGGAGCGTCCGGACATAGGAGAGCGGAAAGCCGCGGATCTCGACATTCGCCCATTCCGCCTGCCAGCCGGCCTCGCGGCGGGCCTCGAGCCAGGCTTCGGTCGCCGAGACGCTGCGCCAGGCGGCGAGGGGCCACCATGCCGCCCAGAGCGCGACCGCGGCGGCGAAGACAAGCAGTACACGTCGCATCGGCGCCCTTTCCGTTCCGACCCCGATCGGCTTTATGGGGGGCCATGACGACCACGCCAACCCCGCCCTCGGGTTCCGACACGATTCCGGCCGAGCACGACCCCGCCGCGCCGCTGTGGGTCTTCGGCTACGGCAGCCTGTTGTGGAACCCCGAGATAGACGTGGCCGAGCGGGCGCCCGCGATGCTGCAGGGCTGGCACCGCTCGTTCTGCATGCGCTCGATCCACCACCGTGGCTCGGAGGCCGAGCCGGGGCTGGTGCTGGCCCTCGACGCGGGCGCGGGCGCCTCGTGCGAGGGGCTGGCGCTGCGCGCCCGGCCGGGAACCGAAGCCGAGGCGCTCGCCGCCCTGCGCGCGCGCGAGCTGATCTCGTCGGCCTATGTCGAGAAACTGGTGACGCTGTGGCTGACCGACGGGCGGCAGGTGACGGCGCTTGCCTACGTCATCGACCCTTCCCACGCACAATATTGCGGTGGCCTGCCGCTGGAAGAGCAGGCGCGCATCATCGCGCGCGCGGTGGGCGGGCGGGGGCCGAACGCGGACTACCTCTTCAACACCGTGGAACACCTGGAGGCGCTGGGCGTGCAGGATGGCGAACTGGACTGGCTCGCGGCCCGCGTGCGCGCCCTTGTCGGCGCCGCCTGAGCAAACGCCGCAGCCGCGCCGGCGCCTCTCCCGGCCCCGGCCCCGGCGCGCCCGGCAGGCGGGCGCTGGCGACACGATCGCGGGTTTTCGCGGAGTTGCCGCCCTTGCAGGCGCCTCGGTCGCTGGCCTTTACGCCGCACTCCCCCTAGTCTAGGGCACGCCAGCCCCGGGGCAGATCCGGCGGCCGGAAGCGGACCCAGCGAGCGGGCCACCGAGGGGAACGAGACGCGGCATGGAGTTCACCGCCCCTTCCGACGACGAGGCGCCGGAACCGCAATTCTCCCGCCCCGTCCGGCAGATCGTGCAGATGCTCGTCGTGCTCGCCGTGGTGGGCGCCGGCGTCTACGCGATCTATCCCAATGTGGCGCCCGTCTTTCTCGCCAATGTCTGGCTGAACGGACTGATCGCGGCGGTCTTCGTGATCGGCGTGGTGTCGTGCTTCGCGCAGGTCTACCAGCTGACGACCTCGGTCCGGTGGATCGAGGATTTCGCCATCGGCGGCGCGCGGTCGGGCGCGGTGCCGCGCCTGCTCGTCCCGCTCGCCGCCCTGCTGCGCACGCGCGGGGCCAACCGCAAGATCAGCTCGGCCTCGGCGGGCTCCATTCTCGAGTCGGTCGCCACCCGCATCGAGGAGGCGCGCGACATCACGCGCTACCTCGTCTCGCTGCTCATCTTTCTCGGCCTGCTCGGCACGTTCTACGGGCTGGCCACCGTCGTGCCCGGAGTGGTCGAGACGATCCGCTCGCTCGCGCCGCAGGACGGCGAGGGCGGTGTCGAGATCTTCAATCGGCTCATGTCGGGCCTCGAGATCCAGCTCGAGGGGATGGGCACGGCGTTTTCCTCGTCGCTGCTGGGCCTTGCGGGATCGCTCGTGGTGGGGCTGCTCGAGCTCTTCGCCTCGCGCGGGCAGAACCGCTTCTACCGCGAGCTCGAGGAATGGCTGTCGTCGATCACCCGCCTCGGCTTCGCATCGGGCGAAACCGAGCTGTCGGGCGAAACCGGCGCGATGGTGGCGGTGCTCGACCAGATGGCGGAGCAGATGGACCAGATGCGCGAGGCCCTGATGCGCTCGGTCGCCGCCGGCCGCACCACCGACGACAAGCTGTCGGAGGTGGCGACCGCCGTCACGTCTCTGACCCGTCAGATGGAGCACGGCGACCGGACAACGGACGCCCTCGCCCGTCTCGCCGAGACGCAGGAGGCGCTGGTCGCGCGGCTCGACCGGGGCGCGCGCGACGGGTACGGCGGCGACGCGGGCGAAGACGGCGAGGCACGGATGCGTCTGCGCTCGATCGACGTGCAACTGCTGCGCCTGCTCGAGGAGCTGTCGGCCGGACGGCAGGAGACGGTGGCCGATATCCGCGCCGACATTGCCCAGCTGACGAAGGAGCTGCGCCGCCTGCGCGGGCCCGGCCCCGCGGGGGGTGGGCCCGCGGGTGTCGATGTCGCGGAGCGCCGGGCGGCCGGCCCGGGGGAATAGCGCATGGCCCTCGCCCGCCGCGGAGGGAACAGGTTCTCCTCGTCGATCTGGCCCGGTTTCGTCGACGCGATGACGGCGCTGCTGCTGGTGCTGATGTTCGTTCTGTCGATCTTCATGATCGTGCAGTTCATGCTGCGCGAGACGATCACCGGGCAGGAGAGCGAGCTCGACCAGGCGCGCGAGCAGATATCGTCGTTCGAGGCGCAGGTGGCCGCGCTGGCCGAGGCCCTCGGCGTCGAGCGCGCCCGGACGGAGCGTCTGCAGGGGGAGGTCGCCACGCTAGAAGGCACGCTGAGCGAGGCGGAGGTCGAGCGCGACCGGCAATCGGCGCTGATCGCCTCGCTCACCCGGCAGGTCGAGCGACAGGAGGGCGCGCTGGACGAGGCGCGCGCCACGATCACCGATTTCGAGGCGCGCGTGGCGCAGCTGCTGACCGAACGCGACACGGCGCTGGCACAGCGCGACGCCGCCCGCGACGAGGGCGCCGCGCTGTCGGAAGAGGTCGCCTCGCTCGAGGCGGCGCGCGCCGATCTCGAGCAGGCGCTGGCGCAGAGCCGGAACGAGATCGACGCGGCAGCCGAGGCTGCGCGCCTCGCGGCCGCGCGGCGCGAGGCGCTGCAGGCTCTGGTCGAGGACCTGCGCGCGCGCAATGCGGGTCAGCAGGAGGAGCTGCAGGCGCTGGCCACGCAGGCCGACGATCTTGCCGCACAGCTCTCGGACGAAGAGGCGGCGCGGCTGGCCGAGGCCGAGGCGGCCCGCGCGCTGCGCGAGCGTCTCGAGGGCGCCGAGGACGAGCTGACGGCGATGAGCCTCGCGCTCGAGGCCGAGCGGGCGCGCGCCGAGGAGACGCTGACGCTGCTCGCCGCCGCGCAATCGGCCGAGGCCGAGCTCGACGAACGTCTTGCCGCCGCGCTGGCCGAAAGGCTTGCGCTCTCGGAGGAATTGTCGCTGTCGGAGGAGGCCGCCGCGGCCGACCGCGCCGCGCTGGCGGAGGCGCGCGCCGAGGCCGGGCGCCTGCGCGACGCCCTCGCCGCGGCGGAGGCCGAGCGCGCCCGGCTGGCCGCGGCGCTTGCCGAGGCGCGCTCTGGCGAGGAGGATACCGCCGCGGCGCTGTCGGCTGCCGAGACACGGATCGGCCAGCTCACGCAGGACCTTGCCGCGGTACGCAGCGAAAGCGAGGAACTGGCCGCGGCCCTCGGCGGCGCCGAGGAGGCCGCCGCGAGCCGGGCCGCGCGCCTGAGCGCGGCAGAGGGCCGGATCGCCACGCTGGAGGGCAGCCTCGCGGAAGCGGAGGCGCGCGCCGCCCGGGCCGAGACCGCGGCGGCCAACCTCGCCGCCTCGCAGGCGGCGCTGCGCGAGGCGCGCGCCACGGTCGACCAGCTGTCGTCCGATCTTGCTGGCGCGCGCGACCGCATCGCGCAGCTCGAGGCGGAGAATGCCAGCCTCCGCGACGCGACCGGCGACGCCGACGACATCCGCGCCCGCCTGGCCGCCGCCCTGGCCGCCCGCGCCGCCGCCGAGCAGCGCGCGGAACGGGCGCTGAGCGAGGCCGAGGAACGCGCCGCGCTGCTCGCCACGGCAAATGCCGAACTCGAACGGACGGAAGCCGAATCCGCGGACAGCCGGCGCAGGATGGCCGTGCTCAACGAGCAGGTCGCCGCCCTGCGCTCGCAGCTTTCGTCGCTGCAGGCCCTGCTCGACGCGTCCGAGGCGCGCGATGCGCAGGCACAGGTGCAGATCGAGAGCCTGGGCAACCGGCTCAACCAGGCGCTCGCGCGGGTCTCCCAGGAGCAGCGGGCGCGCGCCGAACTCGAGGCCGAACGCGCTGCCCGGCTCGAGGAGGAGGCGCGGCGGCTGGAGCAGGAGAAGCGCGAGCTCGAGACCTACCGCTCGGAATTCTTCGGCTCGCTGCGCCGCATCCTCGGCGGGCGCGACGACGTGCGGATCGAGGGCGACCGCTTCATCTTCGCCTCCGAGGTGCTGTTCGCCCCGGGTTCGGCCACCCTGTCGGAGGGCGGGCGCGCGCAGATCGCGCGCGTGGCGCGGGTTCTGGGAGAGATCTCGGCTGAGATTCCCGACGAGCTCGACTGGATCATCCGGGTCGACGGCCATACCGACGACACGCCGCTGGGTAGCGGCTCGCCCTTCGAGGACAACTGGGAACTCAGCCAGGCGCGCGCCCTGTCGGTCGTGCGCTACATGGTCGACGACCTGGCTTTTCCGCCGGCCCGCCTCGCTGCCAACGGCTTCGGCGAGTACCAGCCGATCGCCCCGGGCGACGATCCCGAGGCCCTGGCCCAGAACCGCCGCATCGAGCTGAAGCTCACGGAGCGATAGCAGCACCCCGTCCTCGCACGGAGGATCGGCCGCCCCGCAGAATTCTCGACGATATTCTGCCGTCCCGCGCCTGTCGGCGTGCCGCCGGCGGTCGTGTGCGACCCCGAATTCTCGTCCGGAAACCCGGGTCTACAGCTCCAGCGTCTCCATCACGTCGGGCTGCTGCACGTCGATCCCGGGCAGGGCATCGGCGAGCGGCTGGGCCGACTGCGCGAGAAGCGGAAAGGTCTTGTAGTGACAGGGAATCACCGTCTTGAAGTCGAAGAAGGTGCGGGCGGCATAAGCCGCGCGGCGCATGTCCATCGTGAAATGGCCGCCGCAGCAGAGAATGCCGATCTCGGGCGCGTGCAGCGCCTGCATCACGCCCATGTCTGCGGTCACGTCGGTGTCGCCCGAGAAATAGATGGTGCGGCCCCCGTGCGATATCATGAAGCCCGCCTCGCCCCCGCTGTAGATCGGGCCGCCATCGCCGCTCGTCGACGACGAATGCACGGCGTTGACCATCGTCACCGAGACGTCGCCGAGGGCCACCGTGCCGCCCTTGTTGAAGCCGACGACCGAGACGCTCTCGGTCGCTTCGAGAAAGCCGGCCAGCTCGGCGATGGCGACGATCGGCGCGCCCGTCTCCTTTGACAGGGCAGCGGCGTCGGTGGCATGGTCGAAGTGCCCATGGCTGACCAGGATATGCGTGGCCCCGGCCACTGCTTCTTCCCGCCGGTCCTCGGGAAAGACGGGGTTGCCCGCCAGCCACGGATCGATCAGCAGGATCTGGTCGCCGATTTCGATGCGAAAGCCCGAATGGCCGAGCCACGTGATCTTCATTGCAGCCTCCCTCTGCGCCGCTACTGTCCCGGAAGCGTAACGCGCGGAGGGGCGAATGGAAGGGTGGGCGCGCCAGTTCGACGGCTATTGCGAGCGGACGGATTTCACCTACTGGTCCGAGCCGGTCAATGCCGTCACCAACGTGGCCTTCCTGATCGCCGCGCTCTGGATGTGGCGGCGCGTCTCGGGGCGCGGCCTGCCGCTGGCCGAGGCTCTCTGCGTCATCCTCTTCGCCATCGGGGTGGGCAGCTACCTGTTCCACACCCACGCCACCGCCTGGGCGGCGACGGCAGACGTCGTGCCGATCGTGCTGTTCATCCTCACCTACGTCTACGTGGCCAACCGCCATTTCTGGGAGCTCTCGCCGGGCAAGGCCGGCCTCGCCACCGCCGCCTTTCTGCCCTACGCGGCCGTGACGGCGCCCGCTTTCGGCGCGCTTCCCTTCTTCGAGGTATCGGCCGCCTACTGGCCCGTGCCGCTGCTCATCGCCGCCTACGCCGCCGCGCTCTGGCGTCGCCACCCCGCCACGGCCCGTGGGCTGGCCATCGGGGCCCTGATCCTCGTGGTTTCGCTCGTCTTCCGCTCTCTCGACGAGATGGTGTGCCCGGCGGTGCCCTTCGGCACCCATTTCCTGTGGCATATTCTCAACGGTCTGATGCTTGGCTGGATGATCGAGGTCTATCGCCGCCACAGCCTGCGCACCGCGGCTTGAACCCGCCGACACGGTCACCGATTTGTTGAGCGTGGCCGCCTCTTTACCCTATTGCTACGGGGGCGGGCGGCGGCCGGCGAATCGGGTCTGGCATATCCGGGAGGGGGCGATGTCCGAGGCTCAGGCGATAAAGCAATTCACCAGCCGCTACATGGAGCGGAGCAACGTGGCCGCATCGGTCAGTTTCTTCGGCACCATGGCGGCCTACCTCGCCACGCTGTGGCTGGCGCTCGAGGCCGCGTGGGCATGGCCGGTGCTTCTGCCGCTGCTCGTGGTCAATTCCTTCGCGGCGGTGCGGCTCTACGTGATCCAGCACGACCTCGGTCACTGGTCGCATTTCCGCACGCGGCGGCAGAACGATCTCGCGGGCTACCTCGCCTCGACGTTCACGCTGACGCCCTACAAGGCGATGCAGTACAATCATAATCGCCACCACGCCCATATCGGCAACCTCGACGAGCGCGACTCGACCGAGATCCACACGATGACCCTGCGCGAATGGGAGCGGGCGAGCCCTCTGCAGCGCCTCGCCTACCGTCTCTACCGCAACCCGTTCCTCATGATCCCCTTCGGCGGCTTCTGGACCTTCGCGATCCGCTATCGCTGGCCCAAGAACGCCCGGCGCGTGGGGGTGCCCGGGATCGTCGCCCATGACCTCGCCGTGCTCGGCTGGCTGGCGCTGATCTTCGCGGGCTACGGCTGGTCGGGGCTCGGCGTCTACGGCCTGACGGTGCTGATCTCGGGCTCCATCGGGGTCTTCCTGGTCTACCTCCAGCACAATTTCGAAGACACCTACTGGGATCGAAAGCCTGACCTCGACTACGCGCGTGCCACGCTGCAGGGCTCGTCCGCGCTCGATCTCGGCTGGTGGTGGGATCTCGGCACCGGCAACATCGCCTACCACGACATCCACCACTTCAACCCGCGCATCCCTCTCTACAACCTGCGGCGCTGCCACCGCGCCCTGCGGGAGGAGATGGATATCCGCACGATCGGCTGGTCCGAGGCGCTCCGCTCCTTCCGCCTCAAGCTGTGGGACGAGGAGCAGGGCCGCCTCATCCCCTTTCCCAACCGCGTCCGCGCGCCGCGCGCACCCGTTCCGGCAGAATAGCCCGGCCTGCGCGCGCCCTAGCCGGTCCGCGCCGCGCCATGGCCTTCTTCTTGCTCCAAGTATCCCCGCCGGAGGCACATCGCCCCGCTTGCGGGGCGCCGCGAGGGAGAATGCGCCGAAGGCGCGCCACCGTCTCGTCCGGAGGCAGGCCGTCATTCCTCCCGCGAGGTGGTCAAGGCAGGCGGGCAGCCCGCGCGCCGGCCGGCCGCGCACCGTGACCGACGCGCTTGCGGGGCGCGGGGCGAGCCTTTACACCGCCGCCGGTGGCGTCCCCGGCGCCTCGAGCCCGTCGCCTGTCCCACCCCGCCCGATGGAGGCCCCATGTCGATCGACATCGAGACCGCGCGCAAGGTCGCCAAGCTCGCCCGCATCCGCGTGGAGGAGGAGCGTCTGCCGGCGCTGGCCGGCGAATTCGGCGCGATCCTCGGCTTCATCGAGCAGTTGCAGGAGGTCGACGTCGAGGGCGTGGAGCCCATGACCTCCGTCACGCCGATGCGGCTGAAACGGCGCCAGGACGGGGTGACCGACGGCGGCTATCCCGACAAGATACTGTCCAACGCGCCGGATGCACGCGAGGGCTTCTTCACGGTGCCGAAGGTGGTGGAGTGAGCATGTCAGACGATCTGGCCGACCTGACCATCGCCGAGGCGCGCGACGCGCTGCGCAAGGGCGAGACGACTCCGACCGCGCTCACGGAGGCCTGCCTTGGCCGGGCCGAGGCGGCGGGGGCGCTCAACGCCTTCGTCCACCTCACGCCCGAGATCGCGATGGAGCAGGCGCATGCCGCCGAGGCGCGGCTCGCGGCGGGCGAGGCGCCGGCGATGTGCGGCATCCCCGTCGGCGTGAAGGACCTGTTCTGCACCCAGGGCGTGCCGAGCCAGGCCGCCTCGAGGATCCTCGACGGCTTCCGTCCCGAATACGAGAGCACCGTGACGGCGCAGCTCTGGCGGGCGGGGGCGGTGATGCTCGGCAAGCTCAACATGGACGAGTTCGCCATGGGCTCGTCGAACGAGACCTCCGCCTACGGCCCGGCGATCAGCCCGTGGCGGCGGCAGGGCGACGCCACGCCCCTCACCCCCGGCGGCTCGTCGGGCGGCTCGGCGGCGGCGGTCGCCGCGCGGCTGTGCCCCGCCGCGACCGGCACCGACACGGGCGGCTCGATCCGCCAGCCCGCGGCCTTTACCGGGATCACAGGGCTCAAGCCCACCTACGGGCGCTGCTCGCGCTGGGGGATCGTCGCCTTCGCGTCCTCGCTCGACCAGGCCGGGCCGATGGCCCGCACGGTGCGCGATTGCGCGATCATGCTGGGCGCCATGGCGGGCCACGACCCCAGAGACAGCACCTCGGCCGACATTCCCGTGCCCGATTTCGAGGCGGCGCTCCGGGGCGACATCCGCGGAAAGCGTATCGGCATCCCGCGGGAATACCGGATGGAGGGGATGCCCGACGAGATCGAGCGGCTCTGGCAGAACGGCGCCGACATGCTGCGCGACGCCGGCGCCGAGATTGTCGACATCTCGCTGCCGCACACGAAGTACGCGCTGCCCTGCTACTACGTCATCGCACCGGCCGAGGCGTCGTCGAACCTCGCCCGTTATGACGGGGTGCGCTACGGCCACCGCGCCAGGCTCGAGCAGGGCGACGGCATCGTCGACATGTACGAAAAGACCCGCGCCGAGGGTTTCGGCGACGAGGTGCAGCGGCGGGTGATCGTGGGCACCTACGTGCTCTCGGCCGGCTTCTACGACGCCTACTACAACCGCGCCCGCAAGGTGCGCACGCTCATCAAGCGCGACTTCGACGCCGCGTTCGAGGCTGGCGTCGACGCGATCCTGACCCCGGCCACCCCGTCGGCCGCCTTCGGCCTCGGCGAGGTGGGCGAGGACGACCCTGTGGCGATGTTCCTCAACGACGTCTTCACCGTCACGGTCAACCTCGCCGGCCTGCCCGGCATCTCGGTGCCCGCCGGCCTCGACGCGCGGGGCCTGCCGCTGGGGCTGCAGCTGATCGGGCGGCCCTGGGGCGAGGAGGCGTTGCTCGATTGCGCCGACGTGCTCGAGCGCGCCGCGGGATTCGTGGCGCGGCCGGAGCGTTGGTGGTAGCCTTCCCGTGACGACCAGAGCCAGCCAGGTCACCGACAGGGAGCCGCCCATGACCCGCCGCCTCGATGCGCCTGTTGTCCGCGCGTTTCGCCCGCTCGTGGCCGTTGCGGCCGCACTTGCCCTTTCGGCCTGCGCCGCGCAGCAGGGGGCGGAGGCCACCGCCCAGCGGGGCGCCGTGGCCCCCCAGCGCCACCTGCCGGTGCTGTTGACGGTCGAGCCCACCGAAGAGGTGCGGATCGCCCACGCCCGCGACGGCCAGCTCCAGACTCCGCTGCGGCTGTCGCCGGAGGCGACCGGGGCGCCGCCGCCGCGAGCGCGCAATCCGCACGGGCAGACGATCACCGCCGAGCGTCTGGTGGCGGCCGGCGCCGACATCACGCCCGATCTGCGCGTGTGGCACGAGCGGGGTGGGCTGGGCCGGCTGCGCCACGGGCCGTGGCCGGCGAGTGCGGCCGATCTGGCACTGACCCCGGGCGTCCGGGTCGCGCCGAACTAGATCGGGGGGCCTGCAGTTGCTACTCTCCCTGCAAAAGAGCACGAGCAGGACGATCCGATGACGACGCGATGGGCAATGGCTGCCGCTGGAGTGTGGGTGCTTGCCGCCTGCCAGCCGGCCCCGATGGCCGACAGCGCGGCAGATCCGCTGCGCGGCGTGGGCTTCGGCGATTACGAGAGTTACCTTGCCGAACGACAAGCGCGTGAGGCCCAGCTGGCTGGGCTCGCGCCCTCGTCTCCGCGTGCCACCGGCGCGCCGGACGCGACGGGCGGAACGCCGGGCCTGACCGCGGCCGACCTCGCCGCCGCCGGCATCGGCGTTAGCGAGACCGTGTCGCGGCCGGCCGCGCCAGGGGCCACCTCCCCCGCGGGGTCAACGGCCGCGGCTTCACAGGTGCCCGCGGCACCGCTGGCCGCGCCCGGCATCGCGCCGGGCCTCGGCACCCCTGCGCAGGGGCAGGTGATCACCCCTGCCGCCGGCAGCCGCGCCACCGGCCTGTCCGACGAGCAGGACTTCGCCGCCGTCTCGTCGCGCGAGACGATCCAGAGCGACGCGGCGCGCCTCGAGCAGCAGCGCGCCGCCCGCGTGGAGGTCAGCCCTGCCCAGTTGCCCCAGCCGTCGGAGGCGACGGGACCCGACATCGTCGCCTATGCCCTGCGCACGACGAACGCCGTGGGCGAGCCGCTCTACCGCCGGGTGCTGGCGAGCGAGGGCCGCGCCGCGCGGCAATGCGCGCGCTTCGCCGGGGCCGACCTTGCCCAGCGCGCCTTCCTCGAGGCGGGCGGCCCCTGGCGCGACCGGATGGGGCTCGACCCCGACGGCGACGGCTTCGCCTGCGACTGGAACCCGGCGCCCTTCCGCGCCGCCCGCGGCTGAGGGCGGTGGGGCGCCGCCCGGCCAGGCCCCAGGACGGTGCGCGGGTCGACAGCGCGGGAGCCTCCGGCGGGGATATTTCCGGGCAAGAAGAAGGGCAGGGGGCGCGTGTCGGCGAGCCCGGCGCAATCTGGCTGCCGTCGCCCAATGCGGGCGCGCGGCGCGGGGGGGCGCGCCCGCGCCTCGTCGTGCTGCACTACACCGCGATGGAGACGGCCGCGGCGGCGCTGGAGCGGCTGTGCGACCCGACCTTCGCGGTGTCGGCGCATTACCTGGTCGGGCGCGACGGACGGCTCTGGCAACTCGTCTGCGAGCGGGCGCGCGCTTGGCACGCGGGGGCGGGGGCGTGGGGTGCGGTGCGCGACGTCAACTCTGCCTCCATCGGCATCGAGATCGACAATTCCGGCCGCGCGCCTTTCGCGGAGCCCGCGATGGCGCGGCTCGAGGCTTTGCTTGCCGGAGTCATGGCGCGGTGGCGGATCGGGCCCGAGAGCGTGATCGGGCATTCCGATTGCGCGCCGGGGCGCAAGGCCGACCCCGGCCCGCGTTTCGACTGGCGGCGGCTGGCATTGCGGGGGCTCGCGCTCCGGCCTGACACGGACGCGGAGCCGGGCCTCGACCCGAGCAGCGATGTGGGCGCTTTGCTGGCGCGGGCGGGCTGGACGGCCGAGGCCCCGCTCGAGGCGCGGCTCGCCGCCTTCCGCGCGCGCTTCCGCCCGGGGGGAGAGGGGCCGGCGGACGCGGCCGACCGGGCGCTACTCGCGGCACTGCCCGAGGGGCCTGGCATCGACACCGTCACCCGCGGGGTCATGGACCGGCCCACGGACGGGCCCACGGACGGGCGCATGGACGGGGCCATTGACGGGGAGACGGCGCGTTCGTAGATGCCGCTTGCGCGGATGGCCGGGCGGCCGCGGGCCTTTGGCTCGAGGAAAGTCCGGACTCCACGGAGCGACGGTGCCGGGTAACGCCCGGGCGGCGAGAGCCGACGGAAAGCGCCACAGAGAACAGTCTGCCCGCCTCAGGGCGGGTGAGGGTGAAACGGTGGGGTAAGAGCCCACCGCGGCCCCGGCGACGGGGACGGCACGGCAAGCCCCACCGGGAGCAATGCCGAATAGGATCTCCGCGGGGCGTGCAAGCGCCCCGGGGCCGCTCCGGCCCCGAGAGATCGGGTTGGCAGCTTGAGCCCGCCGGCAACGGCGGGCCGAGAGGAATGGTCGCCCAGGGCCTTTGTCCGCTCGCGGTCGGGGGCCTGGACAGAATCCGGCTTACAGGCCGTCCGCGCATTTTCGCCCGTTCACGCCGCGACGCCGTGCCCCGCACGGACGCAACGTCAGGTGTGGCATGCTGCCCGTGCCGGACCCCTCCGGCAATGCACGGGAGGATGCGCGATGAGCTTCATGCGGACACTGGCGACGGTGGCGGTCGGCTTCGCCGCGGCGAAGGGCATGGACAAGTACAAGCAGATGGGTGGCATGGCCGGCCTGCAGAAGATGATGCAGCACGGTGGGGCCGGCGGCCCGGGCGCGCCGGGACTTGCCGACCTGCAGCGCATGGCCGAGGGGATGGGCCTCGGCGGACTTGTGCAGGGCCTTGCGGGCCAGGGCTCCGGCGGCCGCGCTGCCGGCTCGCAACCCGGCGCGAACCCGCTTGAGCAGATGATGGCGTCGCTTGGCGGCGGACAACAAGCCGCGGGCGCGGCGGGCCTCGGGGGGTTGATGGCGGCGCTGCAGGGCGCGGCGCAGTCCGGCGGGCAGGGCATGGACGACATGGTCGGCGCGCTGTTCGGCGGCACGCCCGCCTCGGCCGCGATGGAGGAGAACGCCAAGCTGATGGTGCGGGCGATGATCCAGGCCGCCAAGGCGGACGGCGAGATCGACCCGCAGGAGCGGCAGGCGATCCTCGACCAGTTGGGCGAGGTCGACGCGGAGGAGCGCGCCTTCGTCGAGCGCGAGCTGGCGGCTCCGGTGGATGTCGAGGCGCTTGCCCGCGACACGGCGCATGCGATGCGCGCGCAGGTCTATGCCACCTCGCTGATGGCGATCCGGCTCGACAATCAGCGCGAGGCTGCCTACCTCGCGCAGCTCGCCCGCGCTTTGGGCCTGCCCGATGCCGAGCGCGACCGGATGCACGCGGCGATGGGGGTGCCGGCCATGGCCTGACGGGCGCCGCACGGGCGCCGCGCGGGCGCCGGATGGGGGCTGCACGGCGGGCGGAGGCGCTTGACTTCGCACGGGCGGGGCGTAGAAGGCGGGGTTCAGGGAATTCACCGCGGGGGCGAAACCCGCCCGGCGAGGAGAGCGACGATGGCGAAACCGACGACGATCAAGATCCGGCTGAACTCGACCGCCGGCACCGGGCACTTCTACGTGACCAAGAAGAACGCCCGCACCATGACGGAAAAGATGACCATCCGGAAGTACGACCCGGTGGCGCGCAAGCACGTCGAGTACAAGGAAGGCAAGATCAAGTAGCCTATCCTGCCGTTCGAGGATGCGACAGGCCGCGCCCGCCCCGGGTGCGGCCTTCGTCGTTTCCGGAAGAGCCGGGAAGTGTCTGGCATGGCCGAGACGATCAGCGTCAGCCCGACCGGGGCCGCCGAAATCGCCGGCATCGACGCGCTGCTCGTGCGCAGCTTCCCGCTCTGCTGCGCCAGGATTGCCCGCCCCAAGTCAGGGTGACGCCGGTGCAGCCCATCGCGCGGGCGGCCCCGGCTGGTGACCTGCGGCACCTGTTCCGTGGCCGACGAGGTCGCCGGCCGGACCGCCGCCGCGGGAGGCTGGACGCGCGGGCGACGCTCGGGGCACGCCAGCATCCGCCACCTTGTGACCGACCTGGCCCGATTGCGGCGCGTCATCGGGCGAGCGCTGCTCACGCATATCTTCGAGCCGGCGGCGCAGCGCGGGGCGTGCGCGCGTTCGACTGCATGGCGACGTGCATCCCAGTGCCGTTCTCGCGCGCCCTCCGCTTCGGCGAGGTGGACCCGTTCGATCTGTCGCTCGCGCCGGGCATCGCCTGTCCCGCGGTGCGCATCGTCCGTGGGTGTCGAGGCGCGATGCATACGGGCGCGGCAACGAAAAAGGCCGGGCGCTGGGCCCGGCCTCTCGGATCGTGATGTGGCGCAGCGATCACTCGCGCTGGCCGAAAAGCTGGAGCAACATGATGAACATGTTGATGAAGTCGAGGTAGAGACGCAGCGACCCCATGATCGCCGCCTTGCCGAGCCATTCCTGGTCGCCCGCGGCGGCGAACTGGATGTACTCGTTCTTGATCTGCTGGGTGTCGTAGGCCGTCAGCCCTGCGAAGATCAGAACGCCCAGCGCCGAGATCGCGAACATGATCGCGGGGCTGCCCAGGAAGATGTTCACGATCGAGGCGACGATCAGGCCGATCACGCCCATGATCAGGAACGAGCCCCAGCCCGAGATGTCCTTCTTCGTGGTGTAGCCCCACAGCGAGAGCCCGGCGAAGGCGATCGCGGTGATCAGGAAGACCTGGGCGATCGAGTAGCCGGTGAAGACGAGGAAGATCGAGCTGAGCGACAGGCCCATCACCACCGCGAAGGTGTAGAAGACGAGCTGCGCCGCGGCGGCCGACATGCGGTTGACCATGGCGCCGAAGCCGAAGACGAAGATCAGCGGCGCGAACATGATCACCCAGCGCAGCGGCGAGGTGTAGATCGCCGCGCCGAAGCTGGTGAGATACTCGTTCGGCCCGATCTGGGCCACGCCCATCGCCGGGTCGGCCGTGGTCGCCAGGCCCGAGATGGCCCAGGCGGCCGCGCCCGTGATGAGCATGCCCACGGACATGGTGCCGTAGACCTTGTTCATGTGGGCCTTGAGGCCCTCGTCGATCGCGGCGGTGCGGGCGCCGGCGTAGCCCGTCTGCGTCCGCGCCGTCTGATAGTCAGCCATTCGTTCCTCCATAGCCGTCCACAAAGAGCCCGGTCGCAGGCGGGCGAGGGCATCGTTGGGAATATCGGGGAGCGCGGGTGCGCTTTCAAGGCTTTCATGAGCGAAACGCTTGGCATCCGGCGGACGAAGCGTTTCCCGCATGACCGGCGACCGACCTGCGGCCGTGGCGCTCAGCCGCGGCGGGGCGGGTCGAGGGTGACGGTCGTCTCGCGCGTCTCGCCCCCCCTTCGCACGCGCAGGCTGACCTCGTCGCCCGGCGAATGGGCCAGTAGCGCGGCCAACAGGTCGTCGACGCTGCCCACCGGCTCGCCGCCGAGTGCCACGATCACGTCGCCAGGCCGCAATCGGCCGTCCGGTGTCATGCGCGCAGGTTCGAGCCCCGCCGCTTCGGCCGCCGAGCCCGCGGCCACGCCCAGCACGAGGACCCCCTCGATGCCCTGCCGTCGCGCCATCGCATTGACCCGCTCGTCGATGTCGACGCCGAGCGAGGGCGGGGCGTAGCTGCCCGTGCGGATGAGTTGCGGCACGACGCGGGACACCGTGTCGACCGGCACGGCGAAGCCGATGCCGGCCGACGAGCCCGAGGGCGAGAAGATCGCGGTGTTGACCCCGATCAGCCGGCCCGCGCTGTCGAGGAGCGGCCCGCCCGAATTGCCCGGGTTGATCGCGGCGTCGGTCTGGATCAGGCCGCGCAGGCCGGGCCCCCCCTGCGCCGGCAGCTCGCGGTCGAGCGCCGAGACGATGCCCGTGGTCAACGTGAAGTCGAGGCCGAACGGATTGCCGATGGCGAAGGCCGACTGCCCCACCTGCAGGTCCCGCGACGTGCCGCGGGGCAGCGCCTCGAGACCCTCCGCCTCGATCTTCAGCACCGCGAGGTCGTGCCGGGGCGCGGCGCCGACAAGGCGGGCCTGGTGAGTGGCGCCGTTGGCGAGCCGCACCGTGGCCGACGAAGCGCCGCGGATCACGTGGGCGTTGGTGACGATGTGGCCGTCGGCGCTCCAGACGAAGCCAGAGCCGTTGCCGCGCGGAACCTCCCGCTGCGCGCCGGTCCAGAACTCCGGCACGGTCCTGCGCGTCGAGATGAAGACGACGCTGCTCTTGGCGCGCTCGAACAGGTCGATGACCTGCTCCTCGTCGGGCGCCCCGGGGGCCGGGTCGACCAGCACCTGCGCGGGCGCCTGCCGCGCGGGCGCGTCGAGCCGCGCCTGCAGCGCGAGCCCGACGTGCCAGGCGAGCACGAGGGCGCAGCCGGCGGCTGTCATGAGGGCGAGGCGGGTGGCGAAGGCGCGCAGGCTCATCTGTCTTCTTCGGTTTCGTGCCGCCGCAGGGCGACCATGGCACCATCATCCGAGATCGGTGTCACGGAGATGGAGTCAAGGCGGCGCGCCCCCGTCGCAGAGCAGGGCCCGGTGCAAATCCCTTGAAGAAGGGATTTGCAAAAGCCTTTTCCAAGGCTTTTGCGCCCCGTCCCCAGGCAAGCGAGCCGCCCGACCTGCCCGCCCGGTGCCGAGGGCCCCGTGCGGCGCTTGTCAGCGCGACACCGCCATGCGAACCATGACCGCCGAACCATCGACGGGGCGTGCATGGAGCTTCTTCCCCTCGGCCCGCAGGCGGATGCGATCGTGGCGCTCGGCGTCGTGCTGGGCATGTTCGTGCTCTTCATGCGCGAGGTCTTCCCGGTCGAGGTGACCGCCATCGGCGGCGTCGCGGTTCTCCTTGTAACCGGCGTGCTCCCCTACGAGTCGGCGCTCGAGGTGCTGTCCAATCCGGCGCCCTGGACAATCGCGGCCATGTTCCTGGTCATGGGAGCGCTCGTGCGCACCGGCTCTCTCGACCGGTTTACCCAGATCGCGCAGACCGAGGCCGAGAAAAGCCCGGCACGCGCGCTCGGCGTGCTGATCTGCTTCGTCGTGGTCGCCTCGGCCTTCGTGTCGAACACGCCCGTCGTGGTGGTGATGATCCCGGTCGTCGTGCAGATCGCCAACACGCTCGGCCTGTCGCCGTCCAAACTGCTGATCCCGCTTTCCTATACCGCGATCCTCGGGGGCACGCTGACGCTCATCGGCACCTCGACCAACCTGCTGGTCGACGGGGTGGCGCGGGCCGAGGGGCTGGCGGCCTTCTCGATCTTCGAGGTGACGCCGCTCGCGGTGATCCTCGTTGCGTGGGGCCTTCTCTACATCCGCGTCGTCTCGCCGCGTCTGCTGCCCGACCGCGAAAGCCTCGCCGGCGTCCTGTCGGACCGCTCGCGCATGAAGTTCTTCACCGAGGTCGCGGTGCCCGAGGGCTCGGCGCTGGTGGGCCGGCCGGTGACCGAGGTCGATCTGTTCCGCCGCGAGGGCGTGCGCGTGATCGACGTGCTGCGCGGCGATGCCTCGCTCCGGCGCGACCTGGGCGCGGTCGAACTCGCCGCCGGCGACCGCGTGGTGCTGCGCACCGAGATGGCGGAACTGCTGAGCCTGCAGGAGAACAAGAACCTGCGCGCGGTCGACAAGCTGTCGTCGGTGCGCACCTCGACGGTCGAGGTGCTGATCACCCCCGGCGCGCGCATGGTCGGCCGCTCGCTCGGATCGATGCGGCTGCGGCGCAGATACGGCGTCTACCCGCTGGCCGTGCACCGACGGAACCAGAATATCGGCCGGCAGCTCGACGACCTCGTGGTGCGGGTGGGCGACACGCTGCTGCTCGAGGGGGCACCTGCCGACATCCAGCGGCTGGCCGCCGACATGGAACTCGTCGACGTGTCGCGCCCGACCGAGCGCGCCTTCCGCCGCGGTCGGGCCTGGGTGGCGGTGGCGGCGCTCGCGGGGCTCGTCGTGCTCGCCGCCTTCGGGGTCGCCCCGATCCTGATGCTGGCCGTGCTCGCCGTGGCGGTGGTGCTGCTGGCGCGCTGCGTCGATGCCGACGAGGCGTTCTCTTTCGTCGACGGACGCCTGCTCGCGCTGATCTTCTCGATGCTCGCCGTGGGCGCGGCGCTGCAGGAGACCGGCGCGGTGCGCATCGTGGTCGATGCGCTTGCGCCCTACATCGGCGCGCTGCCGCCAGTGCTCGCGCTCTGGGCCGTTTACCTGATCACCTCGGTTCTGACCGAACTCGTCACCAACAACGCCGTCGCGGTGGTGGTCACCCCCGTCGCCATCGGGCTGGCCGTCGCACTGGGCTACGACCCACGGCCCTTCGTCGTGGCGGTCATGATCGCGGCCTCGGCGGCCTTCGCCACGCCGATCGGCTACCAGACCAACATGCTCGTCTATGGCCCCGGCGGCTACCGCTTCGGAGATTTCCTGCGCGTGGGCATCCCGCTCAACCTGTCGGTCGGGCTGCTCGCCTCGCTGCTCATCCCGCTCATCTGGCCGCTCTGACCCGCCGATGCATCGCGCGGCGTCCGGGGCCGCTATACACGGGCGCGGACGGCCCCTAGAAGCGGCCGGAGCATCGGCAGGGGGACGCATGAGCGACAAGGGCGCGGCGGGCGCGAATCCCCGGATCGCCTATCTGACGGGCGAGTATCCGCGGGCGTCCATGACCTTCGTGCTGCGGGAGGTGGCGGCGCTGCGCCGGCAGGGGCTCGACGTGCTCACCTGCGCCGTGCGGCGAACGGGGGCCGCCGATCTGATCGGGCCCGAGGAGGAGGACGCCGCGCGCGAGACGTTCTACGTGCTTTCCCGGGCCCGCAATCCGCTGGCGCTTCTGGGCGACCATGCCGCGGCGCTTGCGGCGGCGCCGGGGCGCTACATGCGCGCTGCGGCCCTCGCCGCGCGCACGGCGCGGCCCGGTCTGCGCGGCGCGCTGTGGCAGGTCTTCTACTTCCTCGAGGCGGCGGTGCTCACCCGGCATCTGCGGCGGCGCGGCGCGACGCACCTGCACAACCACTTCGCCACGTCGAGCGCGAGTCTCGCCATGATCGCCTCCGAGATGTCGGGCCTGCCGTACAGCTTCACCCTGCACGGCCCGGCCGACCTGTTCGACCCGCGGGGCTGGCGGCTGGACGAAAAGGTGGCACGGGCCCGCTTCGTCGTCTGCATCAGCCACTTTGCCCGGTCGCAGGCGATGCTGTGGTCGGACAGGCGGCACTGGCCGAAGCTGCACGTCGTCCATTGCGGGGTGGAGCTTGACCGTTACGGCGGCGGTGTGCCGCGTGCGCCGGGCACGGGGCTGGAGCTTCTCTTCGTCGGCCGGCTCGTCGGGGTGAAGGGCCTGTTCGTGCTGCTCGAGGCGCTGGCCCGGCTGGGGCAGCGCGATCTTCGGCTGACGCTGATCGGCGACGGGGCCGACCGCGCCGCGCTCGAGGCCGAGGCGCGACGGCTGGGGGTCGAAGCGCGCTTTCTGGGCTATCGCAGCCAGTCGGAGGTGGCCGATGCGCTGCGGGAGGCCGACGCGCTGGTTCTGCCGAGTTTCGCCGAGGGCGTGCCGGTCGTGCTGATGGAGGCGGCGGCAAGTGGCCTGCCGGTGGTGGCGACGCGTGTGGCCGGCGTCGAGGAACTGGTGCGCGACGGCGAGAGCGGCATCGTCGTGCCTCCGGGCGACGCTGCGGCGCTGGCCGGCGCGCTGGAGCGCCTCGCGGGCATGCCGTTCGAGATCCGGAGGAAGATCGGGCAGGCCGGGCGCGCGATCGTCGAGACCGGGTTCGACCTCGACGTGGAGGCGTCGAAGCTCGCCGCGCTTTTCCGGTCGGATAGGCAGGAGGGCGGCAATGTGCCGGGGCCGGCCGTTCCGGGTGCCGCACGGGCGGAGAGCGCAGAACCCGGTGAGGGGGCGCGCGGCATCCGATCGAGGGACGGTTCATGACCGTCCCGCGGGCGCCTGCGCGTGGCGCTGGACACGGGCGGCGGTCGTGGGCCGCGCTGCGGCGCGCGCCTGCCCGCTGTCGTCGTATGTCACTCGCCCTCGGAAGAGGGCGGACCGGCCGGGAAGCGCGTGTAGCGCACGTCGCGAGCTCTTGAGACCTCCGTTGGGCCGGCGCGTTGCGCCGGTCCACGCGGCCGCGCCGGTGCAACGGGGAGCGCCGGTTGCGCGCGTGCGGCTGAAGCGGTCCGCATCGCCCCCCCCGCCCGGAGGCCTGCCCCCACCCCCGCTCTCGCCCGCGCCGCCTGCGGGGCGCTGCGTCCGTATGTGCGCTCTCCGCCGACGGGCGCGGTCGCGGCCTGGGTCGCGCCTGCCGGGGCTGTCTGCCGCGCGTGCTCGAGCCGGCCGATGAGCGCCCCGGCGATCAGCATCGTGACGACCGTGCTGCCGGAATTCGGGATCAGGTCGAGCAGGTTGGCTGCGAGGATCACGGCGAGCGCAGTGGTGGCCGGCGAGACCTCGATCCGGCGTGATCGGGCCGCAAGGAGAACCAGGGGAAAGGCGAACAAGCCGAAATAGGCGAGAAAGCCCACCACGCCCCGCTCTCCGAAGGTGATCAGCCAGAGCCCGTCGCGGACCGAGGCATGCCGTCCTTCCGCCTCGAAATCCATGGCGCGGCCGAAGCCGCCCCAGCCGAAGAGCGGCTTCTCCCAGCCCCGCCGTGTCAGGATCTCCTCCTGGGCGAGGCGGAACCGCAGGGAACTGGCGCGACTCGGCTGACCGGCCGCTTCCACCACATGCGCAACCGTTCCGAAGGGATTGACGCCCGCACCGCGCACGGCCGGGTAGGTCGTCACGAAGATCGCGATGGCAGCTGCGGCGAGGAGCTGTGTCCTGACCGAGCAGAGCATGATCAGCGGGGCCAGGACCAGCGCGATCATGAGCGCGCCGAGCGACTTGCTCAGGACCAGCACGAGGAAGAGATGACCGGCCGCGACGGCGTAGAGCCAGCGCCGGTCGAAATCGGCGACGCGCAGGCAGGCCAGCGCCGCCAGAAGGCTCATGCACAGAAAAAGCGCCAGGACGAGCCCGTGGGTCATGAACACGACGGGCCGGAAGCCGCCCCCCCGCAGATGCTGGATCCACGAATGCGGGAAGCCGCCGTAGATCCAGTTGTGCAGCTGCGGAGACAGGCGGATCTCGAGCAGCGTGGGCAGGCTGTAGAAAAGCCCGGCCAGCAGCAGCGCGTACAGGACCGTCCGCTGCCCCGCTTCGCCGCCGAGAAACTTGCGCGCCGTAAGCAGCGTCAGGAGCGGCAGCCCGAACAGCCACACGCTGTTGCCGATGTCGCGGAAAGTCAGCCCGGGAACGAACCCGTCGGCGAGAACGAGCCCAGACCGGTTGGTCAACACAGTGCCGACGGGCACGACGAGCACGAGGGACACGACGCAGACCAGCGCCCAGCGCTCTCGCGGCAGCAGGCCGGGAAGCATCTCCTGCGCGGCGACATGATCGAAGGCCGGCGCCGCCGCGCGCCCGGGGCGCGGCGCGAATGCCAGCGCGAGCCCTGCGACGGTCAGCGCGATCACGTTCGCCTTGTCGATGGTGGGCAGCAGCGGAAGGTTGAACGCATAGCGCGGCGGCAAGAGCAGGAAGCCCGCGAGCACCGTGGCCGGGATCGCGTGGAGCAACTTCGTCGTGGCGAAGACCACGTAGGCAACGAAGGGAAACGTGTAGATGACAAGCTCTTCCATCCCTGTCATGGCCCCGCCCCTCCACGCCGGGCGGGGCGGGCACGACGGGCGGCGAGGGCCAGCCCGGGCAGCGCCGCGGCGCAGCGCGCGTAGCGGCCGCCGAGGCGACGGGGGTCGCGGGCGAGCCGCCACGCCCATTCGAGCGCGAACGCCTGGACCGCCCGGGGCGCCCGCACCTGCCGACCCGAGAGGAAGTCGAGCCCAGCGCCGACCGAGGCGAAGCCCATATGGGGCAGGCAAGCCGCGGCACGGGCAGCGAAGAGTTCCTGCTTCGGCGCGCCGAGGGCGAGCAAGCACAGGCCCGCACCGCTCTCGCCGATCCGGTCGAGAAGGCGCGCCGCGTCGCTCGATGCCGGGTCGAAGCCCGCCTTAGGGGCGACGCGTGCCGCGACGTGCAGGCCCGGCGCCTCGCGCTGCAACCGTTCGGCGGCGCCGTCGAGCGATGCCGCGGTGGAGCCGACGAGGGCAACGGAGCAGCCCTCTGCCGCAGCGAGCCGGGCCAGGGGAACGACGAGGTCGGCCCCCGTCACGCGCTCGGCCCGCCGCCCGGCCAACCGCTCCAGCCAGACGATCGGGTGGCCGTCGGCGGTGACGTGGCTGTGCGCCGCGTAAGCCGCGCGAAAGGCGGGATCGGCCCGGAGCTTCACCGCGTGATCGAGATTGAGCGTGGCGATGGCGAAACCGCGCCCCGCGCGCAGCCGCGAGCGCAGGTCGGCCAGCAGCGCCTCCCGCGCGACAAGGGCGCGAGCCGTGCCGCCGTCGCTCTCTCCCAGCCAGTCCACCCCGGCGTCTCCCGCATCGCTCCACCCTGGCAGATAACCCAGAGCGGCCCGTGGCTCAAACCGCGAAACACCGTGCGGTGGTCTGACGGAGTCTTTGCCCAGGCCGCCGATGCTGCCGCCCCGCGCCGGCCCTCGCCGCCGCGTTGCAGCGACGACCACGATAAACCGCAATCAACCGGGATCGCAGACATGGCTCTCATCACCGACGCAACGACCACCTGGTCGGACCCTGTCACCCTCGTCAGCGACGAGATCTGGCAGACGCGCCACGGCAGCGTCTTCCTGACCACGACCCCCGGCCCGGCGCCCGACGACGGCTTTCACCTGCTTCAGGGCGAGGGCGTGCTGATTCGCGCCGGTCGCGAGGTGCGCTATCGTAAGGCCGGGCTCACCGCCGCCCTGATCGTGCGCGAGGCGGTGTAATGGAGACGATCGACGCCAAGAAGCTGCTTGGCGGATCCAGCTACCTCCTGATGGGCCAGGCGGGGCTGTCCTTCGCCGTCACCACGCGCAACACGGCGTTGCTCTCGGCTGGCGACGCCCCGCTTCTGGTGACCGTGCTGGCGCCGCTGGCCTATGCCGGAACCTATCCTTTCGATCCCGCGGCGCTTGCCTCGGGGCCGGTATTCCTGCGTCCGCCCGAACTCTCCGGGCCGCCGGTCGTGGATGTGCCGCTCGAGGTGCGTCCTGCGCTCTGGGCCTACGACGGGGCGGCGACGGAACCTCCGCGCGCGTGGCAATGGCAGAGCGACGGCGTCGACATCCCCGGGGCGACCGGCCAGGTGTTCACGCCGCAGCTCGATCACGCCGGCACGCTGCTGCGCGTCGTCGAGACGGTGACCGGCGCCGGCGGTGCAGCCACCATCGCATCCGCCTCGGCCACGGTCGGTTCCTGAGCACGACAGAGCCGGAAGCGGCCGGCCGGGGAGGTTTCTCCGGCCGGCCGTCCGGAAAGGGGGTGACGGGTCAGTCCGTTCCCGGGCGGCGATGGCGGGCTTCGATCTCGGCGACGGCGCGGGCCTTGCCGACGCGCAGCGCCCGCCGCTGATAGGCCCGGATGAAGGCGCGCAACGCGGCATCTTCGTGCCGCGGCGCGCCCGAGGCCCAGGCGCCGGCATATCCCCGCAGCATGGCGAGACCCCCGAGCAGGTAGGGCGGGTGCGCCATCCGGTAGATCGCGGTCGCCGCAAAGTAGAGCGGGTCGGAGCCCATGTAGTACTGACCCGCCCCGTGCCGACGCCGCCCCGTCAGCACCCCCTTTTCCGACGAGCCCATCGGGCGCAGGTGCTCGAAGGCGAGCCCTGCGTCGGCGAAGGCGCGCGCCGTCCAGCCCAGGCGTCGGGCGGTGTGGCAGTCGATCGCGTCCCACATGACCGCGCGCACGAAGCCGCCAATCTCTTCGAAGCATTCCCGGCGGTAGAACTTGGTCATGCCGACCGACATCTCGGGCCCGCATTTTTCGCTCACACGCCGGCCGGAGGGGGCGGTGAACCACGGCATGCCCGAGCAGGTGCCGAGCCGCGGGTCGGCGCGCATCCGCGCGATAAGCCCTTCGAAATAGCCGGGCGGCAGCTCCAGATCGAGGTCGAGCTTGCACAGGAAGGGAAAGCGCGCGAGGTCGACGGTGGCGAGGCCCTCGTAGAACGCCTCGATCACGCCGGGCCCGACCGCGCGGCGCCCCCTGTCCTGCCGCCTGACGATGCGCAGCGAGGGATGGCGGGCAGCGTAGTCGGCAAGGATCCCGGGCGTGCCGTCCGTGGAGCCGTCATCGACGATCACCCACAGATCGGGCGGGCGGGTCTGCCCCAGAACGCTGTCGAGGGTGCGGCGCGCATGCGCCGCCTCGTTCCTGCACGGCGTAATGAGGACGTAGGCATCGGACGCGGGGGTGCCGGGGGCGGCGTCGCCGGACGCGGAGGCCTCGGGCGCCTCGTCCTCGCGGGCGGTGTCTGCCGTAGCGTCGCTCTCTGCCATGCCTCGGGGTCCTGCGGGCCATCCGGAAACGCCCGGCGGGAATGCTTCGACGCGGCCCACCGGCAGCGCCGTGTTGGACCGCCGCGGCGGCCGGGACAAGCCCCCGGGCAAGTCGGGCGCGGGCGGTCTGCCCCGCGAGGTCAGTACAGCGCGCGGATCCCCGTCGCCGTGGTGCCGGTCGCCCAGACGCGCGAGACGCGCAGCGGAAAGGCCACGCCAGCGGCCACCTCGATGTCGACCACGTCGCCGTCGAGCGTGGTGACGCGGAGATTGCCCGGCGTGGCCACGTTCAGCGCGAGCGAGACGTGGGCGATGTCGGCGGCATCGTCGGGAACGATCTCCTGCACCGAAGTGGCAGGGAGCGAGGGGGCTCGGGAAAAGGCGGCGTAGCGGTCGACAGGCATCCAAGGGCTCCTAGGCTGGCGGCCGAGGGGCGCGTGGCCCCTCGGGCGCGGTACGGCTCGGACCCTAGCCGAAGCCCGGTTGCCGAGCCGTTGGACGTGCGAACGGTGGGAACGGTGCCCGCCCGTTGCCCGTCACGCATGCGTGATGTCACGGAGGGGGGCTTGAAGGTCTCGTGGAGTTTGTCATGCGCCGCCTGCCTCTGCTAAAGGACGCAAGGGCAAGGTTGGAGGGGTGCGATGGCGTTGGTCGAGCAGGTGCGGAGCGCGCCCAGGTTCCTGGCGCCTCTGGCGACCTGGGGGATGTTCTGGCTCTTTGTCGCGCTCGTCGGCGCGGGCCTGTTCTTCGTCGAGGGGATCGAGAAGCTCTTCAAGGAGTGGCAGCGCCCCGAATACAGCCACGGCCCGCTCATCCCGATCCTGTCGGGCCTTCTCTTCCTGCGTCAACTCAAGGATGTGCCGGTCAACCGCGGCCCGGTGCCCGACCGATGGGTGGGCGTTGTGGTGGTGCTCCTGTCGCTGACGATCGCGGCGCTGGGCAAGCTTTCGGGCATCCCCGACATCGTGGCCTACGGGCTGATCCTGTGGGTTTTCGGTATCCTGCTGGTCAGCTTCGGCTGGAGCGTGGGCTGGGCGTTCTGGCCGCCGGTCCTGCACCTCGTCTACATGCTGCCGCTGCCGGACACGCTCTATTTCAAGATGTCGGCCAATCTGCAGCTCATCTCGTCGGAACTCGGGGTGTGGTTCCTCAAGCTGCTGTCGGTGCCGGTCTTTCTCGATGGCAACATCATCGATCTCGGCGTGTACAAGCTGCACGTCGCCGAGGCCTGCTCGGGCCTGCGATACCTGTTCCCGATTCTCAGCTTCTCCTACATCTTCGCCGTGCTCTACCAGGGCTCGATCTGGCACAAGGCGATCCTGCTTCTGGCGGCGGCCCCGATCACCGTCCTGATGAATTCCGTCCGCATCGCGGTCGCGGGCCTCATCGTGAACAATTACGGCGTCGAGTGGGTCGAGGGCTTCACCCACTTCTTCGAGGGGTGGGTGATCTTCCTCGCCTGCGTCGTGATCCTGTTCGGGCTGGCCCGCGTGCTGCTCTTCTTCAACCCGGTCAAGATGACGCTGGCCGAGTCGCTCGACCTCGACACCGAGGGCCTCGGCACGCAATTCATGCGGCTGCAATACCTTCGCCCGTCGAGCGCCCTCGTCGGTGTCGCGCTTGCAGGCGTGCTGGCCGCGGTGGCATGGCAGGCCGTGCCCGAGCCCGGCGACGCGCAGGTCGAGCGCGAGCCCTTCGCAGCCTTCCCGCGCGACCTGGCGGGCTGGCGCCAGTCGGGCCCGCGCGAGACGCTCGACGCCCGCGTCGAGCGGGAACTGCGAGCGGACGACTACCACTCCGTCAATCTCCTGAAGGCGGGGGAGGCCGCGCACGTCAACCTGTTCATGGCGTGGTATCTCGACCAGACCGACGGCGGCGTGCACTCTCCCGAAATCTGCCTGCCCGGCGCCGGATGGGAGATCGCGTGGCTGGAGCGCTCCGATGTCGGGCCGAAGATCGGCTTTGATGGCCGGTTCGACGTCAATCGCGCGATCATCCAGAGGGGCGAGACCCGCATGATGGTGCTCTACTGGTTCCAGCAGCGCGACCGGCGCATCGCCTCCGACATCATGGCCAAGTTCTACCTGATGGTCGACGGGATCACGACTCGGCGCACCGACGGTTCGATGCTCCGGCTGACCACGCCGATCCGCGGGAACGAGACCGACGCCGCCGCCGAGGCCCGTCTGCTGGAGGTGCTCGCCGCGATGCAGGAGCCGCTGCCACGGTTCATTCCGGGGTCCTGACCTTCGCGCGGGCGGCCGCTCTGCGCGCTCTTCCGCCATCCCCGGCATGGCGCCTTGCGCGACTCCCCTCGCGGTCGCTGCGGGGCATTCGTCGTCGGGTCCACATTCGTTGCCAGATCCTCCACAGTCGGTCGCGCGCGGGCGCGACCGTCGCCGTCATCGACGGCTGAGCAGCCTCATAGGCGCCCGAATTTGACTTCCCTGGGACGACGGCGCACCTGCTGCCGCGGGGGCTCAGCGATCGCGTGCCGCACCGCGACCGCGGTGCGCAGGGGGTACATGTGAGCAGGCAGAGTCCGCAGACGTCGATCGAGCGTTTTCCCGCCTCGCCCGCGCAGGCCCGCTTCTGGTTTCTCGAGAGGGTCCGCCCCGGCAACCCCGACAACGCCATCACCCTGCGCTGGCGGGTGACGGGCGATCTGCCCACAGACGCGCTCGAGGCGGCCTTCAGGGCGGTGATCCACCGCCACGAGGCGCTGCGCACCTGCCTGGTGGAAGAGGATGGCGCCCCTTTGCAGGAAGTGCGCGATGCGGTCGATTTCAAGCTCGGGCTCGTCGACATCCGCGCCCTGCCGATCGACGACCACGAGGCGCGCATCGCCCGCATCGCTGCCGACATGGCCGGGGAGCCCTTCGACCTCGGCCGGCCGCCGCTCCTGAGGGCCACCCATGTGCGCACCGGGCCGGGCCGGGCGACGCTGCTCGTCACCGCGCATCACTGCGTCTTCGACGGATGGTCGGGCGGGCTGCTCGGCCGCGAGATCGGGGCGCTGGCAGCCGAGGGGCTGACCGGCCGGCCTGCCGACCTGCCCGAGTTGTCGCTGCACTACCCCGATTACGCGCTCTGGCAGGAGGCCTGCGCGACGAGCCCCGCCCGCGCCGACGAGATCGCGTTCTGGTCGGACACGCTCGCCGGGGCCGCGCATTTCGCGCTTCCCCCCGACGTGGCCGACCCGCCGGCAGAGCCGGGGGCTGCGCCCCGGCGCCTCACCCTGCCGCTGCCGGCCGATGTCGCCGCCCGTCTCCCCGGCGCGGCCGCCCGTCTCGGCGCCTCGCCCTTCATGGTCGGGGCGGCAGCGGCATCGGCCGTGCTCGCGGCCGAGACCGGGGCGCCCGAAGTGTTGCTCGCCACGCCGGTGTCGGGCCGCGACGAGGTCGATCTCGAGCCGCTCGTCGGCGTCTTCGTCAACACGATCGTGCTGCGCCTGCCCGCCCCCGACGGCGCGAGCGGTGCGGATCATCTCGAGCGGACGCGCGCCGCCGTCGAGGCCGCGCTCGCCCACCAGTCCTGCCCCCTGGAAGAGGTCATGCGCGCCGCCCCGCCGCCCCGGCCGGTCGATCCCGGCGAGGCGCGGACCCCCTACACCTCGGTCGCCTTCGGCCTGAGTCGGGGGTTCCTCGAGGGGGTGGATCACGGGTCCTTCCGCATCGAGGGCGAGATGAGCCAGACACCGGGGGCGCTCTACCCTCTCAACCTCAATCTCGTCGGTGACGGCGATGGCTGGACGCTGGTGATCGACCATGACGGCGCTCGCCATTCCGACGAGCGGATCGCCGCGCTCGGCCAGCGCGTGATCGACGCCCTCGGACGACTGGTCGAGACGCCCTCGGCCCCGCTTCTCGACGCGCCGCCTGCGGGACGCGCGGCACGGAGCGTCGTGGATGCGGCGGCGCCCGCCGGGGCGGAGCCGGCGGGGGCGGCGGCGCCCGCCGGGGCGGAGCCGGCGGGGGCGGCGGCGCCGTGCGAGACCCGCGCGCGCCTCGCCCGGCTCTGGGCGGATCTGCTCGGCCTGCCGGAGGAGGCGTGCGCCGGCGACTTCTTCGCCCTCGGCGGGCACTCGATCCTCGCGCTGCGGATGCTGGCACGCGCCGAGGCGGAGTTTGGCCGCAAGGTCGAAGTCGCCGCCTTCCTCGCCGACCCCACGCTCGACGGGCTGGCCGCCCGCCTCTCGCCCGGCGGGGCCGATGCGGGCGCCGAAGGCGCCGGCACATGGTCGATCGTGCCCCTGCGCGGGGGCGATAGGGGCGGACCGGTCATCGCGACCGTCAACCAGACCTTCCTCTGGCACGGGATCGCCCGCGCCTTCGCGCCCGGGCGGACCGTCGTCAACCTGACCGTGCCCGACCGCGCCGCCTACACGCGACAGCTGGGCATGGACGGGGCCACCGTCGCCGACGACGCGGCCGCCACGCTCGCCGGCGCCTTTCCGGGCCGGCCCCTCGTGCTCGTGGGCCATTGTGCCGACGGGCTGACCGCGCTCGCCACCGCGCACGCGCTGGCCGCGCGCGGCCACGACGTGCCGCTGCTCGCCCTCACCGACGCCTGGTCGCCCGAGGACGCCGAGACCGCGCCGCCGCGCGCCGTGGCACTCGCACGCCGCGTCGGGTCGGGCCTGATGCGCTGGTCGCATTACCTCGGTCGAGCGGCCCGCGGGCGGCTTGGGCCGCGCGATCTCGCCCGCCGCCTCGGCCCCGTCTTGCGGCTGATGCGCGCCGCCGGGCTCGAGCCGCGGCCGACCGAGGCCGAACGTCTCGCATGGGAGGTCAACGCCCATCACCAGCGGGTCTGGGCCGAGCACGACTTCGGCCCGTGGCCGGGCGAGGCGCTGCTCTTCGCCACCGAGAGCCAGCCGGCCCGCGCGGCGGCGGCCCTCTTCGGCTGGCGCGGGATCCTGACCGAGGATACGCCCGTGCTGCCGCTCGAGGGCTGGCACGAAGACGCGCTGCTCGGCGGCGGCTTCGAGCGGATGGCGCGGGTGATCGACCTTCGCCTCGATCGGCAGGGGGGGCTGCGGGGCGGCACGGTCGGGCCGGCGGCGCGGTGACGGCCCGGATCGCGCCCTTGGCGGCCTCTGCGCTGACGCGCGGGCTGGCGCCGATGGCCTCGCCCTTCGCCGTGGGGGTCGCCGCCCGGGCGGGTGGGCAGATCATCGCCTTCGCGCTGGTCGTCGTCGCCGCGCGGCATCTCGGGCTCGACGCCTTCGGCACCTACGCGGTGGCCTGGGCGGGGGCGGTGATCGCCACGAGCTTCGTCTACACCGGATTCTACCACGCGCTTCTGCGGGCCGACGACCTGGAGGCGTGCATCGACACTCTGTTCTGGGTCAAGATCGCGGTCGCAGGAGCGGGCGGCGCCATCCTCGCCGCGGCCGGGCTGATCGTCGGCGGGCCGGGGGCGCCGATTGGCGGCGCACTGTTCGCCGTCGCCCCGCTGCCACTGCTCGCCGTGCCCACCGCGTGGAACGAGGCGCAGCTCTGGCGGGCGGGCCGGGCGCGCGCGGCGAGCCTGCAGGTTCTGGCAGGCGAGGCGACCGGCCTCGCCGCGGCGGTCGCCGCGCTGGACGCGGGGCTGGGACTGTGGGGCCTCATCCTTTCGCGCTACGTCGCTTCCCTGACCGGGCTCGTCGTCACCTCCGCGCTCGTGCGCCGCTGCCCGCGCGCCCGGTTCGCCGCCGGTGAGGCCCGGACGGCCAGCCGAACCGCGTGGCCCCTCTGGGGAACAACCGGCATCGGGATGTTCTCGGCCTACGGCGCCGACCTCGTGCTCGCGGCCTTCCTCGCTCCGGCGGCGGTCGGTGCCTACCGGTCGGGCGCGCGCATCGCTGTCACCGCCTCCGACGTGGTGCTGCAGCCGGTACGAATGCTCGGCTGGTCGCGCCTCGCCCGGCTCGAGCGCGAGGGCGACCGGGACGGCATAGCGCGCAGCTGGCGGGGCGACGTGGCGCTGGCCTGCGCGATGCTCTGGCCCGCCTCGACCGGCCTGGCGCTGCTGGCCGAGCCGCTGGTCGTGCTGGTCTTCGACCCGTCCTGGGCCGCGGCGGCGCCGGTGCTCGCGGTGCTCGCGCTGGCACGGGCGCTCTCGGTGCCGATGGCCTTGATGGAACCGGCGCTCATGTGCACAGGTCGGGGCGCGCTGCAATTCCGCCTGCGGCTGGCGAGCGGGGCCGCACTGCTCCTCGCCCTGCTGACGCTGGGCCGCTTCGGCCCGGTCGAGGCGGCGTGGGCCGTCACAATCTCCACCGGCGCGATGAGCCTTGTCTGCCTTGCCGCCGTCGCTCGGGTGCTGGGCCTCTCGGCGCGGGCGGTCGCGACCGCCTTTCTGCCCGGGGCAGGGCTGGCGGCGGTGTGCGGCAGCTCGGTCTTCGCCCTGGCGGCGCTGGTGGCTCCCCTGCCGCTGCTGGCCGCCACGCTCGCCCATCTCGCGCTCGGCGCCGCGCTCTGGGCGGCGGGCATGGCGATCCTCTTCCGGTTGAAGGTGATCGCGCTGCCGCGGGTCTGAGCGGCGCTCAGGCGAGGATGGCGGCGACCAGCCCCGCGAGCGCCGCTCCGGCGACGAACCACGCCGCCGCCTCCGACGACGCGCGCCGCCGAGGCTGCGGCTCGCCGCGCCCCTGCTGGAGAAGCGCCGCCTCGGTCAGCTGCGGCAGCCGCGGCCCGAAGCGCGCGAGCACCCGCGCCGTCTTGAGCAGGTCGCCGGCCAGCGCCCGTGGCCCGACATTGTCGCGGATGTAATCCTCGACTACGGGCCGCGCGACGCGCCAGATGTTGATCTGCGGGTTGAGCGAGCGCGCCACGCCCTCGACCACCACCATCGTCCGCTGCAGCAGGATCAGCTCGGTGCGCGTCTCCATCCCGAACCGCTCGGTCACCTCGAAGAGATAGGCCAGCAGCTTGCCCATCGAGATGCGGGAGGCATCCATGCCGAAGATCGGCTCGCCCACCGAGCGCAGCGCCTGCGCGAACTCGTCCACGTCGCGGTCGGGGGGCACATAGCCCGCCTCGAAATGCACCTCGGCGACGCGGCGGTAATCCTTACGGATGAAGCCGAACAGGATCTCGGCATAGGCGCGGCGCGTGTATTCGTCGATCCGACCCATGATGCCGAAGTCGAGGGCGATGATATCGCCGTCGGGGCCGATCTTGAGGTTGCCCTGGTGCATGTCGGCGTGGAAGTAGCCGTCGCGCAGCGCGTGGCTGAGGAAGAGACGCAGCACCCGCTCTCCCAGCGCCGCGCGGTCGTGACCTGCCGCATCCAGCGCGGCGATATCGCCTGCCGGCACCCCTTCGACCCAGCCGAGCGTCATCACCCGCCGGCCCGACATGAACCAGTGCACGCTCGGCACGCGAAACCCGTCGTCCTTCGCGGTGTTCGAGGCGAACTCGGCGGCGGCCGAGCTTTCGAGCCGCAGATCGAGCTCGGCGTGCACCACGCTTTCGAAATGCTGGATCACCCCCTGCGGCCGCAGGCGGCGCGACGAGGGCGACAGCGTCTCGACCATCCAGGCGGCGAGGTAGAAGGCGTCGATATCCGTCTGGAACGCCTTCTCGATTCCCGGTCGCAGCACCTTGACGGCGACCTCTTCGCCGGTCGTGGCGAGCCGCGCACGGTGGACCTGCGCGATCGAGGCGGCGGCGATCGGCTCGGAAAATTCCGAGAACAGTTCGTCGACCGGCATCTGCAGTTCGTCGCGGACCGCCCGCAGGGCCTGCGCCCTGGGGAACGGCGGCAGCTTGTCCTGCAGCACGCGCAGCTGCATCGCCAGCTCGTCGCCCACCACGTCGGGCCGTGTCGACATGATCTGGCCGAACTTGATGTAGGCGGGGCCGAGCGCGGTGAGCGCGCGGGTGGCTGGTGGCAACTCCGGGTCGCCCTTGAGCCCCAGCCACTTGAACGGCCAGCCGAGGATTCGGGCGATCAGCCTGAGATGCGTCGGCGCCTCCATCGCCTCGAGCACCTGGCCCATGGCGCCGGTGCGCTCCAGCGTGGCGCCGGTGCGGACGAGCCGCCAGATGTTGTGGGGGCCGCGCAAGGGATCAGAGCTTCCAGCCCGAGTGCAGCGCGGCGACGCCCATCGTCAGGTTGCGATACTTCACCTGCTCGAAGCCCGCGGCCCGGATCATCCGCGCGAAGGTCTCCTGATCGGGAAACCTGCGGATCGATTCGACGAGATACTGATAGCTGTCGCGGTCGCCCGTCACGACGCGGCCCATCGTCGGGATCACGTTGAACGAGTAGCGGTCGTAGGCCCATTGCATCGCCGGGTTGGGCAGCTGCGAGAATTCCAGCACCATCAGCCTCCCGCCGGGCTTGAGCACGCGGAACGCCTCGGCCAGCGCCACCTCGGGCTTCGTCACGTTCCTGATGCCGAAGGAGATCGTGTAGACGTCGAACGTGGCATCGGGGAAGGGCAGATCCATCGCGTCGCCGACCACCCAGTCGAGGCGGTCGGCCATGTTCGCGGCCTCGGCGCGCTTGCGGCCCTCTTCCAGCATCGCCGCCGTCAGGTCGCACACGGTGGCGTGGGCGCCGGGGGCGCGCTTGAGGAAACGGAACGCGATGTCGCCGGTGCCGCCCGCCACGTCGAGCAGCTTCTGGCCGGGCCGGGGGGCCAGCCAGTCCATCATCGCGTCCTTCCACAGGCGATGGACGCCCCCCGACATCAGGTCGTTCATGATGTCGTAGCGCGAGGCGACCGAGGTGAACACGCCCTCGACAAGCCCCTTCTTCTCGTCCTCCGCGACGGTGCGATAGCCGAAATGCGTGGTGCGGTCGGACTCTGGCATGGTTGCGCCCCTTTCTTGTCACGCCGTCCATATAGCCCCGCCGGGAGAGTGACAAACGCATCCGAGGCCGCAGGCAGCGAGGGAAGCGAGTATGGACGGGCTCTACTATTTCGGCATGACGGTCGGGTTGGCCTTCGCCCTGCACGTGGCGGTCCGGCTGCTGTGGGGCGTGCGCGGGGAAAAGGCCCTGTTCCGCCACGCAGACCGCATGTCGACAGGTGCCGCGGAGGCCCGTGTCGTGGCCGCTCTCGGCACCGGGCGGCCCGCCCGCGAGGCGGGATTCGAGACGCGGCGGCACCGGGCATCATGGGGGGTGAAGGCGCTGGCGACGGTGATCGCGCCGCTTCTGTTCTACGTCGTCAACACGATGCTCATCGACGCGCGGGGCCGCGACGTCGACGCGGCGACGGCGCAGTGGCTGGGCCTGGGCGCGCTCGCCCTGCTCCTGTGGTATCTCGCCTGGGTCTGGACCTACTCGGTCGAGATCGGGCGTGACACGGCTCTCGTGCCGACGTTGGCCTTCGTGCGGCGCAGCCTGCCGCTCGACGGGCTGGTGGCGGTGGAAGACCCCGATCCCCATTTCCTGCGTCTGCGCTTTCGGGATGGGAGGCGCGCGCAAGTTCTGAGATACCTCGCGGGCCGCGACGAACTCGAGGAGACGCTGGCGGCCAGGGTGTCGGAGAACGAAGGGCGAGAAGGGGGCGAATGCCGGAACTACCCGAGGTCGAGACGGTCCGCCGTGGGCTCGAGCCCGTTCTGACGGGGCGCAGGATCGCGGCCGCGCAGGTCCGCCGGCCCGATCTGCGCTGGCCCCTGCCCGAGCGCATGGCCGAGCGGCTGACCGGCGCGCGGGTGGAGCGGCTGCGGCGGCGGTCGAAATACATCCTCGCCGATCTCGACACCGGCGAGACGCTGCTCATCCATCTCGGCATGTCGGGGCGCGTGCTGATCTCGGGCGTGCAGCTCGGCGCCTACCAGCACGAGCACGCCGCGCCGCAGGCGCACGACCACATCGTGCTCGACATGGAGGGCGGTGCCCGCGTCACCTACAACGATCCCCGCCGCTTCGGCATGTGGGATCTGATGGCGACCGGCACGGAAGAGGGGCATCGCCTGCTTGCCGGTCTCGGGCCGGAGCCGCTCGGCAACGCCTTCGACGAGCCCTACCTCGCCGCCCGTCTCAAGGGGCGCAACACCCCCGTCAAGGCGGCGCTGCTCGACCAGCGGCTGGTGGCGGGTCTCGGCAACATCTATGTCTGCGAGGTGCTGCACCGCACCGGCATCTCGCCGGTGCGCAAGGCCGGGCGCCTCTCGGCCGCGCGCGCGGCAAGCCTCGTGCCGGCGATCCGCGCGGTGCTGACCGAGGCGATCGAGGCCGGGGGCTCGTCCTTGCGCGACTACCGTCAGGCCGACGGCGAACTCGGCTATTTCCAGCACGTCTTCCGCGTCTACGGCCGCCAGGACCAGCCGTGCCGCACGCCGGGCTGCGCGGGAACGGTGCGCCGCGTCGTGCAATCGGGGCGGTCGTCGTTCTACTGCCCGGTGTGCCAGAGATAGCTTGAACCCGCGGTCCGGGCTGCTAAGCCTCGCCCGGGCGAAACCAGCGAAAGGCGCGACGCCATGGCTTACGAGACGCTCATCGTCGAGGTCAGCGACCATATCTGCCTGATCAAGCTCAATCGCCCCGAGGCTCTCAACGCCCTCAACAGCCAGATCCTGCGCGAACTCGGCGAGGCGCTCCGCGAGGCCGACGCGAACGAGAAGGTGCGATGCATCGTGCTCACCGGCTCCGACAAGGCGTTCGCCGCGGGCGCCGACATCTCCGAGATGGCCGGGAAGTCGTTCGTCGACGTGTTCGGGCGCGACCTGTTCGGAAACGAGGCCGAGCGCATCCTCGCCATCCGCAAGCCGATCGTCGCCGCGGTGGCCGGCTATGCGCTCGGGGGCGGCTGCGAGCTCGCCATGATGTGCGACTTCATCATCGCCGCCGACACCGCCAAGTTCGGCCAGCCCGAGATCAATCTCGGCGTCGTGGCCGGGATGGGCGGCACCCAGCGCCTGACCCGGCTCGTCGGCAAGTCGAAGAGCATGGACATGCACCTGACGGGGCGCTTCATGGATGCCGAGGAAGCCGAGCAGTGCGGCCTCGTCAGCCGCGTCGTGCCGTCGAAGAAGCTGATGGACGAGGCGATGGAGGCCGCCGGCAAGATCGCCGAGAAGTCGCAGCTGACCGCGATGGCGGTCAAGGAGGCGGTCAACCGGGCCTACGAGACGCCGCTCAGCGAGGGCCTGCTGTTCGAGCGTCGGCTGTTCCACGCGCTCTTCGCCACCGAGGACCAGAAGGAGGGCATGGGCGCCTTCCTCGAGAAGCGCGAGGCCCAGTTCCGCGACAAGTGAGGGCAGGGGGCGCCGGTGGTGTCCCCCCTGGGCGCCGCGTGCGGGTGTCGTGCAGGGGCGTCTCGTAGGGGCGTCCCGGGGGGCTTCCCTTCGCCGTCGAATTGGCCTATGCGCCCGTCCAGACATGCGCGTGAGGCCCGCCTGGCCGGAATCTCCCGGTATCGAACCCGGGGTCGGGTCTTCCCGCGCAAGTGCCGTATCGTGAAGACCTGACAAGAGAGAGCCCATGGCCAACACGCCCCAGTCCAAGAAGCGCGCCCGCCAGAACGAGCGCCGCTACGCCGTCAACAAGGCCCGCCGCTCGCGCATCCGCACCTTCCTGCGCAAGGTCGAGGAGGCGATCGCCTCGGGCGACGCCGAGGCCGCCAAGGCCGCCCTTCGTGCCGCCCAGCCCGAGCTGATGCGCGGCGTGACCAAGGGGGTCGTCCACAAGAACACCGCGGCGCGGAAGATGTCGCGCCTGTCGTCGCGGGTAAAGGCGCTGGGCGGCTGAGCGACTGGATCCGGGGCTCCGGATCTGAGGCGCCCGCGCCACGCATCCTCGCGGATCGACCTGACCGAAAGGGCGCGCCAGACGGTGCGCCCTTTGTCATGCGAAGTGCCTTGCCCCTTGTTTCATTGACGTTGCAAGCCCTTGGGCGGATTCGCCTACGAAACCGTGAAGTCAACTGAGAAGATAAGTTGCGCGGTCTCTCACGGCCTTGCTAGCTTCCGGATGCGACTCGTTATGTCCGGGGGGACAGGGTCGATCAGGCAGCGAGACACGGCTCTGTTGGGGGAGCCCTGCTACCTTGATCGTCCAAGGCGTGCCCCGTTTCGGGGGCGGAGCATCGGTGTGCTGCACGGGGTTCAGGGCACGATGCACCCGAGGAAATGGAGTGCGGGAGTCGGCGTTCGATCGCCGGCACTCGCTTTTCCCGTTGGCGGCAGGTCCGCCGGCGACCACCCCCCTTGCGTCGTGACGCGTCCGACACGGCACATAAACGGTCCCGGGTCGCTGCGGCGCGGGTATCCGGTCAGAGTAAGAAATTGGGGGCGAGCCGGCTGCGATGACGAATGAAACCTGGGGGCGCGTATGCGAGGATCTGGCGAAGACCATCGGGCAGACCAACTTCACGGCGTGGATAGAGCCGCTGGAATTCGATGCGCTCGAGGACGGGGTGGCCCGCTTCCGGGCGCCGACCACCTTCATCCGCTCCTGGGTGGCGCGTAACTACGCCGACCAGATCCGTCACCACATCGCGCGCACCGGCGCCGCCGTCGAGCGCATCGAGTTGAGCGTCGGCCCGGGGGCCGGCCGGCCCGCCGCGGCCAGCCGCGGGGCCCGGCCGGGCCCGGAGAACGGGGTGCCGAGGCGGGGCTCGGCCGCGGCCGAGGCGCGGGTAGATGGTGCGCCCCTCGCAGGCAGCGCCCCCGACGGCGCCGCGAGGGCCGCACCGGCCGAGGCGCGCGCCGCCCGGACCGAGCTGCCCGGCGGCGCTCTGGACCCGCGCTACACGTTCGACACCTTCGTCGTGGGCAAGCCCAACCAGCTCGCCCACGCCGCCGCCCGCCGGGTGGCCGAGGGGGCGACCGTCACGTTCAACCCGCTGTTCCTCTATGGCGGCGTGGGCCTCGGCAAGACGCACCTGATGCACGCCATCGCGTGGCAGTTGCAGCAGGCTCGGCCCGACCTGCGCGTGCTCTACCTCTCTGCCGAGCAGTTCATGTACCGGTTCGTGCAGGCCCTGCGCGAGCGCGAGATGATCGAGTTCAAGGAGCTGTTCCGCGCGGTCGACGTGCTGATGGTCGACGACGTCCAGTTCATCGCCGGCAAGGATGGCACGCAGGAAGAGTTCTTCCACACGTTCAATGCGCTGGTCGACCAGCACAAGCAGATCGTCATCTCGGCCGACCGTGCTCCGGTCGAGATCAAGAAGCTCGAGAACAGGATCGCGAGCCGCCTCCAGTCGGGCCTGGTCGTCGACCTTCACCCCACCGACTACGAGCTTCGCCTCGGCATCCTCCAGCAGAAGCGCGACCAGTACGCCGAGAGCTACGCCGGCGTGGTGATCCGCGACGCGGTGCTCGAGTTCCTCGCGCACCGGATCACCACCAATGTCCGCGTGCTCGAGGGGGCGCTGATCAAGCTGTTCGCCTTCGGCTCCTTCGTGGGCAAGGAAGTGACGCTCGAGATGACGCAGGAATGCCTGTCGGACATCCTGCGCGCGTCCGACCGGAAAGTCTCGATCGAGGAGATCCAGCGCACGGTGGCCGAGCATTACCACATGCGGCTGTCCGACATGGTCGGGCCGAAGCGCCACCGCACCATCGCCCGGCCGCGGCAGATGGCGATGTATCTGGCCAAGACTCTCACCTCGCGCTCGCTGCCCGAGATCGGGCGCCGCTTCGGCGGCCGCGACCACACCACGGTCATGCACGCGGTCAAGCGCGTCGAAGAGCTCAAGGCCAAGGATACGCAGATCGCCGAAGACCTCGAACTGCTGCGCCAGATGCTCGAATCCTGAACCCGCCCGGCCGGGGTGGCGCGGGCGCCGGCAGTGTTGCGGCGCGGCACTTGTGCCCGCCCCCATTTCGGCTAACGTGCCGATCCCGGCCGGCCCGCGCGGCCCGTCGGGCTGCCAGACGACGCCGGCCGCGGGGACGGTCGAAGGGGGAGCGGCCCACATGAAGATGAGCATCGAACGCGGCACCCTGCTCCGGGCCCTGGCCCAGGCGCAATCGGTCGTGGAGCGGCGCAACACCATTCCGATCCTCGCCAACGTGCTGATCGAGGCCGAGGGCGAGCAGGTCAGCTTCCGCGCCACCGATCTCGACATCGAGGTGGTCGACCGCACGGCCGCACAGGTCGAGCGGGCCGGCGCCACCACGGTCAACGCCGTGACCTTCCACGACATCGTGCGCAAGCTGCCCGACGGCGCGCTGGTGAAGCTGACCGACGACGGCGCCTCGGGCCGGCTGGAGGTGGAGGCGGGCCGCGCGCATTTCACGCTGGCCACGCTGCCGAAGGAGGATTTTCCCGTCATGGCGGCGACCGACTACGCCGCCAACTTCTCGGCCGAGGCCAGGGTGCTGCGGCGCCTGTTCGACAAGTCGAAATTCGCGATCTCGACCGAGGAGACGCGCTACTACCTCAACGGCGTCTACATGCACGTCTCGGAGGGCGAGGAGGGCCCGGTGCTGCGCTGCGTGGCGACCGACGGGCACCGGCTGGCCCGCGTCGACGCGCCCCTTCCCGAGGGGGCCGAGGGGATGCCGGGCGTGATCGTGCCGCGCAAGACGGTGGGCGAGCTGCGCAAGCTGCTCGAGGACGACGAGGCGCAGATCGCGGTGTCGGTCTCGGAGACCAAGGTGCGCTTCGCCACGCCCGAGATCACGCTCACCTCGAAGGTGATCGACGGCACCTTCCCCGATTACACGCGCGTCATCCCCGTCAACAATCCGCGCCGGATGGAGGTCGACGCCACCGAATTCGCCAAGGCGGTGGACCGGGTGGCGACCGTGTCCTCGGAGCGCTCGCGCGCGGTGAAGCTGTCGCTCGACGAGGATCGGCTGGTGCTCTCGGTCAACGCCCCCGATGCCGGCGCGGCGGAGGAGGAACTGGCGGTGGCCTACGGCGACGAGAAGCTCGAGATCGGCTTCAACGCCAAGTACCTGCTCGAGATCGCAAGCCAGGTGGACCGCGAGAACGCCGTGTTCCTGTTCAACTCGTCGGGCGACCCCACGCTGATGCGCGAAGGCACCGACACCTCGGCGCTCTACGTGGTGATGCCGATGCGCGTCTGATCGGCGCCGGCGCGTGTGGCGCCGGGGCGGAATGCGTATTTTGAACAGAAAGAAGCAGGGGGTGCGCCCGCGTGTCCGGACCGCCCGCATCTGGCCCCGGCCTGTCCCGCCTCGCCGTGACCTCGCTCGCGCTCGCGCAGGTCCGCTCGCACCGGAAGCTGTCGCTCGAATTCGACGGGCGGCCGGTGGCGATTTACGGGCCCAACGGGGCGGGCAAGACCAACCTGCTGGAGGCGGTGTCGCTGCTCTCGCCGGGCCGGGGGCTGCGCCGGGCCGCGCCGGAGGAGATCGGGCGGCGCGCGGCGGGCGTCGGCTGGCGCGTGGTGGCCGAGATCGACAGCCTTGGCCATGCCCACGAGGTGGAGACGGGGGCCGAGCCCGGCAGCCCGCGCACCGTGCGGATCGATGGCAAGGCGGCGCCGCAGGTGGCGCTGGGGCGGCTTGCGCGGGTGGTCTGGCTGGTGCCGGCCATGGACCGGCTGTGGACTGAGGCCGCGGAGGGGCGGCGACGCTTCCTCGACCGGATGACGATGTCGTTCGAGCCGGGCCACGGCGACGCGGTTCTGGCCTACGAGAAGGCGATGCGCGAGCGGAACCGCCTCTTGAAGGACGAGGTGCGCGACCCGGCCTGGTATGGCGCGCTCGAGGGGCGGATGGCGGAGGCGGGCGCGCGGATCGCGGCCCACCGGGCCGCGGCGCTGGCCCGGGTGGCCGCCGCGCAGGCGGGCGCGGCGACGACCTTTCCCGCGGCCGATCTGGCACTCACCGGCCCGGAGGGCGCGGAACCGGCCGCGACGGAGAGCGGCCTGGCCGAGGCCCTCGCGGCGGGCCGCGTGCGCGACATGGCGGCGGGGCGCACGCTCGCCGGGCCTCACCGGGCGGACCTGACGGCGGTCTATGCCGCGAAGGGGGTGCCGGCGGCGCAATGCTCCACCGGCGAGCAGAAGGCCCTGCTTCTGTCGCTGGTGCTGGCCAACGCCCGTGCGCTGGCGCAGGATTTCGGGGCGCCGCCGCTCCTGCTGCTCGACGAGGTGGCGGCCCATCTCGACGCCGGCCGGCGCGCGGCGCTCTATGACGAGGTCTGTGCGCTGGGGGCGCAGGCGTGGCTCACGGGCACGGGGCGCGAGCTGTTCGCGGGGCTGGAGGGGCGGGCGCAATTCCTCTCCGTGACGGAAGCGGGCGGCGACAGCGCGGTGAAGGAGGAGGCATGAGGGACCAGCGCGTGACGCTGATCACCCTGGGGGTGGACGATCTGGCCCGGTCGACGGGGTTCTACGCCGCGCTCGGCTGGGAGCCGGCGCAGGAGACCGAGGGCGCGGCCTTCTACCGGCTGGACGGCATGGCGCTGAGCCTGTTCGGGCGCGCGGCACTGGCCGCCGATCAGGGGCGGCCGGGGGCGGCGCTGGGGACCGGGGCGATGACGCTGGCGCAGAACTTTGCCGACCGCGCGGCGGTCGACGCCGCCTTCGCCCGGGCCGAGGCCGCCGGGGCGGAGGTGCTCAAGCGACCCGAGGCGGTGTTCTGGGGCGGATATTCCGGCTACTGGGCCGACCCGGACGGGCATGTCTGGGAGATGGCGCACAACCCGTTCTGGCCGCTCGACGTCGACGGGCGGCTGGCGCTGCCCTGACGCTTGCGGCAGCGGGTGCGCGACCGCTAGGTTGAGCGCATGATCGACCCGCCCCCGCTCCGCCGGCTGCTGGAGACCGCGCTCTATGCCGACGATCTCGATGCGGCGGAGGCATTCTACGGCGGTCTTCTGGGGCTGGAGCGAATCGCACGGGTGGGCGAGCGGCACGTCTTCTTCCGCTGCGGGCCGGGGTTGCTGCTGGTCTTCAACCCGCACGAGACGGGGAAGCCGCCCGGCAACCCCGACCTGCCGGTGCCGCCGCACGGCGCGCACGGGCCGGGCCATGCCTGCTTCGCGGCCACCTCCGACGAGCTCGCGCGATGGCGCTCGCGGCTGACCGATGCGGGCGTGGATATCGAGGCCGATTTCACCTGGCCGAACGGCGCGCGCTCGGTCTACGTGCGCGACCCGGCCGGCAATTCGGTGGAGTTCGCCGAGCCCGCGCTCTGGGGCTACGACGGCTGAGCCTCGTGACATTCCCCGCCACCGGGCGTAGGGAACGGGAGGCGCCCGCCTGCGCCGCCGGAGACCTTGTCCATGACCCTATCGCCGGCCGACCTCGCGCTCTATGCGGGCGCGGTGGCCATCCTGTTTCTCACGCCGGGCCCGGTCTGGGTGGCGCTGATCGCCCGCGGGGTGTCGGGCGGCTTTCACGCGGCGTGGCCGCTCGCGCTCGGCGTGGTCGTGGGCGACGCGATCTGGCCGCTCGCGGCGATCTTCGGGCTGGCGTGGATCACGGCGGTCTACGGCGGCTTCATGGACGCGCTGCGCTGGGTGGCGGTGGCGATCTTCCTGCTGATGGGGGTCGGCCTGATCCGCCATGCCGACCGCCAGCTCGCGCCCGACAGCCGGCTGACGCGGCCGGGCATGTGGGCGGGCTTCGCCGCGGGTCTCGCCGTCATCCTCGGCAATCCAAAGGCGATCCTGTTCTACATGGGCGTGCTGCCGGGCTTCTTCGACATCGGCTCGGTCACGGGGCCGGACATCGCCGCCATCGTGGCCGTCTCGACGGTCGTGCCGCTTGCGGGCAACCTCGTCTTGGCGGGCTTCCTCGGGCGCGTCCGGCGGCTGCTCGCCTCGCCGCAGGCGCTGCGGCGCACCAACCTCGCCGCGGGCGTCCTGCTGATCGGCGTGGGGGTCGCAATCGGGCTCGGATAGCACCATATCTTGGGTGTGTGGCGTGACATGCCCCCCAGAAACCCCTATAAGGCGGCAAGTTGAGGAGGACGGTCCCCGAATGGCCGAAGAAGCGCGCGCGACCGACGCCTATGGCGCGGAATCCATCAAGGTTCTCAAGGGGCTGGAGGCTGTCCGCAAGCGGCCCGGCATGTATATCGGCGACACCGACGACGGCTCTGGCCTGCACCACATGGTCTACGAGGTCGTCGACAACGGTATCGACGAGGCGCTTGCCGGCCACGCCGACTCCGTGCGCGTCACGATCCATGCCGATGACAGCGTATCGGTCAGCGACAATGGCCGCGGCATCCCCGTCGACATGCACGCCGAAGAGGGGGTGAGCGCCGCCGAGGTCATCATGACCCAGCTGCATGCCGGCGGGAAGTTCGACCAGAACTCCTACAAGGTGTCGGGCGGCCTGCACGGGGTGGGCGTGTCGGTCGTCAACGCCCTGTCGGAATGGCTCGAGCTGCGCATCTGGCGGGGCGGCAAGGAACACTACGCCCGTTTCGAGCACGGCGAGACGGTCGAGCCCCTGCGCGTCGTCGGCGATGCGAACGGCCAGCAGGGCACCGAGGTGCGCTTCCTCGCCTCGACCCGGACGTTCTCCAATCTCGACTACGTCTACAAGACGCTCGAGACCCGCCTGCGCGAGCTCGCCTTCCTCAATTCCGGGGTGAAGATCGTGCTGCGCGACGAGCGCCACCCGGAGGTCGAGGAGACCGAGATGTGCTACGAGGGCGGCGTGCGCGAGTTCGTCCGCTACCTCGACCGCTCCAAGACCTCGCACATGCCCGAGCCCATCTACATCGAGGGCGAGCGCGACGGCATCGGCGTGGAAATCGCCATGTGGTGGAACGACAGCTACAACGAGATGGTGCTGCCCTTCACCAACAATATCCCCCAGCGCGACGGCGGCACGCACCTTGCCGGCTTCCGCGGCGCGCTGACCCGCACGCTCAACCACTATGCCGGCGCCTCGGGCATCGCGCGCAAGGAAAAGATCAGCTTTACCGGCGACGACGCCCGCGAAGGGCTGACCGCGGTGCTCTCGGTCAAGGTGCCCGACCCCAAGTTCTCGTCGCAGACCAAGGACAAGCTGGTGTCCTCCGAGGTCAGGCCCGTGGTCGAGAGCCTGATGAACGAGAAGCTCTCGGAGTGGTTCGAGGAGCACCCGCAGGAAGCCCGCATCATCGTCACCAAGATCGTCGAGGCGGCGCTCGCCCGCGAGGCCGCGCGCAAGGCGCGCGAGCTGACCCGCCGCAAGACGGCGATGGACGTGGCGAGCCTGCCCGGCAAGCTCGCCGACTGCCAGGAGAAGGACCCGGCGAAGTCGGAGCTCTTCCTCGTGGAGGGCGACTCGGCCGGCGGCTCCGCCAAGCAGGGCCGCTCCCGCCAGAACCAGGCCGTGCTGCCGCTGCGGGGCAAGATCCTGAACGTCGAGCGCGCGCGGTTCGACCGGATGCTCTCGAGCCAGGAGATCGGCACGCTGATCACCGCGCTCGGCACCGGCATCGGGCGCGACGAGTTCGACATCTCCAAGCTGCGCTACCACAAGATCGTCATCATGACGGATGCCGACGTCGACGGCGCGCATATCCGCACGCTGCTCTTGACGTTCTTCTTCCGCCAGATGCCGCAGATCATCGAGGACGGGTATCTCTACATCGCCGAGCCGCCGCTCTACAAGGTGAGCCGCGGCAAGTCCGAGGTCTACCTCAAGGATCATTCGGCGCTGGAGGAGTACCTGATCGCCACCGGCGTCGAGGGTGCGCTGCTGCGCCTCGGCACGGGCGAGGAGATCGCGGGCGAGGATCTGACCCGCGTGGTCGAGCAGGCCCGGCAGGTGAAGCGGGTGCTGGAGAGCTTCCCCACCCATTACCGCCGCGACATCCTTGAGCAGGCGGCCATCGCCGGCGCCTTCCTGCCCGGCCAGGCCGACGGCGACCTGCAGGCGGTGGCCGACGCGGTGGCACGGCGGCTCGACATGGTGGCGGTGGAGTACGAGCGCGGCTGGCAGGGCCGCCCCACGCAGGACCGGGGCATCCGCCTGTCGCGCACGGTGCGCGGCGTGGAGGAGGTGCGCACGCTCGACGGCCCGGCGCTCCGCTCTGGCGAGGCACGGCGTCTCGGCGCGCTGACCGAGAGCCTTCAGCAGGTTTACGCGCAGGTCGCCCGACTGATGCGCAAGGACAAGGGCGTCGAGATCTACGGCCCCCTGGGACTGCTCGATGCGATCCTGACCGAGGGGGAGAAGGGTCTGACGCTGCAGCGCTACAAGGGGCTCGGCGAAATGAACCCCGACCAGCTCTGGGAGACGACGCTCGACCCCGAGGGCGACCGCCGCCTGCTTCAGGTCAAGATCGACGACGTGGCCGAGGCCGACGACATCTTCACCAAGCTGATGGGCGACGTGGTCGAGCCGCGCCGCGCCTTCATCCAGTCTAACGCCCTGAGCGTGGAAAACCTCGACGCGTGACGTTTGAGAGCAGCCTCCGCCTCATGCCGGCAGCCGTCGCGGGACGAGGCAGAGCCCGACGCGGTGGCGGCCGTGAACGCGCAGGCTGCTCGGCCAGTGCGAGGCATCCCTCGCCGCCTCTCCCCGCCTGTCTCACCCCGCTCAGCGGGCGAGGTGGTTCAGACGTCCGGGCGATGCTCCGGTGCCGAAGGGGTATTTCCCGACGGCGCAGCCTCCATCGCCGGTCTCCCCTGTCGAGCAACAGGCCCTCGCGGATCAGGGGATAGTCCGGGCGAGCGGATCGGCGGCTTTCGGCGGCCCCGTGCGCGGCTGCCCCGACCGCTCGCCGGCCGCCACGCCCCTCGCCCGCCGGATTCCGGCAGAGCATCGCTTGCCCGGCCGGGGTCCGCGTCACTCCTGCGTCCGACGTAGCCCGGGGATGACGTGCCAGGCGATCTCGCGCCGCCAGGTCTTGCCAGGATCGAGGCGAATCGGCGGAAAATCCCGGTGGTTCGGCGCGTCGGGCCAGCCCTGCGGCTCGAGGGCGAGGCCGGGGCGGGCGCCATAGGCGGCCCCCCCATGCCCGGGATGCCCCGGCGTCGCCGCCCCGTCGCCGGTAAACACCTGCAGCCCCGGAGCGCTCGTGGCCACGACGAGGGCCGTGCCGTCCGGCGCCTCGAGTCGGGCCACCTCGACGGGCGATCGCTCGCGCCCGGCAAGGCAGAAGCAATGGTCGAGCATGTCTTCCGCCCCGAGCCTGCGCCCCTCGCGGAAGTCGAAGCGTGATCCCGCGACCGGCCGTATCTCGCCTGTCGGCAGGGTCTCGGCGTCGATCGGCAGGTAGCGGTCGGCCGCGATCCACAGCCTGTGCCCGTCCAGGCCCGGCGGCCCGCCGAGATGCCAGTATCCGTGGTGGGTGAGGTTGACGAGCGTCGGCGCGTCGGTTTCCGCCTCGAGCGTCAGCCGCAGGGCCCCCTTTTCCAGCGCGTAGATGGCACGGAAGCGGCGTGCCCCGGGAAGGCCGCCGGCCCCGGCCTCGGCCCGCGCCACCAGCCGCACACGGTCGGCTGCGGCCTCCGCCACCTCCCACACCGCCCGGTGCAGGCCGGCCGCGCCACTGTGGAGCGCGTGCGGATGATCGCTCGCGTCGAGCGCGACATGGCCCCCGCCCAGCGGCGCGCGCGCGTCGCGCATCCGCCCGGCGAGCGGGCCCACCACCGCCCCGAAATAGGCCATCGGCCCCCCGTCATAGGCCGCGAGAGAGGGCGCGCCGAGGGTCAGCGGGCGGCCCTCGAGACGCAGATCCTGAAGAATCGCGCCGAACGTCAGCACCCGCGCCGTGAGCGCCCCGTCCCGCAGGTCGATCGCGTGCACCGCAGCCCCTGCCCGGGTCGTGCCGAACCGTTCCATCCGCGCCCTCTCGCCTGCCGCCCGTGCCGCAGCTGCACGGTAGCGCAAGCCGGCGGCAGGCGATACGCCCGTCACGCGCCGTTGCGGCGCCGTGCAGCATCCCCCGGCGGCGGGCGCGGGCGCCCCTCGCCTCAGCCCGTGCCGGCCTCGACGAGACGGGCGACATAGCGGGCGAGGGTGTCGATCTCGAGATTGACGAGGTCGCCCGGGGCCACGCGCCCCCAGGTCGTCACCGCCTTGGTGTGCGGGATGAAGTTGATGCCGAAGTCGCCCCCCGACACCTCGTTGACGGTCAGCGATGTGCCGTTCAGCGCGACCGATCCTTTCGGCGCGACGAAGCGCGCGAGCGCCTCGGGCGCGCGCAGCAGGACACGGGTGCTGTCGCCCTCCTCGGCGACCGAGATCACCTCGGCCAGCCCGTCGACATGGCCCGACACGATGTGGCCGCCGAGCTCGTCGCCCACCCGCAGCGCCCGCTCGAGATTCACCGCCCGGCCCGGCGCCCAGTCGCCAAGGTTGGTCTTCGATACCGTCTCGGCCGACACGTCGACGTCGAACCAGCCGCCGGCCGCGTCGCGACCGGCCTCGACCACGGTCAGGCAGACCCCGTCGCATGCGATCGAGGCCCCCGTGGCGATGCTGTCGACGTCGTACGACGTGCCGATCCGCACCCACAGGTCGCCGCGCCTCTCGAGCGCGCGGATGGCCCCCATGTCGGTGACGATCCCGGTGAACATGGCGCACGTCTCCTCTGCCGACCCGGCCCGGCGGGCCGCCCCGCGACCTAGCCGTGCCACGCCCCGGAGACAAGACGCCCGCCCCGCCGCACGCGCCCGCCTCGCCGCACGCCCCCGCCCAGCCGCGAGCCCCGCCCCTTCTTCTTGCTTCAAGTATCCCGGGGGAGTCGCCGTCAGGCGACGGGGGCTGGCCCCCGCCCCGCTCCTCGCCCGTGTGCGCCCCTCGCCTTCTGCACGCCACGCCACCGCCGCATTCGCAGGGCACGCATGTAAGGGAAGCGTTCACCCGAGCCCCCGATACGAGTGCCATGGATCCCGGCGACCGCGTCTTCCTGTTCCTGCAGGGGCCCCACGGGCCCTTCTTCCACCAGCTGGGGCGGATGCTGCGCTCGGCCGGCTGCACGACACTGCGCGTCGGCTTCAACACCGGCGACGACGCCTTCTGGTTCCACCGCGAGAGCTTCGTGCCCTATCGCGGCGCGGTCGGAGACTGGCCGGCCGACTGTGCCCGCCTGATCCGCGAGCGGGGCGTGACCGATCTCGTGCTCTACGGCGACGCGCGCCCCATCCACGCCACCGCCGTTGCCGAGGCGAAGCGGGCCGGCGTGACCGTGCACGTCTTCGAGGAAGGCTACCTGCGGCCCTGGTGGGTGACCTACGAGCGCGGCGGCACCAATGGAAACTCGCGCCTGATGGAACTCGGCGTCGCCGAGATGCGCGCGGCGCTCGCGCAATGCGACCTCTCGGTGCCCGATGCGCCCGCGCATTGGGGCGACATGCGCCAGCACGTCTTCTACGGGGCGCTCTATCACTGGTTCGTGATGTTCCGGAACGGGCGCTACCGCAATTTCCGCCCCCACCGCGACCGCACCGTCGCGCAGGAATTCGCGCTCTACGCCCGCCGCCTCATGCTGATGCCCGCCCACGCCGCGGGGCGCGCGGTGGCGACGACGCGGGTGCGGCGCGGCGGCTTCCCCTACCATCTGTGCCTGCTGCAACTGGCGCACGACTCGAGCTTTACCGCGCACGGCCCCTTCGCCTCGATGGCTGAGTTCCTCGAAACCGTCATCGCGGGGTTCGCGGAAGGGGCGCCGCGCCACCACCACCTCGTCTTCAAGGCTCATCCGCTCGAGGACGGGCGCACGCCTTTGCGGGCGGACCTCGCGCGCCTCGGCCGGGCGCACGGGGTGGCCGACCGGCTGCATTTCATCCGCGGCGGCAAGCTCGCCGCCCTGCTCGATCACGCCTCGAGCGCGGTGACCGTCAACTCGACGGCCGCGCAGCAGGCGCTCTGGCGCGGCTTGCCGGTCAAGGCGTTCGGCCGGGCAGTCTACGCCAAGCCCGAATTCGTCTCGTCCCAGCCGATGGCGGAGTTCTTCTCCGGACCCCAGCGCCCCGACACGCGCGCCTACCGCGACTTTCGCACCTTCCTGCTGGAGACGAGCCAGGTTGCCGGCGGATTCTACTCCGGCCGCGGGCGGCGGCAGCTCCTGCGTCAGGTCGTCGACATGATGCTCGCGCCGCACGACCCCTACGACGCACTTGCCCGCGGCACCGCCGCGCCCCGGCGCCTGCTGCGCGCCGTGACGTGAGGCATTGCGCCCGCGCGCCGTATCCGCCGGCGGCGTCCGGGCGCAAATCCCTTGAAGAAAGGGATTTGCAAGAGCCTTCGAAAAGGCTCTTCCCCCGCGCCGCCCCGACGTCGCGTTCCCGGTCGATCGGCGCGCGTCGGACTCCACCGGGCGCGCCGCAAATCCCTTGAAGCAAGGGATTTGCAAGAGCCTTTGTGCAAGGCTCTTGTCCGCGACCCCACACCTTGCGGGGGGCGGCAGGCAGCGGCCCAAGGTCTCGTCCGGCGCGGCGGATGGGCAACAGCGGCCTGCCGCCGGCGACGGGCTGTCTACCCTTTCTCGTTCAGACGGGTAGGGTTGCGGGCAAAACTTGAGGCAGAAAATCCGTCAAGGAGCCCGAGCAGTGCCATTATCGATCTCCCCCGTCGCGCGGGGGCTCGCCCTGCTGGCGGCCCTCGCGCTCCTAGCCGGCTGCGCGCTGCCGCGCTCCGGGCCCAACAAAAACGAGATCTTCGCCGGCTCCGTCCAGCGCGAGGGAGACGCCTACATCCTCGAAGTGTCGCCGCGGGTGACGCGCATCGCGTCGGTCACCCCCGTTCTCGGCTTCACCCAGGGGTTTCTCGACGCAGGTCTGCTGGGCTCGGACACGATCCGGCCCGGCGACGTGCTGGGCCTGACGATCTGGGAAAACGTCGACGACGGGCTTCTCGTCTCGGATGGGCTCGCCTCGAGCACGCTGGAAGAGGTGCAGGTCGACGGGCAGGGCTTCATCTTCGTGCCCTATGCCGGACGGATCCGCGCCGCCGGCAACACGCCCGAGCGCATCCGCCAGATCATTACCCAGCGCCTCGACGAGCAGACACCCGACCCGCAGGTGCTGGTGCGCCGCCTCGCCGGCAACGGCGCGACCGTGTCGGTCGTGGGCGGTGTCGCCCAGCAGGGCGTCTTTCCGATCGAGCGGCCAACGCGCACGCTGTCGGCCATGATCGCCGCCGCCGGCGGCCTCGCCATCGAGCCCGAGATCGCGCAGATCGTCGTGGTGCGCGGCAGTCACCGGGCGAAGATCTGGTTCGAGGATCTCTACACCGACCCCCGTCTCGACATCGCCCTGCGCGACGGCGACCGCGTTCTCGTCGAGGAGGATCGGCGCGCGTTCTCGGTTCTCGGCGCGACGGGCACGCAGAACCGCGTGCCGTTCGAGAGCCAGACGCTCTCGGCCATCGAGGCCCTGGCGCAAGTGGGCGGGCTCAACACCAATCTCGCCGATCCCACCGGCGTCTTCGTGTTCCGCACGGAGCCCGAGCCGATCGCGGAGCAGTTGCTCGGCCGCGAGGACCTGACGGGCCCGCAGCGCATCGTCTACGTGCTCAATCTCACGTCGCCGAACGGGATGTTCGAGGCGCGCGACTTCGCCATCCGCGACGACGACCTGCTCTACGTGACCGAGGCGCCCTATACCCAGTTCCAGAAGATCCTTTCTGCCGTCACGGGCACGCTGACACCGATCAACAACGTGCAGGCGCTCGCCAATTGACGCCGCGGTCGCAGGCACCGCGCGCCGCTCATGGTCGGTGATCGGACCGACGCCCGGGATGCGCCACCCGGGCGTCTTTTCGTCTACAACGGCGGCTTTCTCGCCCCCCGCGTCCGGCGTATCCTCACCCTGGCGGGCTGGCGGCTGACGACCGGCCGCCCCGGCCCGGCAGACCGCGTGGGCGTCTGGGGCCGGAGCCCGACCGCGCACCGGGGCGAGGCAATCGCCGCGCGCACCGGGGTGCCGATCGTGCGGGTCGAGGACGCGTTTCTGCGCTCCGTCCGCACGGGTCGGTCGGGCGAGCCGCCGCTGGGGCTGCTGATCGACCGCCGCGGCGTGCATTTCGACCCTTCCGAGCCGTCGGAACTCGAGCGCCTGCTCGTCGGCCATCCGCTCGACGACACCGCCCTGCTCGACCGGGCGCGCGGCGCGGTCGAGCGGCTGCGTGCGGCGCACCTGTCGAAATACAACATGTTCGACCCGGGCGCCGAGCCGCCTGCGCCCGGCTACGTCCTGGTGGTCGACCAGACCGCCGGCGACGCCTCGGTGATCGCTTCGGGTGCCGGGCCGGCGCGCTTCCGCGAGATGCTGGCCTTTGCCCGGATCGAACATCCCGGCGCGCGCATCCTCTTGCGCACCCACCCCGAAACGGCTGCCGGACAACGCCCCGGCCATTTCGGCGCCGAGGACGAGGATGCGCGGACCATGCGTTTTTCCGACGCCGTCTCGCCCTGGGCGCTGCTTGAGGGGGCGGTCGCCGTCTACACGGTCTCGTCGCAGATGGGGTTCGAGGCGATCCTCGCGGGGCACCGGCCGCGGGTGTTCGGCCAGCCCTTCTACGCCGGCTGGGGCTTGTCGGAAGACGAGGCTCCACCACCCCGCCGCACCCGCCGGCTGACCCGCGCCCAGCTCGCCGCCGGCGCGCTGATCCTCGCGCCCGCGTGGTACGATCCGTGTCGCGACCGCCTCTGCGAGCTCGAGGATGCCATCGACCATCTCGAGGCCCGCGTCCGCGCCGACCGCGAGGATCGGCGCGGCTACGTCGCCACCGGCATGCGGCTGTGGAAGCGGCGTCCGCTCCAGGGCTTCTACGGCACCCGGAAGGCGCTGGTGTTCGAGGACAGGCCCGCCCGCGCGGCGGCCCGGGCGGCGGAGCGGGACGTGCCGCTGCTGGCCTGGGCAGGCCAGGCGGGGGAGGATCTCGACGCGGCGACCGCCCGCACAGGCACCGAACTCAAGCGGATCGAAGACGGGTTCCTGCGTTCACGGGGCCTCGGCGCAGAGCTGGTGCCGCCGCTGTCGCTCGTCGCCGACGATCTCGGCATCTACTATGACCCGCGCCGCGAGAGCCGGCTCGAGCGCGCGGTGATCGAGGCCGCTGCGCTGCCGCCCGGGCGTCTCGCCCGCGCCGAGCGGCTGATCGAGCGGCTGCGGCGCGGCGGAGTGACGAAGTACAACACCGGAGGCCGGGCGCTGCCGCCGCTGCCCGAGGGCCGCAGGCTGCTGGTGCCCGGGCAGGTCGAGGACGACGCCTCGATCCGTGCCGGCTGCACCGGCGAGGCGCGCACCAACCTCGCGCTGCTGGCGGCCGCCCGTGCGGCCAACCCGGACGCGGTGATCCTCTACAAGCCGCACCCGGATGTCGAGGCGGGTCTGCGGGCGGGCCGTGTCCCGCAGGAGCAGACCGACGGGCTGGCCGACGTCGTGCTATCGGGCGTCGACGCCGCCACCGCGCTGGCCGCGTGCGCGGGCGTCTGGACGCTGACCTCGGCCACCGGCTTCGAGGCGCTGATCCGCGGTCTGCGCGTCACGTGCCTCGGTGCCCCGTTCTACGCGGGCTGGGGGTTGACCGACGACCGCGCGCCGGTGCCCGACCGCCGGCAGGCGGCGCGGCCCACGCTCGCCGCGCTCGTTCACGCCGCGCTCATCGCCTATCCGCGCTACCACGATCCGGTCTCGGGCCTGCCCTGCCCGGTCGAAGTGGCGCTCGACCGTCTGGAGGCGGGCCTGCCGCCGCGCCGCGGCCCTGTAAACCGGGCGCTCGCGAAGGCGCAGGGCTGGCTGGCCGGACATGCTCACCTGTGGCGCTGAGTGCGCTCTTGCACGCGCGGTGCCCCGCCCCTAACCCATGGGCGACGCGGCCAGCCCGCGCCGGACAGGAGCGCCACAGCCATGATCCCCGCCCGCAGCCACGAGGGTGAACGCGTCGCCGTGCTCGGCCTCGGCCGCTCGGGCCTGTCGGCGGCGCGGTCGCTCGCCGCGGGCGGCGCCACACCGCTCTGCTGGGATGACGGGGCGCCTGCCCGCGAAAGGGCCGAGCGAGAGGGCTTCGCGGTGCACGACCCCACGGCGCCCGGGGCCTTCGAGGGCGTCTCGACCCTGATCCTGTCGCCCGGCATTCCGCATCTCTACCCGGCGCCGCATCCGGGCGTGGCCGCCGCGCTCGCCGCCGGCGTGCCGGTCGACAACGATGTGGGCCTCTTCTTCCGCTCGCTCGCCGTCGACGAATGGAACCGGTTCGATACTGTGCCGCGTGTCGTCGCCGTCACCGGCTCGAACGGCAAGTCGACGACGGCCGCGCTGATCGCCCATGTCCTGCGGGAGGCGGGCAAGCCCGTGCAGCTTGCCGGCAATATCGGGCGCGGGGTGATGGATATCGACCCGCCGGGCGACGGCTCCGTGGTGGTGCTGGAGCTCTCCTCCTACCAGACCGACCTCGCCCGCGCGCTCACCCCCGACATCGCCGTTTTCACCAATCTCTCGCCCGACCATCTCGACCGGCACGGCGGCATGGGCGGCTATTTCGCCGCCAAGCGCCGCCTTTTCGCCGAGGGCGGGCCGGAGCGGGCCGTTGTCGGCGTCGACGAGGTGGAGGGCCTGTTCATGGCGGGGCAACTCGCCACGGGGCCGGGCGACGACCGGGTGATCCGCGTCTCGGCGGGGCAGAAGCTCGACGGGCCCGGCTGGTCGGTCTTTGCGCGCAAGGGGTTCCTCTCGGAATACCGCAAGTCGAAGCAGGTAGGCAGTTGGGATCTGCGCGGCGTGCGTGGCCTGCCCGGCGCGCACAACCACCAGAACGCCTGCTGCGCCTGGGCCGTCGCCCGCGCGCTGGGCCTCGCGCCCCGCACCGTCGGTGCGGCCTTCGAGACCTATCCGGGCCTGCCCCACCGCTCGCAGGTCATCGCCGAGGCGGGTGGCGTGACCTTCGTCAACGACAGCAAGGCGACGAATGTCGACGCCGCCGCCCGCGCGCTCGGCGCCTTCGACCGGGTGCGGTGGATCTGCGGCGGGCTGGAGAAGGAGGGCGGGCTCGACGGCCTCGCCCCGCAGCTTGGGCGGGTCGCCAGGGCCTATGTGATCGGGCGCGAGGCCGAGGCCTTCGCCCGCCGGCTGGGGCCGGGCGTCGAGGCCGAGGTCTGCGGCACGATGGAGCGCGCGGTGGCGCGGGCCGTGGCCGAGGCCGAGCCGGGCGAGACGGTGCTGCTCGCCCCGGCGGCGGCGAGCTTCGACCAGTACGACAATTTCGAGCGGCGCGGCGAGGACTTCGCGGCGCGCGTCCATGAGGCGCTCGCCGCGCGGGGGTGAGGGCACGACAGCGGGGCGGCGCGGCCCGGGTTCGATGCCGGCGTCGCGCGGGCGCGGCGGAAAGGCGGCAGGATCGGGGCAGATTTCCGTGGAATTGTCGGCGCCGAGCGCGTAGAGTCCCCCCAAACCCGGTAAACGGGCGCCCGCGCGGGTTACAACGCGCTTCGCGGGCATAGAGGCAGAGACAGGCAGATCGGGCGGGCTCCATGACGGAGATGGTCCACGGCACGGCCCGCGCCCATGCGGGCGATCCGGTGCTCCCGCGGTGGTGGCGCACGGTAGACAAGTGGGCGATCACCTGTGTGCTCCTGCTGTTCGGCGTCGGCCTGCTCCTGGGCCTTGCGGCCTCACCGCCGCTCGCCGCGCGCAACGGTCTGCCACCCTTCTACTATGTCGAACGACAGGCGGTGTTCGGCGCGATGGCGCTGGCGACGATGCTGGTCGTCTCGATGATGTCGCCGCTTCTCGTGCGCCGGATCGGCGTGCTCGGCTTCGCCGCGGGGCTGGTGGCGCTGGCGCTGCTGCCGTTTCTCGGCACCGATTTCGGCAAGGGCGCGGTGCGGTGGTACTCGCTCGGCTTCGCCAGCGTGCAGCCGTCGGAATTCCTCAAGCCCTGCTTCGTCGTCCTCGCCGCCTGGCTCATGGCCGCCGCGCAGGACGTGGCCGGCCCGCCGGGGCGCTCGGTGTCGTTCGCCGTGGCGCTCGTCGTGGTGGGCCTGCTCGCCGTTCAGCCCGATTTCGGGCAGGCGGCGCTGGTGCTCTTCGGCTGGGGGGTGATGTATTTCGTCGCCGGCGCGCCCATCGCGCTGCTGATCGCGCTCGCGGGCGCGGCGGTGGGAGCGGGGGCGATCGCCTACAACGCGTCCGAGCATTTCGCCCGGCGCATCGACGGCTTCCTCGCCCCCGATCTCGACCCGCGCACCCAGCTCGGCTTTGCCACCAACGCCATCCAGGAGGGCGGCTTCTTCGGCGTGGGCGTGGGCGAGGGGCAGGTGAAGTGGTCGCTGCCGGACGCGCATACCGACTTCATCATCGCGGTCGCGGCCGAGGAATACGGCCTCGTCCTCGTGCTCTTCGTGATCGCGCTCTATGCGGCCATCGTGATCCGCTCGCTCTGGCGGCTGATGCGCGAGCGCGACCCGTTCATCCGTCTTGCGGGCGCGGGGCTGGTGGCGATGTTCGGCGCGCAGGCCATGATCAACATGGGCGTCGCCGTGCGACTGCTGCCCGCCAAGGGGATGACGCTGCCCTTCGTCAGCTACGGCGGCTCGTCGCTGATCGCCGGCGGCCTCCTGATGGGGATGCTTCTGGCGTGCACACGCGCGCGGCCGCAAGGCGAGATGTCGGACGTCTTCGGGCGGGGCGGGCGATGATGGCGGCGCACCTCCTTCCGCGCCGCGGCGCGTGTGGCCGGCCGGCCCTCCGGGGGGGATATTTTCAGCAAGAAGAAGCCCGGGGCGGAGGGCGCGGGCGGTGAGCGGGCGGCTCTGCATCATCGCGGCGGGCGGCACGGGGGGGCACATGTTCCCCGCGCAGGCCCTGGCCGAGGCGCTGCTGGCGCGTGGCTGGCGGGTGCGCCTGTCGACCGACGCACGGGGCGCGCGCTACACGGGCGGGTTTCCGCAGGCGGTGGAGATCGAGCAGGTCGCCTCGGCCACCTTCGCGCGCGGGGGGCTGGCGGCGAAGGCGCTCGTGCCTTTGCGCATCGCGGCGGGGGTGGCGGCGGCGATGGTGCGGATGCTGCGGCAGCGGCCCGCCGTGGTCGTGGGCTTCGGCGGCTATCCTTCGATCCCGGCGCTGACCGCGGCCTGGGCGCTGCGCCGGCCACGCATGATCCACGAGCAGAACGGGGTGCTGGGGCGGGTCAACCGCGCCTTCGCCCGGCGGGTCGACGCGGTGGCCTGCGGCACCTCGCCCACCGCGCTGCCCGCGGGCGCGGCGGGTGTGCATACCGGCAACCCGGTCCGCGCGGCGGTGCGCGAGCGGGCGGGCGCGGCCTACATTCCGCCTGGCGACTATCCGCTCTCGATCCTCGTGATCGGCGGCAGCCAGGGCGCGCGCATCCTCTCCGACGTGGTGCCGCCCGCGCTCGCCGCCCTGCCGCTCGAGACCGTGCAGCGGCTGCGTGTCGCCCACCAGGCCCGCGAGGAGGATGGCGAGCGCGTGGCGGAGTACTACGCCGAGCACGGCGTCGCGGCCGAGGTCGAGACCTTCTTTCATGACATCCCCCGCCGCATGAGCGAGGCGCAGCTGGTGATCAGCCGCGCCGGGGCCTCGTCGGTCGCCGACCTGACCGTGATCGGGCGCCCGTCGATCCTGGTGCCCTACGCGGCCGCCGCCGAGGACCACCAGAGCGCCAATGCCCGCCCCCTGGCCGAGGCCGAAGCGGCGGTCGTGCTCGCCGAGGAGCGGCTCGCCGTCGACAACCTGTCGGCCCATGTCGCGGAGATCCTCGACAATCCGGACGCCGCGCTCGGCATGGCGCTCGCGGCCCGGCGGCTCGGCGTCGAGGACGCGACCGAACGGCTGACGGCGCTGGTCGAACGGGTTGCAGCCGGCACCCACAACGACAACAACGACGAGGCAGCGAAGTGATGGACGGCAGCACGATCATGACCCCCGCGACCAAGCTTCCCCAGGACGTGGGGCCCATCCACTTCGTCGGTATCGGCGGAATCGGCATGTCGGGGATCGCCGAGGTGCTGCTGACCCACGGCTACAACGTGCAGGGCTCGGACCTGAAGCGATCGAAGATCACCGAGCGGCTCGAGGCGCTGGGCGCGCGCATCTTCGAGGGGCAGAGCGCCGACAATCTCGAGGCGGCCGAGGTCGTCGTCATCTCGTCGGCGATCAAGCCGGGCAATGCCGAGCTCGACGCCGCCCGCGCCCGCGGCCTGCCGGTGGTGCGCCGGGCCGAGATGCTGGCCGAGCTGATGCGGCTGAAGTCGAACGTGGCCGTCGCCGGCACCCACGGCAAGACCACCACGACGACGATGGTCGCCACGCTGCTGGATGCGGGCGGCATGGACCCCACGGTGATCAACGGCGGCATCATCCACGCCTACGGCTCCAACGCCAGGGCGGGGCAGGGCGAGTGGATGGTGGTCGAGGCCGACGAGTCGGACGGCACGTTCAACCGCCTGCCCGCCACCATCGCCATCGTCACCAACATCGACCCAGAGCACATGGAGCACTGGGGCACGATCGAGGCGTTGCGGCAGGGCTTCACCGATTTCGTCTCGAACATCCCGTTCTACGGTCTTGCCGTCTGCTGCACCGACCACCCCGAGGTGCAGGCGCTGGTGGGCCGGATCACCGACCGGCGCGTGCTGACCTTCGGCTTCAACGCCCAGGCCGACGTGCGCGCGGTGAACCTGCGCTACGAGAAGGGCGTGGCGTGCTTCGACGTGGCGCTGCAGGCCGAGGGCACCGTGATCGAGGGCTGCACCCTGCCGATGCCCGGCGACCACAACGTGTCGAACGCGCTGGCCTCGGTGGCGGTGGCCCGGCACCTCGGCATGAAGCGCGACGAGATTCGCGCCGCGCTCGCGGCCTTCGGCGGCGTCAACCGGCGCTTCACCAAGGTGGGCGAAGTGGGGGGCGTGACGATCATCGACGATTACGGCCACCACCCGGTCGAGATCGCGGCCGTGCTGCGCGCCGCCCGGCAGGCCTGCGAGGGGCGGGTGATCGCCGTCCACCAGCCGCACCGCTACACGCGCCTCTCGACGCTGTTCGAGGATTTCTGCAACTGCTTCAACGATGCCGACGTGGTCGCCATCGCCGAGGTGTATGCCGCGGGCGAGGAGCCGATCGCGGGCGCCAGCCGAGACGACCTCGTGGCGGGGCTGATCCGGCACGGCCACCGCCACGCCCGCGCGATCCTCGGCGAGGACGACCTCGAGCGGCTGGTGCGCGAGCAGACCCAGCCGGGCGACATGGTGGTGTGCCTCGGCGCCGGCACGATCAGCGCCTGGGCGGGCCGCCTGCCCGAGCGGCTGGCCGCGGCCCCCGCCGCGGAGGGGACGGGCCGATGACGCCTCTGCATGATCCCCGTCGCGGGCCGCAGAGGGAGGCGCGACGGTGACGCTCTCCCTGGCCCTGGCCTGCCTCTGGGCGTTGGTGGCCTCGGTCATCGCCCTGCTGCCCTCGAAGCGGCAGCACTGGCCGCACGCCTACGTGCTGATCGCGGTGGGCATCCCGCTGCTGGGCTACGTCACCTATGAGAACGGGCCGACGGCGGGGCTGCTCTGCCTCGCCGCCGGCGCCTCGATCCTGCGCTGGCCGCTGATCTACTTCTTCCGCTGGCTGCGCAGCGTCGCCTTCCCCCGCAAGGCCCCGCCTCAGACCGAGCGGACGGAGGCCTCGCCGGCCCGGCAGGGAGAGTGACCTGCGTCGGGCAGGATCGCAGCGGGCGGTGTAGGGCGTCGACAGTCCCGTGTCCCCCATGGACGGCCGGCCTGGGCCGGTCCATCGCTCGATCGGGCATCGCCAGGCCGCAGGCCGGGCCGCGCCCGACCCTCCCCCGGGTCGGGCGCATGGGGAACCTTCCGCGCCGCGCTGACGGCGTGAGCTCCCTCGGTGCCTCGCTCCGAATGAACGTGGCCCTCCATGCGCCCATCCCAGGGTCGGGCGCGTCCCTCGTCGCTCCCCGCGGCGCTGGCATACCGACGACAAATCGGCGAAGGACGGCCGCATGACCAACCGCGATCCGTCAGCGACCCTCCCCACCCCCCGCGGCCGTCTCACGGCCGGCAAGCCGCTCTCCGATCTCACCTGGCTGCGGGTGGGGGGGCCGGCGGAGTGGCTGTTCCAGCCCGCCGACGAGGCTGATCTGGCGGCGTTCCTCGCCGCGCTGCCGGCGGAGGTGCCTGTGTTCCCCATGGGGGTCGGCTCGAACCTGATCGTCCGCGACGGGGGCTTGCGGGGCGTGACCGTCCGGCTCGGGCGGGGCTTCAACGCCGTGCGCGTCGAGGGCGAGCGGGTGGTCGCCGGGGCCGCGGCGCTCGACGCGCAGGTGGCCAGGCGCGCGGCCGAGGCGGGGCTCGACCTGACCTTCCTGCGCACGATCCCCGGCGCCATCGGCGGCGTGGTGCGGATGAACGCGGGCTGCTACGGCACCTACACCGCCGACCGGCTGGAGAGCGTGCGCGCCGTCACACGGGCGGGCGCGGCCGTCACGCTGTCCGCCGCCGACCTGCGCCTCGCCTACCGCCACTCGGAACTGCCGGCAGGCTGGGTGATCGTCGAGGCGACGTTCCGCCCGCCCGCGGGCGCGCCCGAGGCGCTGGCCGCGCGGATGGCGGACCAACTGGCGAAACGCGACGCCACCCAGCCGACGAAGGAGCGCACCGCCGGCTCGACCTTCCGTAACCCGTCGGGCCAGTCCTCCACCGGGGCGCCCGACGACAGCCACGAGCTGAAGGCGTGGAAGGTGATCGAAGACGCCGGCATGCGGGGCGCGCGGCTCGGCGGCGCGCAGATGTCGCCGATGCACGCCAACTTCCTCGTCAATACCGGTGGCGCCACCGCCGCGGACCTCGAGGGGCTGGGAGAACTCGTGCGGAAAAGAGTTTACGAGACGCAGGGCCTCCAGCTACAGTGGGAGATCATGAGGGTCGGCGAAACGGCCCCCGAGAGCAGAGGCGAGCAGGCCACCTGACATCCAGCCCCCGACGCCCCCGGACGGGGCGGGGCGCGTTATGTCTGTTCGCCGCATCGGCAGACGGCCCCAACGGGGCCGATAACACGGGCCGGGTAACGGCCCCGAGGCAGGAACGGGGCATGTCGAGCAGGGCAGCCCCCCGGATCGCGGTCCTCATGGGGGGGCCGTCGGCGGAGCGCGAGGTGTCGCTCTCGTCGGGCCGCGAATGCGCGGCGGCGCTCCGGGGCGAGGGATACGACGTGATCGAGCTGGACGCCGGGCCGGACCTGCCCGCGCGTCTGGTCGACCTCGCGCCCGACGTCTGCTTCAACGCGCTGCACGGCCGCTGGGGCGAGGACGGCTGCGTGCAGGGCCTGCTCGAGTGGCTGCGCCTGCCCTACACCCATTCCGGCGTGCTGGCCTCGGCGCTGGCAATGGACAAGGAGCGGACCAAGGCCGCCTATCGCGCCGCCGGGCTGCCCTGTGCCGAGAGCGTGATCGCCCCCGCCGACGAGGTGCGCGCCCGGCATGTGATCGCCCCGCCCTATGTGGTGAAACCCAACAACGAGGGCTCGTCGGTCGGCATCTACATCGTGCGCGATGCGGCCAGCGGGCCGCCGCAGCTTTCCCCCGACATGCCTGCCGCCGTGATGGTCGAGCGTTACGCGCCCGGGCGCGAGCTGACCACCTCGGTGATGGGCGACCGCGCGCTTGGCGTCACCGACATCCTGACCGACGGCTGGTACAATTACGAGGCGAAATATGCCCCGGGCGGGTCGCGCCACGTCATCCCGGCCGATATCCCCCCCGAGATCGCCGCCCTCTGCGAGGACTACGCGCGCCGCGCGCACGTGGCGCTGGGCTGCCGCGGCGTGTCGCGCACCGACTTCCGCTGGGACGAGGCGCGCGGCGCCGACGGGCTGGTGCTGCTCGAGACCAACACGCAGCCGGGCATGACGCCCACCTCGCTCACCCCCGAACAGGCGGAGCATGCCGGCCTCGGCTTCGGCGCGCTCTGCCGCTGGCTTGTGGAGGACGCCTCATGCGACCGCTAGAGACCGACGCGCGACAGGACACGGAGAGCGGGCACGAGGCGGAGACGCCGCCCGCAGCGCCGCGCGCCGGCCCGAAACTGCTGGGCTGGGCGCTCACGCTTGGCGGTGTCGTCGGGCTGGCGAGCTGGATCGCCGCCCATCCGGAGCCGATGCAGGTGGTCTCGGACACCTTCTCGGAAATGCGGCGCGCCTTCGCCGGGCCCGGCTCGTCATGACCGGGCGCGGCGGCAGGGCAGGCGCCGCACGGCGTCGTGGCGGAAGGGCGGGGTGATGCGGCGCGATCCCGCCCCCTCGCGCCTGGCCTATCGGCTCGAGCGGCTGTGGCTGCGCCCGCTGGTGCGCCGCGCCGTCCGCACCGGTCTGCCGCTGGTCGTGGCAGGCGCGGCCGCCGTCTGGTGGGCGTCGGACCCCGCCCGCGTGCAGACCCTGCGCGAGACCGCGCAGGAAATGCGCCGCACCGTCGAGGAGCGGCCGGAATTCATGGTGCACCTGATGGCGATCGACGGCGCCTCGGCCGAGCTGTCGCGCGCGGTGCGCGAGACGGTGCCGGTCGACTTCCCGCTTTCTTCCTTCGACCTCGACCTCGAGGCGATGCGCGCCGAGATCGAGACGATCGACGCGGTCGCCTCGGCGCACCTGCGCATCAAGCCCGGCGGCACCCTGCAGGTCGAGATCGTCGAACGCGAGCCGGCGCTGATCTGGCGCACGGTCGAGGGGCTGATGCTGGTCGATGCCGAGGGCCACCCCATCGCCGCCGCCGCGGCCCGGGCCGACTGGCCCGAGCTGCCGCTGATCGCCGGCGAGGGCGCGAATGACGCCGCGGCGCAGGCGCTGGCCCTCTTCGAGGCCGCCCGGCCGCTGTCCGACCGCCTGCGCGGCCTGCAACGCATGGGCGAGCGGCGGTGGGACGTGGTGCTGACCCGTGGCCAGCGCATCCTGCTGCCCGAAGCACGGCCCGTCGCCGCGCTCGAGCGGCTGATCGCGCTCGACGAGGCGCGCGACCTGCTCGACCGCGACCTGACCCATGTCGACCTCCGCCTGCCCGGCCGGCCGACCCTGCGGCTCACGGCCGACGCCATGGCCGAGCTCGTGCGCATCCGTTCCCTCGACACCGTCGGAGATTGATGACGATGACCGACCTCTACCAGTCCCAGCGGGCCATGCGCCGCATGCGCAAGCAGGCGATGGACCGCGGCGTGGTGGCCATCCTCGACGTCGGCACGGCCAAGATCGCCTGCCTCGTGCTGCGTTTCGACGGCCCCGGCCGCCTGCCGGCGCACGAGGGCGTGGGCTCGCTCGCCGGGCAGTCGTCGTTCCGGGTGATCGGCGCGGCGACGACGCGCTCGCGCGGGGTGCAGTTCGGCGAGATCCACGCCATGCAGGAGACCGAGCGCGCGATCCGCACCGCCGTCCAGGCGGCGCAGAAGATGGCCGGCGTCAGGGTCGATCACGTGATCGCCTGCTTCTCGGGGGCGCGGCCGCGCTCCTACGGGCTGGAGGGGCGGATCGAGCTGACCGACAGCGTGGTGCAGGAGGCCGACGTGGCGCGCGTGCTCGCCGCCTGCGACGTGCCCGACATCGGCCCCCACCGCGAAGTGCTGCACGCCCAGCCGGTGAACTTCGCCATCGACCATCGCACGGGGCTGATGGACCCGCGCGGCCAGACGGGCAACGCGCTGATGGCCGACATGCACCTGCTGACGGTCGAGGAGCAGGCGGTGCAGAACCTGGCCTACTGCATCAAGCGCTGCGATCTCGAGCTCGCGGGCCTGGCCTCGTCGGCCTACGTCTCGGGCATCTCGGCGCTGGTCGAGGACGAGCAGGAGCTGGGCGGCGCCTGCGTCGATATCGGCGGGGGCGCCACCAGCCTGTCGATCTTCATCAAGAAACACATGATCTATGCCGATTCGGTGCGAATCGGCGGCGAGCACGTCACCGCCGACATCTCGAAGGGCCTGCAGGTGCCCATGCATGTGGCAGAGCGCCTGAAGACCGTGCATGGCGGTGTCGTGGCCACGGGCATGGACGACCGCGAGATGATCGAGATCGGCGGCGACACCGGCGACTGGGAGCACGACCGCCGCACCGTCAGCCGCGCCGAGCTGATCGGCATCATGCGGCCGCGGGTGGAGGAGATCCTGGAAGACGTCCGGCAGAGGCTCGACGCGGCCGGGTTCGAGCATCTGCCGGCCCAGCAGATCGTGCTGACGGGCGGGGGCAGCCAGATCCCCGGGCTCGACGGGCTGGCCAGCCGCATCCTCGGCCAGCAGGTGCGCCTCGGGCGCCCGCTGCGCGTGCAGGGCCTGCCGCAGGCGGCGGCCGGCCCGGCCTTCGCCTCGTCGGTGGGCCTGTGCCTGTTCGCCGCCCACCCGCAGGACGAGTGGTGGGACTTCGAGATGCCGGCCGACCGCCTGCCCGCCCGCTCGCTCAAGCGCGCGATCCGGTGGTTTCGCGACAACTGGTGAGCGCGGATCTGCACACCGGCCTTGACGTGCCGCAATTGCGAAGGTTACGGTTGGTTCAACAAGATTTTGGGAGTGCTCAAAGTGCGTCGTGTAGTTCTGTCTTCGTCGGTCGCGATTGCGTGCGCGCTGATGGCGTCTTCGGCGCTGGCCGCGACCGTTGCGTACGAGGCATCGACCCTTACTGGGCCGCTCGGCGGGATCGAACCCGTTTCCGGCGACGAGATCCGCTCGACGAATGCAGCCTATGACGACGAGGGCGATACCCCGACGGCTCCGGCCTCGCACTTTGTCTGGGTCGACAACATCCAAACCGTCGATTCGGCCATTTTCGAGTTCCAGTTCGACATGTCGCAATACATCGTCAGCACGGCGTCGTTGTCGGGGCTCTGGGCGGTGGACAACTTGGGCACCGTGTTTCTCAATGGCAATGAACTCGCCAGCTTCAGCACGACAACAGTCGATACGTTCAACGACATCCTCGCGAACGGAGTCTACGGGACGAGCGACGCCACCTTGTTCAATGCCGGGATGAACACGCTGCGCTTCGAACTGGAGGACGATGGGGGGCAGGCTGGTTTCCGCGCCACCGCGGTCGTGCACGCCACGCCCATTCCCGTTCCCGGGGCTCTTCCTCTGGCGTTGGGCGGGATGGCCGCGTTCGGCGCGCTTCGGGTGATGCGCCGCAGGTCGTGACGCGGTCGGCACGTGTCGTTTGTCGAGAGGGGCCTGCGGGCCCCTTTTTCGTGCGTGGGCCCGTCCGCGATTTTCCGGATGACGGCGCCGTGCGCCCTTGCTAGGCTCACGCCCAAGGCCCGTCAGAGGCCTGGCGGCAGGCAGAGCAGTCGCCCCCTAATCGTCGATACCGCATATCCCCGCGCGAGGGCTCTCCCGCGGGTGCCTCGGTGTGTCTGCGCCCATGATCGCTACATATGGGTCTGCATCCGAGATCGGGGCGGTTTCCTGCCGGCCCACGCGATATTTCGTGGCTGAATCGTGATTTCCGCGTGACGAATGGCCCTTCCGTGGCTATGGTTGCTGAAAAATCACGGGGACGGCGGTCGGAGAGGGCAAAAAGGCCCCCCGAGAGGCACCGCGAGACAGCAGCAGGCGACCGGAGCAATGACCTTGAACCTTTCCATGCCCAAGAACGACCAGACCGAGCTCAAGCCGCGGATCACAGTGTTCGGCGTGGGCGGCGCCGGTGGCAATGCCGTCAACAACATGATCGAGAAGGAGCTGGCGGGGGTGGAGTTCGTCACCGCCAACACCGACGCGCAGGCCCTGCAGCAGAGCCGCGCGCCCGCCAAGATCCAGATGGGCGTCAAGGTGACCGAAGGGCTCGGCGCCGGTGCCAAGGCCCAGATCGGCGCCGCCGCCGCCGAGGAGACGATCGAGGAGATCGTCGACCACCTCGCCGGCGCGCACATGTGCTTCATCACCGCCGGCATGGGCGGGGGCACCGGCACCGGGGCCGCGCCGATCATCGCGCAGGCCGCGCGCGAGCTCGGCGTGCTGACCGTCGGCGTCGTGACCAAGCCGTTCCAGTTCGAGGGCGGCAAGCGGATGCGCCAGGCCGAGGAGGGGGTCGAGCGCCTGCAGAAGGTGGTCGACACCCTCATCATCATCCCCAACCAGAACCTGTTCCGCCTGGCCAACGAGAAGACGACCTTCACCGAGGCCTTCAGCCTCGCCGACGACGTGCTCTACCAGGGCGTCAAGGGCGTGACCGACCTGATGGTGCGCCCCGGCCTCATCAACCTCGACTTCGCCGACGTGCGCGCGGTGATGGACGAGATGGGCAAGGCGATGATGGGCACGGGTGAGTCCGACGGCGAGGATCGGGCGATCCAGGCCGCCGAAAAGGCCATCGCCAACCCGCTGCTCGACGAGATCAGCCTCAAGGGCGCCAAGGGGGTGCTCATCAACATCACCGGCGGCCACGACCTGACGCTGTTCGAGCTCGACGAAGCCGCCAACCGCATCCGCGAGGAAGTCGACCCCGACGCGAACATCATCGTCGGCTCCACTCTCGACGCCGAGATGGAGGGGCGGATGCGCGTCTCGGTCGTCGCCACGGGGATCGACGCCACCGCGGCGAGCCACGACATCCCGCGTCCGCGCCGGTCGATGAGCGAGCCTCTGGCTCTCCGCACGGTCGAGCCTGCGGAGCAGGAGCGCGACGAGGCACCGGCTGCCGCAGCCGCCCCCGCCCCCGAGCCGCAGGACGAGGTGGCCGAGGCGCCCGAGCCGGGCCTTTTCGACACGTTCCCCCCGCGCGAAGCGGCCCTGCGCGACGCCGACGAGGCGCATGACGACGAGACGGCCGACGACGCCCTGCCGCCGCCGGCCTATCGGCCCGAGCCGCCGGCCGCCGCGCGCGACCAGACACCCGACGAGCCGGCCTTCGTCGCGCCGAAGGGGCCGGCGACGCGCGGCCAGCCCAGCGCCGAGACGCTCGCCCGCCTGCAGGCCGCCGTGAGCCGCTCGCGCCCCGAACAGGAGGGCGGCATTCCGGCCGGCCCGGGCCACACCGAGGAGCGGGCGGCGGCCGAACGCGGGCAAGCGGGCCGCTTCGGCATCGGCTCGCTCATCAACCGCATGTCGGGGCATGGCGGCGAGGCACAGGCCCACCGCGCCGAGCCGCACCTGCGCTCCGAGCCGCGCGAGGCACCGCCGCGCCCGCAACCGCGCGCGAGCATCCCGCCACGCGGCTACGAAGACGAACCCGACACCAATCCCGAGCAGGAACGCATCGAGATTCCTGCCTTCCTGAGGCGTCAGGCAAACTGACACAGGCAAGAAAAAAGCGCTGACGCGCACGAGCAGCAACCTCCAGTTCGGGCCGGCTATGCCGGCCCGTTTTTTGTTTTATATCAAGAATCTGCGTGTTGACGTGAATGTGTCGGCAATATCCTGCCGATGGGCCGCGCCCCATGTTTCAGGCGGTAACTATCGTTGAATTGTTCTTACCCGGTCCGCTCTGTATGCGGCTCTTGGGTGGGTGCGCAGGCGCGGCCTCGGCCGTGCCGCATCCGGCAAGGGGCGGGCCGGCGCGACGAGCGCAAGCCTGCCTCGAACCCGCCCGAAGCGGCGGGGAGGCCAGGCGCCGACCAAGGGAACGGTCGGTGGAAACGCGACGACAGCAGGCGAGGGCGCGACCGTGCAGACGACGCTCAGACGACCCGTGGCGCTCAGCGGCATCGGGCTCCATACCGGGAGGCCCGCGCGGGTGACGATCTCGCCCGCCGCTGCCGAGCTCGGCATCTGGTTCCATCGGACCGACGTCAAGGCGGCCGATCCCTACATCGCGGCGCGATGGGACGGTGTCGAGCAGGTGCCGCTCTGCACGCGTCTGGTCAATGAGGATGGTGTGTCGGTCTCCACCGTCGAGCATCTGATGGCGGCGCTCGCGGGGTGCGGCGTGCACAACGCGATGATCGAGGTCACGGGGCCCGAAATCCCGATCCTCGACGGCTCGGCCGCCGCCTTCGCCCAGGCGATCCTCGGCGCGGGCGTTCGCCGGCTCGACACCCCCGTGCGCGCACTCCGGGTGTGCCGCCCGGTCGAGGTTGCCGGCCCCGGGGGCGCGCTCGCCCGGATCGAGCCGGCCGAGGGGCTGTCCATCGCCTTCGAGATCGACTTTGCCGACGCCGCCATCGGTCGGCAGCGCCTCTCGCTCGACATGGGCAACGGCGCCTTCGTGCGCGAGCTCTGCGACAGCCGCACCTTCTGCCGGGCGGCCGACATCGACAGGATGCGGGCTGCGGGCCTCGCACTGGGCGGAACGCTGGACAACGCCGTGGTGGTCGAGGGCGACCGCGTGCTTTCGCCCGGCGGCCTGCGCCACAGCGACGAACCGGTGCGCCACAAGATGCTCGATGCCCTGGGCGATCTCGCGCTCGCGGGCGCGCCTCTGCTCGGCGCCTATACGGGGCGCCGCGCGGGCCACGCGCTGACCAACGGCCTGTTGCGCGCGCTCTTCGCCACGCCCGGCGCGGTGGAGTGGGTCGAATGCGACGCCGAATGCCAGCGCCGCCTGCCCGGCATGGGCGTCAGACTCGCCGATCTTGCGGCCGTCGCCTGACGGCGGGCGACCGGCCGGAAGAGGGAGCGCTCAGGGCAGCACGGCCAGCCAGAACCACGCGGTGAGCAGGCTGGCCCCCGTTCCCATCAGCACGGTCGAGGCGGCCACCCGCCGCGCCACCCCGTACATGTTGGCGAAGATGTAGGCGTTGACGCCCGCGGGCATCGCCGCCGTAACCACCGCAGAGCGCAAACCCTCCGTCGGCAGCGCGAGCGCCGAGCCGAGGCCGAATGTCACCGTCGGGTGCATCAGCAGGGTGACCACCAGCATGAAGCCGATCTGGCGCAGATCGCCCTCGGGCCGGTAGCGGTAGAGCACGCCCCCGAGGCCGAACAGCGCCGCCGGGATCGCCGCGCGGATCATCAGGTCGAGCGCGTCGGTCAGGGGGCCGGGCAGGGGGATGGCCAGGAGGTTGACGGCGAACCCCGCCGCGATGCCGAGGATCAGCGCGTTCGAGAACATCGCGCGCAGCACCTTGGCGCCGAAGGCGCCGGGCGACAGGCCCATGCCCTGCGCGCGCACCGTCTCCATCGCCGTGATCCCCACCGCGTAGCCGAACGGCGCGTGGAAGGCGATGATCGCGTAGTTGCCCGCCATCGCCTCGGTGCCGTAGGCCCGCTCGGTGAGCGGCAGGCCCAGCAGCACCGTGTTGCAGAACATGCAGGCGAAGCCGATGGCCACTGCGTCGGGCCACGGCCTGCGGAACAGCGCCCGCGCGCCCGCCAGCCCGACGGCAAAGCTCGCCGCCGAGCCCGCGTAGAACGATACGAGCAGCCGGATGTCGAGGTGCAGCCCGAGGTCGAGCTCGGCCAGCGCGCGGAACAGCAGGCACGGAATGGCGAAGCGCTGGGTGAAGATCATCAGCCCGTCCACCGCGCTGTCGGCGAAGACGCCGCGCCAGACAGCGGCATAGCCCGCCCCGATCACGAGAAAGACGGGAAGGATGACCTCGAGCAGGGCCGCCAAGCGCTCAGTCCGGGAAGGTCAGCGTCAGCCCGTCATGGGCGGGGGTGACGTGGTCGGGCGTCTCGGCATCGACGGTGGCGTAGTCGAGATCGACATGCATGTTGGTCAGGATCGCCCGGGCGGGCCGGGCGCGCTCGATCCAGCCCAGGGTCATCTCGAGATGGGCATGGCTCGGGTGCGGGCGGCGGCGCAGCGCATCGACGATCCAGCAGTCGAGGCGCTCGAGCGCGGCCCAGCTCGCCTCAGGTATCGCGTTGGCGTCGGGCAGGTAGGCGACGCCCCCGATGCGGAAGCCGAGCGCGCCGATGTCGCCATGCCCGACATCGAACGGCGCGAGGCGGATCGTGCCGCCGGGGCCGTCGATCGCGATCTCGCCCTCGATCGGGTTCATCTCGAGAATGGGCGGATAGCTCGACCCCTCGGGCTGCACGAAGGCGTAGGCGAAGCGTTGATAGAGATCGGCCTGCGTCGGCGCGTCGGCCCAGACGGGCAGGCGCTGCCGCATGTTGAAGACGATCATGCGAAGGTCGTCGAGACCGTGGGTATGGTCGGCATGGGCGTGGGTGAACACGACGCCCTGCAGCTCGCCCACGCCTGCGTCGAGCAGCTGGGCGCGCAGGTCGGGCGAGGCGTCGATCAGCACGCGGGTCGTCTTGCCGCCCGCCTCGCGCTCCACCAGCAGCGAGCAGCGGCGGCGCATGTTGCGCGGCTCGGCCGGGTCGCAATCGCCCCAGTGACCGCCGAGGCGGGGCACGCCGCCCGACGAGCCGCAGCCGAGGATCGTGAAGCGCAAGGTGCCCATCAGGCGTGCCTGGCCTCCCGCGTGTGGCCCCACTCGGCCGCCTTCCGGAACAGCCTGTCGAAATTGGCCTCCGTCGCGGCGGCGAACTCGGGATAGGGCAGGCCGAAGAGCTCGGCGCCCACCTGCGCGGTGTGGGCGGTATAGGCCGGCTCGTTGCGCTTGCCTCGGTGCGGCGGCGGCGCGAGATACGGCGCGTCGGTCTCCACGAGAATGCGGTCGAGGGGGGCGGCGGCGAAGATCTCGCGCAACTCGGTCGACCTGGGGAAGGCGGCGATGCCCGACATCGACAGGTAGAAGCCGAGATCGAGCGCCGCCTCGGCCAGCGCGCGCCCCGACGAGAAGCAGTGCATGACGCAGGTGTAGGCGCCTGCGCGATGCTCCTCGGTCAGGATGCGCGCCATGTCGTCGTCGGCGTCGCGGGCGTGGATGATCAGCGGCAGGCCGGTGCGGCGCGCGGCCTCGATGTGCACGCGCAGGCTCTCCTGCTGCACGGCGGCGCTCTCGGAGGTGTAGTGGTAATCGAGCCCCGACTCGCCGATGCCGACGAATTTGGGGTGGGCGGCCAGCGCCTCGAGCTGATCGGCCGTGGCCATCGGCTCGGTCGCGGCCGACATCGGGTGGGTGCCCGCGGCGTAGAAGACGGGGAAATGCGTCTCGGCCACGGCGCGCACTTGCGGCTCGTTGGCGAGCCTGGTGCAGATCGTCACCATCCGGTGCACGCCCGCGTCGCCTGCGCGGGCGATCACCTCGTGCAACTCGCCGGCGAAATCGGGGAAGTCGAGGTGACAGTGGCTGTCGGTGATCCGGGCGGCTTGGGCTCCGTCGTGGGGCGCGGTCTCGCCTGAGGCGGGGGTGGGCATCCGGGCCTCCTCGGGGTGTGGCGGCGTTGGGCTGGCGCGCGTCTCAGGCCGGGGCGGGCTGGCGGGCGGCCCCGTCGACGCGCAGGAACATATCGAGGAGGAGCGCGGCAGGGTCAAGGTTGACCGCGAACCCGTGGCGGGCGCGCTCGCCGGCCTCCTGCGCCACGGCGGCCCAGGCGCGGGCGGCGGCGGCATCCGGCGACAGGCGGGCGAGAGCGGCGGCCTCGCCCGGCACCGCCTCGGGCTCGGGCGGGCCGGTGATGCCCGCCCGGGCGAGGCGGGCGAGGAACATCTCGGTCAGGTGCAGCGCGAGGGGAAAGCCCTCCGGCCCCGGCTCTTGGGCGAGCGCGATGGCGGCAGGACGGTCGATGCCCGGCGCGGCGGTGAAAAGCTGCACGAGACCGCCATAGAAGGCGAGCCCGTCGCTCTCGACAAGCTGGAAGGCGGCGCCGACAGAGCCGTCGGCGAGCGCCGCGAGGCCCGGCGCGGTCGGTCCCTCGACCGGCTCGGCGCCCGCCTGGGCCAGCGCCTCGGCGAGGTCCGGGGCGGGCAGGGGGCGCAGGCGCAGGGTGCGGCAGCGCGAGCGGATCGTCGGCAACAGGCGCGCGGGGCTGTGCGCGACCAGCAGGAGGGTGGCGCGCTCGGGCGGCTCCTCGAGCAGCTTCAGAAGCGCGTTGGCGGCCGAGCGGTTCATCTCGTCGGCCGCATCGACGATCACCACCCGCCGCCCCCCCTCGGCCGCCGACAGCGCGAAGAACTCCTTGAGCCGGCGCGTGGCGTCGACGGTGATCTCGGTCTTGAGCTTCTTCGTCTTGTCGTCCCACGGGCGGCGCAGCAGGAAGAGACGCGGCTCCGACAGCGCGGCCACGCGGCGGGCCACGGGATGGTCGGGCGCGACGTCGAGGCTGCCGGGCGGCTCGGGGGCACCGAACAGGCCGCCGCCCTCTTCGGCCGGCTGGGCGAGCAGGAAGCGCGCGAGCCGCCAGGCCAGGGTCGCCTTGCCGACGCCTTCGGGCCCCGCGATCAGCCAGGCGTGGTGGAGCCGGCCCGAAGCATAGGCGTCGAGAAACGCCGCCTCGGCCTCGCCGTGCCCGAAGACCTGCGCCGCCTCGCGTGGGTGCGGGGCGCCGGGCAGGCGGTCGGCCTCGGGGATGTCGTCGTCGCTCACTGGGGGCTCACGGGAGGCTCACTCGGGGGCGCTCGGGGGCGGTCGCGCGGTCTGCGCGGCGACCAGAGCCGCCACCTCCGCCGCCACCTCGGCCTCGGGGCGGTCGCCGTCGATCAGCCGCACGCGGGCGGGCGCCTCGGCGGCGAGGGCGCGGAAGCCGTCGCGCAGGCGGTACTGGAAGTCGAGACCCATCTCCTCGAACCTATCCTCGCCTGACCGCCGCGCAAGCCCGCGGGCCAGCGCCACCTCGGGATCGGTGTCGATGACGAGCGTCAGGTCGGGCTCGGTGCCGATCACCTCGGCGTGCAGCCGGTCGACCAGCGCGCGCAGCGCGCCGCCGTCGCGCGCCGCGCCCTGGTAGACGCGGGTGGAATCGGCAAAGCGATCGGTGATGACCGTCTGCCCCTGCGCAAGGGCGGGGAGGATCGTCCGCTCCAGGTGGTCGCGCCGGGCGGCGGTGAACAGCAGGATCTCGGTGGTCGGCGACCATCGGTGCGGGTCGCCCTCGACCAGCAGGCGGCGAATATCCTCGGCGCCGGGCGATCCGCCGGGCTCGCGCGTGAGAAGCGGCTCGGCGCCCCCGGCACGCAACCGTTCTGCCAGCCGCCGTGCCTGGGTCGACTTTCCAGACCCGTCGATCCCCTCGAAGCTGACGAAGAGCCCTCGCCGCGTCGCGCCCTTCATGCGGCGGCCGCTCAGAGTGGCGAGGCGCGGCCCGCGATGTCGCGCAGGAGCACCTCGGCCGCCGTCCGCAACCGGGGCATGAATCCGCCGGCGGCGACGTCGTTCGCGGCCGTGAGCGGCAGCTCCCGCAGGCCGAGCTCGGGCAGGTCGATCCGCAGCGTGCCGATCTGCTGACCGGCCCGGACCGGCGCCACCAGCGGCGCTTCGTAGGAGATCTCGGCCTCGAGCTGGCCCTGCACCAGCGCGGGCACGAGCAGCGACACGTCCTCGGGCACGATCATGCCCACGCTGCGCTCGGCGCCCAGATGCACCGGCACCTCGGCGAGCCGGGTGCCCTTCTCGGCCACGGTGCGCTCGACGAACTGGCGGAAGGCCCAGCTGATGATCCGCTCGGATTCCTCGGCGCGGGCGGCACGGCTGTCGAGACCGCTGATCACGAACACGATGCGCCGCTCTCCCTGCACGGCCGATCCGGCGAGTGCGTAGCCCGCCTCCTGGGTGTGGCCCGTCTTGAGCCCGTCGGCGCCGATGCCGAGCCCCAGGATGGGGTTGCGGTTGCGCGTGTTCGACGGCGCGCGCCCGTCGAACTCGTATTCCTGCAGGGCGAAGTACTGGTAGTAGTCGGGAAACTCCTCGATCAGGCGCACCGACAGCTTGCCGAGATCGGCCATCGACATCCTGTGGTCGGGGTGCGGCCAGCCCGAGGAATTGACGAAATTGCTGTCGGTCAGCCCGATCACCCTCGCCCGCTCGTTCATCAGCCGGGCGAAGGCCTCCTCGCTGCCCGCCAGACCCTCGGCCACGACGACGCAGGCATCGTTGCCCGACTGCACGATGATGCCCTTTATGAGGCTCTCGACCGTGGGCCGGTCGGTCTCGTCGAGGAACATCGTCGAGCCGCCCATCGCGCGCGCCCTGGACGAGACCGAGAACCGCGTGTCGAGCGTGACGCGACCGTCCCGCAGCGCCTCGAACAGCATGTTCAGCGTCATCAGCTTTGACATCGACGCAGGCGGCAGCGGCTGGTGCGCGTTCTTCTCGAGAAGCACCGTGCCCGTTGTCTGGTCGTAGATCCAGGCAGCGGTGGCGCGGGTCTCGAAGGCCGCGTGGGCGGCGCTGGCGAGGGCGACAAGGGCGGCGAGCGCGAGGGGCAGCAGGCGGGTCATGGGCAGCGCATTACACCTCTAGCTCGAGACGGCATAGGCGTCGGCATAGCCGAGCCCCTTCACTTTTCGGAGAAGCGCCGAGCGGTCGCCTTCCGAGGATGCGGGGCCGGCGACGACGCGCCAGAACGTGCGCTCCGCGCTCTGCTGCTCGTAGATCGTGGGCACGATCCCGTTGGCGCGCAGGGCGTCGGCCGCCTCCTTGGCGTTGGCCTCGACCGAGAAGATGCCGATCTGGATGTAGGTTCCGTTCGCAGCTTGAGGGGCGCGCGCGGCGGCCGGCTGCGGAGACGGCTCGCCGGATCCGATTCCCGGCGAAACGACGGTGCCGGCGGCGGCGCCGACGGCCGTCGCACCGGAGATGGCCGAGAGCGGCTCGGATGCCTGGCGGCGGAACAGGCCGGCGAAGAGGCCCCGGCGTTCGCGTTCGGGCGCAGCCTGCGGCGCGGCCGGTTCGCCGTCGGACGATGCCTGCGTCTCGGCTGAGACCGGCTCGGCGGGCTCGGCGCTCGCCTCGGCACGGTCGATCGCGGCGGCGGCAGACTGTATCGGGTCGAGCGCCTCGGTCTCGACCGGCTCGGCCTCTGCCAGCGCGGCGGGTTCGGCGGCTTCGGCCTCGGCTTCGGGGGCAGGCTCGGGCGCCTCCTGGCGGCGCAGCGCGGTCACGTCCAGCTCGACGGGCGCGCCTGCCAGCATCCCGAGGGCGCTCGCCGCGTCAGACGAGACCTGGAAGCGTGGCCCGGGCCCGGTCCGCTCGCGCCGGAACAGGGCGCCGATCACGGTCTCGCCGTTGGCGGCGTTGCGGATCATCACGCGCTCGGGGTCGGTCGCCGCGGGATGCGCGACCCAGACACCGCCGAGCGAGGGGCGCCCGTCCCACAGGCCCGCCTCGGACATCTGAAAGACGTCGGGCGCCTCGACGTCGCGCTCGACCAGCCGCGTCGCCGCGGGCCGGTCGGCGGCCGCGGTTGCCGCCGTCTCCGGCCGGGACGAGCCCAGCCCCGTGCCATCTTCGCACCCGGCCAGAACCACGGCCGCAACGGATACGCCGACATACAAGGAAAGCTTGCTGCCCATTTTCGCCCCTTTCACGCAGGTCTGCGCCCGCGTTCTTCCGGCCGTCACTTCGGCCGCACTGCTCGGTCGCCCCGTTGCGGAGCTTGTTTTGCCAGAATGTATACAGGGTTTCGCCACGTTCGCAAAGCGTGCGCGCCCAAAGGACGCGACAGCGTGGCGCGCGGGAAACGGCTTGCGCCGCGCTGGCCCGCGCAGGAAAACGGCGGGCCGCGCAGGGCGGCCCGCCGCATGTGCCGGGCAAGGGCCGAGGGGCGTGCGCCCCGGCGGCCGCTCAGGCGGCCCTGCTGGTCGGCTTTTCGAGGTCGAAGCGGTCGGCCTCCATCACCTTGGTCCAGGCCGCCACGAAGTCGCGCAAGAACTTCTCCTGCGCGTCCTCCTGGGCATAGACCTCCGAGATCGCTCGCAGCTGCGAGTTCGAGCCGAACACGAGGTCGACGCGCGTGGCTTTCCACTTCAGGTCGCCCGTCTTGCGGTCGCGGCCCTCGAAGGTCTGCTGGCTGTCGTCGGCCGGCTTCCACTCGAGCCCCATGTCCATGAGGTTGCGGAAGAAGTCGGTCGTGAGCTGGCCGACGCGGGTCGTGAACAGGCCGCGGTCGCCCGCCTGGGGATGGTTGGCGCCGATCGCGCGCATGCCGCCCACGAGCACCGTCATCTCGGGCGCGGTGAGGGTCAGCAGCTGGGCGCGGTCGACCATCAGCTCCTCGGCCGACATGTTGTACTCGGCCTTGAGGTAGTTGCGCCACGCATCCGCGAAGGGCTCGAGCACCTCGAAGCTCTCCACGTCGGTCTGCTCCTCGGTCGCGTCGGTGCGGCCGGGGGTGAAGGGCACGGTCACGTCATGGCCGGCGGCCTTCGCCGCAGCCTCGACGGCGGCCGAGCCGGCCAGCACGATCAGGTCGGCGAGCGAGATCTTCTTGCCGCCCGAGGCGCTGCCGTCGAAGTCGGCCTTGATGCCTTCGAGCACGCCCAGCACCTTGCCCAGCTCGTCGGGCTGGTTCACCTCCCAGTCCTTCTGCGGGGCGAGGCGGATGCGCGCGCCGTTGGCGCCGCCGCGCATGTCGGAGCCGCGGAAGGTGGCCGCCGCGCCCCACGCCACGCGGACGAGCTCCTGCACCGAGAGACCGCTGTCGAGCACCTTGGCCTTGAGCGCCTCGACGTCGGCCTCGTCGACGAGCGGGTGATCGACGGCCGGCACCGGATCCTGCCAGATCAGATCCTCGGCCGGCACCTCGGCGCCGAGGTAGCGCGACTTCGGCCCCATGTCGCGGTGGGTCAGCTTGAACCATGCACGCGCGAAGGCGTCGGCGAACTCGTCGGGGTTCTGGTGGAAGTGGCGCGAGATCTTCTCGTAGTCGGGATCCATCCGCATCGCCATGTCGGCGGTGGTCATGATGGTGGTCACCTTCTTCGAGGGGTCGTCGGCGGCGGGCGCCATGTGATCGGCGTCGACGTCCTTGGGCTGCCACTGCCAGGCGCCGGCGGGCGATTTCACCAGCTCCCACTCGTAGCCGAAGAGCATGTCGAAATAGCCCATGTCCCACTTGGTGGGGTTGGGCGTCCACGCGCCCTCGATGCCCGAGGTGATCGCCTGCGCGCCATGCCCGGACTCGTAGGACGACTTCCAGCCGAGGCCCATCTCGGCGATGTCGGCCGCCTCGGGCTCGGCGCCAACGAGCGCGGCGTCGCCGGCGCCGTGGCACTTGCCGAAGGTGTGGCCGCCGGCGGTGAGCGCGACCGTCTCGTAGTCGTTCATCGCCATGCGCGCGAAGGTCTCGCGGATGTCCCTGGCCGAGGCGAGCGGGTCGGGCTTGCCGTCAGGCCCCTCGGGGTTGACGTAGATCAGGCCCATCTGCACCGCGGCGAGCGGGTTCTCGAGCAGGCGCTCGCCCTGGTAGCGGCTGTTTTCCTTGTCGGAGGTGGCCAGCCACTCGACCTCGGAGCCCCAGTAGACATCTTCCTCGGGCTCGAACACGTCTTCCCGGCCGCCGGCGAAGCCGAAGGTCTTGCCGCCCATGTGCTCGATCGCGGCGTTGCCGGCGAGGATCATCAGGTCGGCCCAGCTGATGCGGTTGCCGTATTTCTGCTTGATCGGCCAGAGCAGGCGGCGGGCCTTGTCCAGGTTAGCGTTGTCGGGCCACGAGTTGAGCGGCGCGAAGCGCTGCTGGCCCGCGCCCGCGCCGCCGCGGCCGTCGCCGGTGCGGTAGGTGCCGGCCGAGTGCCACGCCATGCGGATGAAGAGGCCGCCATAGTGGCCGTAATCGGCCGGCCACCAGTCCTGGCTGTCGGTCATCAGGGCGTAGAGATCCTTCTTGATCTCGTCGAGGTCGAGCTTGAGGAACTCCTCGCGGTAGTCGAAGTCCAGACCCATCGGATTGCCCGCGACGGGACGCTGGTGCAGGATCCGCAGGTTGAGCTGGTTGGGCCACCAGTCGCGGTTGGAGCGGCCGCCGAACCGCGTGTGCATGACCGGGCACCCGGTCTCCATGTCGTTTCCGTCCATCGTCTTCTCCGATCGTGCCTCTCAGGGTGCGGCCGCCCGGTGCGCACGGGCGGCGGGAGGCCGTCGCCGGAGCCGCTGCGGCGCGATGCGGCGCGACTCGCCCAGCCCTCCCGCGATGATCGTTACCAGAGCGGCCCCATCAGGGTAAGTTGAATCTTCTGATCAGAAGGATAAGATGGGCTTATGAAGGGGCTCACTCTCAAGCAGTTCCGCTATTTCGAGGCGCTGGCGCGGCATGGCCATTTCGGTCGGGCGGCCGAGGCCTGCGCGATCAGCCAGCCGGCACTGTCGATGCAGATCCGCGACCTGGAGGCGGCGTTCGGCGCGGCCCTGTTCGAGCGGGGCGCGCGCCAGGTGCGGCTGACCGGCTTCGGCGAGGAGGTGGCGGCGCGGGTTCGCGACATCCTGCGCGGTGTCGACGAGCTCGACGACCTCGCCCGTGCCTCGCGCGACCGCCTTGCGGGGCGGCTGCGGATCGGGGTGATCCCGACTGTCGCGCCCTACCTGCTGCCCGCCATCGTCGGCGATCTCGGCCGCGCCCATTCCGCGCTCGACATCCGTGTGCGGGAGACGGTCACGCCGAAGCTGCTGACCGAGCTTTCCGAGGGGCGGCTCGACACCGCCATCGTGGCGCTGCCCGTCTCCGAGCCCGCGCTCGCGGAGGTGGCGCTGTTCACCGAGGCCTTCGTTCTGGTGCGGCCGGCGGCCGAGGCCGGACGCCCCGTGCCGTCTGCCGAGACGCTGGCGCGGATGCGCCTGCTGCTGCTGGAAGAGGGCCACTGCTTCCGCGACCAGGCGCTGTCGTTCTGCGATCTCGGCCCGGCGCGCCCGCGCGACCTGCTCGACGGCTCGTCGCTGTCGACGCTGGTGCAGATGGTGGCCGCCGGCATCGGCGTCACGCTCATCCCCGAGATGGCGGTGCCGGTCGAGACGCGCTCGGCCGACGTGTCGGTGGCGCGTTTTCCCGAGCCGCAGCCCTCGCGCACCATCGGCATGGTCTGGCGCCGCTCATCGCCCCTCGCCGACCGGCTGCACGAGGTGGCAGGCGCGGTGCGGCGGGCGGCGGAAGGGCTGCATGGCCGGGCCTTGCCGGCCGCGAGTTGACAGCGGCTCCGGGCAGGGATTGAACCGGGGGCGCGAGCGAGAGGAGGGCCGAGCCCATGACCATCCGCAACGACCTGGCCGACGCGGTGGGGAACACGCCGCTGATCCGCCTCAAGGGCGCGTCCGAGGCGACGGGCTGCGAGATCCTCGGCAAGTGCGAGTTCATGAATCCGGGCCAGTCGGTCAAGGACCGCGCCGCGCTCTCCATCATCCGCGACGCGGTGGCGCGCGGCGCGCTCGCCCCCGGCGGCACCATCGTCGAGGGCACGGCGGGCAATACCGGGATCGGGCTGGCGCTGGTGGGCGCGTCGATGGGGTTCAGGACGGTTATCGTCATCCCCGAGACGCAGAGCGACGAGAAGAAGCAGATGCTGCGGATCGCGGGGGCCGAGCTGGTCGAGGTGCCCGCCGCCCCCTACCGCAACCCCAACAACTTCGTCCGCTACTCGGGCCGGCTGGCCGAGGCGCTGGCCGACAGGGTGGAGGGCGGCGCGATCTGGGCCAACCAGTTCGACAACGTGGCCAACCGGCAGGCCCATGTCGAGACGACCGGCCCCGAGATCTGGGAGCAGACGGGCGGGCGCGTCGACGGCTTCATCTGCGCGGTGGGCTCGGGCGGCACGCTCGCGGGCGTGGCCGAGGCGCTGCAACCTAGGGGCGTGAAGATCGGCATCGCCGACCCGGACGGCGCGGCGCTGTATCATTACTATGCCCATGGCGAGCTCAAGGCCGAGGGCTCGTCGATCGCCGAGGGCATCGGGCAGGGGCGGATCACGGCGAACCTCGAAGGGTTCACGCCCGATTTCGCCTGCAACGTGCCCGATGCCGAGGGCCTGCCGCTCGTCTTCGAGATGCTCGAGCGCGAGGGGCTCTGCCTCGGCCTGTCGTCGGGCATCAACGTGGCCGGGGCCATGCGGCTGGCCCGCGAGATGGGGCCGGGCCATACCATCGTCACCGTCCTCTGCGATTACGGCAACCGCTATGCCTCGCGCCTCTTCAACGCCGACTTCCTGGCGGAGAAGGGGCTGCCCGTGCCCGACTTCCTGTCGCGGCCCAGGCGCGAGTTGCCCGACATGACGGTGGCGGAGGCCGGTTGAGGGGCGTTCAGCCGCTCTGCGTGGGGCGAGCCACCGGTCAGGAATACGTCCGCTCCTCGATCGGCGTCGCCTCGATGGCCTCGGTCAGCGTGGCGAGGAAGGTGCGCTCGGCCCGGTTCATCCGCGTGCGCGGATTCCACACCACGTGCACGTCGGCCGGCGGCGGGTCATCGTAGGGCGGCAGCCGCCACAACAGGCCGTCGGCAACGTCACGGGCGGCGACGTGGAGGGGCAGGGCGCCGATGCCTAGACCGGCCACGATCATCCGCCGCACCTCCTCAAGGTGGCTCGACACGCCCACCATCTCGTCGCGCATCTCGGCCTCGGCGCGCAGCAGGGTCACCGCCTGCAGGATGCCGCCCAGCCGGTCGGTCTCGAAGCCCACGGCCGACTGCCCGGCGAGATCGGCCCGCGTCAGCCCCTCGCGGCCGAAGAGCGGATGGGGCGGGCCGCAGTAGAGCCCGAAGAACTCGCGGTAGAGCCGGCGGTATTCCAGCCGCGGGTTGCGCTCGCGCACGAGGCAGACGGCGAGCGAGGCGCTCTTGTCGGCCACGCCTGCGATCGCCTCGGCCGACGACCGCACCTCGAGCGAGACGGTGGCGCGGGGGTGGGCGGCATGGAACTCGGCCAGCACCCGGTCGAAGAGCGGACAGACGACGTGGCTGGCCAGCGCGATCCGCAGGTGGCCGCGGATCTCGTCGGTCACGTCGCGCATCAGCGTCGCGATCCGCAGGATCGAGCCCTGGATCTCGACCGCCTCGCGCCTGAGCGCCTCGCCCGCCTCGGTCAGGTGGAATTGCCCCGCGCCGCGCACGATGAGCTGCTTGCCCACCCGCTCTTCCAGCCGCTTGAGCGCGGCCGAAACCGAGGGCTGGGCGAGGCGCAGCTTGCCCGCGGCCTCGGTGATCGAGCCCGACTGCGCCAGCACGACGAAGGTGCGCAGGAGGTTCCAGTCGAGCTCGCGCACGATGCGCTCGGGGGCGTCGGGGCGCAGCATAGATACGGCCTCTGACAAGTATCGTTCCTATCTATTTGATTGATGGGGTGGAGCCGCGTCAACTCCTGCCCCGAGGCTGCCCTGCCAGAAGGCGGCCCGCACCAGCGAGGGAGACACGCCGCACCATGTCGGTGGAAGCGCGCGAAGCGCGACAGCCCTGGATCCTGCTGACGCCCGCGCTCACAGCGGTGACGCTGCTCCTGTTCGTGCCGCTGCTGTTCATCGTGGTGTATTCGTTCTGGCTGAGCTCGGCGACCGGTGCCGACATACCCGCCTTCTCGATGCAGAACTGGCAGGAGGCGCTGACCGACGCCTTCTACCGCGACATCCTGCTGAATACGCTGAAGATCGCGGCGATCACCACGATCGTCTGCGCGCTGATGGGCTATCCGGCGGCCTATTTCATCGCGCGCTCGAAGGGCAACAAGGCGCTGCTGCTGCTTCTGCTGATCCTGCCCTTCTGGATCAGCTACATCATCCGCACGATGTCGTGGATCAACATCCTGGGCACGTCGGGCGCGCTCAACACGCTTCTGGTTGGCGCGGGCATTCTCTCCGAACCCGTCCAGATGCTCTACAACGAGACGACCGTCATTCTCGGCCTCGTTCACTTCCTGCTGCCCTTCATGGTGCTGAACGTGTTCGTCAGCCTCGAGGGGATCGACACCAACCTCGAGGATGCCGCGACCTCGCTCGGCGCGACGCGCTGGCAGGCCTTCCTTCAGGTGACGCTGCCGCTGTCGCTGCCCGGCCTCGCGGCCGGATCGCTGCTGTGCTTCGTGCTGGGCGCGGGCACCTACATCACGCCGATGGTGCTGGGCGGGCCGCGCGACGCGATGTTCGCCAACCTCGTTTACGAGGCGATCATCACCCAGCTCAACTGGCCGCTCGGCTCGGCGCTCTCGCTGATGCTGCTGATCGTGCTCGGCGCGCTGGTGCTGATCTACAACCGCTATCTCGGCATGGCGCAGCTGATGAAGGGACTGGGCTGATGGGCTGGGGGGCGCTGAGGCTCTACACGCTGCTGGTCTACGGGTTCATGTTCCTGCCCGTGGGAGTGGTGGTGCTGCTGTCGTTCAACGCCTCGCAATTCGGCTCCTTCCCGATGACGGGCTTCTCGTTCCGCTGGTTCGTCGAACTGGCGCAGAACGACGCGATCCTGCGGGCCTTCCGCACCTCGCTGATCCTCGGGGCGCTGACGGCGCTGATCTCGACCACGCTGGGCGTGCTCGCCTCGCTTGCGCTCGTGCGCTATCGCGTCCCGGGCGAGAACTACATCTCGACGCTGCTGATCGCGCCCATTCTCGTGCCCGAGGTGGTGCTGGCGGTGGCGTTGCTGCTGTTCCTCAACTTCCTCGAGGTGAACAAGAGCTTCACGCTGCTGCTGCTCGGCCACGTCATCTTCACCCTGCCCTTCGTGATCCTCGTGGTGCAGGCGCGCCTCGTCTCGATCCGGCGCGACATCGAGGAGGCGGCGCAGAGCCTCGGCGCCTCGCCGGTGCAGACCTTCTTCCAGATCACCCTGCCGCTGATGATGCCGGCGGTGCTCGCGGGCGCGCTCTTCGCCTTCACCATCAGCTTCGACGACATCACCGGGACGCTCTTCTGGAAGCCGGGCGGCGTGGAGACGGTGCCGACGCAGATCTTCTCGATGCTGCGCAACTCCATCTCGCCCGAGATCAACGCGCTGGGCACGGTGATGATCGTCATGACCGTGGGCCTGCCCCTGCTGGGCCTCGCCCTCGCCCGCGCGCTCGCCATCAGAAGCGGCGGGTGAACCGCCCCGACCCCACCCACAGAAAAAAGGAGACAGGGAGATGACCCGCAAGATCGACGACACGACCCGCTACGAGCGCCTGCTCGAGCGCTACCGCAACGGCGACATCGAGCGCCGCAACTTCCTCGGCCTGATCGGGGCCGCGGGCCTCGCCTATGGCATGCAAACGCCCTTCGCGCGCTACGCCCGCGCGCAGGAGGTGAGCCAGGTCCGCTTCGACGGCTGGGGCGGCGTCGTCTCGGAGGCCTTCCGCGAGCACGCCTTCGACCCCTACACCGCCGAGACCGGAATCGAGGTGGTCGACGGGACCTTCTCGGGCGGCGACGAGTATCTCGCGCAGGTGCGCGCGAGTCAGCCGGGCGAGTACAACATCGCCCACCTGTCGGGCGTGTTCGACTATGCCCGCTACAACAACTTCGGCCTGACGACCGAGCTCAACCTCGACAACATCCCCAACTTCGCGCTGGTGATGGAGAACATCGTCACGCCCTACCGGGCGATCACGCCCGACGCGCTTTCGGCCGTTCCCTACAACTACGGCACCACGGGGCTGGCCTACAACCGCGCCTACATCTCGGACGAGGAGATGCAGGAGAAGGGCGCAAGGATTCTCATCGACGCCGCCTACGAGGGCAAGATCGGCGGCTGGTCGGACTGGCGCACCCGCATCTGGTATGGCGCGCTGCAGACCGGGCAGGACCCCAACAACATCGAAGACATGGAGGCGGTCTGGGACGCCATCCGCCAGCACCGCGACCTCGCGCTCAAGTACTGGGGCTCGGGCGCCGAGCTCATGAGCCTGCTCGCGGAGGAGGAGATCTACGTCACCGAAGGCTGGTCGGGCCGGATCGCCGCGCTGCAGGAGCAGGGCCACGACATCGGATACTACGACCCGCCGAGCGGCTTCGGCTGGCAGGAATGCCTGTTCGTCATCAAGGGCTCCCCGGTCGCGGCCTGCGAGGAACTCCTCAACTTCATGCTCGCGCCCGAGACCTCGATCGCCGTGGCCGAAGGGCAGAACTACCCGCCCGCGCTCGACGCGACGAAGGTGGATCTGGGATCGAAGATCCCCACGCTGCCGGCCTTCGACCCGACCGGCACGCTCTCGGGCCTCACCTTCGCCGATCCCGAGTACTGGAACGGCAACGAGGCCGACTGGTCGAGGGAATTCGGCCGCGTGGCGCGGGGCTACTGACGCCGCAAGGGGCGCGCGGCCGGCGCGTGTCGGCCGCCCGCTCGGGCCCGCTCCGCCGGGGCGCCCTCATGCACGCAACAGGCGCCGGCCCGGCAGGCGGGCCGGCGCGCATCGAAAGGCATCGCCACGTGAGCTCGGTTCACCTGAGGAACATCGTCAAGCGGTTCGGCACCTTCACCGCCGTCCACAAGACCTCGCTCGAGATCCCCGAAGGTGCGTTCGTCACGCTGCTGGGCCCCTCGGGCTGCGGCAAGACGACGAACCTGCGGATGATCGCGGGCCTGCTGGACCCCACGGAGGGCGCGATCGAGATCGGCGGGCGGGACGTGACCAACATCCCGATCCACAAGCGCAACCTCGGCCTCGTCTTCCAGAACTACGCGCTCTTCCCGCACAAGACGGTGGCCGACAACGTCGCCTTCGGCCTCAAATACCGCGACGTGCCGAAAGACGAGATCCCCGGCCGGGTGAGACAGGCGCTCGAACTCGTGCAACTGCCGCAGATGGCCGGGCGCTACCCGCGCGAGCTGTCGGGCGGCCAGCAGCAGCGCATCGCGCTTGCCCGCGCCATCGTGATCGAGCCCGACGTGCTGCTGCTCGACGAGCCGCTCTCGGCGCTCGACGCCAACCTGCGCGAGGACATGCGCGTCGAGCTCAAGCGCATCCAGGACCAGATCGGCGTGACCACCGTGTTCGTCACCCACGACCAGTCCGAGGCCCTGGCCATGTCGGACCGGATCGTGGTGATGTCGAACGGGCGGGTCGAGCAGGTCGGCGCCCCGCAGGAGGTCTACAACACGCCCGCATCGGAGTTCGTCGCGCAGTTCCTCGGCGCCTCCAACATCATGGAGGCGCGCTGCACCAGCCGCGCGAACGGCACCGCGGTGATGGAAAGCCCCGTCTTCGGCACGCTGCCCGTGCCGGCCGGGAAGGCGCCGAATGTCGGCGCAGAGGGGCCGGCCAAGCTGGTGATCCGCGCCGAGAAGCTGACGCTGAAACCCCGCGGTGCCGAGGCGAACGGCGCCGTCACGGTCGATGCGCGGGTCGAGACGGTCGACTACCAGGGGCAGGCGGTGCGCTACTTCGTGCGCGCGGGCGAGGTGCAGCTGCAGGCGATCAACATGATCGACGAGGCACCTTTCCCAGAGGGCGCGGAGGTCACGCTGCACCTGCGCCCGCAGGATTGCGCCGCCCTGCCCGGGGGGCGGGCATGAGCCGGGCGCCGTCGCACCTGTTCTACCAGGGGCGCGAGCGCCGCCCCGTGCTCGACCAGGCCCGCGGCATCTACATGTGGGACGTCGACGGCCGCCGCTACATCGACGGCTCGTCGGGGGCGATGGTCTGCAATATCGGCCACTCGAACCCGCGCGTGCTCGAAGCGATGCGCCGCCAGATGGAGCGGGCGACCTTCGGCTACCGCCTGCACTTCGAGACCGAGGCGTCGGAGGCGCTGGCGGCCCGGACGGCCGCGCTGATGCCCGAGGGGCTCGACCGCGTTTTCTTCGTCTCCGGCGGCTCCGAGGCGGTGGAATCGGCGATGAAGCTCGCCCGGCAATGGGCGCTCGCCACCGGCCAGCCGGGGCGTTGGAAGATCATCACGCGCGAGCCTTCCTACCACGGCTCGACCCTCGGCGCGCTGTCGATCACGGGCTACGACGCGCTGACCGATCCCTTCTTGCCGATGATGCGGCCGATGCCGCGCGTTCCGGCCCCGCGCGCCTATCTCGACGGGCTGGACCCCGCCGACCCGGCGACAGGCCGCCACTATGCCGACCAGCTGCGCGCCCGGATCGAGGCGGAAGGGCCCGAGACCGTGCTCGGCTTCATCGTCGAGCCGGTGGGCGGCGCCTCGACCGGCGCGCTGGTCCCGCCGGCGGGCTACATGGAGGCGGTCGAGGAGGTCTGCCGCGACTACGGTATCCTGCTTATCCTGGACGAGGTGATGACGGGGGCGGGCCGCACCGGCGCCTTCTGCGCCGCCGAGCATAGCGCGACGCGCCCCGACATCATGGTGCTCTCCAAGGGTTTCGCCGCCGGCTACGTGCCGCTCGGCGCGATGGTGGCGCACCGCGACATCGTCGAGGCGATCCTCGACGCAGGCGGCTTCCTGCACGGCTATACCTACGCGGGCAACCCGCTCGCCTGTGCCGCGGGCCTCGCCGTGATCGACGAGATCGAGCGCGAGGGGCTGGTCGCCAACGCCGCCGCGCGGGGCGACGTTCTGCTGTCGCGGCTGCGCACGCTCATGGCGCGCTACACGGTGATCGGCGACGTGCGCGGCAAGGGCCTGCTGACGGCGTTCGAGTTCGTCTCCGACCGGCAGACGATGGCACCGCTGCCGCCGGGCGCCCGCGCCTTCGCCCGCTTCGTCGAGATGGCCTATGCGCGGGGCCTCATCGTCTATTCCCGGCGCACGCGGGGCGGCTATGCCGGCGACCATGTGCTCGTCGCGCCGCCCCTGATCGTGACCGAGCCGCAGATCGACGAGATCGCTGGCCTGCTCGACGAGACCCTGGCCGAGTTCTCGGCCGAGTTCGCCGTGCCCGAGCCGGTCTGACCTCCCATGTCGGCGATCCTCATCACCTGCGCCCTCACGGGCTCGATCCACACGCCCACCATGTCGCCGCACCTGCCGGTGACGGCCGACGAGATCGTGGAACAGGGCATTGCGGCGGCCGAGGCGGGCGCGGCCATCCTGCACCTGCATGCCCGCGATCCCGAAACGGGCCGCCCCTCGGCCGCGCCGGAGCATTTCATGGGCTTCCTGCCGCGCCTCAAGGCGGGCACCGACGCCGTTCTCAACCTTTCCACCGGGGGCAGCGCGGTGATGAGCCTCGACGACCGGCTGGCCGCGCCGAAGGCCGCCGCGCCCGAGATGTGCTCGCTCAACATGGGCACGATGAACTTCGCCCTCTACCCGATGGCGGCCCGGATCGGCGAGTGGCGGCACGACTGGGAGCGGCCGTTTCTCGAGGGCTCCGACGACCTGGTGTTCAAGAACACCCCGCGCGACATCGCCACCGTCCTGCACGAGATGGGCGCCCAGCGCGGCGCGCGGTTCGAGTTCGAGTGCTACGATGCGGGCCACATCGCAATGCTCGCCCACTTCGCCGAGCGCGGGCTGGTCGCGCCGCCCTTCTTCGTGCAGTTCGTGTTCGGCGTTCTGGGCGGGATGGACGCGCACCCCGACAATCTCAGCCACATGGTGCGCACGGCCGACCGGCTTCTGGGGCGCGACTACGCCTTTTCCGTGCTCGCCGCCGGCCGCCACCAGATGCGCTTCGCCGCCATGGCGGCGGCGATGGGGGGGCATGTGCGCGTCGGTCTCGAGGACAGCCTGACGATCGGGAAGGGGCAGCTCGCCCCCTCCAACGCCGCCCAGGTCGAGAAGGTGCGCCGCATCGTGGAAGAGCTCGGCCGCACCCCCGCCACCCCCGACGAGGCGCGCGCCCTGCTCGGGCTGAAGGGGGCGGCGGCGACCGCGATCCCATGACGCCCGAGATCCGCCTCGCGGGGCCCGAGGATGCCGGGGCGCTGGCCGCCGGCCTCGCCCGGCTCTCGGCCGATCTGGGCGAACCGCACCGGATGGACGCCACGCGCCTCGCCGACGCGATGCGCGCCCCCCTGCCGCCCTTCCGGGCGCTGCTGGCAGGAGAGGCCGGCCTTGCGCTCTATTCGCCCGTGTTCTCGACCGTCACCGGCGGGGCGGGGGCCTGGGTCTCGGACCTCTGGGTGGCGCCGGCGGCGCGCGGCACCGGCCTCGGCCGCCGCCTGCTCGGGGCCGTGGCGCGGGATGCGGCCGCGCAGTGGGGCGCGCTCTACCTCGCCCTTGCCGTCTACGAGACGAGCCCCGGGGCGCGGGCCTTCTACGACCGGCTCGGCTTTGCCCCCGTCGAGGGGCAGGCGCGGCTGACGCTCGGCCCCGAGGCGACCGCCAGATTGAGCCGGACAGAGTGAAAGGAGACCCATGAAAGCCGTCCATGACGACAGGCAGGCCCGCCACGACCCGAAGTTCTTCCTCGTCAACGGCGTGCCCCGGCCGAGCCCCGAGCAGCCCGAGCGCGTCGTGCGCCTGCGCGCCGCCGCCGAACGGGCGGGCTGCGGCTTCGTCGCGCCGCAGGATCACGGGATGGCCCCCCTCGCCGCCGTGCACAGTGCCGAATACCTGCACTTCCTGCGCACGATCCACGCCCGGTGGCTGCGGATCGAGGGCGCGGGCGAAGAGGTGATCCCCAACATCCACCCCGCTGCCCGCACCGACGGCTACCCGAAATCCGCCGTCGGGCAGGCCGGCTACCACCAGGCCGACACGGCCTGCCCGATCGGTGCCCATACGTGGGAATCGGCCTACTGGTCGGCACAGAGCGCGGTGACGGCGGCCGACCTCGTGCTCGACGGCGAGCGCGCGGCCTATGCGCTTTCGCGCCCGCCGGGGCACCACGCCTATGCCGACCTCGCCGGCGGGTTCTGCTTTCTCAACAACTCCGCCATCGCCGCCGAGCGCCTGCTGCGCGCGGGCCGCAGGCCTGCGGTGCTCGACGTCGACGTGCATCACGGCAACGGCACGCAGGGCATCTTCTACGCCCGCGGCGACGTGCTGACCGTGTCGATCCATGCCCACCCGGAGCGGTTCTATCCGTTCTTCTGGGGCTACCCGGAGGAGCGTGGAGAAGGCGCGGGCCGTGGCGCCAACCTCAACCTCGCCCTGCCCCGCGGGACGGGCGACGAGGATTACCTGCGCGCCCTCGATACCGCCCTCGCCCGCATCGACGCCTTCGGCTGCGACGCGCTGGTCGTGGCGCTCGGCCTCGACGCGCATGTGAACGACCCCTTCCAGGGCCTCGCGGTCACCACGGACGGCTTCCGCCGCATCGCCCGCGCCATCGCCGGGGCGGGGCTGCCCACGCTCTGGGTGCAGGAGGGCGGCTACCTCTCCGACGATCTCGGGCCGAACCTCGCCGCGGCATTGGAAGGGGCACAGGGGTGAGGCGAGCGCAGAGCGGCAAGGGGAAGCGCCGCCGCCGGCTCCGTGCGCAGCGAGCCCGCCCGGTCACGGCGACACGGCACGAGACCCGACCGGCCGGGAGAGGTCGCCCGCATCTCCGGCCGATGCCGGATCGGCGCGCCTACGATGCCCCTTCGTTCACCCGCTCGCCGGCCAGGGCGCTGAGCTTTTCGTCGGCGGCCTTCTCTTCTTCGAGAATTTCGGCCAGCGTTTCTGCGTCGTCGAGGCCCTCTTCCCTCGCCCATGCGACGAGGGCGCCGTAGGCGGCGATCTCGTAGTGCTGGATGCGCTGGACGCTGGCGATGAGCGCGGCGTCGCGCACGGCCGGGTCGTCGATCTCTGCGGCCCATTTGCCGGCCTCCGCCAGAATGGCCTTCATGGTCTGGTCCTCGTGGGCGCGCGGGTCGGCGCCGTGCCGCTCGAGCAGCGCGGTTATGCGCTCGCCGTGGCGCACGCTCTCCGGCCTGTCGCCGGCGAGCGCCTCGCGCAGCGCGCCGTCGCTGGCCCTGTCGGCGAACCCGCCGAGGGCATTGGCGATCTGGCCCTCGAACGACCGGGCCTCCTGCAACTCGGCGATGTATAGGTCTTTCAGGCTGTCGATCGTCATGGTGTCTCTCCCATCGTTCCGCGGCGGGCCGTCTCGGGGAAAGTCGATCCGTCCGGCCGAAGTTCCGCGGTGGCCGGGCCCCGGCGCTCGCCGGCGCAGCGCCGGCCGCAGTCGGCCCGCGGACGGCGCAGGTCCGCGCGTCGTTACTTTGCCCGGGCCGGGAAATGGCGTATCGAGAGCCAGGGCATCAGGCAGGGGAGGGTCTGACGCTGGCGCTCGACGTCTCGCACGATCCGCTGCTCGTGGTCGCGTCCTTCGCGATCGCGCTCATGGCCGGATTCACGGGTCTGTGCCTCACCCGCGGGGCGCAGGCCCTCGACGTGGGGCCGCGCAAGCGGGCCGTCGCGGCCTCGGCCATCGTGCTCGGGGGCGGCATCTGGTCGATGCACTTCGTCGCCATGCTGGGGCTGCAACTGCCGATCCCGTTCTTCTACGATGCGCTGACCACGCTGATCTCGGCGCTCGTCGGCATCCTGATCGTGGGCCTCGGCCTGATCCTGCTGCATTTCCGCGCGCGGACCGCTTCGACGATCACGCTGGCGGGCCTTGTCTTCGGCGTGGGCATTCTGGCGATGCACTACATCGGCATGGCGGGGATGGAGGCGTGCCGCGCCGCCTATGCACCGCTCGGCCTTGCCGCCTCGGCCACCGTGTCGCTCGGCCTTTCGGTCGTGGCGATCCGCGTCGCCTACGGCGAGCGGACGCGGCGCAACATCGTGCTCGGGACGGTGTGTTTCGCAGTGGCGGTCGTGGCGCTGCACTACCTCGCCATCGCGGGAACGCGCTTCTTCGCCGACCCGGTGCCGCGGATGCCCGAACTGACCCTGGGCAACGAGATGCTGGCGCTGGTGGTGACGCTGGCCTCCTTCGCCATCTGCGGCGGGTTCCTGCTCTCGGGCGCGACCTTCCTTCCGGGCGGGGCGACGACCGGCGGCGCGGCCCGGGGCATGGCGGCTGCCGCGGCAGCGCCCGCCACGGCGACGCCAGAGACTGCGCTTGCGTCCGCCCCCGACGCGCACACCGCCCCGGCTGACGATGCACCCGCCGCCGTCGCGCGCGCCATCGGGACGGTGCCCGAGCCGGCCCCGGAGCCCGCGCCGCGCCCTGTTCCGCCGCGCCGTGGCGTGCCCTACGAGCAGAACGGGCGAACGCTCTTCGCCGATCCCGGCGATATCGCCGCCTTCCGGGCCGAGGGGCATTACACGGTGATCTACCGCGGCGAGGCCCGCGGGTTCTGCCCCTGGTCGATCTCGGAGGCGGAGCGCCGGCTCGCGCCGGCGCCCTTCGTGCGGGCGCATCGCAGCTACCTGATCAATCCCGCGCATGTCTCGGCCTTCGAGCGCAAGAAGGACGGCGGCATAGCCTATTTCGACGGTGTCGGCACGCTGGGAAAGGTGCCGGTCTCCCGCTCGCGTCTGCCAGACGTCCGGGCTGCGCTGGGCCTCTGACGGCAAGGCCGGGGCCGGGCGCAAGGCGTTTCGAAACGCCTTGGCCCCGTGGCGCCGTTCCGCCTTCCACGTCACTCCGATGCGGCCTGACCCAACGGCCTTCGAAGGCCGTTCGCCCCGGCTTCGCCGTTCGTGCGCGTATTTCGCATCTCGTGCATCGGGCGACCGGTGTCGTTCATTCGCCGTTCCCGCGCCCGTCGACGGCGGCATACAACACCGCATGCGTCAGAAGAACGCACCAGGGAGGAGCACATGATACCGGCGCGGTTCGACTACCACCGGCCCGGCGACATCGCTGCCGCCCTCGCCATCCTCGGCGAGCACGGCGACGAGGCGCGGGTGATCGCAGGCGGGCACAGCCTGATCCCGATGATGAAGCTGCGAATGGCCGACCTCGGCCATCTGGTCGATCTGCAGGACATCGCCGAACTGCGCGGCATTGTGGTCGAGGGTGGCACCGTCCGCCTCGGCGCGATGGTGACGCAGGCCGAGCTGATCGCGAGCGCCGAGCTGGCACGGGCGGCGCCGCTCGTCCGCGAGGCCGCGTTGCAGATCGCCGACCCGCAGGTGCGCTATTGCGGTACCGTCGGCGGCAACGTCGCCAACGGCGATCCGGGCAACGACATGCCGGGGCTGATGCAGTGCCTCGGCGCCACCTTCCACCTGGCGGGGCCCGGCGGCGAGCGGAGCGTGGCGGCGCGCGACTATTACGAGGCCGCCTACATGACCGCGCGGGAGGATGACGAGATCCTGACCGCCATCTCCTTCGCCGTGCCCGCGGGCGGCTATGCCTACGAGAAGCAGAAGCGCAAGATCGGCGACTACGCCACCGCCGCCTGCGCCGCGCTGGTGACGATGGAGGGGGGGCGCTGCACCGCCGCCTCGATCGCCATGACCAACCTGTCGGACGTGCCCGTGTGGTCGGAGGCGGCCGGCGCCGCGCTGGTGGGAACGAATTGCGACGCCGAGGCCGTCTCGGCTGCCGTCGAGGCCGCGAAGGCCGACATCGACCCGACGGAGGACAATCGCGGCCCCGTCGACTTCAAGCGCCATGTCGCGGGCGTCATGATCCGCCGCGCCATCGAGCGCGCCGTGAGCCGCGCGTAAGGGGAGGGGAGCCAGCCATGGGCAAGCAACACTACCAGATCACGGTGAACGGCGAGCCGCAGGACGTGCTCGCCGAGCCGCGCGAACTCTTGATCCACACCCTGCGCGAGCAGCTTCGGATCACCGGGCCGCATATCGGCTGCGAGACCTCGCATTGCGGGGCCTGCACGGTGGATATCGACGGCCGCTCGGTGAAGTCCTGCACCGTGTTCACTGCGCAGGTGGCGGGCAAGGAGATCACCACGGTCGAGGGGCTGGGCAGCCCCGACGCGATGCACCCGCTGCAGGAGGCGTTCCGCGAGCATCACGGGCTGCAATGCGGCTACTGCACGCCGGGGATGATCACCCGCGCCTACCGTCTGCTGCAGGAGAACCCCAGCCCCACCGAGGAGGAGGTGCGCTTCGGCATGGCGGGCAACCTGTGCCGCTGCACCGGCTACCAGAACATCGTGAAAGCCATTCTCGCCGCCGCGGCGGAGATGAACGCATCGAAGGAGGCCGCGGAATGAAGGACCTTCCCGAAAGCGCCGAGCGCGCCGAAAAGCTCAAGGGCCTCGGCTCGTCCCGCAAGCGGGTGGAGGACGCCCGATTCACCCAAGGAAAGGGCAATTACGTCGACGACATCACGCTGCCCGGGATGCTGTTTGGCGACTTCGTGCGCTCGCCCCACGCCCATGCCCGCGTGACGGCCATCCACACCGAGGAGGCGATGAAGGTGCCGGGCGTGCTGGCCGTCATCACCGCCAAGGATCTCGAGCCGCTGGGCCTGCACTGGATGCCCACGCTCGCCGGCGACAAGCAGATGGTGCTGGCCGACGGCAAGGTGCTGTTCCAGGGCCAGGAGGTGGCCTTCGTCGTGGCGACCGACCGCTACGCCGCCGCCGACGGGATCGAGGCGGTGGAGGTCGAATACGAGGATCTGCCGGTCGTCGTCGACCCGTTCAAGGCGCTGGAGCCCGACGCCCCGGTGCTGCGCGAGGACCTCGAGGGCAAGACCGAGGGCGCCCACGGGCCGCGCAAGCACCACAACCACATCTTCACCTGGGAGCAGGGCGACCGCGAGGCGACCGAGCAGGTCATCGCCGAGGCCGACGTGGTGGCCGAGGAGATGATCTATTACCACCGAACCCATCCCTGCCCGCTGGAGCCCTGCGGCTGCGTGGCGAGCATGGACAAGGTGAACGGCAAGCTGACGATCTGGGGCACCTTCCAGGCGCCGCACGCGATCCGCACCGTGGTCTCGCTGATCTCGGGCATCGAGGAGCACAACATCCGGATCGTCTCGCCCGATATCGGCGGGGGCTTCGGCAACAAGGTGGGCGCCTATCCGGGCTACATCTGCTCGGCCGTCGCCTCGATCGTCACCGGCAAGCCGGTGAAATGGGTCGAGGACCGGATGGACAACCTGATGACCACCGCCTTCGCCCGCGACTACTGGATGAAGGGTAGGATCGCGGCGACGAAGGAGGGGAAGATCACCGGCCTGTGGTGTCACGTCACGGCCGATCACGGCGGGTTCGATGCCTGCGCCGACCCCACCAAGTTTCCCGCAGGCTTCTTCAACATCTGCACGGGCAGCTACGACATCCCGACCGCCTATCTCTCGGTCGACGGCGTCTATACCAACAAGGCGCCGGGTGGCGTGGCCTATCGCTGCTCGTTCCGGGTGACGGAGGCCGCCTATTTCATCGAGCGGATGATCGAGATCCTCGCCATCGAGCTGGGGATGGACGCCGCCGAGCTGCGCCGGATCAATTTCATCAAGGCCGAGCAGTTTCCCTACCAGTCGGCCCTGGGCTGGGAGTATGACAGCGGCGACTATCACACGGCATGGGACAAGGCGCTGGAGGCGGTCGATTACGCCGGCCTGCGCCGCGAACAGGCCGAGCGGGTCGAGGCCTTCAAGCGGGGCGAGACCCGCAAGCTCCTCGGCATCGGGCTGACGCATTTCACCGAGATCGTGGGCGCCGGGCCGGTCAAGAACTGCGACATCCTCGGGCTGGGGATGTTCGACAGCTGCGAGATCCGCATCCATCCCACCGGCTCGGCCATCGCGCGGCTCGGCACGATTTCACAGGGGCAGGGGCACGCGACGACCTTCGCGCAGATCCTGGCCAGCGAGATCGGGCTGCCGGCGGATTCGATCACCGTCGAGGAGGGCGACACCGACACCGCGCCCTACGGCCTCGGCACATACGGCTCGCGCTCGACGCCCGTGGCGGGGGCGGCGACGGCGATGGCCGGCCGCAAGATCCGCGCCAAGGCACAGATGATCGCGGCCTACCTTCTGGAGGTCCACGACGACGATCTGGAGTGGGACGTCGACCGCTTCGCGGTCAAGGGCGACCCGGAGCGCTTCAAGACGATGAAGGAGATCGCCTTCGCCGCCTACAACCAGGCGATTCCGGGCATCGAGCCGGGCCTCGAGGCGGTCAGCTACTACGACCCGCCCAACATGACCTATCCGTTCGGCGCCTATGTCTGCGTGATGGAGATCGACGTCGATACCGGCCAGACCGAGATCCGGCAGTTCTACGCGCTCGACGATTGCGGCACCCGGATCAACCCGATGATCATCGAGGGGCAGGTGCATGGCGGGCTGACCGAGGCGCTGGCCATCGCGATGGGGCAGGAGATCGCCTACGACGAGATGGGCAACGTCAAGACCGGCACGCTGATGGACTTCTTCGTGCCGACCGCCTGGGAGACGCCGCACTACACGACCGACCACACGGTGACGCCCTCGCCGCACCACCCGATCGGGGCCAAGGGCGTGGGCGAGAGCCCGAACGTCGGCGGCGTGCCGGCCTTCTCGAACGCGGTGCACGACGCCTTCCGCGCGTTCGGCCTGCGACAGAGCCACATGCCGCACGATCACTGGCGCGTGTGGAAGATCGCCAACGGGCTCGGCCTGCACGGCTGATCCGTCCGCGGCGCGGGCTGCGCCGCCGGGCCTTCCCCGGCACGCGGCCCGCCCGCCCACCCCCGCGCGCCGGGGAAGGCCCGGCGGCGACCTCCCGCCCGAGTGCGGCGGGCGGGCGCCACGGCCCCCGCCGGACGCTGGTGACCAGAGCGTGGGCGACGCGGATTTGGCACAGGAAGAAGCGGGTAACGCCCGGTACTCGGAGCTACGGAATGGCTGACTGGACCGAGCTTGCGACCGATCTCGCCGCCCAGGGCTACGTCGCCGCGCCCGATCTGGCGATGGCGCTGCACCTTGCCGTCACGCTCGGCCGTCCGCTGCTGCTCGAAGGGGCGGCCGGCGTGGGCAAGACCGAGGTGGCCAAGGCGCTGGCCGCGGCGCGCGCCACGCGCCTGATCCGGCTGCAATGCTACGAGGGGCTGGACGCCGCGCACGCCATCTACGAGTGGAACTACCAGCGCCAGCTTCTGGCCATCCGCGCCGCCGCCGAGGGGGGCGAGACGGGGCGGCAGGTGGAGCAACGGGTCTTCTCGGAGGAGTACCTGCTCGCCCGTCCGCTTCTGCAGGCGATCCGGCAGGACGCCCCGCCGGTCTTGCTGATCGACGAGATCGACCGGGCCGACGAGGAATTCGAGGCCTACCTGCTCGAGGTGCTGTCGGACTACCAGATCACCATCCCCGAGCTCGGCACGATGCAGGCCACCGCGCGGCCCATCGTAATCCTGACGGCCAACGGCACGCGCGACCTGTCCGACGCGCTGCGGCGGCGCTGCATGTATGCCTGGGTCGACTACCCCGACCGGGCGACCGAGATCGCCATCCTCGCCGCCCGCTGCCCGGAGGTTGAGGAGAGGCTTGCAGCGCAGATCGTGGGCTTCGTGCAGGCGTTGCGGCGCGAAGAGCTCGACAAGGTACCGGGCGTCGCCGAGACGCTGGATTTCGCCGCGGCGCTGGCGGGGCTGGGCGTCAACGACCTGACCGAGGACCCGGCCGTGCTGCAGGCCGCCCTCGCCACCCTGCTCAAGACGCGGGCCGATCGCGCCAACATGACGACCGAGGTCGCCCAGCGCCTCGCGGGGAAGGCGGCATGAGCCGCGTCACCCGCTTCGCGGGGCGCGACCCCGGGCCGAGCGCGCGCGTCGCGGGCTTTCTCGGGCATTGCCGCGAGAACGGGCTGCGCCTCGGCGTGTCGGAGACGGAGACGGCCCTGCGCGCGCTGGCAAGCGTCGAGGCGGCCGATCCCGCCCAGGCCCGCGCCGCGCTGAAGGCCGTGTGCTGCGGGAGCGCCGACGAGGCACGGCGCTTCGACGCGCTGTTCGAGGCCTTCTGGATGAACGGCGGGCGGGTGGTGACGCGGGCCACGCCCAGTGTCCGAACGCCGACCAGGGCGATGCGCAGCACGGCCGAGGCGACGGGGCCGCAGGCCGAGGGGGCGGGACAGCAGGACAGCCCCGATGGCGAGGGCGAGGGCGAGGCGGAGGGCGGCGGCGAGGGGCGGCTTCTGGCCGTGCGCAGCCAGAGCATCGCCCGCCGCGACCTGCGCGAGCTGGTCTCGCGCGACGACATCGCCGAGGCCGAGCGGGTGGCCGAGCGGCTGGGCCGGGCGCTGCGCGACCGCCGCTCGCGCCGGCGCCGCGCGGCCAAGCGGGGGGCCGAGATCGACTTTCGCCGCCTCGTGCGCCGCTCGCTGGCCATCGGCGGCGAGCCTTTGCACCTGCCGCGCAAGGCCCGCCCCGACCGTCCGGTACGGATCGCGGCGCTGGCCGACGTCTCGGGGTCGATGACGGTCTATGCGCGCCCTTTCCTCGCCTTTCTCGCGGGGCTGATGCGGGGCGATCCGTCGGCCGATGCCTATCTCTTCCACACCCGCCTCGTCAGGATCACCGAGGCGCTGCGCGACCCCGACCCGTTGCGCGCGCTCAACCGGATGAGCCTGCTCGCAGAGGGGTTCGGCGGTGGCTCGCGTATCGGGGCCTGCCTCGAGCGGTTCGCCCGCGGCTACGCCCCCGCCTTCGTCGACGGGCGCACGGTCGTCTTCATCCTGTCCGACGGCTACGACAGCGAAGGCAAGGGGGCGATCGGCCCCGCCCTCGCCCGCCTCGGGCGCCGCGGCTGCCGGATCGTCTGGCTCAACCCGCTCAAGGGCTGGGCCGATCACGGTGCCATCGCCGCCGGCATGGCCGAGGCGCGCCCGCATCTCGACGCTGTGCATTCCGTCAACACGCTCGCCGGCCTCGCCGCGCTCGAAGGGGAGCTCGCCCGCCTGTGAAACCCGCCGCCCTCACCGTCGAACGGATCGACGCGCTGGCCCGCGAGATGCGCACGGCCGGCACGCCCTTCGCCACCGCCACCATCGTGCGCACGATGGACAGCACCTCGGCCGGCGCTGGCGCGCGCGCACTGCTGTCCGCCGAGGGAGAACTGATCGAGGGCTGGGTGGGCGGCGGCTGCGTGCGCGCCGCACTCGGCCGGGCGGCGCGGTCGGCGGTGGCGCGGGGCGAGCCGGTGCTGGTGGCGCTGCGCCCCGACGACCGGCTGGCCGCCGAGGGCGCCGAGCCCTGCGAGGTGCGCGACGGCATGATCTACGAGCGCAACGGCTGCGCCTCGAAGGGCTCGATGGACGTCTTCGTCGAGCCGTTCGTGCCGCTGCCCGATCTCGTGGTCATGGGCGAGGGGCCGGTGGCGCGGGCCTTGCGCGCGCTCGCCCGCGGCTTCGACTTCCGCCTGTGCGAGGCTGCGACGGGGCCCGGCGCCTACGTGGTGGTCGCCACCCAGGGCAAGGGAGATGCGCGGGCGCTGGCCGAGGCGCTGGGTGCGGGGGCGGCCCATGTCGCCTTCGTCGGCAGCCGGCGCAAGGCGGCGGCGCTGCGCGAGAAGCTGGCCGGGCAGGGGGCCGACGCCGCGGCCCTCGCCGCGCTCTCGGCGCCCGCGGGCCTCGACATCGGCGCCGAGACACCCGACGAGATCGCCCTGTCGATCCTGGCCGAGATCGTGCAGGTGCGCCGCAAGGGGGCGCGATGAGCGTCGCCGCCGTGGTGCTCGCCGCCGGTCTCTCGACCCGGTTCGGTGCCGGGAACAAGCTGCTCGCGGAGGTGGGTGGCCGGCCGCTCCTGCTGCGCACGCTCGATGCGGTGCTCGGTGCGACCACCGCGCCGCCGCTCGTCGTGCTCGGCCATCAGGCCGAGGCGGTGGGCGCGCGCCTCGGCGGCCTGCCGGTCGATCTCGCCACCAATCCCGAGCACGCCGCGGGGCAGCAGGGCAGCGTGGCCTTCGGCCTCGCCCGCGTGGCCGATGCCGACCTGACGCTCGTCGTGCCGGGCGACCTGCCCCGTCTGACCGCTTCCGCGCTCTTCAACCTGCTCTCCGCAGCGCGCACGGCGCCACCCGGCCGGGTGACCGTGCCGATGCGGGGCAGGGTGCGGGGCAACCCGGTCGTGCTGTCGCGGCAGGCGCGGGCGGCCGTGCTGGCTGGCGGGCCGCGCCTCGGCTGCGGCGGCTTCACCCGGCGCAACCCCGGCCTCGTGCACCGCTTCGAGACCGATCTGCCCGCCTTCTTCGCGGATGTCGACACCGCGGACGACCTCGCTCGAGTCCGCGACGAGATGGCCGACGCCGCCCGGTGACGTGGGGGCGCGCGACCGATAACACTGGACAGGGACGGAAGAGAAAGGAAACGCCATGGATCTCGCCGAGGAAGTCGTCATCGAGGCCCCGCGCGACGAAGTCTACGCGCGGCTCAACGACGTGGAGGTGCTGCGCCAGTGCATCCCGGGATGCGAGGAGCTCGAACGCAACGAGGAGGGAGACCTCGAAGCGAAGGTCACGCTCAAGATCGGGCCGGTGAAGGCCCGGTTCACGGGCGTCGTGCACCTCGACCCGAGCGGCGCGCCCGAGCATTTCACCCTCAGCGGGCAGGGCAACGGGGGCGCGGCCGGCTTCGCCAAGGGCGGCGCCGACGTGACGCTGACCGAGGACGGGCCGGAGCGCACGATCCTTGCCTACAAGGCGCATGTCGAGATCGGCGGCAAGCTCGCCCAGCTCGGGAGCCGGCTGGTGGCGAGCACCGCAAAGAAGCTGTCGGCCAAGTTCTTCGCGTGCTTCGCCGAAACGTTCCAGCCGCAGGACGCGGGCGCCGAGGCCGACGCCGGCACCGCCTGAACGGCGGTCGCCCTGCACAACCGGGCCCGACGAAAAAGGCCGCCGGCCGCGCCCCGATGGGCATGGCCGGCGGCCTTCTTGCCGGGCTCGCGCCCCTCAATACCTGTAGTGGTCTGGCTTGAAGGGGCCCTGGGGGGTGACGCCGATGTAGTCGGCCTGGTCGGGGGCGAGCTCGGTGAGCTTGACGCCGATGCGGCCGAGGTGGAGGCGGGCGACCTTTTCGTCGAGGTGCTTGGGCAGGACGTGGACGGCGTTGTCGTACTGCTCTCCCTTCGTCCAGAGCTCGATCTGGGCGAGCACCTGGTTGGTGAAGGAGGCCGACATCA
>NZ_QPLK01000079.1 GCF_003340565.1 Rhodovulum sp. 12E13 | reverse complement strand
TGCGCTCCATACGCTGAAGGCACCCGACCCGAACATCACCATGAGGCCGTGACCTCGAAAAGGACCATGACCCCGGCACGGACGCAGAAACAGGCTTGACGAGGAACCGCAATTAAAGGACGCTGGTTCACACCGAGGGCCGATGCGCGTCGCGGACTGACGGGCGGATTACAGGGCGCATCTTGCCCTTGTTCCGAGCTGTGCGGCCATCTGCGTCTCAGCTCGCCGGGGTGAGTGCTTTGGCAACGTCGCCGTCGTCGCACGCGACTGTGCGACACGGGGTTTCGAGCTCGTCAAAACGGTGATGCGTGACCGCGCGCTGCGCCAGACGCCCGCTCGGCGGGTCGTGGCGTCCGGCCTCCGGCCAGGAGCCGCGCCGCCCCCCTTCGCCGTCCTCGATGAGAAGGTCGCACAGCCAGCTGGGCATGATCATCGCCGCGGCATCGACCGCGCCCCGCCTCCGGGGTTCGGTCGGTTCGGCGCACGAGGAAGGCGAAGAGGATCACCGCGTCGGACCAGGCGAAGACCTCGACGACGAACACCGTCCAGACGAAGACGCCCTGCACCGTGGCCATATCCACCGGCATCACCGTCTCGGCGAGGCGCCAATGCAGGTATATGAGCACGAGGGCGCCCACGCCGGCCGCCACTGCGACTTGCCCCGCCCGCCGCCTCAGCCACCGGCGCGGGAAAAAGCATGCCACCACTCCGACGAGCAGCAGCGGAACAAGATCCTCAAGCGTCATCGCGGACCCGTCGCAAGAAACCGGCTATCCAGGCGTCCTGGTCGGGCCAGCGCGCCGCCGCCGATGCGGCCGCGCGGCGCACCAGCGTGTCCAGCGCGGCGACGAGCTGCGGCACCTCCCGGTCGAGCTTGACCTGGGCGGTGCGCCCCACGTCGCAGAAGCGGGCGGCCTCGTCTCCCGCTGCCAGGTCCGCGGGGGGCAGGTCGAGCAGCACCGAGAGCATGCCCTCGGCGACCTCGACCGGCGCCGCCGCAAGGTCGCCGCGCGCCGGCAGGCTGCCGGCCCCACGGATGGCGGCCACACGCGCCTGGGCGAACTTAGGCTCGCGTGACAACATCAACTGTCACGCCAGCCATAGATTTTCGCACCGCACCTGCTAAGTCATTGATTTTGCTTATGCGGGGTGCGCGGATTTGGCTGATCGGCCGGAGGTTCGCCCATTCTACCCAGCAAATTGGCCCATCGTGAGGGCCAGAAAAAAGGCCGCCGGACCGGCGACCTTCAGCAGTATCTCGGGTTCGCATATTGTGGATTATCGGACTCTGAGTCCTCAGGCTCGGCAAATCACGCGAGCGCCGCCAGCCGTTCGGACGTCTCGGGCATGCGCTCCAGGCTGGCCGCAATGCGCGCCCGCCAGCGGGGGCCGCGGGACAGTGCGTCGGCGTAGGCCTCGGCCAGGTCGTCGGGGCGATCCTCGGAGAGGATGCGGACGAGGAACTTGGCCTGGGCGCGGTCCTTGCGGGACTTCAGCTGGTCGGGCCCGCCCCGCCGCCGGTCGGCCACGATCAGCTTGTGGATCGCGAAGCGCTCGGGGCGAGGGACCTGGACGAGCACGCCGGCGCGGTAGAGCGCGACCGCCTGGATCGGCTCCGCGATGAGGTAGTTGAGGTAGTTCAGCGCCTGGGCGCTGACGCCGAGGGCGGGCAGGGGCTTGACTGTCTCGTCCCCGAAGGCCGGGGTCAGGAATTCGACGAGGGTATCCGACCGGCTCTGCCGCCATTTCCAGACCTGGCGATCAATGACGCCGGGGACGGGGTCGAACTTCAGCGACCGCAGGATGTCGGCGGGGCTTTCCTCGACCGTGTCTCCGAGGGCGACCGACAGCCGCGCGAAGCTCGCGAGGTCGACATCGCCGGTCCGGGCGAGTTCCTCGTAATCCATCCGCACGCCGAGCTCGCCCTGGTAGAGGCCGTAGGCGAAGGTGCCCACGAGCGTCCCGCCGAGGCGGAAGACGCCCGCCCGCGAGAAGGCCAGCAGCATCGACCCCGTCTCGCGGTCGGTCACGATGAAGCCCTCCGCCCGCAGCGTCCGGGTCAGCCGCGCCATGCGCTTGCGGCGCGCCTCCGCGTCGGCCTTGAGCTCTGCCGCACGCTCCAGCCGCGCCCGGAGCTCGGGCGTGGCCTCGCCGAGGTAGCGGCTTTTCATCTCGGTCCCGAGGCGGAAGCGCTCGTAGAGATAGGTCCGGCCGTTGCGATGCCGCTCCTCGATCGAGCCCACGACGCCGGCCGCCCGCTCGTCGAGATGCAGGCGGAGCAGGTCCTGGTAGGCCACGACGGCGGGGCGCGACTGGGCGAGGATATCCATGATCGGGTGTGCCTCCCGGCTTGTGTGCATCAAAACCAATCCTGCTGCATATCCCTGCAGTGTGCAGCAAGAAAAAATCTGCTGCACACGCCTTCTTGACGGTGTGTCGGACCTCCCGACCCGCCTCCCCCGGGCTCGGTGGCGTCCTGAGGGCGCGGCACGGCCGCGGGCGGGTTGGCCGCGGGCGAGTCGGCGATCCGGGCGCGCTGGATGCAAACGTCGTGGGTGTCCCCGGTCACCGTGACGGCGACCGGGACGGGGAATGCTGTGCGGTCCTCGCTGTCTGTGGTGCCGTGTGCCGCGTCCATGTCGCTCGTCCCTTCTGGTTCTGCTGCCGATGTCGGCGCCCCCGCCACGGTGAGCGGGGGCGCCTGAACGAGAGGGACGTGGCACGCCCGAATTGGCCGCGGAAGCCACGCGGCCCTTCCGTGGGCCGCATTGAACCGACGGGCGGTTCGGGCGATGGGGTCGGAGGCTTGAACATCGCCGCATCGGTGCCCCGCGACCGTTCCCTCGCCCGGCTCGCGCGCGATGTGACCCGGCCCTCCACGAGACCCGCGCCGCCCGCGGCCCGCGGGCCTACCGCTTCGGGCCCGGCACGCCGCTGACCCGGCGCGCGAGCTGGTCATGCGCTTCCAGGTAATCGACGACGCGAAATGCGAGGCGGAGGAACGCCCGCAGCTCGTCGCGAACGCATCCGATGCGGCGGCCCGCTTCGGTGCCGCCGACGAGGTAGCCGTCGCCCTGCTCGGTCCAGCGCCGCACGGGCGCGCCCCCGGCGCGCGCGACCGCCGCCTCCAGCGGCGCCAGGGCCGCTTCGGCGGCCGCCAGCGCATCGCCGTCGAACAGGCCCTTGTCCGACAGCGCGGCGAGAGCGGCGTCGAGCACCTGCCGGTCCCCGTCGGCGAGCACCGCCCGGTGATCGCGCGCCGCCGC
>NZ_QPLK01000078.1:782-3316 GCF_003340565.1 Rhodovulum sp. 12E13 | reverse complement strand
CGCTTCGACATCTCGAAGCCGGACACGGCGCGCGAGCTCTGGCGTGCGGTGGACTGGACGCCATTCGAGGTCTCCGCCGTGCCCGTGGGCGCCGATCCCGCTGCCGGCTTCCGCGCCCGATCCCCGCTTCACGACTGCGTCCTCCACCGCCGGGACGCGCCCACCCACAGCACAGGAGCCATTCCGATGACGGAGAAGACCGACACCCCGGCGGCCGAGGCCGCAGCCGCCCCGAGCGCCGACCAGCCCAGCGACGCCGTCGCATCCGAGGACACGCCGATGACCGACCCGAAGCCTGCCGCGACCCAGGCGGAGACCCGCGCCGCCGACTCGCAGAGCCCCGGCAGCGCAACCCGCGCGCAGCCGCACTCGCGGACACCGGAGGCGGCGCAGGCCCATGATCCCGAGGCCGACGTGACGCGGGCGCGGGAGACCGAGCGCGAGCGCGTCTCCACGATCTATGACCTGGCGGGGCGGCTGAACCTCGAGCGCGGCTTCGCCGAGGATCTGGTGAAGCGCGGCACGGACCTCGCCGAGGCGCGCCGACTGATCCTTGATCAGGTCGCCGCGAGCTCCGAGGAAACCCGCAGCTTCAGCCAGATCTCGATCCCGCTGGGCGGTCGGGACGAGCAGGTCACCCGCCGCGACGCGGTCGCCAATGCGCTGCTCCATCGCTACAGCCCGACGCTCTTCCCGCTCGAGGATGCGGCGCGCCAGTACCGCGGCATGACGCTGATGGAGCTGGCCCGCGAGAGCCTCGGCAACGCTGGCGCCAACACCCGCGGGCTGTCGCGCGACGAGGTGGCCACGCGCGCGCTGCACTCGACCTCGGACTTCCCCGAGATCCTGTCGGCCGTCACGAACAAGACGCTGCGGCAGGCCTACGAGGCCTACCCCCGCACCTTCATGCTGTTCTGCCGGCAGGTGCTCGCCACCGATTTCAAGGCCATGCACCGGGTCCAGCTGGGCGAGGCGCCGCAGCTTCTGGAAGTGGCCGAGAGCGGCGAGTTCAAGCGCGGCAGCCTCGGCGAGTCGAAGGAGAGCTACAAGGTGAAGACCTATGGCCGGGTGGTCGCCATCACCCGCCAGACGCTGATCAACGACGATCTCGACGCCTTCACCCGCATCCCGGCGATGTACGGCAATTCCATCGCGCAGCTGGAGTCGGACGTGGTCTGGGGCATCATCACCTCGAACCCCGCGATGGCCGATGGCAACGCGCTGTTCCACACCACGCACAAGAACCTCGCAGGCTCGGGCGCTGCGCTGGATGTGAGCAGCGTCGGCGCCGCCCGCGCCGCCATGGCCAAGCAGACCGGGCTCGACAAGAAGACGGTGCTCAACGTCCGGCCCGCCTTCCTGATCGTGCCGGCGGCGCTGGAACTGAAGGCCGAGCAGCTCGTCGCGCAGAACCTCGTGCCGGCGACCAGCGGGACGGTGGTGCCGCAGTCGATCCGGACGCTCTCGCCCATCGCCGAGCCGCGGCTCGACGCCGCGAGCGAGACGGCCTGGTATCTGGCGGCGAGCCCGAACCAGATCGACACCATCGAGTACGCCTATCTCGAGGGCCAGCAGGGTGCCTACATCGAGACGCGCAACGGCTTCGACGTCGACGGCGTCGAGATCAAGTGCCTCCTCGACTTCGGGGCCAAGGCCATCGACTGGCGCGGCCTCTACAAGAACCCCGGCGCGTGAGCCGGGCCACCCCCTGAACCCTGATCACTGACGCACGGGCGGCCCTCGCGCCGCCCGTCGTCGTTCCGCGAAAGGATCCCGCGATGAAAAACTACTTTCAGCCCGGCAACACCATCACCCTGACCGCGCCCTATGCCATGACCTCCGGCGACGGCCTGCTCGTCGGCTCCATCTTCGGCGTGGCGGCCGGCGATGCGGCCAGCGGCGCGCCCGTCGAGGCCGGACTCACCGGGGTCTTCGACCTCACCAAGATCGGCTCGCAAGCCTGGACCGTCGGCGCCAAGGTCTATTGGGACGACACCAACAAGCGCTGCACCACTGTCGCGACCGACAACACCCTCATCGGCGTCGCCGTCGAGGCGGTGGCGGGCGGAGCGGGCGACACCATCGGCCGGGTGCGCCTGAACGGCAGCTTCTGATGACCGCCTTCGCCGCCGCCCTCGACGCGCTCTTCGCCGACACGCATCTCGCGCGGGACGTCGTCTACACCGCTGAGGGCGGCGCGCCGTCACTGGTCCATGCGATCCTGCGCCGGCCCGACGACGTCGCCGGCTTCGGCGACGCCCGCATCTGGTCGGAAACCACCCGGCTGGATCTGCGTATCGCCGAGGTTGCGAACCCGCGCCCGGGCGACCGCATCGAGATCGACGGTGAGCCCTTCCTCATCCAGGGCGAGCCCGTCCGCGACCGCGAGCGGCTCGTCTGGACCGTGGATCTCCGCCCGGCATGAAGCTGAAGCTCGACGTCACCCCGGACCTCGCCGCGCTCATGGCCGCGGAGATCAAGGCGGGCGAGCGCGCGGTCACCACGGCGATGCGCGAGGCCGGCGGGCAGCTAAA
>NZ_QPLK01000078.1:0-772 GCF_003340565.1 Rhodovulum sp. 12E13 | reverse complement strand
TCCGCCCGGCATGAAGCTGAAGCTCGACGTCACCCCGGACCTCGCCGCGCTCATGGCCGCGGAGATCAAGGCGGGCGAGCGCGCGGTCACCACGGCGATGCGCGAGGCCGGCGGGCAGCTCAAGACCGACTGGCGCCGCCAGATCACCGGCGCCGGGCTGGGCCAGCGGCTCGCCAAAAGCATTCGCGCGGAGACATGGCCCAAGGGCACCACCAGCATCGGCGCGGCGTCGCTGGTCTGGTCGAAAGCGCCCGCCATCGTTGGCGCGCACGACACCGGCCCGCTGATCCGTTCGAAAACCGGCTTCTGGCTCGCGATCCCGACGCCCGCCGCCGGACGGGGTCTGCGCGGCGGCAAGATCACTCCCGGCGAATGGGAGCGACGGCGCGGACTGCGCCTGCGCTTCGTCTACCGCCGGCGAGGACCGAGCCTGCTCGTCGCCGACCGGGCCCGCATCAACACCCGCGGCCAGGCGGTCGCCTCACGCGCGAAGACCGGCCGCAACCAGGTCACAGCGCCGATCTTCCTGCTGGTCCCGCAGGTCAAGCTGCCGAAGCGGCTCGATCTAGACCGGGACACCGAGCGGGCGCATGACAGCGTGCCGGGGCTGATCGTGGCGAACTGGGTGGTGAGTAGACACTTGTGACCCCGCCTTATTCATCGAAATCGGGGGTAATGGCTGGCGTGCCCGCGAAAGCTCTGTAGAATCAAGTTGCTACACCAAGTCCGACAGCAGCCCTCGGAGCACGCCATGGGTGAAACGCTACAGCCG
>NZ_QPLK01000077.1 GCF_003340565.1 Rhodovulum sp. 12E13 | reverse complement strand
TAGCGTTTCACCCATGGCGTGCTCCGAGGGCTGCTGTCGGACTTGGTGTAGCAACTTGATTCTACAGAGCTTTCGCGGGCACGCCAGCCATTACCCCCGATTTCGATGAATAAGGCGGGCTCAAGGGAAACGGATACATGACCGGCAAGGTGCTCGTCTGCGGCGGCGCAGGTTATATCGGATCGCACATGGTGCGTCTCCTCAAGGAGACCGGCTTCGAGGTCGTCGTCTTCGACAATCTATCGCAAGGCCACGCGGCAGCGATCCCCGGCGTGCCCCTGGAACAGGGAGACCTTCTGGATCGCGCCGCGCTCGATGCCGTCTTCGGGGCGCATGATTTCGATGCCGTCTACCATTTCGCGGCCCTGATCGCCGTGGGCGAGTCCGTTTCCCATCCCGATCGCTACTACCGGAACAATCTGTTGGGCACGCTGAACCTTCTGGACGCGATGCGCACCGCCGGGGTGGACCGCTTCGTTTTCTCCTCAACGGCGGCCGTCTACGGAAATCCGGTCACCGACCGGATCGCGGAATCCCATACGAAGGCGCCCATCAGCCCCTATGGCCGTTCGAAATGGATGATGGAGCAGGTGCTCGCCGACTACGCGCGCGCCTTCGGGATGCGAGCGGTCAGCTTCCGGTATTTCAACGCGGCCGGCGCCGACCCCTCGGGCGGTATCGGCGAAGCCCACGATCCCGAGACACACCTGATCCCGAATGTCCTCCTGGCAGCACTCGGGGAACGTGATGCGCTGGACGTTTTCGGCGACGACTACGAAACCCGCGACGGCACCTGCATCCGCGACTACATCCACGTGCGTGATATCGCCTCGGCCCACCTGCGCGCGCTGGACTGGATGGAGGCCAACGCGGGCACGCATGCCTTCAATCTTGGCAACGGCGCGGGCTTCACGACGCGAGAGGTCCTTGACGCCGCGGCGAAGGTGACGGGGCGCGAGATCCCGTTTCGCATCGGTCCGAGGCGCGAGGGCGATCCGGCGGTCCTTGTTGCCGACAGCTCCCGGGCGAAACGAGAACTCGGCTGGACGCCCGAGTTCGTCGAACTGGACGCGATCCTCGCCTCGGCGTGGGCGTGGCACGCCGCGCCGGGCTACGGCCCCTTTGCGCGGAACGGAAAGGGCTGAGCATGGCAAGCGACGATCCCGCGACCCGACCGCACCGCCGCTACAACCCGCTTCGGGAGGAATGGGTGCTGGTCTCGCCGCACCGCACGCAACGCCCGTGGCAGGGCCAGCGCGAAGGCACGGCCGCGGACCGTCGGCCACCCCGGGACGACAGCTGCTACCTGTGTCCGGGCAACACGCGGGCCGGCGGGGCGCGCAATCCGGACTACCGGGGTACCTTCGTCTTCGAGAACGATTTCCCGGCTCTCCTGCCGGAGACGCCCGAGACGGTCGATGACGACGACCCGCTGTTCCGGAGCCGGGGCGTCCGGGGGACAGCCCGGGTGATCTGCTTTTCCGACCGCCACGACCTGACGCTGCCGGAGCTGGCACAAGACGAGATCCGTCAGGTCGTCGATCTCTGGACCGACCAGTTGGAAGAACTCGGCCAGGCTTACGACTGGGTCGCGATCTTCGAGAACAAGGGCGCGGCGATGGGCTGTTCCAACCCGCATCCTCACGGCCAGATCTGGGCATCGGACTTCCTGCCCAACGAGGTCCTGCGTGAAGACCGGGCGCAGGCGCGCCATCTCGCCGGGACCGGTGCGAACCTGCTCGTGACCTATGCCGCGCGCGAGGCCGGGTTGGGCGAGCGGACGGTCGTCGAAAACGCGCACTGGATCGCCGTGGTGCCCTACTGGGCGACCTGGCCGTTCGAAACGCTGCTCCTGCCGCGCAGGCACGTGCTGCGCCTGATCGATCTTGCGGACGATGAACGCGACGCGCTGGCCGACATTCTGAAGCGGCTTTGCACCCGCTATGACAATCTCTTCGAGACCGAGTTCCCATATACAATGGGATGGCATGGCGCGCCTACGACACCGGGCGACTACACGCACTGGCAGCTACACGCGCATTTCTATCCGCCGCTTTTGCGCTCGGCGAGAGTGCGAAAGTTCATGGTTGGATACGAGATGCTGGCAGAGGCGCAGCGCGACCTGACGGCGGAACGGGCAGCCCGACAGCTGTCGGCCGTGTCCGACACCGATCACTTCAAGGCCGCGGGGAACTCGGCATGACAGAGGACATCGCCGACGGCCTGAAGGCCCGCGCGGCCCGCGCCTTCGAGGAGCGTTTCGGAACGGCGCCCGGGGCGCTCGCCTTCGCGCCGGGACGGGTCAATCTGCTGGGAGAGCATACGGACTACAACGGCGGCTACGTCCTGCCGATGCCGCTCGCGCTGGGGACGGCGATCGCCATCGGGCCCGGCGGGCGCCCGGGCAGGATCCGGCTGGCGAGCGAAAGCTTCGAGGACGAGGAAGACCGGTGCATCGAGGATCGCGCGAGCGGGGCGTGGAGCGACTACGTCCTCGGCTGCGTCGCGGCCGCTGCACGCGACATCGCGGCAGAAACGGGGCTCCGCGCGATGATCGCCAGCAATCTCCCGGTCGGAGCCGGGCTCTCCAGCTCCGCGGCGATCGAGGTCTGCACGCTGCGCGCCCTGCATGGCCTGAAGGGCAAGCCCCTCGACCCAGTCGAGGCCGCGCTTGAGGCCCGGCGCGTCGAGAACCACTTCGTCGGCATGCCGTGCGGGATCATGGACCAGTTCGTGGTCTCCGTCGGCCGGGCAGGACGGGCGCTCTTTCTCGACACGCGCCGGCTGACCCACCGGGAAGTGGCGCTCCCTGGGCGGTATCGCGTGGCGGTCATTCACTCCGGCGTCAGCCACAAGCTGACCGAGGATGGATACGCCGCGCGTGTCGCAGAGTGCAACGCGGCCTGCGCGGCCCTCGGGGTGGAATTCCTCGGCGATCTCGGTCCTGCCGACCTCGACCGGGTCGGCGGCCTCGACTCTCCGCTCGCGGAACGCGCGCGCCATGTGATCACGGAAAATCAGCGCGTTCTGAAGGCGGTGCACGCGCTTTCCTCCGGCGATTCAAGCGGTTTCGCGAGGCTCATGATCGAGAGCCACGCCTCTCAGCGCGACGACTACGCGGTGTCCGTGCCGGAGGTGGATGCACTGGTCAACGGGGCGCTCGATCTGGGTGCGGCGGGTGCCCGCCTGACCGGGGGCGGCTTCGGCGGCTCTGTCGTGGCCATGGTCGCCGCGAACCGGGCGGTGGAGTTCTGTAAGGGAATCGAAGCTGCGTTTCCCCAGGCGCGCCTGCTTTCCCTGAGCTAGAGCGCGCCACGCCCTGGCAGCGCGGGATACCCGCGCCGGCCAGGTCAGCGGCGCAACAGGAGCAGAACGGGAATTCTGCAACTGCACTTGAAACTGCCCTGTCGGCCCTCTGTTCGGCGGCGGTGAATCAGCGTCCCATGTTTTGAAATCTATACGGTTTTGGACGCCAGGCAGCAGGCTTGTCGTCAGACCTCGTAGCGGATGACCATGTGGATCGGCCCTTTAATTGCGGTTCCTCGTCAAGCCTGTTTCTGCGTCCGTGCCGGGGTCATGGTCCTTTTCGAGGTCACGGCCTCATGGTGATGTTCGGGTCGGGTGCCTTCAGCGTATGGAGCGCAGG
>NZ_QPLK01000076.1 GCF_003340565.1 Rhodovulum sp. 12E13 | reverse complement strand
GGCGCCCGGGCCGCTCGAGCGGAACGCGGTGGCAAGCGTCCCCGCCGGCTGACCCTCGACGTCGACAGCCTGCCCATCGAGGTGCACGGCCACCAGCCGAAGGCGGAGTGGAACGGCCACTACCGGGGCCGGATCTATCACCCTCTCGTCACCTCCGTGGCCGAGACCGGCGACATGCTCGACGCCCGCCTGCGCCCCGGTGCCGTCGGCACAGCCGACGGCGCGATCGAGGTGATCCTCGACGTGGTCGATCGCGCGCAGGCCAGCCTGTGCGAGGTGGCGATGGTGCGCATCGATGCCGGCTTTCCCTCCGCCGGGCTGCTCGCCGGCCTCGAAGAGCGCGGGATCGACTACGTCGCGCGCCTGCGCGCCAACCCCGCGCTCGATCGTCTCGCGGCGCCCTACATGAAGCGGCCCCCAGGCCGGCGCCCGGCCGAGCCGCGCATGTGGCTGCATTCGCTCACCTACCAGGCCGAGAGCTGGGACCGTGCCCGCCGCGTCGTGCTGGTCGTCCAGGAGCGCGCGGACGACCTGCTGCTCGACCGCTTCTTCCTGGTCACCTCGCTCCGTCCCGAGGAGATGAGCCGGCGGGAGGTGCTCGAGCATTACCGCGAGCGGGGCATCGCCGAGGGTCATATGGGCGAACTCAAGGACGTCCTCGCCCCCGCGCTCTCGTCGACGAACCGGCCGAAGTCGCATTGGCGGGGTCGGAGGCCGCAGAGCGGCTCCGAGGCCGTCGATGCCTTCGCGTGCAACGAGGTGCGCCTGCTCATCTCGATCCTGGCCTACCAGCTGATGCACATCGCCCGCCGCGCCATGGCCCGGGCCACCGGCACCGGCTGGAGCCTGCGCCGCCTGCGCGAACGCGTGCTCCGCGCCGGCGCCAGGCTCGTCCTCTCGGGCCGCCGGATGACGCTCGCGCTCTCCAGCAGCGCCGCGCCCTTCTGGGCTCTCCTCTGGCCGAGGATCGACAGGATGCACTGGGCCGGTCCCTGACCGCGACCGCCTGAACATCTCCAGCTCCCCCCCTCGGCCGAGCCCGGCGGCCCGGTCCGACGCGCACCGATAATGCCCATGGACCCGCCTCGCACGGCGTCGAAGGGCCCACGCACACCGCCAACAGGCGTCGCGCCGCTCCGGAGGGTCTGCACAACCCTCGACCGGACTTCACAACCAGCCCACGACCGCCAAATCCACCGCTCAGACGCATTCGGTGAATACTGCGGGGTAGACTCAGCATGGACGCAGCCCTCTGGATCGTGGTCGCCGCGGCGGGTCTCACCGCGATCATGACCGGCGCGGGCGCGCTGCCCTTCCTGTTCGTCAGGAAGGTTGGCGACCGGACGATGGGCTGGTCGAACGCCGCCGCCGCCGGGCTGATGCTGGCCGCCAGCCACAGCCTGATCGCCGAAGGCGTGTCGCTCGACATCACGCTGACGCTGGTGGGCGTGCTTGCGGGGCTGGGCGCGATCGTGGTGGCGGACCGGTTGCTCGCGGGCGCGGGCGACGTGGAAGTGGCCGACTTGCAGGGCGCGGGCGCCGCGAAGGCGCTCTTGATCCTCGGCATCATGACGGCGCATTCCTTTGCCGAAGGCGTGGGCGTCGGCGTGTCCTTCGCCGGCTCCGAGGGGCTCGGCACCTACATCACCACGGCCATCGCCTTCCACAACGTGCCCGAGGGGCTGGCAATTGCGCTGGTGCTGGTGCCGCGCGGCTCACCCGTCTGGAAGGCCGCGCTCTGGGCGATCTTCACCAGCCTGCCGCAGCCGATCATGGCCGCGCCCGCCTATCTCTTCGTCGAAACCTTCCGACCCTTTCTGCCTGTTGGCCTTGGCCTCGCCGCCGGCGCGATGATCTGGATGGTGTTTTCGGAACTTTACCCCGACGCGCTGGAAAAGGTTCGCCACGGATCGGCGGCGACCGCCGTGACCCTGGCCTTCTCGGCCATGATGGCCTTCCAGATGCTCGTGCTCGCCCATTGAGCGATTGACCCAGGAGTTCCCCATGTCCCCCATCGTCCGCGCCTTCTTCGACCGGCCCACCGGAAGCCTGCAATACGTCTTCCACTGCCCGAAGACCAAGAGAGCCGCCATCGTCGACCCCGTCTGGAATTTCTACCCCGAGGCCGGCGCCGTCACGACCGAAAGCGCAGACGAGATCCTCGCCTATGTAAAGGTCGAAGGGCTGGAGGTGGTCTGGGTGCTCGACACGCACCCTCATGCCGATCATTTCTCGGCCGCGCCCTATCTGGCCGAAAAGCTTGGGGCGCCCACGGCGATCGGCGAAAAGGTGACGGGCGTCCAGAAGCTGTGGAAGGGCCTTTACCATCTTGGCGACGATTTCCCCACCGACGGCAGGCAGTGGGACCGGCTGTTCGCCGAGGGCGACGAATTCATGGTGGGCGAGATCCCCGTGCGCGTGATGTTCTCGCCCGGTCACACGCTGGCCTCGATCACCTATGTCGCGGGCGATGCGGCCTTCGTCCATGACACGCTGATGATGCCCGAAAGCGGCACCAGCCGGGCCGATTTCCCCGGCGGCAGCACCGAGGATCTGTGGCAGTCGCTGCGCGCGATCCTCGACCTGCCGGGCGGCACGCGGCTTTACATCGGCCACGACTATCCGGCTGAGGACGCGGCGCCCGACTACATGGCGACGGTCGCGGAGCATCGCCTGCGCAACCGCCATGTCAAGGACGGGATCGGCAAGGCCGAGTTCATCGCCACCCGCGACGCGCGCGACGCGACCCTGCCCCTGCCGGAGCGCATGCTGGCGGCGCTTCAGGTGAACATCCGTGGCGGGCGGCTGCCCGAAGCCGAGGCGGACGGGCACAGCTACCTCAGGATCCCCGTCGGAAAGTTCGAGCCCCGATGAGCGATCCTGTTAAATCCGCCTTCGGCGCGATCACCGGCACGGACACCGCGCAGATCGAGCCTGGCGAGGCGCGCAACGGGGTCGTGCATGTGGTGTCGCTAACCCTGACCAAGACGGCGGACGCGCTGATCGACCCAAAGCTAGTTCTGTCCTGGCTGCTGACGGCGCTGTCGGCGCCGGGCGCGATGGTCGGGCTTCTGGTGCCGGTGCGCGAGGCGGGCGCGCTCCTGCCGCAACTGGCGCTGGCCCGTCGCGTCGAGGCGAGCCCGCAGCGCAAGCGGTTCTGGGCAGTGGGCAGCGCGGTGCAGGGATTGGCCGCGCTCTGCATCGCGGCCGCCGCGCTGCTGCTGTCGGGCGCCGTGGCGGGCGCGGTGATCCTTGGCTGTCTCGCGGTTCTGGCGGTCGCGCGCTCGGCCGCGTCCGTCAGCTACAAGGACGCGCTGGCGCGCACCATCACCAAGACGCGGCGGGGTGCGATCACCGGCCTCGCCGCTTCGGTCGCGTCTGTCTCGGTTTTCGGCGTGGGCCTCTTGATGGCCTCCGGGCTCTTCGAGGTGGCGGTGGCCCCGCTGGCGGCGATCATCGCGGTGGCCGGCGCGGCGTTCCTGCTTGCCTCCGCCATCTTCATGACGCTGCGCGAGCCCGAAAAAGCGCCCGATACAGAGGATGACGACGGATCGCTGGCGGCCCTGATCGACCCGATCATGACCGACGCCCAGTTGCGCCTGTTTGTCGGCGCGCGGGCGGCGCTGGCAGTCACCGCGCTGGCGCCGCCCTTCATCGTCATGCTGTCGGCGGCCTCGGGGCGCAGAGCTATGCCCGATTTTGGGTGACACGGCCTGATCAGGCGGCGCGGGTTTCGGTGTCACGTGCGGCGACGCCGTCGTTGAACGTGACGCCCTCGACGACCTTTGGCAACTGGTTCGCGCCCTTCAG
>NZ_QPLK01000075.1 GCF_003340565.1 Rhodovulum sp. 12E13 | reverse complement strand
ATGACGCCCCAGAACTTGCCGGGGCCGGAGAACGCGGCCTCCCGCGCGGCGCTGACATAGCCCTTGTCCGCCCAGACCGATGTCTCCGCGCCGTGCAGGAGCTCGTCCCAGACCTGGCTGTCGTGCATCTTGGCCGTCGTGGTCTCGAGGCTGTGTACGATGCCGCTGTCGGCATCCACGCCCACATGGGCCTTCATACCGAAGTACCAGGTATTGCCCTTCTTCGTGGACGACATCTCGGGGTCGCGGGCCTTGGCTTCGTTCTTGGTCGAAGACGGCGCGTCGATGATCGTTGCATCGACCAAGGTGCCAGAGCGCAGCGTGATCCCCTGGTCGGCGAGGTGGCCGTTCACCTCGGCGAACAGCTTCTCGGTCAACCGGTGCTTCTCCAGTAGGTGTCGGAAGTTCAGGATCGTGGTCTCGTCAGGAATCCGGTCGTCACCCAACTCGATACCCGCGAAGTGCCGCATGGCGTCGCTGTCGTAGAGCATCTCCTCGGCCATCGGGTCGCTGAGCGCGTACCATTGCTGGAGAAAGTACACCCGCAGCATCGTCTCCAGCGGCATCGGCGGGCGCCCGCCCTTCGGCCCCGCCTTCGGATAGTGCGGCGCGATCAGCGCGAGAAGGCGGCTCCACGGCACCACCGCCTCCATCTCGGCGAGGAATCTCTCCCGCCGCGTCTGTTTCTTCTTCATCGCATGGCGGAGGCCGGGAAAGGCGGGCTGCTTGGGCATCGGGGGGCCTCCTTCGTGGTCCCGCCCAGTCTACCCTAAGCCGATCAGAGCGCGAGGTTTTTCAGGCTTTCCTTATCTTCAAGAAAACGCAGTGAAATCACATCGCGTGTTCGTTTCGGCTCAATCTGCGCAATAATTTCAGCCACGATCCCCCGCGTCCGAGCGGAGTCATCCACCGCCGGGGCATCATCCCGGATCTCAACATCGGCCACGTCGTCGAACCGCGCCGAAGCTACAGCGCGGGCTGATTCCAGTGTTCTGCGGGCGACTTTCCGCTCCCGACAGACCCGCTCTGTCGCTTCTTTTTCAGAGCACCCTTCGGCGACGAGCGCTTTGATCTTACGCGGGACGACAGACAGAAGCACCCTGGACTGGTGAGCCGGCATCATGCCGCCGGCCGCTCCGGAAATATCGGCTTCCAGCTCCGCCCGAACCCACCACGCCGCGATCGCGGAATAGCTTCCCTTTTCGGGGTCGAACTTCTCGACAGCCCGGATCAACCCCAGCGCCCCGACGCTTTCGACGTCTTCCCGCGGCGGGCGCAGGTGCGTAGGCATCTTTCTCCACACAGACCAGACGAGAGGCATATTCTGCATGACGAGCCGATCGAGAAGCTCTTGACGACCGGTCACGCGATATTCCTGCACAAGCTCTTCATTCGTCATTGACCAGGTCCCCCAGTTCGAGACCGCGGTCAGCGAGCGCGGCGCGCATTTGCGACAGCGCGTCACGCAGCTCACGAGACAGGCGGCCGCGGCCTATGCCCGTTTCTTCCGCGAGACTGTCGAGCGACGGCCCCTGGCCCTTGGACATGACCTTCTCGGACACGAGGCGGCGCTGGAGAGGCGTCAGGCCGTTGAGAAGGTCCCGAACAATCCGGGCGCGCTGGGCGGGCAGGATCTCTTCTTCGGCGCTGGGCGCGCTGGAGACCGGATCAGCACCCGTTTCCTCGTCATCGACCGTCTGGCCGATCGAGCGGCACGGCCGGCGGGTCGACAGCATCTCATGGACGACAGCCGGGTCGTCTCCAAGATCACGCGCCGCCAGGTCCGCGGCGGTGGTCTCGCCCCATCCCAATGCCTCATACTTCGCGAGCAATGCGGGGAGGCGATTCCGCATCCGTTCCTCGCGACGGCTGCGCGGGACGGTGAAAGCGCAGCCCTGAAAATTAGCATACCGCATGACATCGAAGCGGACCCTGCGGCTGACATGCGACAGCACAGCTTGCCCGCGCTCCGGCGACCAGCCGTCGACTGCCGCGACAACGGCTTCCCACGCCGCGCCCTTCAGGTCCTCCAGATCCATCCCGGACCAGCGCGCCACCGCCGCCGCGTTCTTGACGACCATCCCCTGGAAATCGAGGCAGAGCTCTTCGAAAGCCGCAGCATCGCCGCGCTCTTTCCACGCCCGCGCGAGCGCGTCTTGTCTGTCTGTCCGGGATACTTCGACCCGCGATCCATCTGCCATTGGAGAAACTCCCTGCTCTGTTTCAAAGCAGGTAGTCCCCGGTTTCAGGCTCCAGAAACGGAATCGCGAGGGCCGATAAAACGGCCGAAATTTCGATGGCTATTTCCTTCGGCGGGGAGGCCTTTTTTCGCCCTCAAGCGCGCTCTCTCGCACTCATGACAGTTGCCGCGGGTCTTGCGGACGCCATCGACATAGCGCTTGGTCGGAAAGTCATCTTCGGGGGCAGCGCGGCCGCACTTCGTGCAGCGCTTCCACCATTCGCCGCCTGGGCCGGTCCAGTGCTGGACATGCTCGCGCTTGTGGTGACCTGGCAAGAGCGGCACCAGGTTCTCGAGCCGATTGTTCGCGCGGTTGCCGTCGCGGTGGTGGATTTGGTGGCCGTCAGGGATGGCGCCGTAGGCGCACTCCCATACGTGGCGGTGCTCGGCAACAATGCGGCCATCGGACATCCCGAGGTGGATATACCCGTCGGGGGAGAGCCAGCGATATTTGACCCGGCGTTTCATACCGGGGGAGATCGCGCCCCCGCTGCGGATCCGCTACGTCAACGCGATCCGCGCCAGTCTCGATCGCACGGCGGCCTCGACTTCCGGGCGCTTCCAGGGCCCGGTCGTCGCGAACTGGCCGATGTCGATTCCCCGATCGCGGCAAGGGAAAACCATCACGCCCAAGTCTTGCCACACGATCCTGATCTCTGAGCACCGGCTGCGCAGGATCTTTGGAAATAAGGGTAAACGCAAGATGCCTTTGTCACACTGAAGCGAGCTTAGTCCCGTTCCCAAATCACCTGTGCGGCGAGGTATTCGCGCATAATAATCCGGACAACAAATCGACCGTCGTCGATCACAGTGTATCTGTATACGCCGGGCTGGACAATCACCCACCCGTCGACGAAATCAGGATCGTTGCCCCAGAACGCGGTGACCGCCAAGCGCTCCATCATGCGACTACCAATTTCAGGCCACGCGTTTCCGTGGTCAACGGTCAAGAAAGCATCGGCTTGATCCTCGGATAGCAACTCCAGTGGAACAGCGGTGGCGTGGTCAGGCTCCCCGAAGGCGGGTTGCCCATGCTCGAAATAAACATGGCCTCGGGCATTCTTCACGATAACTCGCAAAATGCGCTCCATGTTGGGGATGAAGACAACACGCTTATTGCCGGAAGGGTCTTTCTGGACAGTCAAGCTGTTTTCGATATCCTGTTGGAGTTTCCGGTTTGATGCCAGGATCCTCTCGGAGCGCTTCAATGCTTGGCCTTTGGGGTCAGCGTTTCCGGATATCACTGACCCAAGAAACGCGACAAAATACTCTTCGTCACTTGAGAATCCGGTATTGCATTCCCGGCATATCCTTACCTCTGGCAAATTTTCTGGCGCCTCTTTATCGAGCATGCATTGGGAAGGAACATGATCCTTGTTCGAAGCCCCTTGGACAGATGAAAGGGTCTTCCCGCACTGGATGCACCAGGCCTTATGCCGCTCGTCCGAGAAATCCTCGATGTGCTCCATTGATCACGCCTCAAATGATGCCGAGGTTGATCCTTTATTGCACAGTCTCATGTGCAAAAAAAAGGCCCCGACGCGGAAGCGACGGGGCTCGGCGGGAGAGCCCTCACGGGAGACCGCAGGTCATTCCGCAGCAACGGCCGCGACCTTGGTGTTCCGGTGGCAAGGCACTGCCTGACCGGACAGCTGCGCCAGCTTCTTTCCTTCCTCGGTCAGCGACACGCCGCGCCAGTAGCGCGTGCCGTTGAGCTTCTTCTGCACGACTCCGCGCCCGGCAAGTGCGCGCTCGAAGGTCTCTTTCTCCCACTGCTTGGGCTGGCCGGAGCCGCCCAGATGGGCCTTAACAGGCTGCTGAAGAACGTTCTGGATAGCGCTCGCTCGTCGAGCAAACCGATCCCCGGCACGGCGGTCGGCCACCAGCTCGACGAGAGATCGTGAAAAATCGCCCGATTTTCGAGCGTGTCTC
>NZ_QPLK01000074.1 GCF_003340565.1 Rhodovulum sp. 12E13 | reverse complement strand
CAGATCAACCGCCTGAAAACCCTGAAGCGCCAAATGTACGGCCGCGCCAAACTCGACCTGCTCAAGGCGAGAATGATCGCAGCATGACGCAAGGTAACTGCACCAAGATTGAGTCAGAGCCCTTTTTCCACGCCGGTTCACATGGATAATTCCATAAAGGTCTCAGCCTCTACCAATCCCGACGTGGCGCAGAATTCTCGAGCAGTAGCGAGCTGCGCCAACATCTGGGCCGTATCGAAAGTCGCGCTCCTTGCGTATAGGCCAGCCGCAGTCGATTTCGCGTCCTTTGGCAAGTGAGCAGTCTTCTTCGTTTTCATGCTTGGCTCCCGTTTCAGTGAATGAATGAGTTGTCCTGGTGCACACCAAGCCGGTGCGGTCGCGCCATTACGCGGCCGCCGCCAGCCTTGGCTCATTGTTGATCTTTGTCGTATCAGCGCGGGCATGAATCCGAAGGAACTCGTCATGCACCTCGACGCGCTCGAGCACGGCCCTCAGGTAGGCCCGGCGGAAACTGATCGGTCCGCGCACAAGGGCATTCCGCAGAAGCGTCGTGAACTGACCGGTGGCCTGGGCGCCGAGCCTGTTCTCGGGGGCGAGCGAGCGCTCCATGGCCAACACGTTCGCACGGGCAGCATCGCGCTCGGCCTTTGCGGTCTGGATCTGCTCGCGTAGGGTTGGATCGTCCGGGTCGATGATGCCGTGCTGGATGGCGGTGTACAGGCGCCTGAGGCCCGCTTCGGCATCGTCGAAGCGCTTCCTGTGGGCTTCCAGCGCGTGCATCTTCGTCACATCGCTTGCCGCCTGACGTCTCACGAGCTCGCGCAGAAGCGCTTCGGCCCGGGCTTCGTTCAGCAGGCGACGCGAGACGTGATCTGTGACGAGGTCGTCGAGATCCTCCATCGGGACGGATTGCCCCTCGCACGCTTGCTCGCCCGTGCGATTGCGTGCGGAGCACGCGTAGTATCGGTATCGGCCGGATTTCCCGGTTCTCTTGGTCATCGCGGACCCGCACTTGCCGCACTTGGCGATGCCGCCGAGCAGCGTCGGCCCGTTCGACGTCCGGGGGGCGGTCTTGCGCGGGTTTTTCTGACGCAATGACCGTTGCGCTCTGTCGAAGGTTGCCGCGTCGATGGTGGACGGCACATCGACCTCAACGACCTCTTCCACGGAACCGTTGCGGTTGTACCGATACTCACCCTTGTAGACCGGATCGGTCAGAAGCCGGTGTACCGCACCCACGCCCCAGAGCGAACCTTTCCGGGTCCGGTGGCCATTCTCGTTGAGCCAGTTAACAATGGCCTTCACGCCCATCGGTCCCGAGCTTCCATTGCCGCTCAGGTAGAGGCGGTAGACCTGACGGACGAGTTCAGATTCGACCGGGTCGACCGCCAGGCGCCTCTTCACACGGGCCCCGCGCCGCTCCGCGTCCTCGAGGCAGTATCCGTAGGGAGGTGTACTACCGCACCAGAATCCTTGGCGGGCATTCTCGCGCAGGCTTCGAGAAACGTCTCTCGAAATCTTGTAGGACAGTATCTCGTCGTTAAGAGCGAACATCCCACGAACCATTCGGCCCGTTGGCGTATCGTCGGTCTCCTCGCTGATGCTGATCAGACGGATCCCCAGCTTGCGCAGCTGCTGATACCTCAACTCCAGCTCTACCGCGTTGCGAAAGAAGCGGGAAAGGGAATGCACCATGACGATGTCGAATGGCTTCCCTCCTCCCTCGATAACCTGGAACAATTCCTGGAAGCCGGGGCGCCGGTCCGATTTGGCAGAGCAGGCGTCCTTGAACTCCCCCACAACCTTCCAGCCCTCCATGTCGCAGCGCATCTTCATCTGCCGGCGCTGGTCCGGGATCGAAAGATCCCGTTCCGCCTGTGGACCGGTAGAAACGCGCAGGTAGAATGCCACGCGCGTGCCTTTGGTATGATGTTGCTTATTGATAGACATTTCTCTTCATTCCTTCTTCTTGACTGGCTCAGTCAGCTCCTCTGCTGCTCCGCTCAGTCCGACTTGCCAGCGAGCAGGCGCTCCAACTCTTCCTGGAGGGTGCCCTCGATCGCATGCACCTCCTCCAGCGAGATGTCTGGAGCATGGTCGAGGCCGGTGACTTCAGGGCGATAGGGCGCCTTCCTCGGCTTCGCTTTCCTGGGTGAAGTCCGATCGCGATCGCGCGACCGCCGGTTGGGGGGCGATACGGGTTCCAAGCTTGACGCTCCAAGCTCGCGGGAGCGGCCGCGGCCGGACACATCACGATGATGTCGTCAAGATCCTCCGGCCCCCGTACACGCGACCGTCGGAATGCCGCGAATATCTACGCCACCGCATCTCGGATCAATACGTTGGCGAGGAATTTATTTTCTTCGTTAACGGCCAGAATGGCCAATTTTGCAAGATTCGGCCTCGTGAACGGGCACCCGAACCAGTCGCCGTTGACACCCTTGCGCCCCCACGTGATGCTGCGTGCCGTGATCCGGTGCATCCGGACTCCCCCGTCGACCGCCTCACGGAGTGGTTGGCGAAAGAGATCCGCGAACGCGAATATTAATAGGCGAGGAATGAAGAATGGCGCGCAAGAGAATTAAATGTAACGACGAGCATAAAGGACACGGTGGAACGCAGCGCGGCGACAGCACAAACGAATTGTCTGCGGGCATGACAGCCGAGCGAGGCAATATCGCGACAGGCCATAGAAAGCGCGCAGCGATTTACCTGAGGGTATCGACAGGTCAGCAGGCGGAACGGGAGGTCTCAGTCCCGGACCAGCGCAGACAGTGCAATATTTTTTGCACGGCACGCGGCTGGGAGGTCGTGGGTGAATTTTCGGACGCAAAGTCAGGGCGGACAGAAAAAAGACCCGGCCTTATGTCGTTGAGGGAGGCCGCCCTTCGCGAGGACCGGCCCTTTGACATTATTCTCGTTCACTCATTCAGCCGCCTCAGCCGAAATGAAATCGAAAGCGAGCTCCTCGTGCGAGAGCTCAGGCAGAATGGCGTCGAGGTCCAGAGCATAACCCAGAATGTGGGCACCGATCCCGTGGGCGACTTCTGCCGCAGGATTATCGCGTTGTTCGACGAATATCAGGCGGCTGAAAACGCGAAACATGTGAAGCGGGCGCGCAAGGAAAATGCGCGGCAGGGCTTCTGGAACGGGTCGCCTCCTCCCTTCGGCTATTGCCTCGAGGCTGCCGAAATGCGGGGCGACAAGGTCAAGAAGAAGCTCGCAGTGGATGACAAGGAGGCTGCAGTCGTACGAAAGATCTTCGAGCTCTTCCTCGAAGGGGACGATGAGCAGGGGCCGCTGGCTGTCAAGAAACTGACCGTCTGGTTGAATGAGAACGGCTTCCGCACGCGCGGAGGAGCTCTTTGGGGCGTGAATCAGATTCACCGCATTCTCACGGACCCGGTTTATGTTGGCGAATTCATATTCGGCAGGAATGCGCCGGACCCGAAAGATCGCATCAAGGTCCAATGCCCTTCGATCCTGTCACGTCGGACATTCGATCTCGTCGGCAGAACCCTGAAGAGCCGCAATCCGAAGTCGACCCCCCCAAGAACAGGGACCGGCGAGGCGCTGCTCGGCGGATTGCTCGCGTGCCCCGTCTGTGGGGGCGGTATGACGAGGAAGGCGGCCAAGAGTGGGAAGTACCACTACTACGAGTGTCAGGCCCGGATGAGCAAGGGAACCAGAGGTTGTAGCGGCAAGCGCATCCCGGCGGGTGACCTCGATGCGCTCGTCATCGGCGGCGTCGAGGAGAAATTGCTGAAGCACGAGCGGATCCGGGAGATCCTCGCACCTCTCATCGATCGCCAGACTGCGGACGGGGAAGCCAAGGCAGCGCGGCTCGCGTCGCATCGGGAGGAACTCGGTAAGGAGCGGGGAAAACTGGACCGCCTCTACGAGGCGATCGAGAAGGGACTGGCCGATCTTGACGACGTCATGTTCCGGGAGCGGATCGATAAGACGAAGGACCGGATCTCAAGGCTCGAGGCGATGGTGGAGCGCGCCTCGTTGGAACTCGCCCCGGAGCTGAGGGTGACGACCGAGAAGATCGCCAGCTTCACAGCCTTCATGCGGGAAAAGCTGTCCGCAGACGCCGGGCGCTCCCGACCCTACCTGCGCGCGCTGATCTCCGACATCCACGTGCGCGAGGATACAGTGGTCATCAGGGGCAGCAGGGAAAAGCTGGAGCAAGCCGTCATGCAGGGCGAGAGGGTGCTCGACGCAGTTCCCACTTTTGTTCCGAGTTGGCGGAGACGAAGGGATTCGAACCCTCGAGACGGTTTCCCGCCTACTCCCTTAGCAGGGGAGCGCCTTCGACCACTCGGCCACGTCTCCACCTCCGTCCCTATCAGCCCAAGCGCCCGAGATTCAAGGGGAATTCGCCACAACCCGTCGAAGGGCCCCGACCCGGCCGAACCCCTTGAATCGGCCCTTTAATTGCGGTTCCTCGTCAAGCCTGTTTCTGCGTCCGTGCCGGGGTCATGGTCCTTTTCGAGGTCACGGCCTCATGGTGATGTTCGGGTCGGGTGCCTTCAGCGTATGGAGCGCAGGTACCGTTTG
>NZ_QPLK01000073.1 GCF_003340565.1 Rhodovulum sp. 12E13 | reverse complement strand
TCCACATAGCTGAACAGCGACCCGCTCGCCTCGTCTGTCCCGCGCATGACCGCCCCCCTCGTGACCCGGAAAGGGTGAATCATGTCCTCAAACCCGTGTCGAGGCGGCCTTTTTCAGCGGCCTGCTAGATTGCCGATGGCGAGCGAGACGCCGCCCGCGATCAGCAGGATGTAGATCAGCGGATCGCGGAACTGGCGAAGGAAGGTGCGCAGAACCGTCTCGCGCTGGCGCTCGGGCAGCCTGTTCGGCCCGTAGCGCTCCAGCCGCCGATGCGCCTCCTTGTCGGCGAGGCCGGCCTCGCGGTCGCTTCCGAGGTCCTCGGCGACATCCTCGCCCGGCACGGCGTGCCAGGGCCTCTCGGACAGGGTGTCCCGGTGTGGCGCTGCGTCGGTCACGGTCGAACGGGCATCGGGATCAGGACGCGGCCAGACGCGCGGCTTCGTGCATGCTCTGCGCGGCGTGGCACCCCTCCTCGTCGTCGCGCGCGGCGACATCGTTCACCGCGACGAGCTCGGGCTCGGCGCACTCTTGCAGTTGTTTCAACGCGGCCCGGCCCCGCAGGCCGAAACCGTTGATGGCGACGCGTGCAGTCATGTTCGGCATCTCCGCATGGTCAGGGCGCCGGATCGACCATCGACCCGCGCGATGGATGGTCAGGCGAACCGCCGCGCTATTCCGAGAGGCCGAAATCGCCCGGCTCGAACAGCGTGAGGCCCTCGAGTTGATCGGAAGACGACAGCGTGTCGATCGTCACCTGCTCCGCGTCGAACCGGAGCACACCGAAGGGCACGACCACGTCCGACCCTCCCAGACCGACGAAACCGCCAATCGAGACGATGGCGTGGGTCACGCGATCGCCGCTGATTATGATGCCCGAGATTTCCCCGAGCTCATCGCCGATCGCATTGACGACCTGCCGCCCCCTGATGTTCTCGGCCAGTTCGTGCCCGGCGATCCCGTCGCTTTCGGCCGGGCTCGATCTCACGGCGTCACCCGGGTCGCCGTCTGGATCGCCTTCTTGCGCACCGAGGCCCAACGGCAGGAAGGTCGTCGCAATGAAAAACCCGAACACACGCCAAGGGCTGAAAGAGTCCATTGCTGCCTCCCGTGGCTAGGCGGTCTTTTTGCCTCGCGTCCGGACAGTCAACGAGACGAGCATTCAAGGGTTCCGGCCGGAGCTCGTCAGTGAGGAGCCAGGGCCTCCAGGCCGGGCAGCCCCTCTCCCGACAGCCAGTGGAGGAACGCCCCGCCGGCCATGGAGGTGTAGGTGAACAGATGCAGGAACTGGTGCTTCTGCAGAAACGCGGCCGTGTCGCCGCCGCCCGCGACACTGACGAGGCCGCCGGACCGTGTCTGTTCGCCGATCGCCGCCGCCAGGAAATGCGTGCCCTGCCGGAACGGTTCGAGCTCGGCCGCGCCCATCGGGCCGTTCCAGACCACCGTTCCCCGGTCCTCGATCGCGTCGGCGTAGCGGCGGATCGTGTCGGGGCCGATGTCGAGGATCATGCGGTCGCCGATCCTGTCGAGGCCGACGACCTCTGCCTCGGCGTCGCCGTGCGCCTCCGATGCCACGACGACGTCGGTCGGCAACAGCAGATCGACACGCGCGCTTTCGGCGTCGCGCAGCAGCTTCTCCGCCCGCCCGACATCGTCCTCGGCGATCCTCGAGCGCCCGACGTCGATCCCGCGCGCCTTCAGGAACGTCGTCGCCATGACTCCCCCCAGAAGGATCCGGTCGGCCTTGTCCAGCAGTTGCTCGACCACCGGCACCTTGGTCTTTGCCTTGGCCCCGCCAAGCAGCGCGACATAGGGTCGTTGCGGGGCGCCGAGCAGGCGATCGAGTGTCCCGATCTCCTTCTGCATCAGGAGGCCCGCCGCCGCCGGAAGCCGAGCCGGCAGCCCGATGATGGATGCGTGCGCGCGGTGCGACGCCGAGAAGGCGTCGTTGACGTAGAGGTCCGCCAGCCCCGCCAGAGCATCGGCGAAGTCCCTGGCATTGCCCGTCTCGCCGGCATGGAACCTCAGGTTCTCGAGGACGAGGCACTCGCCCGCGCCGAGCCCGTCGACAGCCTGCTCCGCGTCGGTGCCCAGGCAATCCTCGACGAATGTCACCCGAGGGCCGTCCAGCGCGTCACGCAGGGCACCCGCCACAGGGCGCAGCGAGGCCGCGGGGTCGCGCGTGCCGCCGGGCCGGTCGAGATGAGCGATCACGATCAGTCGGCCGCCGCGGCCCAGTATGTCGCGAAGGGTCGGCAGCGCCGCGCGCAGGCGGCTGTCGTCGGCGATCTCGCCGTCCTTCACCGGAACGTTCAGGTCGGCACGCACGAGCACGCGCTTTCCCTCGACATCGGTCGCCCGGATATCCGGCAGGTTCATCTCCCGCTCCCCGTCCGTTCGCATTCAGAGCCGCCGAAGCTCGCCCATATCCGCGAGAAGACGCGCGGCATCCTGCTGGCGGCACAGTTCCGTGCCCGGCGTCAGCAAGGTCGCGGCCGCGGTGGCCACCGCAGCCCGCAGCGATTCCTCGAGCCCCTCCTGCCTCGCCCACGCGAGGCAAAGGCCGGCAACGAAGCTGTCGCCGGCGCCGATGGCACTGCGCGGGTCGACCTCGGGCGGGCGTTGCAGGAGCTTGACGTCACGGGTGACGAGGAGCGCGCCCTCGTCGCCCTCGGTCACGATGACGATCTCGGCGGCGCCCGCCTCGACCCGTTTCTCGGCCCATGCCGCCGTCTCGTCGGGCCAGCCGACATCGTGGCCTGCGATCCCGGAGATCGCGTCGCGGTTCTCGCGGAAGCAGTAGACCCCGGTCTCGAGGGCCGCATCGATCGCATCGTGGGAATCGAGAACGAAGCGGGCACCGGCGCGTTTGCCCCGTGTAGCAGCACGCGCCCAGAAATCCTCGCCCGCGCCTTGAGGCAGGCTGCCGCTGCCGACCACCAGAGACGCGCCGGTCGCGGCGCGCTCCAGCATGTCCAGAAGCCTATCGACCTCGTGCCGCTGCAGCTCGGGGCCCGGCGTCACGAAGCGCAGCACCTTGCCGCTCTCCTCCTCGCAGACGCTGATATCCTCGCGGGTGTCGCCCTCGATGCCGCAGCGTTCGGCATCTATCCCCTCGCGCTTCAGACCGTCCTCGATCTCGTCGCCCCGGCGCCCGCCGGCCGCGTACAGCGCGAGCGTCTCGCCCCCCAGCCGGTGGATCACGCGCGAGACGTTGATGCCGCCGCCACCCGGGTCGGATCTCGGCCGACTCGTGCGAAGCTTCGGTCCCGCCCTGAAGCTCGACGTGGTCAGCCAGAGGTCGAGCGCCGGATTGGGCGTCAATGTCACCACCTTCTCGGCCAAGCTGGGTTTCCCTCGCCGTCTGCCGTCGGTTCGCGCCGTTCTCGGCAGGCGCGATATCTTCGGAACGGCTGATCGGTGCGCAGGTTCCGTTCGCTCTCGATCGCCCCGTCGCGGGCGCGTCGCCCGCCAGGCGCACCTTCACCCCGTCATCTCGATCTCGACCGCCCGGCATCTTCGTGCTGGACGACGGCATGGAGCTGGTGGCCAAGCGGCTCGAGCACATCCCGAACAGCGATCCGCCAGCCGTGCGCGTCATTTCCGACAACGGCTTCTACAGCCCCTACGAGCGAACGGCCGACGAGATCCACATCGTCGGCCGCATCCGTTGGTTCGCGCGGGAGATCTGAGGTGATCGCGTCGCAGGAGGTCGACAACGACGATCCAGCGCCGGCCTTCTCATCGCTCCGTCTCGAAGGTGTGAAGTGAGGCAGGTGCTCCGCCGCACGCGACACTGCAGTGAACCTCAAGTCATTGAATTGACCGTTTGATTCCGCCGGCTTGATCTGTTTAGGGAGCGCCTGAAAAACCCCGCTCTATGATCGGCTTGGGGTAGACTGGGCGGGACCACGAAGTAGGCCCCCGATGCCCAAGCAGCCCGCCTTTCCCGGCCTCCGCCACGCGATGAAGAAGAAGCAGACGCGGCGGGACAAGTTCCTCGCCGAGATGGAGGCGGTTGGAGGGTCTCGCCGGCGTGATACTCGGCGACGACCTGGCGCTTGAAGTCGGCGCGCCGCAAGCGGCCTGCGGTGGCGTCTCGGCATGGGCTTTCTTCCTTGGAAAGCCCGGCCCCGGTCAATTCCGGCCTACCCGATCTGTCCAACCGCAGGGGCGCACTCCAATTGGGGGTCCCGATTCCATGCCGATTGACACCCGACAGCTTGGAGCCTCTGACGGTGCCGAATCGTCAGACTGATCACCAAGTTTCCGGTCCTTGCCGATCTGCCAGGCGTTGAATCCCCGCGTGTGACAACAATCAGAAGGCGACTTCGCCCCTCCTCACGGTGGAAATCAATATGTAGTGCCCAACATCAGAATAATTCACTAATTATTGATGGACGCTTCAAGATTTCACACTTCTGATCGAGCGGTGTCAGCAAACCGTTTTGGTTCGCCCTTTGTTCTTGTCCGTCAGTAGAGTAGGATCGGCGGCTTCTGAGCCTGCCGGAGACCTGCCATGCCCCGCTTCGATTCGACCGAGTTCGGCCGCCTGCTTGCCCGTCCGACACCGCAGGA
>NZ_QPLK01000072.1 GCF_003340565.1 Rhodovulum sp. 12E13 | reverse complement strand
GTCTCCTTCTGCGACACGTCCAGCCCGACATACTGTTTCATTGCGGTATCCTCGATTGGGGCCTGATCCCGGCTATCGTGGCGATGTCGCCGGTCATGGGAAGCGCCGGCAGCAATTACCTCAGCGTTTTGAATGGTGACCCCTGTCAGCCTCGGTCCAAGCCTTGGAAAACGCAAGGTAAAGCGCGCCCTGCACGGGGTCCCGATCGGCGCCGATAGGGATCGCGCGATTGCCTCGAAAATGCGGCGTCTTCAACTGCTTACGACCAAGTGAGGTGGGGTGCCAGTTCAGAGCCGATCCACACCGGCCGCCAAGGGTCAGGCCGATAGAGCGCGACCCGCTCCTGAAGCCGGGTCGTCCGGCGCGCGTATGGCCGCGTGATCCTGCCGTCTCCGACGGAGGCGAGAAGCACTCGACCTCGGAGAGAACCATGAGCCCGGACGGACAAATCGCTCATCCGCTTGACAACGCACCAATCAGAGAACCGGTACAGGAGGGACGCTATCAAGGGCCGACCCACAGCGGCCGGGATGCCAGGATGGGTGCGGAGCAGAGAAACGGTGTTTCCCCCGTGGCTCAGCTTAAGGCCCATGACGCGGTCATGCCGCTCGTTTCAAGATCCCATCGCGCACTCCAGGCCCCGCCGCAGCGTTCGATCAGAAGGTAGTTGCGCTCGGCGACGTATCGGTTGCGCTGCCCCGGCAGTCGTTCGACGCGGATCGGATGCTCGGGCAGTGGATCCTCGCCCAACCAGGAGAGGGCGCCAAGAAACCGCGCCCAGCCCTTGGGCGGCGCCCTGTGCGCGATGCCGGACGCGACCAGTTGGTTGAGGTGCAACCCGTCGCCAAGGTTCATGACGGCGCGGGTCGCGAGGTGGATCTCGCCTGAGACCGCCGTGATGTCGTGTCCGTCCCGCCGCGCGAGGTCGCGCACCAGCCGCAGCATCCGGCGCCACTCGTCGCGGTGGGCGCGGCTTTGCCACTGGTCGCGCAGGTCGTCCTCGTATTCCTGCATCCGCGGGATCAGGACCATGATTGCCTCGAGTAGCGACAGGCGGGGCCCCAGCAAGGGAACGCTGGACATCAGCAGGGTGTGGCCCTGTACCGGCCGTTGCGCCTCGGCCTCCATCATCGCCCATCCGCCCGGCCCCATGACCTGCCGGCGTGTCCGCTCGGTCCTGAGGTCGGGCGCGAGAATGCGGAGGTCCGGCGCATGCAGGGCCCAGCCAAGATGCCGGCCCTCGGGGTCCGCGAAGCGGGCGGGCAGGTCACCGTCGGTGGCCGCGTGCTGGAAGACGAGAAAACTCTCTCGCGCCACGGCGAAAAGGGTCTGGCCGACCGGAGAATAGGTGCGCGACCGCCTCAGCGACCCCCAGCCGTCGCAGATGTCGTGGTCGTCCCACTGCATGAGCGACGGCACCCGCGCCGCAAGCCAGGCGAACTGAGGCGCGGCATAGAGGGCGGCGTAGCGTTCGAGGAACCGCTCGCGCAGGTGGTGGCGCAGATCGTCCAGCGCCGCACGCGAGGGATCGCGTGGGATTCGTTCCGGCCAGTCGTGGCTGAGGTCGTGGCCCTCGGTCACCTCGTCGGCATAGACTTGGTCGCCGCCATGCAGCATCAGCGCGAAGGGCTTTCGGCTATGCTCGTCGCGCAGCCGGGCCCACATGGCGTTCCGCTCGGAGCCCTCACGGCCCATGTCCCCCACTTCCTCGCCGTTGCAGGAGACATAGGCCAGTCGCAGATCGCCCGTGAGGTCACCCGCGACCTCGTAGGTCATCCCGTTCCACAAGTATTCCGACGGGCGATCGGCCGGGAGCGTGAAGCGCGCGCGCCAGACGGTGGCATGCTCGTAGTCCGCCAAACGCGCGGCACGCGCTTCGCCATGCGGCAGGTCGATCGGCGGCACCGTCTCGCCCCGTGCCGTGATGAACAGGGCGGACAGCAACATCTGCCTGTCTTCGAGATCGTCGAGAAACAGGACCGGGCCGACAGGGGGCGGGGAGGTCTGGTCGATGATCTGGTCGGCGATCTCGCCCATGGTATATCCTTTCCTGGCCTGCTTCTCCAGCGGGGGGCACGAGCCGCAGGGGATGGAGATAGAGTGTCACCGGGCTTCCGGGGAGGGGCCGGTATTCAGGGTCGCGGGGTGTTGGCAGCGCTCGCCTGGAAGGGCAGGGAGATATCGAGAGCCAGGGCATGATCAGGCCGATGAGACCCCGGCGCGGCAGAGCGGCGTTCACGATCGCGCCGGCGGGCGGCCATGGCCGGCGAAAAGACCGACGGCATAGAGAAGCGAGCCCGCGAGGACGAAAACCCATTTCAGGATCTCGGCGACGACGGAACCGCTGATCGAGGACGGCAACCACATGGGTCTCGGTGAAGCGCAACTCGCGCAGGGCGACCCCCGCGAGTCGGGCGTAGAACCCAAGGTCTTCGAGGCTGTAGACCGGCATTCTGGCGCGGAACGCATCCGCGGCGCGCGTGCCGGTTTCGGCCAGGCGCGGCAGCGCGTTCGGCGTGAGCTTGCCTGTCGAGAGAGGTGGCGCCACCTCGCCCGCTGCCGGGGCGCATCCCCTGGTCTTTCTGGACCCGGGCAGACATCGGGGCGGACGTTGACATCGCGGTATGGAGCGGTATTGTGTTTTTTATACCATTATAGTTTACGCTATACCGGAGATATACTTGGACGTCTTTCACTACCCGCGCCCCGATTTGGCAGCCTCTATCGTCAAGCAGATGACGCCGGATCCGATCTTCGGAGCGCTATCGGGATTGCACCTCGCCGCCCCGCGGCGCACGGGGAAAACCACCTTTCTGCGCCGTGATCTCGTGCCCGCAGTCCTGGAAGCCGACAAGTTCCCTATCGTGGTCGACCTCTGGGAAGACCGAAGCAGGGACCCGTCCGACATCCTCAGGCGCCGCATCGGCCAGGCGATCGATGACCTCAAGGGCTCGGCGGAGAAGGCGCTTGACCGCTCGCGCCTGCGGCGGATCTCCGCGCTTGGCTTTTCGGTTGCGCTGGCGGATCTCGAGCCTTTCTCGGGGACCATCCCGGAGGGACTGGAGCGCATCGGTGCCGGGGTCGGCCGGGACGTGGTCCTGGTGGTCGACGAGGCCCAGCAGGCGCTCGTCTCCGAAGGCGGCATGGACGCGATGTTCGCGCTCAAGGCCGCGCGTGACGCGATGAACCTCGGGGAGGATGGGCCGAGGCTCTTCCTGATCATGACCGGCTCGCATCGCAGCAAGCTCGCCGAACTGGTGCTCAGCGCGCGGGCGCCGTTCTATGGCGGCTCGGTGCAAGACTTCCCGGTGCTCGGCGAAAGCTTCGTGCGAACCCTCCTCGAACAGCTCGCCACCGCGCAGAATGTCTCGATCCCGATCGATGAGGGAGTCGCCGCCTTCGAGATCCTGATGCACCGGCCGGAGGCTTTCATGCAGGCGGTGCGCGACGAGATATTCGAGGCCGCGCTCTCGGGGGAGAAGCTCAACCTGCGGCGCCGGGCGGAGGCGGTGCGCGCCGCATCGTGGGGCAGCCTCGAGGCGGAGCTGGACAGCCTTTCCAGGGTGCAGCGTGCCCTCTTCGAGGCGCTGATGGACGGCGGGGAGGGGTTTTCGCCCTTCTCGAAGCCGGCGCTCGAGGATGTTGCGCGACGGGCCGGCGCGAAGAGCGTGAGCAAGAGCGCGGTTCAGCAGGCGATGAAGACCCTCGTCGAGAAGGAACTCGTGTGGCAGCCCGGTGCGGGGCGGTATGCCGTCGACAACCAGGACATGCTGGACATGCACCGTCGCAAGAAATCACAAGACCGGTGACCTGGGTCGGTTTGCAGTCCTCCCCTGGGCCGTAAAAGATGCGGCGACCGCTCCCCCGGTCAGGAAACGCGTGCCACCAGGAAGGCGGCCGCAACCGCCCGGCGCGAAACGTTGCGGCATGGGAGGGATGAGCGCCGCTGGAAATGTGGCGTATCGCGCCGTTAACCTTAGCAGGCTGCTGAAAAACTCTCGCCCCGGAGACACGCTCGAAAATCGGGCGATTTTTCACGATCTCTCGTCGAGCTGGTGGCCGACCGCCGTGCCGGGGATCGGTTTGCTCGACGAGCGAGCGCTATCCAGAACGTTCTTCAGCAGCCTGTTAGACGCGCGAGATCGTCAGACACGCGAGATCGTCGGCGCGGGTCCGGAAGCCGGCCTGCGCCTTCAATTGGTAGAGCCCTGGCGGGCCGAGGGCTGGCGCAAGAGCGCGCACGGAACCGTCGACCTGTCCGTAGCCGCTGTCCTGAAGCGCATCGAACACGTTGTCCGCAATGGATGCGGGATCCTGCGACACCTCAGCGGGGAGGCCTGCGCGACGGCCGCTGTCGACCTCGGCATTCTTGACCCGGTCGTTCAGCGTGTTCGCCGAGCAACCGATCTTCGTGGCAATAGAGATTACCGCCTGCCGCGGAGCCGCGCTTGCCCGCGCCGTCGAGAACCATAGGCACGGCATGCTCGCGCACCTAACAGGCCGCTGAAAAAGGCCGCCTCGACACGGGTTTGAGGACATGATTCACCCTTTCCGGGTCACGAGGGGGGCGGTCATGCGCGGGACAGACGAGGCGAGCGGGTCGCTGTTCAGCTATGTGG
>NZ_QPLK01000071.1 GCF_003340565.1 Rhodovulum sp. 12E13 | reverse complement strand
TGTGCCTCGTTCGGGCTCGCAGCTCGGGAAATTTTCTTTGATCCACGGCTTCGTCTTTCTGCCGCCCGGCCAATGTCGGGTCCGAGCCGGTGTGAACGCCGGCGTGGAGAGCTTGACGCCGGCCACCGAAGGCCGGCCGCCGACCGAGGGGGAGAAGCCGAAGGACAGGCGCAAGCTCTATGCCTGCACGAGCCCGCGGTCGACTGCATCTCCATGGGCAAGGCGCGCGTCCGCTACGAGTTCGGCACCAAGGTCTCGGTGGCGACCACGCACAGGGAGGGTTTCGTCGTTGGCATGCGCGCCATGCCCGGCAACCCCTAAGACGGCCATACCCTGCGCGAGGCGCTCGAGCAGGTGGAGATCCTGACCGACACCCGCCCCCGCCGCGCCTTCGTCGACCGCGGCTACCGCGGCCACGGCGTGAAGACGGCCGACGTCTTCATCTCCGGCCAGCGCCGCGGGATGACCCCGGCGCTGAAGCGCGACCTGAGACGACGCAGCGCCATTGAGCCAATGATCGGACACATGAAAACCGACGGCCGCCTCGCCCGATGCCCCCTCAAGGGCACCCGCGGCGACGCCCTCCAAGCCGTGCTCTGCGGCTGCGGCCACAACATCCGCCTGATTCTCGCCCACCCCAGGGCTCTCGACCGAAATCCTGCGCGTCCTCTTCAACGCCATTGCCGCGCTCATACTGACGGTGCGACCGTCAGAGACCCAGCGCCCGCTACCAGCGTGATGTTCAGGACCGACCACCCCGACGTCCTCGGGAAGCTCCTCGCTTCAGGCCACCCTACCCACACGGTTTGCTGACACCGCCGCATGGCTCGATATGTCTCGCTTGAGTTTTCGGCATTATCTGGGTCATTCCGGCTGCGTGGAGTCCGATCCCTGATTTCCGAAAGCCATGTGTCGACGACGACGTTGATGAAACATGTGGTCTACAATGAAATTACTCCAGTGATCAGTGCCGTCGCGCGAGGGCGATGCCCGCGCTAAGCCCGCCGCTTGGGCTACCCTTCGCTTGCGCTCTGTGCCTTGCCAATCACGTTATCCGCGAGATGCAACTCTCTCGCGTGGAAGTCCCGCTCGGTTTCGCCCTCTTTCGGTCCACGATCGAGGGCGTGCGCAAGGTCGAAAAAGCCCTTCCCAGGCAACATGGTTCGCCCGCGGCTGACCGCGCGCGCCGCAAGGAAGGGCCGACCGGCGGCTGCGTCCTCGTGCATTGTGGTCTCCAGCGCCGCGGTGACCTTTCCGACAGAGCCCGGCATCCACAGCCCGAGAGCGCGCGCGAGGGCACCGTAGGTGATCGGTATATCATCTGGCGGCAGGGCTTCGAGATGGGCGCGGAGGCGGGTCGGGAGCGTCTGCTCCCTGCCGGCGGCCGCGTCGATCACACGGGGCGGCGGGATCTCGCGGGCCGCGCCGGTCGTATCGATCTCGGCTGCCCAGGCCCGGCTTCCGCTGCGCAGGACGACCCGGGTCTTGCCAGCATCGGCATCTTGGCCGACTTCCGTTACGCCAACGACGGCACCATTGTGCAGCCCTTCGCGCAACGTCTCCGGCGTCAGGCCGAGGCGCGGCGCGAGGTAATCGGGATCCACGGTCACCTCTCCATTCTCGAGGCCGATCACGCCGGGCGGGATCGGCCGGTGCAGGAAGGGCGATGCGCGATTGTCGGCGCGCGTGTAGAACGGATTGGCCCCCGACGCGTGGTTGGTGATGTCGACGATCTCGTTGATCTGGGGCAAGGCCGCGCGCAGCATCCGTTCGACGCCTTGGCGGAGGGTGGCCGAGGAGGCCGCGCAGCCCTGGCAGCCGCCGGACATGCGCAGATAGACCGTGCCTCCCTCGACGCGGTCTGCCGCAATATGTCCGCCATGCGCCGCGACTGCGGGGTTGACCTGCTTGTCGAGCAGCGCCTCGACCTCCCTCAGGAGTGCAGTGTCGGGATCGCCGTCTGGTTCACCGGTCCCCTCATCCTCGCCAAGCGGACAAGGGGTTTTGTCAAGCACATCGCGGACAGCCGCGGCAATGGCGGGCTTCAACGATGTCCAATCCGCGTCGGCGGTTTTCCGTATCCAGATTGTTTCGTCACGGACCTCGGCCCGCAACAGGCCCTCCAGCGCGAAGAGCGCGCGCGCGAGCGGCGCCGCATCGGTAGGCTCAAGCCGACCCGACCGGCCCGGCTGGACGGGCGCGTCGAGGATGAAGGCCATCGCGTTCGGGTCGCCAGCTGACGCCTGGGCGCGGATGCGCCGCCGGGTCTTTGTCTCAGACATCCTCGAGCTCCGTCCCGGACAGTGCGCGCAGCGCCTTGAAGGTGTAGATCCCGGTATCGTGACCATCGCTGAAGGCCATGCCGAGCGCGTAGTTCCCGACGCTCCAGACCCGCGTCAGCCCGATATCGAGCGGCACGCTGTCGGGATCGACAAGCCGCGCGCCGCTCATCTCCTCGCGGCATTGCGCGCATTGGCAGGCGAGGCGCAGATCGCGGTCGGCAAGACGTTGCTCGGTGCCGTCGCACCAGCGCAGGATCAGCGCGCCCTCCGCGTGGTCGAGCGCGGCAAGTCGCTCGGCCGAACCGCCGGCGGTCGCCTGCGCAGGTACGGGTTTGCCGGTGCCGTCCGAAAGCGTCCAGGCAAAGGGCGTCGCGATGCCGCCCGTATCCTCGCCCTGACCGCCCAGCGTCGCGGCGATCCCGCGATAGGCCGAAGCGGCGGGGCTGTCGGGCGCGTCGCGCACCAGCGGCCGCCCCTCGTCGCCACAATCGACCACGTTCGGGTCGAGCGGCACCTTGCCGAGGAAATCGACGCCCAGCTCCCGCGCGATGGCCTCGCCGCCGCCCTGGTGGAAGATGTGGGTGACGGTGCCGCAAGAGGGGCAGGTGAATCCGCTCATGTTCTCGATCACGCCGAGGATGGGCACGTTGACCTGCTCCATCATGCGAAGGCCGCGCCGCGCGATCTTGAGGCTGACATCCTGCGGCGTGCTGACCACCACGGCACCTGACAGCGGGAAGGCCTGCGCCAGCGTCAGCTGGATGTCGCCCGTGCCCGGCGGCAGATCCAGCAGCAGCACGTCGAGGTCGCCCCAGTCCACTTGCCGGACGAACATCTGCAGGTATTTGGTGACCATGGGTCCGCGTAGGATCGCGGGCGCGTCGTCGTCGGTCAGCATCGCCATCGAGATGACCTTGACGCCCTGCGCCTCCGCCGGGATCACGCGCTGGTCCGGCGCCATTGAGGGCTTGACTGCGGGGATGCCCAGCATGCGCGGGATCGACGGGCCGTAGATGTCGGCATCGACCACGCCGACGGACAGTCCCACGTCCGCCATCGCCACGGCGATGTTGGCCGTGACCGTCGATTTACCCACGCCACCCTTGCCGCTGCTGATGGCGATCATGCGGGGCGCTTTGGCTGTCTCAGCCTGCGGCATCTCGATCTCCCTGGTTGTTGTTTCCGGGCATCGGGGCGTAGCTCGCACAAAGCTTGGTCGTTTCGTCGGTCGCCAGTTCCGCCGCCATACAAGCGCAATAGGCGGCGTCTCCCGTGGTGCCGAAATGACTGCAGTCCCGGCACGTTCCGAACGAGGGAACGTCCCGCTTTTCGGCGAGCGCGGAGGCAAGCCCGGACAGCGTGGTCAGGAACCGTGCGCTCTCGGCATGATCCAGACCGTCGATCAGACCGACCAGGACCCGCAACGGGTCGTTATCGAGCATCGCGCGTCCTTTTTCGGTCAGGTCGAAACGAACGCTGCGCCGATCCCGTTCGGAGCGGGTGCGGGAAACCAGCCCCCGGCGCTCGAGCGACTTAATGATCTGCGAGGCGGTGCCCCGCGTCGTCGCCTGAAAGCTGGCGAAAGCCGACGGTGTCCGCGTGCTGTCGTTGGCCCGAGCAAAGAAGCGAAGGCAGGTCCATTGCGCCGCGGTCAGCTCGGAGCGCGTATCCTCGCTCTGGACCGCGCGCCCCAGATGCACGAGCAGCTCCGCAATCCGATCTGGTGCGTGTAGTTCACTGATCATGGCCAACTGATAGCGAATCGAAACGACTTTGACAATCGCCGGCTGACGCGATTATTATCGAACCTACATCACCCCGTCCTTTGTCTGCTTTCCACTTCTCGCCCATGGCGAGACCATCGGGCTTCTCCACCTCCGGGCGCGGCCCGGGCGAGATCCGGCCAGCTTCCGGGACTCGCGCCGGCTCGGCCAGCTCTGCGCCGAGCAGGTCTCCATGGCGATCGCGAACGTGCGCATGCGGGACGAGCTTCAGGACCAGTCCATCCGGGACGCGCTGACCGGCCTTTTCAACCGCCGCTATCTTCTGGAAGCGCTTCGGCGGATCCTTTCACGGGCCAGCAGGACCGACAGGCCGGTCGCGCTTCTCTCGATCGACATCGACCACTTCAAGACATTCAACGACACTTTCGGTCACGATGCCGGCGACATGGTGCTCCGCGCGGTGGGAGACGTGCTCGAACGCTCCACGGACGGGGACGAGGTGGCGTGCCGACACGGGGGCGAGGAGTTCATCGTACTTCTGCCGGATACCGATATCCCCGACGCCCTCTATCGGGATCGCGCTCGCGCCGATGGACGGAACAATGCCGCAGGATCTGATGCGAGCGGCTGACGGCGCGCTGTATGCCGCCAAGGCCGCAGGGCGGAACCAGGCTATGCTGACCAGCCTCGCGGGCATCGACAAAGAGACCTTGCCATCGACCGCAGCGACATCCGCCAGGAGCTGCACCAGATCGGCCCCGGTGGAGGTGGCGGCGGATCGCGCGGGACCCTGAGCCCGCCTTATTCATCGAAATCGGGGGTAATGGCTGGCGTGCCCGCGAAAGCTCTGTAGAATCAAGTTGCTACACCAAGTCCGACAGCAGCCCTCGGAGCACGCCATGGGTGAAACGCTACAG
>NZ_QPLK01000070.1 GCF_003340565.1 Rhodovulum sp. 12E13 | reverse complement strand
GCCCACGCGCACCGTCAACAGGCGTCGCGCCGCTCGGGAGGGTCTGCACAACCCTCGACCGGTCCTCACGACCGGCCCACGACCGCCAAATCCGCCGCTCAGACGCATTCGGTGAATACTGCGGGGTGAATACTGCGGGATGAAGGTGAGCACCAAAGCTGAGCGTCCAATCGACGCGCTTCGGGTAGCCGCTCGCCGCTGCGCGTCTGCCCTGCTATCCTTTAGTAAGATAAGTCTATGTGAAGGTGCCGTTCTTGCTGCCGGACGAACTCGACCCGATTGTGATTGTGATCTCGCGAGACGAAGTCGAGGCGGGAGACATCCAACCATCCCTATCGGCCCTGCAGAGCTGCATCGCGTCTATCGACATGATCCGTGATCGCTTCGAGCGATTGGACGTCGCGTTCCACGGCTACAACGACGACAGCCGCGAAGTTTTTGAGATCCCGGAAGTGCGGGAGTTCGTCCATCGACTCGACGGCGAATTTCCATTCTGGCTCTTCTTCCTGAGCAAGAGCTACCTCGGGTTGCAGGCCATCACCCTCTGTTTCCTCCCGCCTCATCTGACCGAGGAGGCCAAGAAAACAATCTTGCCTCAGCGCCTTGACCAACTGCTGAACAATCGCTGGTGGCCTGCCATGAACCACATCTGCGAAGCCGTCAGCTTCACGGAAGCGGAGATCGAGGAACTCTCGGAGCGGGTTATCACCTATTTCACGACTGGCCCGCTCCGGGACTGAGTTGACGAGAGGTTGTCACGCCGCCGCCGTTGCCACCCCGTCCAGCCGCACCGCGACGCTGGTGACGCCGCTCCCCGCGGCCTCTACTGCCACGCCGATGGGGAAGCGCCCCGCAGCGGGCGTGTTGACCTGCTTGGCCGTGCTGTCCCACGCGACGCGCGCGCCGACCGTCAGCGCCGTCGCGCTGGCCTTCGGCAACTGGAACACGCCGGTGGTGGAGAGCTCGACCGGGTCGCCCTCGGCCGAGGAATAGGCGGCGATGCCGAAGATATTGCCCACGATCAGCGCGTCGCCCGAGGCGATGCCGCCGGTGGGCGTGGTGACGCGGACGATGTGGCCGTTCTGGAGGTAGTTGCGCATGGTCAGAGCCCTTTCGAGGATTGGATGCGGACGACCGAGATGCGGTCGGTCGCCCCTGCGATCTGCCGATTGAGGTCCGCGAGCGCGGCGGCCATCTCGCCGTCGCTCGAGTAGGTGACGCGCTTGCCGTCGTATTCGACGGTGCGGACGCCCCGGTAGCGCGCGGCCATCAGGGCGTCGCGCCAGGCGGTGAGCTGGGCGAGGTCGGCCACGTCATGCCCCGGCGTTCATAAACCAGCCGCGGTGGTCGATGAAGCCCGCCCCGAAGTCGAGGATCACCCGGATCTCGACGCCGTCCACGTCCCAGCCCGAGCGGCTCTCGACCTGCGGGCCTTCGGCGCCAGAGAGATAGGCGAACTCCAGCCCGTCGATCTCGCCGGGGTCGGCGGTGACGTACCAGCGCGTGGCCGAGGACAGGCGCGGCTCAACCACCAGCGACAGCGATCCCGAGAACGGGTTCACATCGGCCGCCGTCGCAGGCGCGATAGACGCCAGCCACTTCTCGGCCGTGGTCTCCAGCGCGGGCGGCACCAGCAGGTTGCGGGGCGTCACGCGGATCGTGCGGTCCTCGATGCCCTTTTGCGTCCTGAGTGCCAGCCGTGCTGCCGAGAGCGTCGCGTCGGAGATCGCGGCTCCGGTGCCCGCCTTGTTGCCGTGGTCGGCGTGGAACAGCGTCTTGCCGTCCGACAGGGTTGGCCCGTTGCCGCTGCCCGCCTCGAGGAGGGTGACGAGGATGCGCGCCTCGGTCTCGGCTGCGGCCTGGCCCATGCGGCGGGCGAGGTCCGCGAAGGCGCCGAGATCGTCGTTGACCAGCACCTGCCGGGTGATGCCGATCTTCCGCGCCCAAGTCTCGACCTTGTAGGCCTCCCGGGCCTCGGCCATCGTGCCGGCCTTGATCTCACCGTGTTCGTTCAGCTTTTCGAGCAGCGGCGCCTCGCCCAGCATGATCTTGTTCACCGCGCGGAAGTCCCGCGCCGTGGTCTGGCGGCCGAGGCGGCGGATGCCCGAGGGCGCGGCCTGGTAGGCGTCGCGCAGCACGCGGCCCACGGTGTCCCCGAGGATGATCGGGAAATCCGAGTTGGTGTGCAGCGCGCGGGTGACGAGGCTCGCGGGCGAGAGAGCCATGGTGGACTCGCCGCGGAGCGTCAGCAGTTCCTTCGCCATGTCGACGGGAGTCGAGTAGGCGTAGCGGCGTGCCGGTTCACTGATTTCATGGCGCGGGTTGATCCGCGCGTACAGAGCTTCGCCCATCTGACGTGCGCGAAGTGCGGGATCGTCGTGGCTCTGGCCCATCTCGACGCGGACCTGCTCGGTGCGGATCGCGGGCGCGGATCGTTTCGCCAGCGCGTCAAAGGCTGCACGGCGGGCGGCGTCGGGATTGGCGTCGGCGTCGATTTGGCCGTCGATCCAGGACTGGTCCAGCCCGGCGATGCGGGCGATGGAGCGGATCTCGCCATTGGCCTCGGTGCGATTGGTTGCACCGTTTCCGTTGGGAACGGTGCACCGGCGGTTTCGCACATCGTTGCCAGCTTCAACGATGTCGTGGCGGCCTTGAGCCGTGTTGTCGGTTGCAACAGTGTCGGGTGTCTCGGTCATCTCTGTCTCCATGCGAATGTGGGCGCCGGGGTCGGCGGGCGTCGGCACCAGGGAAATCTCGTGGGGCGTCCAGCGTACGGCGGTCAGCACGCGCGCGCCGTTCTCGGTGGTCTCGGCCCAATCCTCGACGGAGTAGCCCACCGAGACATGCCGCAGGATACCCGCCAGCACGTCCTGCCAGACCGGCTCCACCTCGGGCCGGGCCGAGAACTGAATGAGTGCGGTGCCGCGCCTGCCGTCGACGGCAGCGCTGCGGACGGAGCCGAGCACGTCGCGGACGGCGGTCTGACGATGCGCATCGAGGACGCTGGCGCCTTCGAGGCGCGAGAGGTCCACTGCCTCGGGCGCGAGGCTGAGGCACTCAATATACGGGCCAGCCATGTCGCGGCGGCGCACCGGCGCGCCGGTGGACCAGATCACCTCGACGGTGCGGGCTTCGGCGTCGGCGGTGGCGGGCGCCAGCGTTGCGCGGCGAGTGAGAAAACCGTTCCTGTTCTGGACGGTTTCCGCTGACCGGCCCGGTGGCACCATCGGCGTGAAAAGCGCGATCTCGGTCTCAGCCATCTGTGGCCTCCTCCTTCTGCGGCGACCCCGTCTGGCCGAAGGCGAGCCCCAGCCCCTCCGCGCGCTCGCGGTCGGCGGCGATCTCGGCATCCACCTGCTCGGCGTCGTAGCCGCGCTCGGAGATCGCCTGGGACCGGCTCTTGAGCCCTGCGCCGATCGCCATGATCTCGGCCTGCACGTCCTTCATCGGATCGACGTAGTCGAACTTCGGCGGCAGCCATTCGCAGGCGAGATAGGCGTCCGGATTCCGGTCGAAGTCGCGCGCGGGCAGATCGCCGGTCAGCACCGCGAGGCGCACGAACCGCTCCCAGACCGGGCGGCAGAACAGATGCACCACCACGTTGTGCTGGAGTTGCTCGACGCGGCGGCGGAACTCGATCAGCCCCGCGCGGATCGAGGAATAGGTGACGCCCTCCAAGTCGCCCGAGACCAGCTCGTAGGGCAGGCCCAGCCCGGCCGCGACGGCGCGCAGATGGTTCTTCACGAAGGGCGCATAGGCGTCGTGCTCGGTCGGGTTGGAAAACCGGATGTCGGTGCCGGGCGGCAGCGGGATCAGGCTGCCGGGCTCCATGCCGACGGTCAGCGCGCCGCCGGTGTTGGTGCCCGAGAGCCCGCCCGCGGTGCCGTCGGGATCTGTGATGAAGCCGGTGAACAGCGCCGCGACCTTGGCCTTCACGAGGGCCGCGTCCTCGAACTGGTCGAGTTCGTGCAGCCGCAGCAGCACCGGCGCGAGCCAGGTGATGCCGCGCAGCTGGCCCGCAGCCAGCGGCTTGAACAGGTGCAGGCAATCGGCGGCGGGAACGCGGAGCGGGTCCATGCGGAGAGACCCCAGCGGATCGCCCGGGCGGGAGGACAAGACCCGGTAGGCGACCCGGCGACCGGCGGCATCGAACTCGATGCCCGCGCGGATCCGCGCCCCGCCGCCGATCTCGCGGTGCAGGTCCATGGGAACCTGCTCGCGATCCAGAAGCTCGAGGTTGAGAGGAATGGTGGCCGCATCTGCGGCGACGCGCAGCCGGGCGAAGCTCTCGCCGCTCTCGACCATCGCGCGCACGGCCATGGCCTGCAGCCCGTAGAAATCCGCGAGCCCGTCCGGGGCGGCGTGATCGGTCCAGCGCAGCCAGAGCGCCTGCAGCCGCTCGCGCACCTCGCGGTCGGGATGGGTGGATTGCGGCTTGACCCCGGCGCCGACGACATTGCCGACCAGGCTGTCCACCGCCGCCGCGACCCACGGGTTGTTCCGCGCATACCACCCGGCCCGCCGCGCCGCCGTGGTTGCGCCCGCGAGGATCGCTGCGTTCAGCCCGTCGACCGTCCGCGCTCCCTCCCAACGCCGCCCACCTCCCGCAGCGTCGAAGCCGCGAGTGCGCGCGAGGCCGAGAAGGCGATGGAGGAAGGTCCGCATAGGCGACAGAATCGCCCGAAACGGCCCCTCAAGCTATTGGGAATGTTTGGGAACCCTGGGGTCCCGACTAGGCAGCTTCGATCGCTGCAGTGCCGATAATCATCTGTTCAACTTCCTTGGCGGTATCATCCAAGGAACGTCTTGCCTTCTCGATGGATAAGATCGCATCACGGCGACGTTCAGCGAAATCTTTTTGCTCGGCTTCGCTAATCATTGGCAGGCGAATTTCCGCAAGATTGGTATAATACATCCTCTGCTTTACCCCACCGACACGATTGAAGGCAACCAGAGCGAGAAAATACTCGGTCCTGATCATGAGGGCCATAAAGTCGGGCAAAAAGCCCCCCTTTAATCGCCAGACTTGGTACTCAGGGCTGGTTATCGCATCGTCTGGGACAGCGGGAACGATACCCAAAGAGCCTACATTTGCGCGAGTGGGGTTGTGGAAAAACCAATCCTTCTCAATCTTCTTATCCCGCCTTATTCATCGAAATCGGGGGTAATGGCTGGCGTGCCCGCGAAAGCTCTGTAGAATCAAGTTGCTACACCAAGTCCGACAGCAGCCCTCGGAGCACGCCATGGGTGAAACGCTACAGC
>NZ_QPLK01000007.1 GCF_003340565.1 Rhodovulum sp. 12E13 | reverse complement strand
CGCGCCTGCCCGAGGCCGGCCGGCACCGCGCCGCTCATGCCGCCCACCAGTCCGCAGGCCCCGGCAGGCCGAGCGCGGCGCGGTCGACCGGTGTCGCCGGCGCCTCCGTCCGCCGTGCGACCCGCAGATGTGCCGAGCGGGCGCGCGGGTTCGCCGCCACCTCCGCGGCCGACGGCGCGATGGCCTTCCTGGGCGCAAGGCGCAGAGTCGGCGCCGGCGCCTCGACGACAGGCGCGTGACGGCTGCCGCCGCCCCCATCGCTCGACCGCACCTGCAGGAAGCGCTTCACCACCCGGTCCTCGAGCGAATGGAACGTCACCACGGCCAGGGCGCCCCCCGGCGCCAGCAGGCGCTCGGCGGCCTCGAGCCCGCGGATCAGCTCGCCGAACTCGTCGTTCACCGCGATCCTGAGCGCCTGGAAGCTGCGGGTCGCCGGGTGCGACTGCCCCGGCTTCGGGCGCGGCAGGCAGGACGAGACCACCTCGGCCAGCCGCTCGGTCGTCTCGACGGGCCGCGCGGCCACCAGCGCCCGCGCGATCCGTCGCGCCGCGCGCTCCTCGCCGTAATGGAACAGGATGTCGGCGAGCCGCCCCTCCGACGCCCCGTTGACCAGATCGGCCGCCGAGGCCCCCTGCCCCGACATCCGCATGTCGAGCGGCCCGGGATGGGTGAAGGAAAAGCCCCGCTCGGCGCGGTCGAGCTGCATCGACGACACGCCGAGATCGAGCGCGACGCCCTGCACGGGGCCCTCCACCAGCCGCTCCATCTCGCCGAACCGGCCCTCGACCAGCGTCAGCCCCGGCTTGGCCGCCGCCCAGCCCGCGGCCGCCGCGAGCGCCGCGGGATCGCGGTCGATGGCCGTGACATGCGCCGCCCCCGCCTCGAGCAGGCGGCGCGTGTAGCCACCCGCGCCGAACGTGCCGTCGACCCAGCGCCCCTCGACCGGCGCCACCGCGGCAATCAGCGCGTCGATCAGCACAGGCACGTGGGGCGCCTCGGGGTGGTCTGCGGCAGGCGCGGCGGCGGCCATCGCTCACTCTCCTTCCGACAGCAGCGCCAGCGGGTTGCCGCCCTTGGCCAGTGCCGCGAGGCGCTCGCGCTGCTCGGCGGCGTAGGCGTCGTAGGCGGCGGGGCTGAGGATGCGGAACGACTTGCCGCGCGCGACCAGCACCGCCTCGCCCGTCACGCCGATCTGCCGGCGCAGCGCGGCCGACATGACCAGCCGCCCCGTCTCGTCGGTCGCGCTGCCGAAGGTCTGGCCGTTGAAGTAGTATTCCAGCGCCTCGCGCCGGGGCGAGCCGAGCGGCTGCGCGTCGATCTTTCGGGTGATCTCTTCCATCGCCGCGACGGAATAGCAGTCGAGGAACGCCTGGTCCTCGGGGCCGTGGGCGATGAAGAGGCGCGGCGCGAGCCCGTCCTGCCACTTCGGGTCGGCGGCCTCGAGGACGCGGCGGAACTGGGCGGGGATCGAGACCCTGCCCTTGCCGTCCACCTTGTGGCGGCTCGTCCCCGTGAAGGTGAGCTCCAGAAGGTGCTCCACCCCGACGCTCCTTGTCCCGCCCCCCGGATTCTTGTAGGTTTTTCAAAGAAAACGGCGGATCAGACCGCTGCCACTGTCTGATCCGCCGCCCTCTGCCCCATCCTAGGGGTCGTCCGGCTGCGCGTGCCACCTGGGGGGATGTCTGCTCGCCCGCGCGCCGGATCTCTTTGGTCGATGAAGCGGGGTGCCTGTATGAAACCTGACTTGGGATGTTCGGGGGCTTGTTGGGATGCCCCTCTGTTGTCCCGTCCTCATCGTGGAAACAGGTATGCCATGGGAACTCGCGGGCACCAATGGGAAATGACGGGAAACAGCCAATTTCCGTCGACACCGATCACACGGCCCGACACGGCCACGACAGGATCGGAGGGGATATTGTAGCGGGTGAGGGCGCAGCCACACGATCTTGTGCCACCGCCGGTATCTTTCGATCACGGCAGCGTGCAGAAGCGCAACAAGCTTGCGCATTCGCCTCGCCACGACACTGGTTCGGATTGACTCTGGCGTGGATATGCCGCGTCGGGCCGGAGCGAATCTGGCGGCTCCCCGGCAGCAGGGGGCCATCACCGCCGGTCCAGACCGTCAAAGATCGACAGGAAAGCCCGGAACCGTCCGGGGCAAGCCGCGGTGGGATGGGTTCCCATGGCGCCCCCGCCGTCCCACCGGGTCCCATGCGGGCCCGGGCGGAGAGGGGGGCGCGAGGGGATCAGGAAAAGGGCGTCAGGCCGTGCCCTGCTCGACCAGACGGCGTGCGAGCGCGGCGTAGGCCGCGGCCGCCTTGCCCTCGCCCGCCGCCACGGGCACGCCGGCATCGCCCGCGACCCGGGTCTCGAGCTCGAGCGGCAGCGCCCCGAGGAAGGGCAGGCCAAGCTTGGCCGCCTCCGCCTCCACGCCGCCCTGCCCGAAGAGATGCGCCTCATGCCCGCAGTTCGGACAGACATAGGTCGACATGTTCTCGATCAGCCCCAGCACCGGCGCCTTGAGCTTGTCGAACATGTCGATCGCGCGGCGCGCATCCATCAGCGCCACATCCTGCGGGGTCGAGACGACGAGCGCGCCGGTGACCTGGTATCGCTGGCAGAGCGTGAGCTGCACGTCGCCCGTGCCCGGCGGCAGGTCGACCACGAGGATGTCGAGATCGCCCCATGCCACCTGCCCGAGCAACTGCTGCAGCGCGCCCATCAGCATCGGCCCGCGCCAGACGACCGCCTCCTCGGGCTTCAGCATGAGCCCGATCGACATCATCGTGACGCCGTGGGCATGCAGCGGCTCGATCGCCTTGCCGTCGGGCGAGCCGGGCTTCTTCGAGACGCCCATCATGCGGGGCTGGGAGGGGCCGTAGATGTCGGCGTCGAGCAGCCCGACGCGCCGCCCCTGCTTCGCCAGTGCCACGGCGAGGTTGGCCGAGACCGTCGACTTGCCGACGCCCCCCTTGCCCGACCCCACCGCCACGATGCGGTCGATGCCGGCCACCTTGGCCGGGCCGCCCTGCGCCTGCGTGGGGTGGCGGCCGATCTTGAGGTCGGGCGGCGGCGTCGTGGGCTGGGCGGGCGCCTTGCCCGCAGGGCCGTGGGCCGTAAGCACCACGCTCGCCTTCGTCACCCCCGGCAGCTTCGCCACCATCTGCTCTGCCGCCTGGCGGACGGGGGCGAGCGCCTGCGCCTCTCCGGCATCCGCCGCCTCGAGCACGAACGACACCTCGCCGTCTGGCGTGACCGTCAGCGCGCGCACCAGATCGCGCGAGACCACGTCGCGCCCATCGGGCAGCGTCAGCCGTCGCAGCGCCTCCATCACCTCGTCCCGCGTGACCGCCATGTGCCCCTCCTTGCCGTGCCGTTCGCTGGTGCGCCCAACGTGGCGGCTGACGCCGGACATGCAAGGGCGCGCGAAGCGTTGCGAAACTGCCCCGATACCGGGCATCCCTGCCGAAAAAATAGGTCAGTGCTGCATATGCATTTTCTGCATGGCAGCATTGAGCCCCGCGCTATTGTGCAAGCGCAGCATCCGCGTATCTTGAGATCAACGGAACGGGGCGGCGTCGCCGACGGGCAGAGGTCCGGGAGGCGGCCACGGGCCCCGGACCACAAGGTTCAGAAAGCCCTTCCTCCTCCCTGGGTTTTCTGTTTCTGGCGGCGGCACCTTCCTCCTCCCTGGTGTCGCCGCCTTTTTCATTTTTCGGGCCAGCCGCAGCTCCTGGCCGGCTGCAGGGCTCTGGCCGGCCCGGCCGCGCGCATCCTCCTCACGCGCGCGGCCGGGCCGGCCCCCTCCCTCCTCAACTGCGGAACTCGGCCCCCCTCGTCGACAGCGCCTCGGGCGGGGGCAGCGTGCCGTTGCCCGCCACGTGCTCGCACAGCGCCGTCACGTCCTCGATATCGACCGGCTTTCGCATGACCGCCCAGATCGAGGGCGCCATCGCGAACAGCTCTCCCTTGGGATAGAGCGCGGTGCCGGTGATCACGACGACCTTGCAGGCCGGATTGAGGTAAGTGGCAAAGTTGGCGACCGACACGCCATCGGTCTCGCCGAGGAAAAGGTCGAGCAAAACGAGATCGAAAGGCTCCGCCATCAGCAGGTCGCGGGCGGCGGGCTCGGTCTCGACCTGGCGGGCGGTGTGGCCGGCACGCTCGATCACCGCGCCCCAGAGCGCACGGAGATTCGGGTCGTCCTCGACAACCAGTACTTTCAAATGCCTGTCCTCGTTGCAGGCACGCGCCGCGCGTGCCCATGAATCGGTCGGGGGTCAGTTACCCAGAAAACTTGCCGCAGGTCAAAACGGCACATCCCCTGCCTGCGCCTCGGGCAGAAGAAATTTCGCCAGAACCTTCTTCACGCCCGCCTTGTCGAAGTCGACGGCCAGCTTGTCGCCCTCGATCTCGGCCACCTCGCCGTAACCGAACTTCTGGTGAAAGACGCGCTCGCCCTCGGAGAAGGCCGACACCGCCTCGGCGTCGATCACCATGGCGCGCGTCTCGCGCGGCTGGCTCATGGGCCGCTCGGCCGCCCGCGCCTGCATCCGCTTCCAGCCGGGAGAGTTATAGACATCGGCCCGCGCCGCGCGCTCGTGCAGGTCGGAGCGTTGACGCGCCATGATCTCCGGCGAGGCAGAGGCGGCCATGCCCGCGGCGCCGTAGCCGCCGCCGTAGAGACCGGGCGGGGTCAGCACCTCGACGTGCTCTTCCGGCAACTCGTCGATGAAGCGCGAGGGCAGCGCCGATTGCCACTGGCCATAGACCCGCCGGTTGGCCGCGAAGGAGATCGTGCACAGCCGCTCGGCCCGCGTGATGCCGACATAGGCCAGCCGCCGTTCCTCCTCGAGGCCCTTGAGGCCGCTCTCGTCCATCGACCTTTGCGAGGGGAACAGCCCGTCCTCCCAGCCCGGCAGGAAGACCACGGGGAACTCGAGGCCCTTGGCCGCGTGTAGCGTCATCAGCGTCACTTTCGCGACATCGTCCTCGGCCTCGTTGTCCATGATGAGCGCGACGTGCTCCAGGAAGCCCTGGAGATTTTCAAACTCTTCAAGGGCTTTCACCAGCTCCTTCAGGTTTTCCAGCCGCCCCGGCGCCTCGGGCGTCTTGTCGTTCTGCCACATCGCGGTGTAGCCTGACTCGTCGAGGATCTGCTCGGCCAGTTCGATGTGGCTCTGCCCGGGGTCGCGCGCCGCATGCGCCCAGCGATCGACGCCGGCGATCAGCTCCGACAGCGCCGCGGCGCCCTTGCCGGTCAGCCCCTTCGAGGCGAGCAGCAGCCGCGCGCCCTCCAGCAGGCTCACGCCGTTTGTGCGCGCCGCCACCTGGGTCTTCTGCTGCGCCTTGTCGCCGAGGCCCCGCTTGGGCGTGTTCACGATCCGCTCGAAGGCGAGGTCGTCGTCGGGGCTGGTCGCCAGCCGGAAGTACGCCATCGCGTCGCGGATCTCCATCCGCTCGTAGAAGCGCGGGCCGCCGATCACGCGGTAGGGCAGGCCGATGGTCAGGAATCGGTCCTCGAAGGCGCGCATCTGGTGGCTGGCCCGCACGAGGATCGCGCAGGCGTCGAGGCCGGTCGGCTCCATCCCCCGCGTGCCCTGGCCCAGCGCCTCCAGCTCCTCGCCCACCCAGCGGGCCTCCTCCTCGCCATCCCAATGACCTATGAGGCGAACCTTCTCTCCCTCGTCAGCATCGGTCCACAAGGTCTTGCCCAGCCTGCCCTTGTTGGCGGCAATCACCCCCGAGGCGGCGGCGAGGATGTGCGGGGTCGAGCGGTAGTTCTGCTCGAGCCGGATCACCCTGGCGCCGGGAAAGTCGGTCTCGAATCGCAGGATGTTACCCACCTCGGCACCCCGCCAGCCGTAGATCGACTGGTCGTCGTCGCCGACGCAGCAGATGTTCCTGTGGCCCCCGGCCAGCAGCCGCAGCCACATGTACTGGGCGACGTTCGTGTCCTGATACTCGTCGACGAGGATGTAGCGGAACCAGCGACGGTATTGCCGGAGAATGTCCTCGTGGGTCTGGAAGATCGTCAGCATGTGCAAGAGCAGGTCGCCGAAATCGACCGCGTTCAGCGTGCGCAGACGCGCCTGGTAGTGCCCGTAGAGCTCCACCGCCCGCCGATCGAAGGCATTGGCCTCCGAGGCCGGCACCTTGTCGGGCGTCCATGCCCGGTTCTTCCAGTTGTCGACGATGCCGGCCAGCATGCGCGGCGGCCACCGCTTCTCGTCGATGCCGGCGGCCTGGATGAGCTGCTTGAACAGGCGCAGCTGGTCGTCGGTGTCGAGAATGGTGAAGTTCGACTTCAGGTCGACCAGCTCGGCATGGCGGCGCAGCAGCTTGACGCAGATCGCGTGGAAGGTGCCCAGCCACGGCATCCCCTCCACCGTGTGGCCCATCAGGCCCGAGACGCGCGCCTTCATCTCGCGCGCCGCCTTGTTGGTGAAGGTCACGGCGAGGATCTCGTTCGGCCGCGCCGTGCCGGTCGCCAGCAGATGCGCGATCCGCGCGGTCAGCGCGCGCGTCTTGCCGGTGCCCGCGCCAGCGAGCATCAGCACCGGGCCCTCCAGCGCCTCGACCGCTTCGCGCTGGGCGGGATTCAGCCCGTCCAGGTAGGACGGGGCCGCCTGCGCCATGGCGCGCTGCGAGAGGGGAACGGCCTGCTCGAACGCCTCGAAATCGTCGTAACTGCTCATGGTCCGAGAGTAGCGCGGAATGCAGACGAGTTAAAGAAGCGTTCCATGAATGTTCTGCACGTTTCCACCGTCGGCGCGGTCGCCGCTGCCCTGCGACAGCGCCTCCCGCTTTCGCTCGGGGCGCGGGCGCGGCATAGGGAGTGCATGAGCCTCGACCAGACGCACCCCGCGATCCCGGACCTCGCGCGCACAGCACGGCGCCGCATCCCCCATTTCGCATGGGAGTACCTTCACAGCGCGGTTGGCGACGAGACGGCGCGCGACGGCGCCGAGGCCGCGCTCGACGCGGTACGCCTCGTGCCGCGGGCGCTCCGGGCGGTGACGCAGCCCGACCTCTCGGCGCGGCTCATGGGCCGCGACTACCCCCTGCCCTTCGGCCTCGCGCCCGTGGGCATGTCGGGCCTCGTCTGGCCGGGGGCGGAAGAGACGCTCGCCCGCCTCGCCGCCCGCGAAGGCGTGCCCTACACCCTTTCCACCGTGTCGGCCTCGACGCCCGAGAAGGTCGGGCGGCGCGTCGGCGAACAGGGCTGGTTCCAGCTCTACCCGCCGGGCCAGCCCGAGATCCGCGACGACCTCTGCCGGCGGGCGCGCGAGGCGGGCTTTCACACGCTGGTGCTGACGGCCGACGTGCCCGCGCCCTCGCGGCGCGAACGGCTGCGGCGGGCGCGTCTGTCGAACCCGATGCGCCTGACGCCGCGCACCGTGCTCGACGCGGCGCGGCGCCCTCGATGGGCTCTGGGGCAACTCGCCCGCGGCATCCCCAGCCTCGAGACGCTGGCCCCCTACGCCCAGACGGCGCAGGCGCGCGGCTCGACCGAGCATGTCGGCTACCTGCTGCGCTGCGCCCCCGATATCGACTACCTGCGCGCGCTGCGGGAGGCATGGGAGGGGCCGCTGGTGGTCAAGGGCATCCTGCACCCCGACGACGCGCGCGCGGCCGTCGAGGCCGGCGCCGACGCGATCTGGGTGTCGAACCACGGCGGGCGGCAATTCGACGGCGGCCCGGCGCCGATCCGCCAGTTGCCGCTGATCCGCGCGGCGCTCGGGCCGGAGGTGCCGGTGATCTACGACAGCGGCATCCGCTCGGGTCTCGACATCCTGCGCGCGCGCGCGCTCGGCGCCGATTTCGTCATGGTCGGCCGGGCGGTGCATTACGGGCTCGCGGCCTTCGGGGCCGAGGGCGCCGCCCACGCCGTGCATGTGCTGCGCGAGCAGATGCTGGCCGACCTGTGCCAGCTCGGCTGCGCCCGCCTCGCCGACCTGCCCGGACACCTTGCCGAAGCCGGGCGCTGACCGCGCCCACGGCGTGCATCCGTGCCGACCCCGCCCGTGCCTGCGGCGTCCCGACCGCGCCCCGGCACGGCGGCGTGGCCCACCATGCTGCGGCGCGACATGCGCTCACGCGAGCGTTTACGAGTCTCGCGAAAGCCCATAGACCTGTCGCGCACAGCGCCGGAGGGGCCATGCCCGAGTTCAGGAAGATCCTCATCGCCAACCGCGGCGAGATCGCGATCCGCGTGATGCGCGCCGCCAACGAGCTGGGCAAGCGCACGGTCGCCGTCTTCGCCGAGGAGGACAAGCTCAGCCTGCACCGCTTCAAGGCCGACGAGGCCTACCGGATCGGCGAGGGCCTCGGGCCGGTGCAGGCCTATCTGTCGATCGACGAGATGATCCGGGTGGCGAAGGAGTCGGGCGCCGACGCGATCCACCCGGGCTACGGCCTGCTCTCGGAGAACCCGCACTTCGTCGACGCCTGCCGCGACGCCGGCATCACCTTCATCGGTCCGAAGGCCGAGACGATGCGCGCGCTGGGCGACAAGGCATCGGCCCGACGCGTGGCGATAGAGGCCGGGGTGCCGGTCATCCCCGCGACCGAGGTTCTGGGCGACGACATGGAGGCGATCCGCGCCGAGGCAGAGGCGATCGGTTACCCGCTGATGCTCAAGGCGTCATGGGGCGGCGGCGGCCGGGGGATGCGGCCGATCATGGGCCCCGACGAACTGGTCGACAAGGTGCGCGAGGGGCGGCGCGAGGCCGAGGCCGCCTTCGGCAACGGCGAGGGGTATCTGGAGAAGATGATCCCCCGTGCCCGGCACGTCGAGGTGCAGATCCTCGGCGACAGCCACGGCGCCATCTACCACCTGTGGGAACGCGACTGCTCGGTGCAGCGCCGCAACCAGAAGGTGGTGGAACGCGCCCCCGCCCCGTATCTGAGCCACGCCCAGCGCGAGCAGCTCTGCGCGCTCGGCAAGAAGATCGCCGAGCATGTGGGCTACGAATGCGCCGGCACCGTCGAGTTCCTGATGGATATGGAGACCGGCGAGTTCTACTTCATCGAGGTCAACCCGCGCATCCAGGTCGAGCACACGGTGACGGAGGAAGTCACCGGCATCGACATCGTGCGCGCCCAGATCCTGATCGCCGAGGGCAAGAGCCTGGTGGAGGCCACCGGCACCGCCAGCCAATACGACGTCGAGCTGTCGGGGCACGCCATCCAGTGCCGGATCACCACCGAGGACCCGACCAACAACTTCATCCCCGATTACGGGCGCATCACGGCCTATCGCGGCGCCACCGGCATGGGCATCCGCCTCGACGGCGGCACGGCCTATTCCGGCGCGGTCATCACGCGCTACTACGACTCGCTGCTCGAGAAGGTCACCGCCTGGGCGCCCACGCCCGAGGCCGCCATCGCGCGGATGGACAGGGCGCTGCGCGAGTTCCGCATCCGGGGCGTCGCGACCAATATCTCGTTCGTCGAGAACCTGCTCAAGCACCCGAAATTCCTCAACAACGAGTACCACACCAAGTTCATCGACGAGACGCCGGAGCTGTTCGACTTCAAGGCGCGACGCGACCGCGCGACGAAGATCCTCACCTTCATCGCCGACGTCACGGTGAACGGGAACCCCGAGGTCGAGGGCCGCCCCCGGCCGCATGCCGAGCTGCGCACGCCCAAGGCTCCGGCGCATCGGGCCGAGGCGCCAGCCCCCGGCACGCGCAGCATCCTCGAGGAATTCGGGCCGCAGGCGGTTGCCGACTGGATGGCCGAGCAGAAGCAGCTGCTGATCACCGACACCACGATGCGCGACAGCCACCAGTCGCTGCTGGCGACGCGGATGCGCTCGATCGACATGATCCGCGTCGCCCCCGCCTATGCCCACAACCTGCCGCAGCTCTTCTCGGTGGAGTGCTGGGGCGGCGCGACGTTCGACGTGGCCTACCGCTTCCTGCAGGAATGCCCGTGGCAGCGCCTGCGCGACCTGCGCGCGACCATGCCCAACATCATGACGCAGATGCTGCTGCGCGGAGCCAACGGGGTGGGCTACACCAACTACCCCGACAACGTGGTGCGCTTCTTCGTCAGCCAGGCCGCCGAGAGCGGGGTCGACGTCTTCCGCGTGTTCGATTCGCTCAACTGGGTCGAGAACATGCGCGTGGCGATGGACGCCGTGCTGGAGGCGAACAAGGTCTGCGAGGGGTCGGTCTGCTACACCGGCGATCTGCTCGACCCCGACCGCTCGAAATACGACCTGAGATACTACGTCGAGACGGGCAAGGCGCTGCGCGACGCGGGCGCGCACATCCTCGGCGTCAAGGACATGGCGGGCCTCTTGAAACCCGGCGGCGCAAAGGTGCTGATTCGCGCGCTCAAGGATGAGGTGGGCCTGCCCATCCACCTGCACACCCACGACACCGCCGGCATCGCCTGCGCGACCATCCTCGCAGCCGCCGACGAGGGCGTCGACGCCGTCGACTGCTCGATGGACGCGCTGTCGGGCAATACCGCGCAGGCGACGCTGGGCACCATCGTCGAGGCGCTCCGCCGGGCCGAGCGCGACACTGGGCTCGACATCGAGGCGGTGCGCGCGATCTCGAATTACTGGGAGCAGGTGCGCGGCCACTACGCCGCCTTCGAGACCGGCCAGCAGGCGCCGGCCTCCGAAGTCTATCTGCACGAGATGCCGGGCGGGCAGTTCACCAACCTCAAGGCCCAGGCCCGCTCGATGGGGCTCGAGGAGCGGTGGGGCGAGGTCGCCCACGCCTATGCCGACGTGAACCAGTTGTTCGGCGATATCGTGAAGGTCACACCCTCGTCGAAGGTGGTGGGCGACATGGCGCTGATGATGGTCAGCCAGGGCCTGACGCGCGCCGACATCGAGGAAGGCACGCGCGACATCGCGTTTCCCGACTCGGTCATCGAGATGATGAAGGGCCATCTCGGCCAGCCCCCGGGCGGCTGGCCCGCGAGGATCCAGAAGCGCATCCTCAAGGACGAGGCGCCGATCACCGAGCGGCCCGGTGCGCTGCTGCCGCCCGAGGATCTCGAGGCGAGGCGGGCCGAGATCTCGGAAAAGCTGGGCGGCGCGGAGGTCGACGACGAGGATCTTGCGGGATACCTGATGTATCCCAAGGTGTTCGCCGACTACGCGCTGAAGCACCAGGATTACGGGCCGGTGCGCACGCTCGACACGCGAACCTTCTTCTACGGGATGGCGCCGGGCGACTCGATCTCGCCCGAGATCGACCCGGGCAAGACGCTGGAAATCGTGATGCAGACCGTGGGCGAGACCAACGAGGAGGGCGAAGTGCGCGTCTTCTTCGAACTCAACGGCCAGCCCCGCACCGTGCGGGTGCCGAACCGGCGGGTGAAGGCGACCCACGTCGCCCGCCCCAAGGCCGAGACGGGCAATGCCTCCCATGTCGGCGCGCCGATGCCCGGGGCCATCGCCGCGGTTCCCGTGCAGGCGGGAGCGAAGGTGCGCTCGGGCGACCTGCTGGTGACCATCGAGGCGATGAAGATGGAGACGGGCCTGCATGCCGAGCGCGACGCGGTGGTGAAGGCTGTCCATGTGCGCCCGGGCGACCAGGTCGACGCCAAGGACCTCCTGGTGGAACTGGAGTAGGCGGGCATGCGCCCAGCCCCGGCCGGTTCGCCCGGCCGCACCCGGTGATGGGGGCGCTGCCCCCGTCGCCGCTGCCGCGGCGACCCCCCCGGGATATTTCGAGCAAGAAGAAGCCGGGGCCAGGTTAGGGCCGGCGTGTACCCGAGGGCGGAGCGGGTGCCGGAGCGTGCTACAAGCGCAGCCCGCTCGGCAGGCGGCCCCATATCACGCGGACCGCACGCTTGAGGTGGCCCGGCCAGGGGGGGGGGCGCGGTTCAAGGGGGGCGCGGCTCAGGGGGGCGGGACTCAGGGGGGCGGGGCCTGGACGGCCGCCCGGCGACGCAGCAAGGCCGCTGCCCCGAGCGCGGCCGCGAGGAGCGGCAGCGGGATGACGGGGGGCGCCGAGGCCGACACCTGCCATGTTCTGCCCGGCCCTGTCGGCTCGGAGAGGTTGGCCACGAGAGGGGCGGCAAGGCCATCGAAGGTGATCTCGACCACGCCACCGTTCAGGAGCACGTCGAAATCGTTGACAGTCCCGTCTGTGAAGTCTGGGTCGATGTCGGTCGTGAAGCTGATGCTCTCGCCGGGGTCGAACCCGGTCGTGGCGAACAGGATCTCGTCGGGTCGCTGCCCCCCGCCCGGAAAGCATGAGTCGACCTCCGGCGTCGAGACGGTGAGCGTGCCGCCCGCGGGCGACAGGAGATCCTGAACGCAGTCGAAGTTGAAGGCCGTGTTACCGATGCCGACGCGCCCGCCAAGGATCCGGCTGGCCCCGGAGTCGTCCGAGATCGAGAAAGACGGGTTGTTCGCTGTGCCTTCGATCTCGAGCGAGAACCCGACGCTGGCGGCCTGGGCCGTGGTGGTGCCGGCGACCAGGCCGGCGGCAATGAGGACTCGTCACATGAACGGCTCCCGGTCGACGCTGGCGGCGCATCGGGCGCGGGCCGGGCGGTGCCTGCGCCTCTCGGGGTGGAGCGGCCGGGGACCTGAGCGCGCCCGTCGTCCCGCGGCGTCACGTCGGGCGGGCGCCGATTTTTCGCTTGAAGCCCCGAGCCGGCTTGGGTAACAGACGCGCACTTCAAGGGGCGGGCGTAGCTCAGGGGTAGAGCATTACCTTGCCAAGGTAAGGGTCGTGAGTTCGAATCTCATCGCCCGCTCCAGAAGTCTTCCGACAAGTCGCACCTCCGACCAGTCGCGCCATCGGCACCGACCCGGGGGAGCCGGATGGTTCCCGATTCCTGCCCGGTGCAACCGCCGGTTAATCCCTCTCGCCTAGACGGACGCGGACACGACCGGAGGATCCGCGCCGATGACCACGTCGAAGGGCTCGCAACCGAAACAGCCTCGGCCGCCGCTGGCAGAGGCCGCCGCGGCGCTTCTCGCCGACGACATCCTGCTCGCCTTCGACGCCGGGTCGGGGGCGCTGGCCGGCGCCTCGTCCGCCGCGGCGGCGCGGCTGGACCTGCCGGTGGAGGGCGATGCCAGCCGCGCCTTCGCAGACCTCGTCGCGGCCGCCGGCGAGGAGGGGGCCGATCTGTGGTGGGAGGCGAGCTCGGGGTCGCGCACGGCGTGGTCTGGCGCCCTGATCTCGACCGAGGGCGCGCGCCTCGAGGCCGCGTTCCGTGCCGCGCTTCACGGCCCCGAGGAGGGGCCGCGCCACCTGGTGGTCGCCGCCCTGCCCCTGCCGGAGGCGCCGCCGGCGCCCCCCGCTCCACCCGGCCTGTGGGAGACGATCGACCCCGCGCTCGGCGTGATCGAGTACGATACCGACGGGATCGTGACCGCCGCCAACGAACGGGCGACGATGGCGCTCGAATTCTTCGCCGACCCGATCGAGGGAAAGCACCACGACACGCTCTGGCCCTCCTCGGTGACGATGTCGCCGGATTACGCCGAGTTCTGGGAGAAACTGCGCCAGGGGCGCACCGTCGAGGGCCGGCACGAGCACGTCTCCGGCATGGGAGAGACGGTCTGGCTGCAGTCGGTCTTCATCCCGCGCCGGAACCCCGAGGGCCATGTGACCAGCGTCGTGCAGTGCCTGATGGACGTGTCCGACACCACGGCGAAGGCCGCCGCCGAGACCGAGGTCGCCGCCGCGCTCGAGGCGGCGACGGCCGTTGCCGTGTTCGACGCCGAGGGCCACCTGACCCGCGCCAACGAGGCCTTCCTCGGTCTATACGGCATCGAGCAGGACGAGGCGATCGGCATGAAGCACGACCGGATGGTCGACCCCGAATTCGCCCGCGGCCGCGTCTACCGCGAGGCCTGGGAAGGTCTGGCCGAGGGTCGCGCCGCCGAGATCGACGTCAAGCACCTCACCAAGGCCGGGCGCCCGCGCTGGATGGGCATGACGCTCGCCCCCGTCCTGAGTGCCGACAACTCGCTCGGGAAGGTGATCGTCTCGGCCCGCGATATCACCGAAGTCAAGCAGCGCGCCACGCAGCTGGGTGAACTGCACGATTCGCTCGAGCGGGTGCGCCCCCGGGTGGAATTCGACCTTTCGGGAAAGCTGATCGAAGCCAACCTGCCCTTCCGCAAGCTCTTCGCCGCCGACGAGGAAGAGCTGCTGGGCCTGGAGCACGCCGCGCTCTGCGACGCCGACTTCGGCCGCTCGCGCCGGCACGACGAGTTCTGGGACAAGCTGATCGCGGGCCAGGAAGTGGCGGGCGAGTTCCGCCGCTACGCGCCCTCGGGGCAGGAGCTCTGGCTGCAGATGAGCTACACCCCCGTGACCAATGCCGAGGGGCGCGTCACCCGTATCGCCGCCGTCGCACAGGACGTGACCGCCGCCAAGAAGGAGGCTCTGGGCACGGCCAGCCGCCTCGCCGCGATCGAGCAGGCCCTGCCAATGGCCGAATTCGAGCTCGACGGCACGCTGAACACCGCCAACAAGGCATATCTCGACGCGCTCGGCTATTCGCTCGGCGAGGTGCGGGGGCGCCCGCACTCGATGTTCTGCGACACCGATTTCACGCCCGAGGCGGAGCAGAAGGCGATGTGGGAGGCGCTGCGTACCGGCGAGGCCGTCACGGGCGAGGTCCGCCGCACCGCGTCGGGCGGCCGCGAGGTGTGGCTGCGCACCACCTACGCCCCGGCCCTCGATCGGGCCGGTCAGCCAACACGGGTGGTGCAGGTCGCGATCGACGTCACAAAGGCAGTGCTGGCGCGGGCCGAGGCAGACTCGCGCTGGGCGGCGGTCAACAACGGCTTCGGCGTCGTGGAGTTCGACCCCGACGGCAACATCGTCGAGGCCAACGAGCAGTTCCTGCGGCTCATGGGCTATTCGCGGCGCGACATCTACGGTCAGCACCACAGCATGTTCTGCACCCCCGATTACGTGCAGACGCAGGAGTACCGCGACTTCTGGATCGCTCTCGGCAAGGGCGAGCAGCTGCGCGGCCGCTTCCACCGGGTCGGGCGGTTCAACCGCGACGTGCATATCCTGGCCAGCTACAGCCCGCTCCGCGACACCGCCGGCAAGGTGGTGCGCGTCATCAAGTTCGCCACCGACATCTCCGACCACGTGGCGTTGGAGCGGCTCGCCGCGGAAAAGGCCGACGCGGTGCGCGACGAGCTGCAGCGGCTCGTGCAGGCGCGCAGCGAGATCGAGACCCGCTCGGGCGAGATCCGCGGCGCCACCGCACGCTCGCGCGACCGCGCCGAGTCGAACCGCGCGCGCCTGAAGGAACTCGCCGGCGTGCTCGAGGCGACGGGCCGCGCGGCCTCGGACATGTCGGAAGTCGTCGAGACGATCGGCGACATCGCGGTGCAGACCAACCTGCTCGCCTTCAACGCCGCGATCGAGGCGGCGCGGGCGGGCGAGCATGGCGTCGGCTTCTCCATCGTGGCCGACGAGGTGCGCAAGCTGGCCGAGCGCAACGGCGAGGCGGCGCGCTCGATCACCCGCCTGATCGAGCGGGCGACGGGCGAGCTGTCACGCGGGGCCGCCGGATCGGCCGAGACCGAGGCCGATCTCGGAACGGTCGCCGACGATCTGGGTGCCGCGCTGCAGGAGCTGGAGGCGCTCACCGGTTCCGCGGCGCTGCAGAACGAGGCAGCGGGCAGCATCGAGGGCCTTGTCGCCGACCTCGAGGGCGCAGCGCGCCGATGAGCGCCGCGACGACCGATCGAGGCGGCGGCGACAGCGGCGCCGAGTCCCTGGAGGCGGACGGGGCGCGCCCGGCGAAGCGAGGCGCCGGCGAGGTCGCGCCTGGCGCCGTCGCCGCGACGGCGGACGACCCCGGGGGCGCGGCAGGACCCGCGCCACGGGTCTCCGAGGCCGCCGCCGGCGCGAGTTCCGGTCCGGCTCCCGGTCTTTGCGAGTCCGGGACGACGGGGGCGCAGCCCGACAGCGCAGATACCGGCGCCGGGGCTGCGGGCACCGGCCCGGGCAATGTCTCCGCCACCCCGGCCGGCGCCGGGCGGCAGCCCCCGGACGTGGCCGACGAGACCGTCGCGCCGGGAAGCGAAGAGGACGCCCTGTTACGTCTCGGGATCGCCCGGTGCGGGCAGGCATGCATCGGAATCCCCATCGCGAATCTCGCCGAAGGCTGCCGGGTGAAGTCTCTCGGGCCGCTGCTGCACCCCGCACCCGGCCTTCTCGGCGCGCTGCCTCTGAGGGGCCTTCTGGTGCCCGTGTTCGACCTCGGCGCCTTTACCGACCGCGTGCCGCGCCGGGACTCCGAACTGCCGGACTACGCGGTGATCCTTCGGTCCGGTCATCGGCTTGTCGGGCTCGCCGTCGACGAGATCGAGGGTCTTCTCCAGGCGCGCGCCGGCGACATTCAGCGAATCCAGGGGCTCGCGAACGAGGACCGCCCGAGCGCCGCCCAGGGAGGCGGCACCGCGGCCCGCCCCGACGACGCATCCCGGCTCTCTCCCTTTTCCCGCGTCAGCCGCATCGTGCAGGGCAGCCTGCTGCACGACGACGAAGTCATCTCGGTGCTCGACCCCGAACGCCTCTTCGCCTGCCCCGACATCCTGTCCGTCCCGGCGTCTCGGCGGGGCGCGTCGGGCGCGGTTGCTGCAGACGGCCCGGTCGGATCCGTTCCGGTCGGCACCGAACCGCCGGAGGCGGATCCGGCCCGATTCGGTGCGGTCGACCACGGTGGGAACAAGCCCGCCTCCGCCGCCGGCGCGCCGCGCCGTGATCGCGGCCACACGCCCCCGGCGAAGCGTCATGGCCGAGCCGCGGGTGCATCTGGCGATGGCCCGGCGGAGCCGCACGCCCCCCCGCCCCTCGGCGCCGGGGCGTCCGGCAGCGGGCAAGGCCCCGCCATGCCCGGAGCGGGCATGACCGGCGGCGGCCGCACCCGCATCGGGCCCGAGCAGATGGGCCGCGGCACCGAGCCGCTTCTGACATTTTCCGCCGGCGGGGCGAGCTTTGGCCTGCTGGCCACCGCCGTTCACGCCACGGTGCCCCGATCGGCCATCGAGCAGAACTCGCTGTCGGGTGGCATGTGCATCGGCAGCATCACCCATCATCGCCAGCGCATCCCCGTGCTGCGTACCGCGGCGCTGACTGGTCTGGGCACGCCCTCCGACACCATCGAGACCGAGATCGTCCTCGTGCGCACATCCGAGGAGGAGCGCATCGGCCTCGCTGTGGACACGATCAACCGCATGATCGCTGCCGAGGCCGAGCGAATGCGCCCGGTGCCGCCCGCCGTCGCTGGCGGGCAGGGCCTGTTCAAGGGTGTGATCTCCACCGCCGGCGACGGCGAGCAGATCTTCGTCCTCGACCCGGAGCGGCTCTCCGCCCACCCCGACATCGTCGAGCTGTCCGCCCTCTCGCGCCGCCCCAGGAAGGAAACGAAGCGCACCACCCTCCGCAGCGAGATCCGGAGCGACGTTGTCGAGGAAAGGCTGCGGCACCTCGTGTTCGACGTGGGCACCAGCGTCGCGGCACCCGCCGAACAGATCGTGCGCATCCTCACCCCGCCCGGGGCCGTCACGCCCACCTCCGCCACCGCCGCACCGGGCGTGGAGGGCGTTTTCCTGCTCGAAGGAGGCCCCGTCGTCTATGTCGACCTGGCCGCGCATCTCGGCCTCTGCTCCCGGCCGGTCGACGCGGCTGCCGGCCGCGTCCTGCTCGTGGGGCGGGGCCAGCACCGCATAGGTTTCGGCGTCCACTCGGTCGACGGCATCGAGACCTCCGAATGGCGTCGTGACGGGCAGAACGGAGGTGGGCGGATCGTGCAGCTCGGCCGCGGCGCCGGGCGGGTCATCCTGCCCGCGATCGACCTCCACCGCCTTGCAGACGGGCTGACGGCCCCGCCACCGGTTTCGGGCGCCTGAGCGCGCGGCGTGCCCCCTTCCTCGCCCGATCGTCCCCTCCCACCCCGCAGATGCCGCAAGGCCACGGCGCCCCGTTGCACCGCGCCGACGCCCGGCAATGCCAGGAGCGGATCGTGCCGGCCTTTGGGGAGCCGTTTACCGACCCGAAACGACCGACATGGTAGCGACGACGAAAAGGAAGACCGGAGAAGCCGTGACACCTCCCCTTGCCCACGACACGATCCGCGCATTCGCTCCCGAGCCCCAGGCGGCGCGGGAGCTTGACAGGGCACCGTCGGCCGCTTCCGGCGAGCGCCCGTCGCCGGCACCGGGCGACGCCGCACCGGCAGGCGGCGCCGACGCCACCGCGGGCGTTCCCATCGCCGACGATGCGACACCGGCCGCGACTGCGACCGGGAATGGTCATGACGCCGCCGACGCGCGAGGGTCGCCCGCCGCGATATCGCTGCGGCGCGCGGTGGGCGAGGGCAGCAACATCGCCGTGCCGCGCCCCTGGACGGAGGGCCGCACGTCGCGCCCCTTCTTCGAGGACGGTGAGCTGCATTCGCTGCAGAGCCGTGCGATCGCCTACCTGCGGGCCGGTGTGGCCGTCCGCTTCCAGGGTCCCGCGGGCACCGGCAAGACGGCCATGGCCCTGCGGGTCGCCCACGCCCTCGGCCGCCCCGTCGCGTTCCTCACCGGCCACAGCCACATGACGCCGGACGACCTGATCGGCCGCGAGGCGGGCTTTCGCAGCTCTCGCGTCGAGGACAAGTACATTGCCAGCGTCCGCCGCACCGAGACGCGCACGCGCGCCGACTGGCAGGAGGGCCCGCTGGCCAGCGCCATGCGGCTGGGACAGACGCTCGTCTACGACGAGTTCACCCGCGCTCCGCCGGAGGCGAACGCCGCGCTGCTCTCGGTGCTCGAAGAGGGCGTTCTGGTGATCCATCACCCGGAGCACGGGCGCGACATCCTCGCCGCCGCACCAGACTTCCGCCTGATTCTGACGTCGAACCCCGCCGATTACCGCGGCACGGCCGAGGCGCCCGACGCGCTGCTCGACCGGCTCGTGACCTTCGAGCTCGCGGCCCACGCCGCCGAAACCGAGACCGGGATCGTGTCGGCCGCTACCGGCATCCCCCGTCCGCAGGCCGAGCGGGTCGTGACCCTCCTGCGCACGCTGCGGCTGCGGGAAGGCGACCGCGTCGAGAGCGCCGCTGCGCCGGGCGCGGCCGGCATGCCGGTCTCGATGCGCACCGCGATCCTGATCGCGCGCCTCCTCGTGGCGCAAGGCATCCCGGCCGACGGCCGCGATGCGCGCTTCGTGCAGATCTGCGCCGACGTGCTGCGCGGGCGCCTGTCGCGCTCCGACACCGAGGCGGCCGTCGCCGCCTGTCTCGGTGGCGCGGGGATCTCGCCTACCCCACCATCCGGAAGAGGGTCGCTCCCATGAGAAAGCCCGCCACAGCCCTGCATCGCCGCCCGCCCGCCGTTGCACGACGCGCCGCGCGCACGCGTGCCGAGGCGGCGGTCGACCTCGTTCGCGTCGAGTTCGACGCCGCGCGCCTCGAACGCGAGATCGCCCAGCTCGATCGCCGCTCCGCTCTCGCGCGCCAGGCGCTGGAGGACGGTCGCCGCCGCGCCCTCGCCCTCGTCGCGCGGCTCTCCGACGAAGGAGAACGCCGATGACAGCCTCGCTCGACGCTCAGCCTGCGTCCGGTGGGCCCGGCCCCCGCAGCGAGCGCGCTCCCGCGACCGCTCCGGCAGGGCCCGGCGCGGCGGCGCAATGGTCGGCCGAACCCGCTACGCCTATGCCGCTAATCGAGGCCATCGCCGTGGCCCGCGCGACCGCGTCGGAGCTGACGGGCCTGCCGGTCGACGGCATCGCCGCTACGGCACCCGATGGGTCGGGCGGCTGGCGCATCACGGTCGACGTCATCGAGAGCGCGGCGCGCATGGGCGAGAACGATCTGATCGCGTCCTACGAGGTGCATCTCGGCTCCGACGGCGGGCTGGCCGGTTTCGACCGGGCGCGGCGCTACCGCCGCGAAGACCGGGAGGGCGGAGCATGACCGGGCACGGCGTCCACGGCGCAGCCGGTGGAGACAGTCTCGCCGACGTGCTCGAGCGCATCCTCGACAAGGGCATCGTCGTGGCCGGCGATGTCTCGGTCTCGCTTGTCGGCATCGAGCTTCTGACCATCCGGCTGCGATTGCTGGTGGCCACGGTCGACAAGGCGAAGGAGCTCGGCATCGACTGGTGGGAGACCGACCCCCGCCTGTCGAGCGCGGCCCACGATGCACTGGAGGAGAACGCGGCCCTGCGCGACCGGATCGCCGCGCTGGAGGCGCGGCTTGAAGGAGCGAGCGCCTGAACCGGAGCGGCCGGGACAGGCGGAGCCGACGCGCCGGCGCACCGCCACAGCACGATAAGGGGACGGGGATGGACGAGGACAATCGCAAGAAGCTCGACGAGACGATGTCGGAGCTCGATCTCAGGCTGGGCGGCCTCCTTGGCAAGCTGGGCGACGCCCTGAACGAGGCGGTCTCGCGCCTCGAGACGGGCGATGACGGCGAGGTGCGCCGCACCCACGAGATCCAGACGCCCAAAGGGCCGCTACGGGCCGAGACGGGGGTGCGCGTCCGCCTCGGCGGGCTTGACGCGGGAGCGGTCCGCGACCGCGCCCGCGATCCGGCCCGGCCCGTCAACGATCCGGGCAGCCGACGCGGCCGCAGCCCCGCTGCCGCGACGGCCCGGCCCCGGACGGCCGATAGCCCAGGCGCCGGCCCCGAAGCGTCCATGCAAGGCGCCCCGGACCGGGGCAGCGCCGGCGCCGATGCCGGCAGCCCCCCGCGCCGCCCGCACCTTGAGGCCTACCGCGACGGGCCGCGATGGGTTCTCTGCGCCGATCTTCCCGGCGTGACATTGCCCGAGATCGACGTGCGCATCGAGCCGGGGCACGAACGGCCGGACGCGCATGCGGCCATCGGCGAAGAAGACCGATCGATCTTGGTCGAGACGCGCGGCGCGCGCCGCTACGCGCTGGAGCATCCGCTTCCGCACGATGCCCGGCCCGGCGACATGCAGATCGTCCTGCGCAACGGCGTTCTCGAGGTCTCTCTCGGCACCGGCGACGACGGTGGCCCCGCATGACCCGGCCGTCGCACGACCCGCACGCAGCGTTGGACGGGACGGGGCTCTACCTCTACGGTCTGGCCTCGCGGCCCAGCCCCGACCTCGCCGACAGCCTCGAGGATGTCGCCGGCCTCGGCGGCGAACGGCCGGCGCTTCTCGGTCTCGGCGGCCGGGCGGTGATCGCGACCCCCCATGAATGTGGCGAGATCCTTCAGACACGGCGCCGCATGCTCGCCCATACCCGCGTGCTCGAGGCGGCGATGTCGGCTGCCACGGTGCTGCCCATGCGCTTCGGTCTGGTCGCGTCCGACATGGCCGATGTCGAGGCCATGATCGCCGAGCATGCCGCGGACATCGACACCCAACTCGCGCGGATCGAGGGCCAGGTCGAGATCGGGCTGCGCATCCGGTTCCCGCGGGAGGCGGCGCTCGCGGCGCTGCTGGCCGACCGGCCCGAGCTCGCGGCAGAACGCGACCGGTTGCGCGGCCGCGGTGCCGGCGCCCATTTCGAGCGGATCGAGCTCGGGCGGCTGGTCGCCGAGGGGCTCGACCGCCGGCGCACGGAGGCCCAGCGCCAGCTCGCCGCACGCATCGCCCCGCTCTGCACCGACCACGTGCTGCGCCCCCCGGAAGAGGATGTGGAGGTGCTGCGCGCCGAGTGCCTGCTGCCCGCCGCTGCCGAGCCGGGCTTCGCAGCGGCGGTGCAGGCGGCGATCGAGCCGTGCGCCTTCGCCCCGGGCGCGGACCCCGCGATCCGACTCGTCGGCCCCGTGCCGCCCTATCACTTCGTCGATCTTGTCCTGAGGCGCCCGGGCGCGGAGGCCGCGTGATGGGCCTGCTCGCACGGCTGGTCTCGCTTCCCGTCTCCGGCCCGCTCGGCGGCGCGCTATGGGTGGCGCGTCAGGTGCACGGCGCCGCCGAGCGCGAGGTCAACGACCCGGTCGTGATCCGCCGCACCCTCCGCGCGCTCGAGCAGGACCTCGAGGCCGGTGCGATAGACGAGGACACGTTCGAGGAGGCGGAGATGATCCTGCTCGCGCGCCTTCGGGAGGCCGGCCGATGACCGCCCCGCCCCGCCGCAGCGGCAGCCACTCTCAACAGGCCCCGAACGGCACCGATCCGGGCGACGCCCCCTGGGCGGCCCGGGAGCGCGCCGACCAGGAGGCGCCGCAGACCGTCGCCGCCACTCCCGGCAGCCTCGGCTGCCGCCCGCCGGCGGCGGACCGGCCCGATGTGCACGATCGGAGGATACGCGGCGACGAGGCAGAGTCCCGACGAGCCGGATCGCCGGCCGCGCAGGAGGGCGCCCCCCAGGACAGCATCGGCTACGCGACCGGCGGCCCCCCTTCGCAGCACGACCCCCTCGAGGGCGATCGCAGCAGAGCCGGAGGGCCCGCCGGCGGGTCGAGCGGGCTGGTCCTCGCTCTTCCGATCGCGCCGGGGCCCTCGTCCGACGCCGGGCGGGGGCTCGTGCGGCTGGCGCCCGAGAGCATGGCCCGGCTGGATCTGCGCCCCGGCGACACGGTCGCGCTCGACGGCGGCCGGCGCACCCATGCACGGGTGATGCCAGCGGCCGGTGCCGGCAGCCGCCTGTGGGCCGAGGCCGCCATCGCCGCGAATGCCGGCGCGCGCTGGGGCGAACCCGTTCGCCTCGCCCCGGCCACGCTGCCCGCGCTCGCCGAGGCGCGGCTGCTGACCGACGGTCCACCGCCGCCGGAGGCCGCGCTCGTCGATGCCCTCGCCGACGTGTGCCTGACCGAGGGCGACCGGGTCGCCGTGGACACATCAGAGGGGCGTCACCGCTTGAGCGTCTCGGGTCTCGGCCCCTCTCCCGCAGGCCGCGTCTGCGCCGCGACCGCGATCCGCATCGCCGCTTCGCCCGCTACAGCCCCGCGCTACCCGGGCATAGCCGGGCTCGACGCGCAGATCGCCGCGGTGCACGAAATGGTCGAACTGCCGCTCGCCCGGCCCGATCTGTTCGAGCGGCTGGGCCTCGATCCGCCGCGCGGCGTGCTCTTCACCGGGCCGCCCGGCAGCGGCAAGACCCTGCTCGCCCGCGCCATCGCCGAACGGACGGAGGCCGCCTTCTTCCACCTTGCCGGGCCGGAGATCGTATCGAAGCATTACGGCGAGAGCGAGCGCGCGCTGCGCGAGGTGTTCGAGGCCGCCGCGCGTCGGGCGCCGGCCATCGTCTTCCTCGACGAGATCGACGCGATCGCACCAATGCGCGAGGGGCTGTCGGGCGAGAAACAGGTGGAGCGGCGCGTCGTCGGCCAGCTCCTGACCCTGCTCGACGGGCTCAGCCCGCGCGACCGGGTGGTGGTGATCGCCGCGACGAATCTGCCCGACGCGCTCGACCCTGCGCTCCGCCGGCCCGGACGGCTGGAGCGCGAGATCGCGTTCCTGCCTCCCGGCCCCGAGGCGCGGTCCGAGATCCTGGCACTGCACCTCGCGCGCGCCCCTCTCGGTGCAGACGTCGATCTCGCCGCGCTCGCCGTCCGGTGCCACGGTTTCACGGGCGCCGATCTCGCGGCGCTGGCGCGCGAGGCGGGGCTCGCCGCGCTCGCGCGGGCCCGCACGCAGGCGGGCGGCACCGCGGCGGTCGCGGCCGAGGCGCTCGAGATCGTGCCGGACGATCTCGAGACGGCCCGGCGCCGCATCCGGCCCAGCGCGCTGCGCGTCGACGGGCAGGACGGGCACCCCCCGCGCTGGGCCGATATCGGTGGGCTCGACGCGGCGAAGGCACAGCTGACCGAGGCCGTCGTCTGGCCGCTGACCCGCGCCAGCGCGCTGCGCCGGATGCGCCTGTCCGCTCCGCGGGGCATCCTGCTGGCCGGCCCGCCCGGCACGGGCAAGACGCTGCTGGTGCGCGCTCTGGCGGCCGAGGCCGGCGTCAACTTCCTGCCGATGCGCCCTGCCGCGTTGCTCTCGCAATTCCTCGGCGAGGCCGAGCGGGCGCTGGCGGGTGCCTTTCGCCGCGCCCGCCTCGCCGCGCCGTCGCTGCTCTTCTTCGACGAGATCGACACGCTCGTGCCTGCCCGCGGGCGAGCCGACGCTGCCGTGGACCGGATCGTGGCGCAACTGCTTACCGAGATGGACGGGCTGGAGGAGAATGCCGGCGTCACGGTGATCGCCGCCACCAACCGGCCCGACGCGCTCGACCCCGCCCTGACCCGGCCCGGCCGGTTCGACCTCGTGGTGCCGGTGGGCCTGCCCGACGCCGCCGGGCGGCGCGAGGTGCTGGCCGTCCACGCGCGCGGACGGCCTTTCGCGCCGGAGGTGGATCTCGACCGCCTCGCCGCGGCGACCGAGGGCGCCTCGCCTGCCGAACTCGCCGCGCTGATGACAGAAGCCGCGCGCCGTGCCCTGTCGCGCTGGCGCCCGGCAGCCGGGGCGCGTCAGGGCGAAGACTCCGCCACCCCCGAGACAGGGCCGTCAGCCGATGCCCGGCCCGCCGCCGTCGATCCCCCCGGCACGGAGGCGCCCCCCGCCATACATCCCGCCGACATCGACGCCGCGCTCGCGGCGCTGCGCACTCGCGGCACCCTTCTCGCCGGCCCCACGGCCACCCATCGCCAGAGCCCAGAACGGACCGCTCCATGACGACAGCCCCCCCACCGACCGCGAGCCGCCGCGTCGAACTCGTTGCCTTCCTCGCTCTGTCGCGGATCGAGCCGGGCAGCGCAGCGGAAGAGGCCGAGACGACCGCGCTCCCCGAAGGCTGCGCGGGGCGGCCCTTCACGTTGCCCTGCGGCAGGCCGGCCCTGTCGGTCGAGGCTGCGGATCCTGCGCCCGCAGCCATGATGGGAAATGTCGGCGGCAGACTGCCGGCCGGCGCCGACCTTCGCCGGGCTGTCGCGCACAAGGCGCTCGTCCGCCAGAAGCGGCTCGAGGCCCTCGCCCCGCTCGGAACCGTAGTGCCGGCGGCGCCCGGCACTCTGCCGCCGGACGACCTCTCCACCTTCGCCCGGGCGAACGCGCCGGCGCTCGCCGCCGCCGTCGAGCGGCTCTGCGGGCGCGCGCAGTTTCAGGTCGTCGTCGCATGGGACGCCCGGCGCGCCGCCCGCCGCTTCGCCGCCGCGCCGGAATTGTCCGGGCTGCCACGACGGCCGCCCCGTGGCGCGCGCGCGGCGGCCGTCGCTGCCCTCGCCCGGCGGCTCGGAGACGAGATCGCCAGCCGACTCGCGGCGACCGCAACCGATGCGATCCGCCTGCCCGACACGGAGGGGGGCCTCGCCAACCTCGTGCTGCTGGTCGACCATGCCGAACGAGTCGCGCTCGAAGCCACCCTCGAGGAGGTCGACGCGCTCTGGAAGGAGGGGCTTCGCATCCGTCTTGTCGGCCCCTCGCCGGCCCTGTCGTTCGCGCGTGCGCAGCTCGAAACCGTCGGCACGGACGATCTCGCCGACGCGGCCCGCCGCCTCGGCGCAGATCCCGGCCTGCCGGTCGCGCCGGCCGCCGTCGCCGGGCTTCGACGGCGGGCACTCACGGCCACCGGAGGGCCGGACGCCCTGCTCCCCGCCGAGATCGACCGGGCGGCCACCCTGCTCGCCGCCTGCGCGCGCCTCGGACGTGCCCCCGCCGCGCCGGGCGAGGCGGTGCTGCTCTCATTGGCGCGGGACGGATTGCCGATGGCGGCCGGTCGCGCCGCCACGGCCGGCCCGATCGCGGAGGTTGCATGACCGCCCTGATCCTGCACGGGCTCACCGACGCCGCCACTCCAGCCCCGGTGGACGCCGCGCCGCATCTGCGCGTGCGCGCCGGCGGGCTCGTAGCCCTCTGCACGCCGCTCGAGGCCATGCCCCAGACCGAGGAAGAGGCCGTCTCCGGCGCGCTCGCCCACAACGCCCTTCTCGTCGCACAGGCGCGCCTTGGCGACGTGCTGCCCGTGCGCTTTCCGGCCGGTTTCTCCGGCGAGGCTGCGCTGCACACCCACCTTGCGGCCGAGGGCGCCCGCTACCGCGCGGGTCTCGCCCGCATCGGCGGGGCGCATGAATACGGCCTGCGGCTGGCCCTCCGCCCGGGCGCCGCGCTGCCCGCCGGTGCCCGGGACGCGGCGGACGGCAAAGAGGCAGGCACGCCCGCCAACAGTGGCCGCGCCTTTCTCGAGCGCGGGCGTCGACGCCGCGATCTGAGGGCCGAGCGCGCTGCCGCGCGGGTCCGGATGGCCGAGCGGCTGGCGACCGAGGCCGCGGGCCTCGCGCGCGAGGCCATGCCGGGAGCGCCGCGTACCGACCGCCTCGTCGATCTCGCCCTGCTCGTTCCCGCGAGCGGCGTCGATGCGCTGCGCGCGTGCGCGGCCGCCGGGGCGCGGGAAGCGGCGGGGCTGGGCCTCGACCTCGCGCTGTCCGGGCCATGGCCCCCCTATTCCTTCGCCGGCCACGGGGAGGCGGCGCATGGCTGAGACGCAGGCGCCGCTCTTCGTCGCCCCGGACACGGCGCTCGCCTCCTGCGACACGCGGCTGGTCGACGTGGTCGACCGATTGCTCGATCGCGGGGTGGTGATCCGCGGGGAGCTCTGGCTGACCGTTGCGGGCGTCGATCTCGTTTTCGTCGGCGCCGACCTGGTGCTGGCTTCGCCCGACACGATGCGCCGGACAAGGCACCGGCCTCATGCCGACGGGGCGCGCACGAGCTGCGGCGGCGCCCCCGAAGCCTGCGCGGGCGAGCGGAGATGAGCGGCGTGCTCGTCGACCGGGCGGCGCGCCCGGGCGCGGCGCGGGGGGCAACCGGCCTGCCGGCTCTCTCCCTCGGGATCGTTCCCGCCCACGCGCCGCTTCCCCGGGGCATGCACCGGGCCGCGGGGGCGCCGGACCTCGATCTGGTGGTCGTGCCGGGAGACGCGTTCGCCTCCCCCCGCGCGCGCATGGCCGGTTGCGTGGCGGTCCAGGCGATGTCACCCGCCTTCCTCCCTTGGCCGCCGCGCCGGCCAGTGGCGCCACGCACCGCCCGCGAGCGCGCGCGCCGCTGCGCTCTGTCGCTGCAGGGCATGCTCGCCATGGCGCAGGATCACGTCGAGCTGGCGCTGCTCCTGCCTGTCACCCCACCACCGCGATGCCGCCACGACAGCCCCGCGCCCGGGGCGGTTTCCTTCCCGCCCGAGGGCCGCACCTGGCTCGCCGCCCGCGCCGGGGCACGCGCGGCGGCCGGGTCTGCACAGTCTGCGGCGCGCTCGTGGCTGTACGCCCTCGTGGAGCGGCTCGCCGCCGAGGCAACCTCGATCGAGAGCACCGCCACCGGGCTGCGCGTCTCGGTCTGCATGCGCCGCGCGCCGGAGGGCGCGCTCGCCGACCAGGCCGCGCGTGCCGCCTCTGCCCTCGGCGCCCCGCCGACGGGGAGCGGCCGCCTCCTCGTCACCGGGCCATGGCCGCTCTTCAGCTTTGCCCAAGGATGCCCCGGATGACAGCCGCCGCCCCTCACCCTGGCCCCTCGCCCTGCGACGAGCTGCTCGAGGCAGCGGTCGAGCGCATAGAGGCCGGCGCCGCGCTCGACCTCGACCCCGATACGGTCGCCGAGGATCTTGCCCGCATCGTCCTGGGGCTGATGGAATTCCTGCGCCAGCTGATGGAGCTGCAGGCGATCCGGCGCATGGAAGCGGGGTCGCTCACGCCGCAGGAAGAAGAGCGGCTCGGGCTGACGCTCATGCGCGCCGAAGAAGCAATCGCCGCGCAGGCCCGGGCCTTCGGCCTCACGCCCGACCAGCTCTCCCTCGATCTCGGCCCCCTCGGGCGCACGATCTGATCCCGCCCGACGGGACGGGCAGGCATTAAGGCCGCCTTAACCATGCCGGGTCTAAACGCCAGGGGAAGCGGGCGGGCAGAGGGGATCGTCCAGATGAACGAGACCAGGTCAGCGCGGGTGCCACAGCGGCACCGTTCCGGCTCTGCCCGCAGGCCCTCCGGGCATTGGCTGACGCGCCGGGCCACTGCTGGACCGGCGCATGAGCGCCGTCGCGGCGGCGACCGCCCGGACCGCGGAGCGGGAAGTTGAGCCTGTCGGAGCGGGCAGAGACTGCCCTCGCCGGCGCGGGCGACCACGAGGCATTGCTGCGCCGGCACGGCCTGATCAGCCACGTGGCCATCCTGCCCGAGGATACCTCGCCCGAGCTGGCGGCCCGCTTCCAGTCCGAGGCGTCGCGCGTCGCCCGCAACCTGATCGCCCTTGCGCCGCGGCGCTTCGGCGTCCTTCTCGATGCGCCGGATCGCCCGCTCTCCGACATTGCCTACACGCTGCTGCCCGATCGGGACGGGCCGCTTCCGGACATGGCCACGCCTGGTGCAACCGATGATGGCCCGGCAAGGCCCGGCGCGGTCATGGAGGATGCCGCGCCGGACCAAGCGGACGCGGGCGTGCTGCCTGACGCAGCAGCCCCGGGCGACGAGGCCGCCATCAGGCCGCACCAACCGGCGGATGCCGACATGGCGGACCCCGTGGCGCCCGAGGCGGAAACGGCCGAAACCGAGGCGCCCGACGCCGCCCCACCCGAGACACCGGCTACCGTCGTGGCGGCACAGGACATTGCGCATGAAGGGCCGGTGCCCCCCACCGAGCCGACGCGCGCCAATGCGCCGTCAGCGGCACCGCGCCCCGTTGAAACGGAAGAGATATACCCCGACACCGATCGCCCCGACCTGCCCGGGGGCCCTGCCTCGGACCTGGCGGAACGGCTCGACCGCATCGAGGCCCGCCTCGACGCGATGGATGTCGACGGGCTGGTGGCCGCCGCGCTTCCCCCGGTCGACGATCTGCTGGCCGCCCGCCTCGAGGCGCTCGAACAGCGTCTCCTCGCGCGCGCCGCCGCACCGGCCGACCCGTTCCCCGCCGAGCGGGTTCAGACCTTCTGGGGCGGGCTCGAACAGGCGTTGAGGCTTCTGCATGCGCAACTGTCCGACCTTGGCGGCCTGGCCGAGCGCCTTGAGGCCGCCGCCGACGCCAGCGGCCCCGGCAAGCTCGGCGACCTCGAGTTGGCCGTCGCCCTCGGTTTCGAGGCCGCAGGAGAAGCGCGCGAGGCCAACCAGGCGGCTCTCGTCGCCCACCTTGGGTCGCTCGACAGCGGTGCCGCGGCGCGCGCCGAGCGCCTTCAGGCCGGGCTCGCCGGACTGGCCGACAGGATCGGCGTGCTGGAGGGCGCGCTTGCCGCGCTTCCCTCGAAAAATGATCGAGACGCGGCGCTGGTTGCCGCGATCGGCAGCATGGGCGATGGGATCGCCGCCCTGATCGACGAACGGCTGCCGCTGGCAGAGCCGGGCAACGTGCCCGCGGACGATGGCCGCCTCGACCGGCTTTCGACGCAAGCGGAAGAGACGCTGGCGGCCCTCGGCTGGCTCGACACGCGGCTGGTGAATCTCGAGGCGGCGATCCCGTCGCATCAGGCGGAGGCGACAGGCGACACCGGCGCGCTGGAGCAGCGGATCGACGCGCTCGCCGCCCGACTGGAAGAGCGTGGCGGCATCCTGTCGGATGCGCTCGAGACGTCGCACAGGAGCATGAAGAATTTCTGGCTGGCCGCAGAGAACGCGCTGGGACGGCTCGATGCGGCGCTCGACCGGCAGGTCGACGCCGCTCCGCCCGGCTCCGTCATCGGCGACCGTCTCGAAGCGATCGACGCCCGGCTGGCGCGGAGCGAACGCGAGGGCGCGGGTCTGAGGCTGGCGCTGGCCGAGCTTCTCGCACGCGCCGAGCGCGCCGCGGAACCGCCCGACGCTGCTGACCGGGATCAGTAAAATGCCAACATTCAGAGTGACTTAAGACGAGGCCGCTAAAAGCGTGTCGGCGCCGTATCCGCGGCGTGGAGCCTATGCCAAGGGAAAGGAACTGACATGGCAATCGAAAAGAGCCTTGCCTCCGCCTCCATCGCCGAGGTGGTCGACAGGATCCTCGACAAGGGCGTCGTCGTCGATGCCTTCGTGCGTGTCTCGCTCGTCGGGATCGAGCTTGTGGCCATCGAGGTCCGCGCCGTCGTGGCGTCGGTAGAAACCTGGCTGAAATACGCCGAGGCCATCGGGCTTACCGTAGACCCGCAGGCCGCCTGACCCCGTTCGATCCGGTCGCAAGGCCGGGCCATGCGGCTCCGCGCCCGCCGATGTCGGAGGCGCGGGGCCTGCGAGGGGCTGGTGGTCTGCCGGCGCCATGGCATGGCTCCCCGATCCATCCGCCACGTCGATTTCGCACGGGATGTCCCCAAAAGGGCTCAACGCGGAACGGACCAGACCGACTGCCTCACCACCGCCTGCCCCACTGCCGACTGGCCAACCCACCGAATGGCCGACCCACCGAATGGCCGACCGTGCCGTTTCGGCGAAACCGCGCCGGCAGACCGCGCGCCCGCGCTCGTGGCGGCGCCCCAATGACCGTGATCGCCAACGCCATTGACGGTGTCCGGACAAGGCTGGCCGATGGCACCTCGACGCCGGATCCAAGCGGGTGCAGCGACCCCTGCCTCCACTCTTCTCGTCGACGGACACCGCCCGGCTTGGTCACGATACCCGAGCGGTACATGGCCCCGAAAGAAAAGAACGAATGCCCCCGCGTCGACGGATGTGTGGCCGACGGCAGCTGCAGCCGGCGGTCGGGCGGCCCAGCGTCTAACCAGGACAGTCCCGGTCACCGCGCCGCTTCACCTCAGCGCTCGGCGCCGACCCGTTCCGCGAAAGCGACCCAGCTGGACAGGTCGAGCATCTGGCCGACGAGCCCCATCTGGTCGGTCAGAGCCTCGGGATCGGCTCGTGCGAGATCGTCCAGCGAGGTCACGCCGCATTGCTGCAGCATCCAGACCAGGCCAGGCCCCGCGCCCGGCAGCCTGTGCAGATCGGACTGGACCCCGGCTGTCGTGCCGCCGGGCGACCTATCGGAATCCGCGCCGCATGCGACGCTGTCATGCGCCTGGCTCCCGAACGCGGCCTCGTCGGCCGCCTCTGCGGCCGGACCTGTTCCGGCGCTCTCGTGACCTCCCGTGCGAGGAGCGACATCATCGGCCGTCGTGGCGGATCCGGCTCTCTCTGCATTGTCGCTGCCCTCGGGTATCGCCGGGATACCTTGAGGGTCGGTCTTGGCCTCTGGCCGGCCCGGGAGGTGGCGCGCGGTCCCGGTATCCGCGCGCTCGGCCGGATCGGATGGGCCGTCGGCGATATCGCCGCCGCCTTCCGCGGGCGGCTCGGCAACCATGCCCTCCTCGTCGGGATTGGCCCCGAGGCGCTGGCCCAAACCGGCACTCTCGCACGCGGCGCCATCGAGGGCCTCCGCCGAGGATGCGCCCATCTCGTCAGTCGCACGATCGGTCCACCCGGACTCCACGGCTTCTGCGGCCGAGACGCTGCTGCAGGCCGATTCGGCCGCCGCCGAGATCGACAGAGAAAGGTCGGCCGCGGCAGAGGACGCCCCCGTCGGCGCTTGCGCCGCCGACGTCTCTGCGGGCCGCGCGCCTCGGCGCGAGAGCCGGTCTGCCCGCAATTGCCGCAAATGATCGCGCGCGGCGCCTCGGACGGCACGCGTCCGGCTGCGATAGGTGTCGGTCATCGGTCTTGTCTCTCCTGTCGCGACGGCGGTTCGGGCCCGTGCGGCTGTGACCAGACGCACGAGCGATCCGGCACCGGGGCCTGCGCCTGCACGACGACACCCGCCATTTCCGGTGTCGCGAGGGTGCGTTCGAGCAGGTCGAGCACGGCGCGGCGCGTCTGCTCCTGCACGAGACGGCCGGTCAGGATGCCGAGCGCCTCCGCCGCCGAGATGGCCCGCCCCGGACCGCGCCCCGCCACGCGCCCCGGATCCCGGGGCGGCGAGACCGGCCGCACCCGGCTTTCGAGGTCTGCAAGGAGCGCGTCGAGCGACTCGGCCTTGACCGTTTCGGCCCGCGCCCCCGGCACCCCGGTCAGCGACGCGAGCACGCCACCCGCGGGCCGGCGCCAGATCTCGAGCCTTGCGACACGATCGCCGGCGTCGACCGCGGTGCCCGCGAGGCCGTCGTCGTGCCGTGCGGCAGCATCGACACGGCAGAGCAACTCGGCCCGGAGTCGCAACGGCGGCTTGCCGGCGCGGGGCAGCACGACGAGGTGCCCGCCGGCCCCGGGCGCGGTGCAGGCGTCGGTCACGCCGGCCCTGCCGCTCGCTGTGTGATCGCGCATCGCGTCTCCCCGTTCCGGCGGCGGTCACGCCAACCGGTCGCACGAGGTAGAACATGCGCAGGTTGATCGACGGTTAACCGAAACGGGTCAATGTGGCAGCGGCTGGAGGACGAACCGGGCCGAGGGGAGGAATTCGCGCAGGAACACCATCATCTCGGCGGCCTCGCCCACCGAGGTGAGCGTGTAGACGAGGATCTCCTCTCCCGCCTCTTCGACTCGCATCTGCACCATGGCTCGCCCTCGCACCCGCACCTCTGCCGTTAAGACAACTTCAACGCTGTCGTGGCAAGCCCCTGCCGAACTCGGGATGCGAACGGACCAAGCGATGAGGCAAGCCGCAGGACGGATGAGTGGGCAGACCGGCCGCGCGGGGCCCGGAGCGCGACATGGCTGAGGCGGCCCGGTCCGCAGGCGTGGCACCCGATTGCTCGGTGGCGATCTCGCCGCTTCTGCGCGGTATCCGGGCCGGCGCGTGGAGCGGGAGCGCACCGGCCGGGCCGCGTGCGGGTCTGAGGGTCGACCGCCCGGTGGGCGCGGAGATTCCGTGCGACGCCCCTTCGAGGCGCGCGCCGGCAGTTCGTGCCAGAGGCGAGACTACCGAGGCGTCAGCCGAGCAAGGCCGCGCCCTGCCGACCGCCCCCGGCCGCCGCGAGGCGGATCGCCCCTCCCTGGCCCTGCGAGGCGCCGCGCAGGCGCGGTATCGCCTCCGGCGCGACGGAGCCCGGCCGCTTGTATTCGACGGGGCGCTGCTCTTGCACCTCGCTGTCTGCACGCCCCGCTCCGACAGCGCCGGCGGATCGGCGGCGCCGGCCTGCGAGAGCGGGGGGCGGCAGGCGCAGCCCGACGCCGCCCGCCAGACACTCGACCTTTTCGTCACTGACGCGGGCGCCGTCGTTGCGGCGATACGGGTGGAGGCGGACGACGCAGCGCCGTTCCGCCCGATCTTTCGCGCCCGCACGATCGCCGCGGCAGACGAATTCGCGACCTTTCTGGCCGACCATGATCCCGGCGCCGCGGCAGGGATCGGCTGCGCGCAGGCAAGCGCGATGCGGTCCGACTTCACACGGATGATCCGCGAGGCCGGTCTTGTACCGGGTCGCCTGTCTCTTCGGGGTCCTCCGGCCGGCCGGCCGGCATGATCCGGGGGAGCCGGGCATCTCGCCCACCAGACCGCGCCCGTCGGAGGTCGGCTTGAGGGGGCGCACGTGGCACGACCGGGACGATCCTGCCGGACGTGGCGAGCGCGGCTGCGACGGCGGCGTTTTCGACACCGACCGCAAAGACAACGGCAGACATGACATACGGCAGGATCACGGGTGACACGACAGGACGGGCAGGAATGACCGGAACAGACATGACGGGTTCGGAACGCCGCGGGGCCCCCATCCCCGTCGCGTCGGCCGACGGTCGGGGCCGTGCCGGCGGCCGGGCAGCGCAACAGAAGATGGAATTGCCGAGGTCCGGCACCCGGCCGCTGCGTTTCACGGGCGTGCTCCTGGCCGAGGCCGATCTGGCGCCCTGCGGCGGCGTGCCCGGCTACGCGGCACGACTCTACCAGAAAAAGCCGAAGGGAGCCGTCGTCGAACTGCAGCCGTGGCTTCCCGAGGCCACACCCGGCCTTCCGCAGGCATGGCAGGCGTCGGACCGGGCCGCGGCCCTCGAGCTTCTGCTCCGCCACGACCCGGCACTTGACGTGACCTGCTGCTTCGATCCGGACGACCCCGCGCTCAGCCATGCCGAGATCGTGGCGCATATCCTTGACCTTCGCGCCCGGGTCGATGTCGCGCGCAATGTCCTCGCGCGCCTTGCAGACACGCTCGAGATGCAGGCGGAGATGGGGGTCTGAGCCGGTGCTCCGCCCGGATCCGCAGGTGCCCTTGCGACAATGCCGCACACTTCCATGCCCCGGAATGGCCGGAATTGCCCCACAGGTGTCACGCAAACGTGCAGGGCGGTGGGGATATTGCCGCTTCGGCATGCACCGATGCCACGACGGCGGCTTGACGGTTGCCGCGCGGCCGGGCGAAGCGGTAGACGCGGGCATCGGCAGCGTGAAGTCGGACAGCGATCCCGCATCCGCCTCGAGACGCAGGAGCCACCGCAAGGGACCCATCGATGATCGAGCGCGCCACATTCTCCAGGACCTGGAAGCTGCTCGACGCGCGGCAGAAGAGGGCGCTCTTTCGCGTCGTGATCGTCATGCTGCTCTCCGCCGGCGCGTCGGCCGCGATGGTGGCGTCGATCTTTCCCTTCCTCTCCCTGTTGTCGGATCCAGGCTGGGCCGACCAGTCCGAGATGCTGACGCGACTGCGCGCCGCGATCGGCCTGACCGACGACTACGCACTCGTCCTTTTCGTCGGCATCCTTGCGATTGTCCTGATCGTTCTCGGCAGCGCCATGCAATTGCTGCGCAACTTCATGCTCACGCGGTTCTGCGAGTTCCTCGTCTTCGACCTGTCGCGCACCTTGCTGGGCCGCTATCTCGCGCAGCCCTACATCTTTGCGGTGGGTCGAAATTCCGCGAGCCTCGCGACGAACGTGCTCTCGGAAAGCCAGCGCGTGGTAGGAACCTTCTTCAGACCCATGCTCAACATGAGCGCGTCGAGCCTCACGCTCGTCGCCGTCCTCGGCACCGTGATCACGATCGAGCCCGCGCTCGGCACGGGGGCCTTCGCCTCGGTGGGCGCAATCTACGGCATCATCCTGGTCGCCACCCGGCGCCGCGTCAGGCAATACGGGCGGAGACGCGCAGCCGCCAACGAGGCGCGCTACCGGATATCGGGGGAAGCCTTCGGCGGGTTCAAGGACATCAAGCTCCTCGTCGGCGAATCTGCCTATCTCGATCGGTTCTCGACGCCGGCACGCGAGATGGCCGAACTCGGCAGTCGCGTCGCGATCCTTTCTGCCTCGCCACGCTTTGCCATACAGGGGATCGTCTTCGCCGGCATCATCCTGTTCAGCCTGCTGGCGCTCGAGCCCGAAACGATCGGCACCGGAGAGGTGCTCGGCGGCCTTCTGCCGGCGCTCGGCGTGATCGCCTTCGCGGCACAGCGCGCCCTGCCCGAACTGGCGACGTTCTACAGCTCGCTGACGCAGATCGGCTACGGCGCCGCCTCGGTGGAACGGATCGCCGACGATTTCGACGCGACCGCGAGTGCGGCGCCCCTTCCGGCCACCCCACCCACACCGATCGGCCTCAAGGCCGGGCTTCGCCTCGAGGATGTGCGGTTTTCCTATCCCGGCGCCGACCAGGCCGGCCTGCATGGCGTGACGCTCGACATCCGGGCCGGCGAGCGGATCGGCATCGTCGGCGCCACCGGGGCGGGCAAGACGACGCTGGCCGACATCTTGCTCGGGCTGCTCCGCCCGCAATCGGGCCGGCTCTTGGCCGACGGGGTCGAAATCGACGAGGCGAACCTGCGGGGCTGGCACCGGACGGTGAGCTACGTCCCGCAGGACATTTTCCTGACCGATGCGACCCTGGCCGAGAACATCGCGCTCGGCATCGATCCCGACGCGATCGACCATGACCGCGTCGAACGCTGCGCGCGCCTCGCCCGTCTGCACGGGTTCGTCGAGGCGGAGCTGCCGCAGCGCTACGACACGATGACCGGCGAACGGGGTGTGCGCCTGTCGGGCGGCCAGCGCCAGCGTGTCGGAATTGCGCGCGCGCTCTACCACGATGCCGATCTGATCGTGCTCGACGAGGCGACGAGCGCGCTCGACAACCTGACGGAGCGCGAGGTGATCGAGGCGATCGAGGCGCTGCCGGGAGACAAGACGCTGGTGATGGTCGCCCACCGTCTGACCACCCTGCGCGGCTGCGACCGGATCCTCGTGATGGAGCGCGGCCGCATCGTGGCAGACGGCGCATGGCAGACGCTGGTCGAAGAGAGCCCGGTCTTCCGCGCCTTCGCCCGCCACGCCGGGACGGAGCGGCTGGAAGCGACGGGCTGACGCGATGACGGGGGCGCCGCCCCGCCTTGCCGACCGGCGCGGCGCCCCTCGCGCCCCCTGCCTTGCCTGCCTCACGTGGAACGTCCACCGCGCGCGCGGCGGCGACGGGCGGGTCGATCCCGGCCGGGTGGCGGCGGCGCTTGCACAAGAGGCCTGCGCATCCGCGCGGCCCGACGTGCTTGCCCTGCAGGAGGCCGACACCGAGGCCCGCCCCCATCGCGGCCTGCTCGACCTCGGCCGGCTGGAGCGCGAGACGGGGCTGGCCCATGCCCAGGCGGCGCCGGCCCTGCGCTGGGGCGACGAGAGTCACGGCCTGCACGGGGTTGTCGTGCTGCTCGCCGCGCGCGTCTCGGTCGCCCATGCCGACCTGCTCGACCTGCCCGGCCACTGCCCGCGCGGCGCCGTCGCGCTGGAGGTCGGGGTCGCGGGAACGCCGGTGCGGATCGTCGCCACTCACCTCTCGCTCGGCCAGCCGCTGCGCGTGGCCCAGCTGCGCGTCGTAGGCCAGTATCTCGACCGACGACCGCCGATGCCCACGATCCTGATGGGAGATCTGAACGAATGGCGCCCCTGGGGCGGCGCCGCCCTGTCGCCCCGCCTGCTCGGGAGGCGCTTCGCGGGGCCGGCCCCGGCGACGTTTCCTGTGCGCCGACCGCTTCTGCCGCTCGACCGTATCCTCGCCACGCCCCCGGCACGAGTCCGCGCGGCGCGGGTGCTCGACGGGCCGCTCACACGGGCTGCAAGCGACCACAGGCCCCTTGCAGCCGAGGTGGAGCTGCCTTCGGCCGACGCATGAGGCGGCCTGTGCCTGTCACACGCCCCTGTCGCGCGCCGGCGTCCAGCGGTGCAGCCAGACCGGGCTCGCCGGCCGCCCGGCCCCGTCGCGCAGCACCAGCCGGAGTTCGACCGCCGACGCACCGCCCGGAGCGAGCAGGAAGGTGACCCGCGTCGCCCCGCGCTCGGGCAGCGCATGCACGCTCAGGCCCGACAGTTCCGCCCCGTCGCCCAGCGCCGAGAGGTCGGGCACGAGGCCGTCAGGTGGCCCCGCCACGTCGATCACGTAGCGGCGGTGTCCGGGGCGGTGGTGCTCGCGCCCGCTGCGGCTCTGCAGGATGGGACGCAGGGGGCCGAGCGGCGGCGCGGCGTCGGTCCACTCGATGTCGTAGGCGAAGGCATGCTCGGAGCCGGCCGCGAGCGGCGAGTCGGGCCGCCAGAACGCCACGATGTTGTCCATGAACTCGTCGCCCGTGGGGATCTCGACCAGGGTCACCGCGCCCGGCCCCCAGTCGCCCCGCGGCCGGACCATCGCCGAGGGACGGCGGTGGTAGCGCGCCTCGGCATCCTCGTAATCGGCAAAATCGCGCGGCCCCTGCCACAGGCCGAAGGCGCGGGGGCCGGCATCGGCGAAGGCCGATGTCTGCAACGCGGCGGGGTTGGAGATCGGGCGCCACAGCACCTCGCCCGCCCCGTTCTCGATCACCAGCGCGTCGCTGTCGTGCACGCGGGGGCGGAAATCGTCGGAGGCGGCGGCGCGGATCGGCCCCTTGAGGAACATCGAGGTGAGCGGCGCGACGCCGATATCGGCGATCTCGACCCGCGGCATCAGCGTGACGGTAAGCGACATGCGCGTGGCGCCGCCGGGGGTGAGCGTCATGTCCATGTGGCCGGCAAGCGAGGGACCGTCGATCACCGCCTCGAGCCGCGCGCTGCCCCCCGCAGGCGGGTGAAGACGCAGGCGGATGAAGCGGGGAAACTCCTCAGGGACAGGGCCGCCCGTGCCCCTGGCGACGGCGCGGGCCGAAAGGCCGTAGGCCATCGCCCTGCCGATGGCGCGGAAATAGCTGCCGCCCTGAACCACAAGCACTTCGTCGAGCACATCCGGCGCGTTGAGCGGGTAGCGCAGCCGCAGCCCGGAAAAGCCGGCGCCGGGCGCTTCCCCCGGCACCGCGTCGAAGTAGCGGGGGGAAAAGTCGAAGAGTCGGGGCGAGAAGGGGCGCGGCGCGAAGCCCCCCGCCTCGGGCAGCTCGACCGTCACCGCGTCGGGGAAGTAGAGGCCCGGCGGCAGCAGGTCGACGGCCCAGCCCTCGCCCAGCGGCAGCAGGGCCGCCGCCCCCGGCTTGGGGCGGATGCCGCGATAGGCATCGTAGGTGAGGCCGTCGAAGGGCGGCGGCAGGGGCATGGTGGCGCCCCGCCAGGGACCGGCGGCGAGGCGGCGGGCCTCGTCGATCAGGGGATCGGCCGTGCCTGCCGCAACCGGCCGCGCGAGCGCTGCGCCGGTGGCCGCCGCGAGCAGGCCCAGGGCCGTGCGGCGGGCGATCACGGCGCGCGCTCGAGCCAGGGCACCAGCACCGGTGCGGCGAGAAGCGGCGCCAGAACCGGCACGAACCACGGCGCCGCGCCCGGATTGGCAGCGAGAAGCGCCGCGCCCGCCGCCGCGCCGGCCAGCGCCTCGGCCCCGCCGGGGGGCATGAGGCGCACCGCGGGCACCCCCGTCCGCCAGCCGCAATCGCGGCCCGCGAGCACCGACAGAACGGCCCCGGTCTGGCGCATCATCACCATCGGCGCGACCAGGGTGGAGGTCACCGCCTCCGAGGCGGCCGCGCGCAGGACCGTTCGGCGCCGCGCGGCCGTGCGGGCCCTCGGCAGCCATGTGGCCAGCCCGCAGAGCTTCGGCACGGCGAGCAGCGTCACCACGGCGACCGCCGGCGCCCACCCCGAGAGCGCCACCGCGCCGGACCCCGCCAGCAGGAAAAGCACCAGCCAGCAGGGCGCAGCGAGATAGCTGAAGATGCCGGAGGCGAGGTGCAGCCGGCTGAGCGGCGCGTAGCCCGGGCTGCCGATCAGGCGAAGGTGCTGCAGGTTGCCCTGACACCAGCGGCGGTCGCGACGGTGGAAATCGGCCAGCGTCTGCGGCCCGCCCTCGGCGCTGCCGGCGGTGTCGGGGTCGACCTCGACCGCCCAGCCCGCGCGGGCGAGTTGGGCCGCCTCGATGAAGTCGTGGCTCAGCACGTCGCCGCCGAAGGGCGCACGCCCCGGCAAGCCCTTCAGGGCGCCCGCCTCGCGGAACGCCGCCACGCGGATCAGCGCGTTGTGGCCCCAGTAATTGCCCGTCTCCCCCGTCGAGGCCGCGAAGCCGCGCACGAACGGGCCGCCGAGCAGACGCGCGGCCGTCCGTTGCGCCCGGCCGAACCGGGTGGCCGCCGGCACCAGCCGCATACCCGCCTGGATCAGGCCGAGACGCGGCTCGCGCTCCATGCGGTGGACAAGGCGCGCGATCCGGTCGGCGCGCATCCAGCTGTCGGCGTCGAGCACGAGCATGTGGTCGTGTTCGGCGCCCGCGCGCGCCAGCCAGTCGGCGATGTTGCCGGGCTTGCGGCCCGCGTTGTCGGCGCGGCGGCGGTAGATCACCCGGCCCGACGCGACGAGCGGAGCGAGCGCCCGCTCCTCCGCCGCGACCCGGTCGGCCCCGCGCGTATCAGAGAGGGCGTAGAGCGTGGCGGCCCCCGCCAGCGGCGATGCGGCGAGATCGGCATGGAGGGCGGCGAGGCGCTCGGCCACGGGCTCGGGCGGCTCGCCGCAGAGCGTGGTGAGCACCGCGAGCCGGCCATTGGGCCGCCACCCCGGGGGCAGCGGTCGCGAGGGCGGGGGCGGCGCGATCAGGCCGACGACCGACGTGGCCGCACCGCCCGCGATCCAGAGCGTCGTGGGCACCGCGAGCGCGACCGCCACGATGGCGGCAGGCGTCCACGCAACGACCGCGGCCACGAGCGCGGCAAGCGCCACGCCCGCAAACAACGCAACGAGCATGACGAGGAGCCATGCAGGGCCGGCCGCGCGCAGCGTCGGCAAGGCGCGCGCATGCGCGGGCACCCGAGGCGTGCGAAGGCCAAGGGAGCCAGGCATCATCGCCCCGCTCCCCGACCCGCCGCGTTTCGGCAAGGTGCTGCGCGGATCAGGATGGCGCACCCCCGTCACCCGGAGGGCCGCTCGCGGCCCGCTCTGCGCCGGCGCGACCGACAGGCGGCCAGATGCGGCCGAACACCCCGTCCCGCCGGAGGACGCCGTGGTAGAAGGCGGCAAGCACATGCAGGCCGATCAGCGCGGCGAAGGTGAGCGCAGCCACGTAATGCGTCGTCTGCGCCGCCTGCGCGAGCGCGTCGGAGCGGGGCACGAGGGCCGGCACGCCCAGCGTGTCGAGCCACTCGACCGGGAAGCCCCCCGCCCGCACCCGCACATAGCCCGCGACGGGCACGAGGATGGCGAGGCCGTAGAGCCCCGCGTGCGAGGCCGCCGCTGCGCGCCTCTGCCATCCGGGCAGATGGGCCGGCAGGTCGGGCGGCGGCCGCAGGCGGCGCACGCCAAGGCGGACCAGCATGAGGAGCAGCACAACCACGCCCACGTTCTTGTGAAAGATGAACAGCCCGTTCTGCACCGGGCGCGGCAGCCCGTCCTGCACCATGACCAGTCCGGCCGGGATCATCGCCAGCACCAGAACCGCCACGGCCCAGTGTATCGCTCGCGCGAGGCCCGAATAGCTCTCCATCGGCATCTCCCGTGTCCGTCGCGGACCTAGCAGGCATGGGTGCGCGTTCAAGCGCCTTCCGACCCGACCGGCGGAGCGCCGCGCATCCTCGGCCGCGCGGGAAAGCGCGGTGCGACAGGGGCTTGATCTGCGCCGGGCCGGCCTATCTCCGCGCAGATGGCATCGTCTGACCTCTCCGTGTGCCCTGCGGACCGGCGCGCGCCCCTGGGCACGCCGCGGCGAAGCTACGTGGCAACGGCCGCGGCAGGGTTCGGCGCCCTGGCCGTCGGTCACGTCCTGGTCCATGACGGCGTCGCCCCGGCGCTGTGGCTGCCCGCTCTCCTGGGCTACCTGGCGGTTTCCGCCGGTGTCGCGGCGTTGCTGATCCGCCACTTCCCCTACGACGAGCTTGGCTGGTGCAACGTGGTCACGCAGGCCCGGCTCGCCATGGTCGCGCTGCTGGTGACGCCGCTCGTGGCGGTGGGCGCGGGCACGGGAGAGGGGCCGGCCGTGGCGGGCGGCTGGGCGGCGATGGCCGTGGCGCTCGCGGCGCTCGCGCTCGACGGGGTCGACGGGTGGCTGGCCCGTCGGCAGGGGTTATGCTCGCCGTTCGGGGCGCGCTTCGACATGGAGGTCGATGCCGGGCTCGCCCTCGTGCTCGCCCTCCACGCGCTCGCCGCAGGCGCGGCGGGGCCGGCGGTGCTTGTGCTGGGCCTTGCCCGCTATGCGTTCGTTGCGGCGACAGGGCTCTGGCCCTGGCTCGGCGGCGCCCTGCCCGAGCGGTTCTCGCGCAAGGCGGTCTGCGTCGCGCAGCTTTCGGTCCTGATCCTGCTGCAGGTGCCCGGCCTGCCCGGCGCGGCGGCAGAGGGGCTGGCCGTGATGGCCGCCCTCGCGCTTGCCTGGTCCTTCGGAAAGGACGTCGCGTGGCTGCGCCGCACTCGCCCCGGCACAGCGGAGCGTGCCCGGGCGTGACGCGCGAGCCGCCATGCAGCAGGACCGGGCGGATCACGGCCGCTTTCGGGGCAGCGGCGCTGCTGCATCTCGTGCTGATCCAGCCCAACCACCCCGCGGCGATGACCTGGGGCGCGCTGGCGGTCTTCCCGCTGGAGTTGCCGGCAATCCTGCTCGCACTCGTCGCCCTGCCGCGCGGAAGCCGGGCCACCCTGGCCGTCCGAGCCGCGCTCGTCGGGGCACTGACGGTGATCGCGGCGCTCAAGCTTGCCGACTTCATGAGTTTCACGGCGCTGTCGCGCGGCTTCAACCCGGTGGCGGATGCCGCCCTTGTCTCGGCCGCCTTCCGGCTGACGGCGGGCAGCCTCGGCCTGCTGGCCGCCGTGGCGGCCACGGCAGGCCTCTTGCTCGCGATCGCCGCCCTCGCGACCGCGCTCTGGTGGGCGACGGGCGTGTGGGCGCGGCTGTCGCTGCCGCGCCTCCCCGCGCTGGCCGCGGGCGCGGCGGCGTTCGCGGCGGCAAGCGTCGCCACGGCCGAGATCGGCGATGCGATGGGGCGATGGCGCTTGCCCGTGGAGCCGCCCGGCGCCGCCTTTACGGCGCGGGTGGGCGTCGAGCGCATCGTCATGGCGCGCGAGACGCTGGCCGACCTGCGCGCCTTCGCCGCCGCCGCCCGAGAGGACCCCTACGCCGAGGCCGCACCCCTCTTCGACCGGCTCGACCGCGACCTTCTGGTGATCTTCGTGGAGAGCTACGGGCGCGCGAGCCTCGACACCCCGCTCTACGCGCCCCGCACCCGGGCGACGCTGAACGCGGCAGAGCGTGCGCTGGCGGAGCAGGGACTCGCCATGCGGTCTGGCTGGCTGTCGGCGCCGACGCGGGGTGGGCAGAGCTGGCTGTCGCACGCCACGCTCGCCACGGGCTTGCGCATCGACGGGCAGACGCGGTATTCGGCCGTCCTCGCCAGCGGCCGGCGCACCCTGTATGATCTCGCGGCGAGGTCGGGCCGCCACGCCGCGGCGGTCATGCCCGCGATCACGCTCGAGTGGCCCGAGGGCATTGTCCTGGGCTTCGAGACGATCCTCGCGGCCGACGATCTCGGCTATGCCGGCCTGCCGTTCAACTGGGTGACGATGCCCGACCAGTATACCCTTTCCGCGCTCGACCGCCTGCTGCGCGACAACGATGCCGACCCGGCCGCCGACCGCCCGCTCGTGGCGCAGGTGGCGCTGGTGTCCTCGCATGCGCCGTGGGTGCCGGTGCCCGAGCTGGTGCCGTGGGACGAGGTGGGCGACGGCCGCATCTTCGACGCGATGGCGCAGGCGGGAGACCCGCCCGACGTGGTGTGGCGCGACCGCGACCGGGTGCGCGCGCAATACGGCGAAGCCGTCGACTACGCCCTGCGCACCGTCTTCGACTGGGCCGCGCGGCAGGGCGACGCGCCACCTCTGCTCCTGGTGCTTGGCGACCACCAGGCCGCCCCGTTCGTCGCGCTTGACGATCGACCCGACGTGCCTGCGCATCTGATCGGTCCCCCCGACCTCGTCGCCGCGGCGGCCGCCTGGGGGTGGGGCGAGGGGCTGGTGCCCGCCCCCGACGGCACGGTCGACGGCATGGAGGTCATGCGGGACCGCCTCCTGGCGACGTGGAGCAGCGGCGGCCCCGGCGCGACCCGCAGCGCCGCCGTGGGAGAGGCGGCGCGATGAGCGTATGGGCGAAGCTGCGGATCGGCGCGCAGGCGGCCTTCGGCCTTCTGCTTCTGGTTCTGTTGTGGCGCGGCCTCGACGGGGCCGAGGTCGCGCGGCTGCTGGTCGGCGTCGACTGGGGCTGGCTCGGCTGGGCGCTGGTGGCGCTGACGGTGCAGACATTCGCCTCGGCATTGCGCTGGCGGCTGACGGCGCGGGCGCTGGGGCAGGATTTCGGTTTCATCAAGGCGGTTTCCGAGTATTACCTCGCGCAGTTCTTCAATCAGACGCTGCCGGGCGGCCTGCTCGGCGATGCCGGCCGCGCCATCCGTGCGCGCCATCACGCCGGGCTGATCCGGGCGAGCCAGGCGGTGGCGTTCGAGCGGCTGATGGGGCAGTTCGCCCTCTTCGCCATCATGGCCTTCGCCTTTCTCGTGGCGATCCTCATCCCCTTCGGCGCGTCGTGGCCGCTGTGGCTGACGGCGGCCGGCCTCGCCCCGGCAGCGGGCTTCGCCGCGCTCGCCGGGCTGATCGCCCTCGGCACGAAGCTGCCCGGCGCGGCGGGGCGGGGCCTCGACGATCTGCAGGCGGCCTTCCGCGCCAGCGTCCTCGACCGCCGGGCCTTGCCGCTTCAGGTGGTGCTCAGCTTCGCCACGGCGGGGCTGAACGTCGCCGCCTTCTACTTTGCCGCCCGGGCGACCGGCACCCAGCTCAGCCTCGCCGAGATCCTGGCGCTCGGCCCCGCCATCCTCGCCTTCATGCTGGTGCCCCTCACCGTCAGCGGCTGGGGCCTGCGCGAGGCCGCGGCGGCGGCCCTCTTCCCGCTGGCCGGCGCATCGGCCGAGGCGGGGCTCGCGGCTTCGGTCACCTTCGGCCTGACGTTCATCGTCGCCGCCCTTCCCGGGGTGATCCCCTTCCTGCGGATGGGCCACGTGGAGATGACGCCGGAAGACATCGCCGAACTCGACGATCTCGAGGGCCTCGTCGACCCCGACGACCTGATCGAGCCCGACCCGCCCCTCGTCGCCCTGCGCCGCCGCGCGGGCGCGCGCCTCGCCCGGCTGACGCGCCGCGACGAGCGAGGCGCCGGCGATGACGGCCACGGCTCGCGCAATCCTGCCGAGTGAGCCATTCCGCCCGGTTGCCGGCGCGGTACGGCTCCCTACACTCCATCGGGCAACAGGAGAGGACAACAAGATGATCCGACGCCCGATGACCCGTCGGGGCGTGCTGGCGGCCGGCGGCGCGACGCTCGCCCTGCCCGCCCTGCCCCGCCTCGCCCGCGCCCAGTCGCCCGCGACGCTGCAGCTGTCATGGCTGCACTCGGTGCAGTTCGCCGGCTCCTACATCGCGCAGGAGCGCGGGCTGTGGGCCGACTCGGGCCTCGACGTCTCGCTCAGCCCCGGCGGCCCCAACGCGCCGGTCGAGCCGCCGGTGATCTCGGGCGACGCGCTCGTGGGCATCTCGGCGGCCGACTACACCGCCGCGGCCGTGGAACAGGGGGCGCCCTTCAAGATCCTCATGGTCGCCATGCAGAAGAACCCCTTCGTCATCGCCTCGCTGCCGGGCAACCCCGTCGACGTGCCCGCCGACCTGCAGGGCAAGCGGCTGGGCATGGCGCTGGCCAACCGCCCCGTGCTCGAGGCGCTGTGCACGCTCAATGATGTCGACATCGACGCGATCGAGATGGTGCCGACCCAGTATTCCGCCGCGCCGCTCCTCAACGGCGAGGTCGACTGCCTGCTCTGCTGGGAGACCGACCTGCCCGTGGCCATGGCCATCCAGGGCGTCGAGAGCCGCACCATGCTGATGGCCGATTTCGGCTACTCGGTGCATTCGCAGACCTACATCGCCAGCGAGGAGAGCATCGCCAACCGCCGCGACGAGCTGGTGGCGCTGCTGCGGGGCGAGGCGCAGGGGTGGGATGCCTACCGCGCGGATACCGAGGCCGCCGCCGCTCTGACGGTCGAGAAGTTCCCCGATCTCGGGCTCGACCTCGAGACGCAGGAGCTGCAGGCGGCCCGGCAGGTGCCGCTGATGTTCTCCGATCTGACGGATGCCAGCGGCTTCGGGTGGTGGACCGACGACACGGTGGCCGCCAATGTCGAGACACTGGCGCTGCTCGGCCGCACCGTTTCGCCCGACCTGTGGGACCGCTCGATCCTCGAAGAGGTCCATGCCGGCTAAGTCACAGGGCGCACCGCCGGAGATCCGGCTGGAGGGACTGGCCAAGACGTTTCCCGGCGGCGTGGAGGCGGTGCGCCCGCTCGACCTGACGCTGGCGGCCGGCGAGACGACCGCGCTCGTCGGCCCGTCCGGCTGTGGCAAGTCAACGCTCCTGCGGCTGGTGGCGGGGCTGGAACGCCCCAGCGCCGGCACCGTCTCGATCGGCGGCGAGAGTCCCGGGGAGGTGCGCCGCGCGGCGGGCCTCGCCGTCGCCTTCCAGGACCCCTCGCTGCTTCCCTGGCGCACGGTGCGGGGCAATGTCGGCCTCGCGCTGACGCTCGCCCGCCGCGACGCCGACCCCGCCGCCATCGACCGGCTGATCGGCCTCGTCGGGCTGCAGGGCTTCGAGGACACACGGCCCGGCGCGCTGTCGGGCGGGATGCGCCAACGCGCGGCCATCGCCCGCTGCCTGGTGACCGAGCCGCGCCTGCTGCTTCTCGACGAGCCCTTCGGCGCGGTCGACGAGCTGACCCGCCGCCAGCTGGCCGAGGACCTGCCCCGCATCTGGGAGGCACGGGGCACCACGACGCTGCTGGTGACGCATTCGGTGACCGAGGCGGTGACGCTGTCCGACCGCATCCTCGTCTTCTCGCCGCGCCCGGCCGAGGTGGTCGCCGACATCGCCGTGCCGCTGGAGCGTCCCCGCTCGGCCTCGGTCATCCACACCGACGCGGCGCGCGACATCGCCGACGCGGTGTCGGCCGCGCTCGCCGCAGGCGCGGCCGGCCGCGACCGGCCGCTCGCCGCGCAATGAGCCTCGCCGCCGCCGCCCCTGCCGGACTGGGCGAGGCGCCGTCGCGGGGGCAGACGGCGTTGGGGCTCGTCGCGATCCTTCTGCTTTGGGAGCTGGCCGCGCGGGCGCTCGCCGGGGCCTACCTGCTCGCCGGACCGGCCGAGGTGGCGGCCTATCTGGGGCAGAACGCGGGGTTGATGGGCCGGGCCTTGGCCGAGACGCTGAGAAACGCGGCGGCAGGCTTCGTGCTGGGCAACCTCGCGGCGGTGGCGCTGGCGGCGCTCGCCCTGATCGTGCCGCGCGCCGAGCGGGCCGTCGCGGCGCTGGCGCTCGTCGTCTTCTGCCTGCCGTTGGTGGCCACGGGGCCGATCCTGCGCGTCGTGTTCGGGCCCGGCGCCGGGCCGCAAGTCGCTCTGGCCGCGCTGGCCGTCTACTTCACCACGCTTGTCCCGCTGCTCGTGGGTCTGCGCGCGGCCCCCGCGACGTGGTTCGACCTCGTTGCCAGCTACGGGCGCGGGCGCGGCGCTGCGCTGGTGCATGTGCGCGCGATGGCCGCCCTGCCCTATCTCTTCGCCGGCCTGCAGATCGCCGCGCCGGCGGCCATCCTCGGCGCGATGGTGGGCGAGTTCACCGGGGCCGAGCGGGGGATGGGCGTGCTCGCCATCCAGGCCATGCGCGCGCTCGACGTCGAGGCGACATGGGCGCTGGCGACGCTGGCCGCCGCGACCTCGATCCTCGCCTACGCCGCGCTCGGCGCGCTGGGCCGGGCGCTGGCGCCAGAGGCGCCGCCCGCGTTGCTGGCGCCGCCGCCGGCCACGGAAGGCGCGAGGCGGCGCTGGAGCGACCGGGCGGTTCACGCGGTGGTGGTGACCGCGCTCGCGCTGGCGCTCTGGCAGGCGACGCCCTGGCTGCTCGGCCTCAACCCGTTCTTCGCCAAGGGGCCGGGTGACATATGGGCCTTCCTCGTCTCGGGGCCTGGCGCGGCCGAGCACCGCGCGACACTCGGCACGGCGCTCGGCGAAACCGCGCTCTATGCCGTGCCGGGCTACCTTGCCGGGCTCGCCCTCGGCGCGGGGCTGGCGATGGCGCTGGTGCTCGCGCCGGCGCTGGCCGCGGTGGCGATGCCGGTGGCGGTGGCCCTGCGCTCCGTTCCCATCGTCACCACCGCGCCGCTGCTGGTGCTGCTGCTGGGGCGGGGGGCGGTGGGCACGACCGTGATCGTGGCCGTGATGGTCTTCTTCCCCACCTTCGTGGCCTGCCTGCACGGGCTGCGGCAGGCGCCCGGTCAGGCGCTCGACGTGGCCGACAGCTTTGCCGCCGGGCGCCTCGCGCGGCTGGTCCACATGCAGGTGCCCGCCATGCTGCCCGCCTTCTTCGCCGCCGCCCGCATGGCCGTGCCCGCCGCCGTGCTGGCGGTGACGGTGGTGGAGTGGCTGGCGACCGGCCGTGGCCTCGGCGCGCTGATGGCGCTGTCGGCATCGCTGTCGGATTACGGCACGCTGTGGTCCTGCGTGGTGCTGGTCGCCGTCCTCTCGGCCCTGGGCTATGCCGCTGTTGGCGCGGCCGAGCGGCGGGTGCTGTCGGTCTACGCGGCCGAGCAACTCGCCCGATGAGGGCGCCGGCCGCCTTCGCCATCCCCGGCGACCTCTCCACCCGGACGGGGGGCTACATCTACGAGGGCCGGTTGCTCGAGGGGCTGCGCGCGCGCGGGCACGACATGACCTACCTGAAGCTGCCGGACAGCTTCCCCGATCCCACTCCGCAGGACATGGCCCAGGCGCTGGCGATGCTCGAGGCGGTGCCGCCCGAGCGCCCGCTGATCCTCGACGGGTTCGTCTTTGGCGCGGGCCAGGGGCTGGAGCGACTGCGTGCGCCCATCGTCGGCATGGTCCACCACCCGCTGGCGATGGAGGAGGGGCTGAGCGAGGCCCGTCGCGCGCACCTGCGCGCGACCGAGCGCGCGAACGTGGCCCGCGCCGCCCACATTCTCGTGCCGAGCCCGCATACGCGACAGGTGCTGGTGCAGCAGTACGGCGCCGACCCGGCGCGCGTCACCATCGCGCCGCCCGGCGTCGACCGGCCCACTCTGCCCCGCGCGCCGGAGGTGCCGCCGCTGATCCTGTCGGTCGGCATCCTGCACCCGCGCAAGGGCCACGACGTGCTGCTCGACGCGCTGGCGGCGCTGACCGATCTGGATTGGCGCGCGGTGATCGTGGGCAAGAGCTACGACGCGGCCCACGCCGCCGCTCTCGCGGCGCAGGTCGACCGGCTCGGCCTGGGCGGGCGGGTGACCCTCGCCGGCGAAGTCGAGCCCGCCGAGCTCGAGTCGCTCTATTCCCGCGCCGCGCTGTTCGCGCTCGCCACCCGCTACGAGGGCTACGGCATGGTCTTTGCCGAGGCGCTGGTGCGGGGTCTGCCGGTGGTCGCGACGCGCACCGGCGCGGTGCCCGACACGGTGCCGGCCGGCACCGGCCTGCTCGCGCCGCCGGGGCACGCGCCCGCCTTCGCCGCAGCGCTCCGGACGGTGCTGGCCGACGACGCGGAGCGCGCGCGGCTGACCGAGGCCGCGGCGCGCGACGGCGCCCGCCTGCCGACATGGGACGACACGGCCGAGATCGCCGGCGATGTGCTCGACCGCATCGCTGCAGGCGCGCGGTAGGGTCAGGCCGGTCGGGCCGCGCCCCTCGCCGCGAAACGGCCGGGGTGTCGCGACAGCGCCCGGCGCTGGTGTCAAGCAGGCCCCGGGCGCGGCAGGACCGGCACGCCGCGCCATCTTGACGGTTCCCATCCCCGGCGCGCTGGGCTACGCCCCGGGGCGTCACGTTCCTGTCATGCTGCCCCGGACACCGCCCGATGCCAACGCCCACCCAGCCCAAGCTGATCGCCGGAAACTCCAACCTCACGCTGGCCCACGGCATCGCCCGTCGCGTCTCGATGCATCGCGGCATGCAGGTCGGCCTCGTGGAAGCGCGGGTCGAGCGCTTCAACGACGCCGAGATCTTCGTCGAGGTGTTCGAGAACGTCCGCGGCGAGGACATGTTCGTCATCCAGTCGACGTCGAACCCCGCCAACGACAACCTGATGGAGCTGCTGATCATGGCCGACGCGCTGCGCCGCTCGTCGGCCGCGCGGATCACCGGCGTGATCCCCTATTTCGGCTACGCGCGGCAGGACCGGCGGACCAAGGCGCGCACGCCCATCTCGGCCAAGCTGGTCGCCAACATGATGGTCGCCGCGGGTATCGAGCGGGTGCTCACGATGGACCTGCACGCCGCCCAGATCCAGGGCTTCTTCGATATCCCCGTCGACAACCTCTACGCCTCGCCGATCTTCGCCCTCGACGTGCGCGCCGAGTTCAAGGGCCGGCTCGACGACATCGTGGTGGTCTCGCCAGACGTGGGCGGCGTCGCCCGCGCGCGCGAGCTGGCGCAGCGCATCGGCGCGCAGCTCGCCATCGTCGACAAGCGGCGCGAGAAGGCCGGCGAGGTGGCCGGCATGACCGTGATCGGCGACGTCGAGGGCAAGATATGCCTGATCGTCGACGATATCTGCGACACCGCCGGCACGCTGTGCAAGGCGGCCGAGGTGCTGCAGGAGCAGGGCGCGGTCGAGGTGCATGCCTACATCTCGCACGGCGTGCTCTCGGGCCCGGCGGTCGAGCGCATCACGAACTCGGTGATGAAGAGCCTCGTCATCACCGACTCGATCGAGCCGACAGAGGCGGTCAGGGCGGCGCCCAACATCCGCATCGTGCCGACCGCGCCGATCTTCGCTCAGGCGATCCTGAACATCTGGAACGGCACGTCGGTCTCGTCGCTGTTCGACCACGAGACCCTGGCGACGATCTACGAGGGCATGTACTGACCCTGCGCAGGGGTGCGCGTCAGAGTGCCCAGTCGTCGTCGTGCGGCAGGGGGCCGAGGGCCATCCATGCCACGCGCAGGCGGGCGATGCGCGTGTCGGCCCACACCTTGAACACGATGTCGGCGCTCTCGCCAGAGACATCCTCGGCGGTCAAATCGCCCCGGATGTTGGCCGAACTGTCGTAATCCCACATCTCGGGCGTGACGAAGACGGTTGGCGCCGCACGGAACGGGCGCAGGAAACGCACCGTGCGGCGCACGAGGCGGGGGCCGTCGCCCGTCCACATGGCGCCCCCCGTCTCGAAGTCGGAAAAGAGCATGAGGCTGCCCTTCGCGACGCCGAGGCCATTTCCGTCGATCCGCTCCATCACGCGCTCCCTGCCGCCGAAAGACGGCGGAATTGGGGCACGGCCGTGGAGACAGGCCAACAACGCGCTCCCTCAGCATTGATCGTGCACGATCGGGGCGACGGTTGCCGCGTGCGAGAGCGATTACGTCGGCACCGACGCACCGGCGGCCATCGACGGATCACCCCCCTGCGGGGAGGTGCGTTACACCATGTCCTCGATGAGTTGCACGAGATCGTCGACGAGGAGATGCGCGGCGTCGCGGTGCTCTTCCGGTGCCTCCTCCGCCTTGCGGCGGGCGGCCTCGAGATGGGCCTCGACCTCGGCCTTGTTGTCTGCGCTCGCGGTATAGGCGCGCTCTGCGAGCACCGCCGTGCCATCCTGCGTGATCTCGGCAAAGCCGCCGGTCACGGCGTAGCTCTTGACCGCCCCGTCGGCGGCGGTCACCACGACGAGGCCGGGGCGCAGCGTGGTGATCACCGGTGCGTGATCGGGCATCGCGGTCAGCTGGCCCTCGGCGCCGGGCAGGCGCACCTCGCGCGCGTCGTAGGAGTCGAGCCGCCGCTCGGGCGAGACCAGGTCGAAATGCATCGTGTCAGCCATCGTCAGCTCCCGATGAGCATGGCGCCGCCAACGGCCAGAGGCCCGGACTCATGGTCGAGGTTCCGGGCTCCCGGCCGAGGAGGGCGCGATCAGGCCGCCTCGGCGGCCATTTTCTCGGCCTTGGCGACCGCTTCGTCAATATCGCCCACCATGTAGAAGGCGCCCTCGGGCAGGTGGTCGAACTCGCCCGCGACCACGGCCTTGAACGAGGCGATGGTCTTTTCCAGCGGCACCTGCACGCCGGGCGAGCCGGTGAACACCTCGGCCACGTCGAAGGGCTGGCTGAGGAAGCGCTGGATCTTGCGAGCCCGGGCCACGGTCAGCTTGTCCTCTTCCGACAGCTCGTCCATCCCGAGAATGGCGATGATGTCCTGCAGGGCCTTGTAGCGCTGCAGGATCCCCTGCACGTCGCGCGCCACCTGGTAGTGCTCCTCGCCGACGACGGCGGGATCGAGGATGCGGCTGGTGGAATCGAGCGGGTCGACCGCGGGGTAGATCCCGAGCTCCGAGATCGCGCGGGACAGCACCGTCGTCGCGTCGAGGTGGGCGAAGGAGGTGGCCGGCGCGGGGTCGGTCAGGTCGTCGGCGGGCACGTAGATGGCCTGGACCGAGGTGATCGAGCCGGCATTGGTCGAGGTGATCCGCTCCTGCATCTGGCCCATGTCGGTGGCCAGCGTCGGCTGGTAGCCCACCGCCGAGGGGATGCGGCCGAGCAGCGCCGACACCTCGGAGCCCGCCTGCGTGAAGCGGAAGATGTTGTCGACGAAGAACAGGACGTCGGTGCCGGAGACGTCGCGGAACTGCTCGGCCATGGTCAGGCCCGACAGCGCCACGCGCATCCGCGCCCCCGGCGGCTCGTTCATCTGGCCGTAGACGAGCGCCACCTTCGACTTCGTCAAATCCTCGGCGTCGATCACGCCCGACTCGATGAACTCGTAGTAGAGGTCGTTGCCCTCGCGGGTGCGCTCGCCCACACCGGCGAACACGGAATAGCCCGAGTGCACCTTGGCAATGTTGTTGATCAGCTCCTGGATGAGCACCGTCTTGCCCACGCCGGCGCCGCCGAACAGGCCGATCTTGCCGCCCTTGGAATAGGGCGCGAGCAGGTCGATCACCTTGATGCCCGTGACGAGGATCTCCGACGTGGTGGCCTGCTGCGCGAAGGTCGGCGCCTCGGCGTGGATCGGCCGCGTCTCGTTGGCGCTGATCTCGCCCTTCTCGTCGATCGGCTCACCGACGACGTTCATGATCCGGCCGAGCGTCGCATCGCCCACGGGCACGGTGATCGGCCCGCCGGTGTTGCGCACATCCTGGCCGCGCACGAGGCCCTCGGTCGCATCCATGGCGATCGCGCGCACCGTGTTCTCCCCGAGGTGCTGGGCGACCTCGAGCACGAGCCGCTTGCCGTTGTTGTCGGTCTCGAGAGCGTTGAGGATGTCGGGGAGCTCGCCGTCGAAGCGCACGTCGACGACGGCGCCGATGACCTGCGTGATCTTGCCCTTGTTCTCAGCCATTCATTCGTCTCCGGTTCCCTTTGGGCGCCGCCGCCCGAATTCTTGTCATGCGTCCGTCGGGCGCATCCGCCCGGCCGACCGTATCGCCCTAGAGCGCCTCTGCGCCCGAGATGATCTCGATGAGCTCGGTCGTGATCGCCGCCTGGCGCGTGCGGTTGTATTCGAGTGTCAGGTCGTCGATCATCTCGCCGGCATTGCGGGTGGCGTTGTCCATGGCCGACATCCGCGCGCCCTGCTCGGACGCGGCGTTCTCCAGCAGCGCGGTGAAGATCTGAGTGGCCACCGAGCGTGGCAGCAGGTCGGCCAGCACCGCCTCTTCCGACGGCTCGTAATCGGTCAGCGTGCGCGCGCCCTCGCCTTCGCCCTCGGACTCGTCGAACTGGGCGGGAATGACCTGCTGTGCCGTCGGCTCCTGCGCGATCACCGACTTGAAGCGCGCGTAGAAGATCGTGGCGACGTCGAATTCGCCCTCGTCGAAGCGACCGAGAATGCCCTGCGCGATGCCGAGCGCGTCGTCGTAACCCAGCCGCTTGACGCCGGAGAGGTCGACATGGTCGTCGCCGAGCGTGTCGGGCTGGAAGCGCTTGAGCTGGTCGCGCCCCTTGCGCCCGACGGTCATGATGTGGACGCTCTTGCCCTCGCCCTTGAGCCGTTCGGCGTGCTGTCGCGCGAGCTTGACGATCGAGGTGTTGAAGCCGCCGCAGAGGCCGCGCTCGGCGGTCATGACGACCAGCAGGTGGCGCTGGTCGCTGCCGGTGCCGGCAAGCAGCTTCGGCGCGCTTTCGCTGCCCTGCACCGCGCGGGCGAGGCCGCCGACGACCGTCTCCATCCGCTCGGCATAGGGGCGCGCGGCCTCCGCCGCCTCCTGCGCCCGGCGCAGCTTGGCGGCGGCGACCATCTGCATCGCCTTGGTGATCTTCCGGGTCGACTTGACCGAGTTGATCCGGTTCTTGAGGTCCTTAAGGCTGGGCATGACGCTCCCTTATCCAGAGATCGGCCCGCCCTCAGGCGAAGCTCTTGGCGAATTCCTCGATCACGCCCTTCAGGCGGTCGGCGGCGTCGCCCTTGATCTTCGGATCCTCGTTGGTGATCCACTCGAGCACGTCGGAATGCTTGGTGCGCAGGTGGCGCAGCAGCCCCTCCTCGAAGCGGCTGACATCGCTCACGTCGACCTTGTCGAGAAAGCCCTGCGTGCCGGCGAAGATCACTGCCACGATCTCGGCGTTGGTGAGCGGCGAATACTGCGGCTGCTTGAGCAGCTCGGTCAGGCGCGCGCCGCGGTTGAGCAGGCGCTGGGTGGCCGCGTCGAGATCCGAGCCGAACTGCGCAAAGGCCGCCATCTCGCGATACTGCGCCAGCTCCAGCTTCATCGACCCGGCGACCGACTTCATCGCGCCGGTCTGCGCGGCCGAGCCCACGCGGCTCACCGAGAGGCCGGTATTCACCGCCGGGCGGATGCCCTGGTAGAACAGGTCGGTCTCGAGGAAGATCTGCCCATCGGTGATCGAGATCACGTTGGTCGGGATGAAGGCCGAGATGTCGCCGGCCTGCGTCTCGACGATGGGCAGGGCGGTCATCGAGCCGGCGCCCATGTCGTCGTTCATCTTCGCCGCGCGCTCGAGCAGGCGGGAGTGGAGATAGAACACGTCGCCGGGGAACGCCTCGCGGCCCGGCGGGCGGCGCAGCAGCAGCGACATCTGGCGATAGGCCACGGCCTGCTTCGACAGGTCGTCGTAGACGATCAGCGCGTGGCGGCCGTTGTCGCGGAAATACTCGGCCATGGCGCAGGCAGCGTAGGGCGCGAGATACTGCATCGGCGCCGGGTCGGAGGCGGTGGCGGCGACGACCGTGGTGTAGTCGATCGCGCCCGTCTCCTCGAGCTTCTTCACCAGCTGCGCGACGGTCGACCGCTTCTGGCCGACGGCGACGTAGATGCAGTAGAGCTTCTTGCTCTCGTCGTCGCCGGCGGCGTCGTTGTAGCTCTTCTGGTTGAGGATCGTGTCGAGCGCCACGGCGGTCTTGCCGGTCTGGCGGTCGCCGATGATGAGCTCGCGCTGGCCGCGGCCGATCGGGATCATGGCGTCGATGGCCTTCAGCCCCGTCGCCATGGGCTCGTGCACCGACTTGCGCGGGATGATGCCCGGCGCCTTGACGTCGGCCACGCGGCGCTCGGCCGACTTGATCTCGCCCTTGCCGTCGAGCGGCATGCCGAGCGCGTCGACCACCCGGCCCAGCAGGCCGTCGCCCACCGGCACGTCGACGATCGACTGGGTGCGCTTGACCGTGTCGCCCTCGCCGATGTCCCGGTCGGAGCCGAAGATCACGATGCCGACGTTGTCTTCCTCGAGGTTCAGCGCCATGCCGCGGATACCGCCGGGAAACTCGACCATCTCGCCGGCCTGCACGTTGTCGAGGCCGTGCACGCGGGCGATACCGTCGCCGACCGACAGCACGGTGCCGACTTCGGCGACCTCGGCCTCTTCGCCGAAGCCCTTGATCTGGTCCTTGAGGATCGCGGAGATTTCCGCAGCTTGCAGAGCCATTACCCGACCTCTTTCATGGCGTTCTGGAGGTTGGCGAGCCGCGTGCGGATCGACGTGTCGATCATCTTCGAGCCCACCTTCACGATCAGGCCGCCGATCAGTTCCTCGTCGACGGACGTGTTCAGCTTGATGTTGCGCCCGAAGCGCACGCGGAGCAGGTCCGCGATCTTGGTCTTCTGTTCGTCGGAGAGCGCGACGGCCGAGGTGACCTGCGCCTCGACCTCGCCCTTCTCTGCCGCAATCATGGCGTGCAGCCCCGACACGAATTGCGGCAGGGTGAAAAGCCGCCGCTTCTCAGCCATGAGACCCAGAGTATTGGCGGTCATCTTGGACAGGCCCATGGCGCCGGCGAGCGCCCCCACCATCGACACCATCTCGTCACGGCTGACGCGGGGCGAGGCGATCACGGCGCGCAACTCGTCGGAGGCATCGAGAGCCCCCGCAAGCGCGTCGGCATCGGCCTCCAGCGCCTCGAGGTCGCCGCCCTCCTTGCAGATGTCGAACAGGGCCTGGGCGTAACGCCCGGCAATGCTGGCTGAGATCGAAGCCGTCTCTGACACGTCCACCCCTTCGTCCTGTCGGCCCGCTCCGCCCCCGGCGGGCCAGGGGCGGACGGCACGCAAGGTCTCGCCCCCCTCGAAAGGGGCGCCCCCTTGGATTGGGAAGGCGTCTAGCAGAGCCATGTGGGCGCTGCAACTGCGTAGGCTGGCTCTTTCGCGGGTGCGGCGAGACGCGGCGGAAGCCCATTTTTAAAAGCAGGTTCAAAGGGTTGAAGCCAGTGCCAGCGTCGGGGCGTCGGCACAGGCCGCCCCGTTAGCGCAATCGAGCCGCCTGCGCCGCGGCACCGTCCGGCGGCCGGCCGCGGCGCGGCGCGGTCATCCCGGGTGCACGCGGGCGGGCTTGGGCGCGGGCGCGGTCACGCCGTCGAGGATTCTCAGAGGCGAGCGCACCTCGTCCTTCACCGAGGCGCCGCCGGGCCGCCGCCCCTCCTTGCATGCCTCGACGAGAAAGACCCCGCCGGCGAGCGAGTTCGACACGCGCCGCCCGGCCTTTTCCACCCAGCCCGCGCTCCTGAGCCAGAAGCGGCTTTCGGAGGGCGGCGAGAACAGGGCCGCCATGTGCCGCTCGGGCACGAAGGCGTGCCGCTTGAGCTGGGCCTCGAGCTGGCCGAGCGAATAGGGGCGGCCGAATCCGAAGGGCGTCGCGTCGCGCCGCGCCCACAGGCCCGAGCGGTTGGGCACCACGAACAGCGCCCGCCCCCCGGGGCCGAGAACGCGCGAGGCCTCCTCGAGCAGGGCGTGCGGGTTCTCGCAGGTCTCCAGCCCGTGCAGCACGATCAGCTTGTCGACGAAGCCGGTGTCGACGGGCCAGAGCGTCTCCTCGCAGAGGACAGAGACGTTCGGCGCGCCCGCAGGCCACGGCATCACCCCCTGCTGGGCGGGCATGAGGGCGATCACCCGCCGCGCCGTCTGCAGGTAGGGCCGCAGAAGCGGGACCGCGAAGCCGAAGCCGACCACGTTCTGCCCGCGCACCTCGCCCGGCGTCCAGAACGCCTCGACCCGGTCGCGCACGGCGCGCTGCGCGACCCGCCCGATCCGGGTCCGGTAATAGAAGTCTCTGAGGTCGAGCACGTCGAGATGCATTGCGCCGCGCCTTCGCTTCGGGCCACCCTCGGTGAACATATGCCGTCGACGGCGTTGACGGAACGCCCCCAGCGGAACGGACCGGATCAGGTGCATGAGGGGCACGCCGCGCTGTCTGCCGACCGAGTGGCGCCCTACGGACGAGGAGGAGACAAGATGACCGAAGCGCCTGCCAACCGTGCCCCCGAGATCGTGACCATCCCCTGCCGGACCGACAATTACGCCTTTCTCGTCCTCGACCCCGAGGGCACGGGCGCGGCCCTGGTCGACGCACCCGAGGCGAACCCCATCGCCGCCGAGCTGGAGCGCCGCGGCCGGAGGCTGACCGACATTCTCATCACCCACCACCACGGCGACCATGTCGCAGGCGTGGAGGCGCTGCGCGCGGATGGCGTCCGGGTGATCGGGGCACGCCGCGACGCCCACCGGCTGCCCGCCCTCGACGAGGCCGTGGAGCCGGGCGACACCTTCACGCTCTTCGGGCACGCGGTGCACGTCATGGAGGCGTCGGGCCACACCATGGGCCACGTTGCCTACCACCTGCCCAACGCGCACGCGGTGTTCACCGGCGACAGCCTGATGGCGATGGGCTGCGGGCGTCTCTTCGAGGGCGACGCGGAGACCATGTGGCACACGCTCTGCGGCCTCGCGGCCCTGCCCCCGGAGACGATCGTCTGCTCGGGGCACGAGTATACCGAGGCCAACTGCCGCTTCGCCGAGACCGTGGATGCCGGCAACCCCGCGCTCGAGGCGCGCATCCACGCGGTGAAGGCGCGGCGCGCGGCCGGGCAGCCCACCGTGCCCTCGCAGCTCGCCGAGGAACTCGCCGCAAACCCCTTCCTGCGCGCGCGCGAGCCCGACATGAAGGAAAAGCTCGGCATGGCCGGGGCGGAAGACGCCGAGGTCTTCGCCGAGATCCGCCGCCGAAAGGACGCGTTTTGACGGCCGCCGCCGGGGCGCTCCCGCGGGCGGCGGACTTGCGCGCGCGAGCGGGCGCTCCCATCTGTGCTCTCCGCCCGTCGACGCGGTGCACGAGCGGATCACAATTTGAGCATGCGCCGAAGGATACGGCGGATCGCGCAAGAAAAGACTTGAAGCCGCCGCTCGCCCAACCAAACTTTAATCTCATGAGGCCACGGTCGTTGCGGTCTCGCGCGCCCCGCGCGCCCCGTCGCGGCCCGACAGGAAAGGAACAGGTCACGTGCCGTCGTTCTCCAACACCCTAGAGCAAGCAATCCATGCCGCGCTGGGCCTGGCCAACGCGCGCCGCCACGAGCTCGCGACGCTGGAGCACCTGTTGCTGGCGCTGATCGACGAGCCCGACGCGGCCAAGGTCATGCAGGCCTGTGACGTCGATCTCGACGAGCTGCGAAAGACGCTAGAGGCCTTCATCGAAGACGATCTGTCGACGCTGGTGACCGAGGTCGAAGGGTCGGAGGCGGTGCCCACCGCCGCCTTCCAGCGCGTGATCCAGCGCGCGGCGATCCACGTCCAGTCGTCCGGCCGCACGGAGGTGACCGGCGCGAACGTGCTCGTCGCGATCTTCGCCGAGCGCGAGTCGAATGCCGCGTACTTCCTGCAGGAGCAGGACATGACGCGCTACGACGCGGTCAACTTCATCGCCCACGGCGTCGCCAAGAACCCCTCGTTCGGAGAGAGCCGCCCGGTCACCGGTGCGGGCGACATGGACGAAGACACCAGCGCCGAGGATGCCGCCGAGAGCGGCTCCGACAACAAGGAGAGCGCGCTCGCCAAGTACTGCGTCGATCTCAACGCCAAGGCCAAGAAAGGCGATGTCGACCCGCTGATCGGCCGCGAGAACGAGGTCGAGCGCTGCATCCAGGTGCTCTGCCGCCGCCGCAAGAACAACCCGCTTCTGGTGGGCGACCCCGGCGTGGGCAAGACCGCCATCGCCGAGGGCCTGGCGCGCAAGATCGTCGCCGGCGAGACGCCCGAGGTGCTTCAGGGCGCCACGATCTACTCGCTCGACATGGGCGCGCTGCTTGCCGGCACCCGCTATCGCGGCGATTTCGAGGAGCGGCTCAAGGCCGTCGTCTCGGAACTCGAGAACCACGCCGACGCGATCCTCTTCATCGACGAGATCCACACGGTGATCGGCGCCGGCGCCACGTCGGGCGGCGCGATGGATGCCTCGAACCTGCTCAAGCCGGCGCTGCAGGGCGGCAAGCTGCGCTGCATGGGCAGCACGACCTACAAGGAGTTTCGCCAGCACTTCGAGAAGGATCGGGCACTCAGCCGCCGCTTCCAGAAGATCGACGTCAACGAACCCTCGGTCGACGATGCGGTGAAGATCCTCAAGGGGCTGAAGCCCTATTTCGAGACCCACCACGAGATCAAGTACACGTCGGACGCGATCAAGACCGCGGTGGAGCTGTCGGCCCGCTACATCAACGACCGCAAGCTGCCCGACAAGGCGATCGACGTGATCGACGAGGCGGGAGCGGCCCAGCATCTTGTCGCCGAAAGCAAGCGGCGTAAGACGATCGGCCCGAAGGAGATCGAGGCGGTCGTCGCCAAGATCGCGCGCATCCCGCCGAAGAACGTGAGCAAGGACGACGCGATCGTGCTGAAGGAGCTGGAGCCGACGCTCAAGCGCGTGGTGTTCGGGCAGGATCCGGCCATCGAGGCGCTGTGCTCGGCCATCAAGCTGGCGCGCGCCGGCCTGCGCGAGCCGGAAAAGCCCATCGGCAACTACCTGTTCGCAGGGCCCACCGGCGTCGGCAAGACCGAGGTCGCCAAGCAGCTCGCCTCGTCGCTCGGCGTCGAGATGCTGCGCTTCGACATGTCGGAATACATGGAGAAGCACGCCGTGAGCCGCCTCATCGGCGCGCCGCCGGGCTATGTCGGCTTCGACCAGGGCGGACTTCTGACCGACGGCGTCGACCAGCACCCGCATTGCGTGCTCCTGCTCGACGAGATCGAGAAGGCGCACCCGGACGTGTTCAACATCCTGCTGCAGGTGATGGACCACGGCAAGCTGACCGACCATAACGGCCGGCAGGTCGACTTCCGCAACGTGGTGCTGATCATGACGTCGAATGCCGGCGCGCAGGAGCAGGCCAAGTCGGCCGTCGGCTTCGGCCGCGAGCGGCGCGAGGGCGAGGATACCGCCGCCATCGAGCGCACGTTCACGCCCGAGTTCCGCAACCGGCTCGACGCGATCATCAGCTTCCAGCCGCTGCCCAAGGAGACGATCCTGCAGGTGGTCGAGAAGTTCGTGCTCCAGCTCGAGGCGCAGCTGATGGACCGGAACGTGTCGATCGAGCTGACCAAGCCGGCCGCCGAATGGCTCGCCGAGAAGGGCTACGACGACAAGATGGGCGCCCGTCCGCTAGGTCGCGTGATCCAGGAACACATCAAGAAGCCTCTGGCCGAGGAACTGCTGTTCGGCAAGCTCGCCAAGGGGGGCGTCGTGCGCGTCTCGATGGAGGACGGCGCGCTGAAGCTCGACATTCAGGAGCCGGGCAACCCCCAGCTCTCGTCGAAGAAGCCGCCGCTCCTCACCGCCGAATGAGACCGGCCCACATCGGATCAGGGCGCCTTCGGGCGCCCTTTTTCGTTACTGTCGCGGCTCTGTCTGCGGGCGTCGCCGCCACGGCGGCGGCGCAGCAGCAGCCCCGGTTCGCGCTGCCCGTCGAGTGCACTCTGGGGCGCGACTGCTACATCCAGCAATACGTCGACCGCGACCCCGGGCCGGGCGTGCGCGACTTCGCCTGCGGCGCACTCGCCAACGATGGCCACAAGGGCACCGACATCGCCCTGCCCACCGAAGCGGCGATGCGCGCGGGCGTCGCCGTGACCGCTGCCGCGCCCGGCACCGTGCTACGCGTGCGTGACGGGATGGCCGACATCCGCCAGGGCACCGAGGGCGCCCCCGACGTGACCGGGCGGGATTGCGGCAACGGCCTTGTCATCAGCCACGGCGGCGGCTGGGAGACACAGTATTGCCACCTCCGGCAGGGCTCCGTCGCCGTCCGCCCGGGCGACCAGGTCGGCGCCGGCACCGTGGTCGGCCTGGTGGGCATGTCCGGGCTCGCGAGCTTTCCGCACCTTCATCTCTCGGTTCGCCACAAGGGCCGCGTGGTCGACCCGTTCCGCCCCGCCGCCGACGCATCCTGCGGCGGGGCGGAGCAGCCGCTCTGGGCTGATCCGATCGCCTACGATCCGGGCGGCGTGATCGACGCCGGCCTCGCCGAGTCCGTGCCGGAATACGACGCGGTCAAGGCCGGCCTGCCGGAAGACGGGCTCGGACCGGGCGCCCCCGCGATCGTGGCCTGGGCCTTCCTCGCCAACGGGCAGGCGGGCGACGTGGTCACCTTCGAGATCGCCGGCCCCGCCGGCCCCTTCGCACGCCACGAGGTGACGATCGAGCGCGCCCAGCCCTTCCTGTTCCGCGCGTTCGGCCGCCGCGCCCCCGAGGGGGGTCTGCCCGAGGGCAACTGGACGGCACGCGCCACGGTGATCCGCGATGGCGCCCCGCTCGACACGGCTGAGGTGCGTGCCGTGATTCCCTGAGCGCCTTCGCTCAACGCCGGGCGGCGAAGAACGTCTTGAGCAGCCGTTCCGCCTCGGCCTCGCCCACGCCGTCGATCACTTCCGGAGAGTGATGGGCCTGCGGATGGGTGAAGACGCGCGCCCCATGCGCCACCCCGCCTGACTTGGGATCGGCCGCGCCATAGATCAGCCGGGCGATCCGTGCCGCCGCGATGGCGCCCGCGCACATCGCGCAGGGCTCCAGGGTGACGTAGAGCGCGTGGCCCGGCAGCCGCTCGGATCGCAGCGCGGCGCAGGCGGCGCGAAGCGCCAGCATCTCGGCATGGGCCGAGGGGTCGGCCAGTTCGCGCGTGCGGTTGCCGGCGCGGGCCACCACCGCGCCGCCGGGCGAGACCACGACGGCGCCCACCGGCACCTCGCCCCGCGCCGCTGCCGCCCGCGCCTCGCCCAGCGCCGCCGCCATGTGCCCCGCAAACCGCATGGCCCCGGCCATGGCGCGGCCCGCGCCGCTTGGCAAGCCTGCGCCGCCCCGGTATGGGCGCCCCATGTCGGACATCCCCCAGAAGGGCGAGCGCATCGCCAAGGTCATCGCCCGGTCGGGCCGCGCCTCGCGCCGCGAGGCCGAGCGGCTGATCGGCGAGGGCCGCGTCGCGGTCAATGGCCAGCGCATCGACAGCCCCGCGCTCGACATCGCCCCCGAGGATCGCGTCACCGTCGACGGCCAGCCGCTCGCCGCACCCGAGCCGCCGCGGCTCTGGCTCTACCACAAGCCGCCCGGCCTCGTGACCACGGCGAGGGACGAGAAGGGCCGCCGCACCGTGTTCGACGCGCTGCCCGAGGGGATGCCGCGGGTCCTGTCGGTCGGCCGGCTCGACCTCACTTCCGAGGGGCTGCTGCTGCTCACCAACGACGGCGCGCTCAAGCGGCGGATGGAGCTGCCGTCGACCGGCTGGCTGCGCCGCTACCGCGTGCGGGTTCACGGCACGCCCACCGACGAGCGGCTCGCGCCCCTGCGCGAGGGGCTGGTGCTCGACGGAGAGCGGTTCCAGCCGATGCAGGTGAGCCTCGACCGCCAGCAGGGGGCCAACGCCTGGCTGACGGTGGCGCTGCGCGAGGGCAGGAACCGCGAGATCCGCCGCGCGCTCGAGGCGGCTGGCATGCCCGTCTCGCGCCTGATCCGCGTCAGCTACGGGCCGTTCCAGCTGGGCAAGCTCGCCCCCGGCGCGGTCGAAGAGGTGCGCGCCCGTGTGCTGCGCGACCAGCTCGGCCTCGACGAGCACTTTCGCCCCCGCGCGACGGAAAAGGCGCAATCGGCCGGACCCTCCCGGCCGACCGACAAGGCCCGCCCGCCACGCAAGCCGTCCGACAGGCCGGCGCCCCGCCGCCGCAAGCCCCCGGCGAGGGGCTGAGCCGCCAGACCCGGCACGATACGCCGGGGCAGCCGGCGCCCACGATCCGCCCGGGCGGCCCCCATGTCGCACCACCCTGCCCGCTTGTCGGGCCGCGTCGCACGGAGCGCCGCAGCCGCGCGCGCCCCCGCGCGCGGCCGGGCCCAACGGAGCGAGGGCGCGCAGCCGCCCGAGCGGAGGCGGGAGCGCCCCCGGCCCGGTCGCGCAGGGCGTCGGGCCGGGGGAGCCCCCTCAGCGGATGGCGGCCTTGAGCGCCTCTGTCAGATCGGTCTTTTCCCACGAGAACGCGCCGTCTTCCTCCGGCGCCCGGCCGAAATGGCCGTAGGCCGAGGTTTTCTGGTAGATCGGCCGGTTCAGCGCGAGGTGCAGGCGGATGCCGCGGGGCGTCAGGTCCATCGCCTCCGCCACGGCACGCTCGATGGCTGTATCGTCCACCTCGCCCGTTCCGTGCGTGTCGATGTAGATCGACAGCGGCCTGGCCACGCCGATCGCGTAGGAGATCTGCAGCGTGCACTTCTTCGCCAGGCCCGCCGCGACGACGTTCTTGGCCAGGTAGCGCGCCGCGTAGGCGGCCGAACGGTCGACCTTGGTCGGGTCCTTGCCCGAGAACGCCCCGCCCCCGTGCGGCGCCGCGCCGCCATAGGTGTCGACGATGATCTTGCGGCCCGTCAGACCGGCATCCGAATCCGGGCCGCCGATCACGAACGAGCCGGTCGGGTTCACCCACCATTCCGTCTTGTCGGTGATCCATTCGCCCGGCACCGCGGCGCGGATATAGGGCTCGACGATGGCGCGCACGTCGTCGGAGGTCAGGCCCGGGTCGAGGTGCTGGGTCGACAGCACGATCTGAGTCAGCTCGACCGGCATGCCGTCCTCGTAGCGCACCGAGAGCTGCGACTTGGAGTCGGGGCCGAGCTTTGGCTCCTTCCCCGCCTTGCGCGCCTCGGCCATCAGACGCAGGATCTTGTGGGCGTACTGGATCGGCGCCGGCATCAGCTCGGGCGTCTCGTCGGTCGCGTAACCGAACATGATGCCCTGGTCGCCCGCGCCCTCGCGGTCGACGCCCTGGGCGATGTTGGCCGACTGCTCGTGCAGGAAGTTCAGCACGTGGCAGGTGTTCCAGTGGAACTTGTCCTGCTCGTAGCCGATGTCGCGGATGCAGTCGCGCGCGAGCTGGGGGATGCGGCCCATGTAATCCTTCAGGCGATCCTGGTCGGACAGGCCCACCTCGCCGCCGATCACCACGAGGCCGGAGGTCGCGAAGGTCTCGCAGCCGACGCGGGCGTGCTCCTCCTCGGCGAGGAACGCGTCGAGGACGGCGTCGGAGATGCGGTCGCAGACCTTGTCGGGGTGGCCCTCCGAGACGGACTCGGAGGTGAGGATATAGTCTTTGCGGGCCATTGGGGGGTGCTCCATTGAGGTTACGCCGCCACGCCAGGAAGCCGTTGTGACGGACCGGCGATAGCGCCTACCCCTGCCCGCGGCCCCGCGCAAGCGCCTTGCGCAGCGAAAGCCCCGCGGCGATGCAGGCGAGCACGGTCAGCGCCGCCAGAACGGGCAGGCTGCCGAGGCGGGCAAAGGGCGTGGGCGGCAGGGCGCGCGGCAGCGCGACGTCGAGGTGCCCCGCCCGCCCGAGCGGGATCGCGGCCAGCACACGGCCATGCGCGTCGATCGCCGCCGAGACGCCGGTATTGGCCGCCCGCAGCACCGGCAGGCCGAACTCGACCGCGCGCAGCCGCGCCTGCCCCAGGTGCTGGTAGGGCCCCGAAAGCTGGCCGAACCATGCGTCGTTGGTGGCGTGAAGCAGCCATGCGGGCCGCTCGGGCAGGGCACGGATCTCGCGCGAAAAGATCGCCTCGTAGCAGATGAGCGGCATGGCGCGGCCCGCCGGTCCGAGATCCATCAGCCGCGCCCCCTGTCCGGGTCGGTAGCTGCCGGTGAGGTTGGCGGCGAGGCCGAAGATGCCCCAGCGCTCGAACACGTCGCCCAGCGGCATGTACTCGCCGAAGGGCACGAGGTGGTGCTTGTCGTAGACATCGACGGCCGCGCCGCCCGGGGCGAGGGCGACGAGCGAGTTGCGCCAATGCCCTCCCTCGTCCTGCCGCTGGATGCCGGCCGCGATCCACGCCGCGCCGGCCGCCTCGTCCATCCGGGCGAAGCCGGGCGCGGCGCTTTCGAGCAGGTAGGGCACCGACGTCTCGGGCCAGAGCACGAGATCGGGCGCGGGGCCCTCGGCGGGCGCGGCGGTGAGGTCGAGCGACCGCTCCCAGAACACGCCGATCATGTCGGGGCGCCACTTGAGATGCTGCGGCGCGTTGGGCTGGATCAGCCGCACGGTCACGGCGGGTTCGGCCGGGGGGAGAGGCGCGTCGGGCATGCGCCACGCGGCATAGGCGCCGGGCAGCGCCGCGAGCGCGGCCCCTGCGATGGCGCCGAGCAGCAGCCGGCGCGTGCCCATGAGGGTGGGCAGGGCGGCGGCCGCCAGCGTCAGCAGCGTCAGCGCGTCGGCTCCACCGAGGGCGGCGAGTTGCATCTGCGGCGTGCCGATCCAGATGTGGCCGATCAGCGCCCAGGGGAAGCCGGTGAACACGACCGAGCGCAGCATCTCGGCCCCCGTGAGCGCCACGACGAGCCAGAGCGCGCGCCCGGCCCGCCCCCGGCCCAGCGCCTGCGCGAGCCCGAAGGCCGCGGCCCAGAAGAGCGCCAGCCCCCCCGCCATGGCGACGAGCGCGAAGGGCGCCAGCCAGCCATGGCGCAGGGGGTCGACGAAGAAGGGCTCGACGATCCAGAACAGGGCGACGGCGAAATGCCCGGTGCCGAAGGCCCAGCCCCGCCACGCCGCGAGCCGCCAGCCGAGCGGGAGGGTGAACAGGCCGATGGCCAGCGCGCAAGCGCCGAGCGCCAGCCACGACCAAGACACCGGAACCTGCCCCAGCGCCGCCACGGCACCGAGCAGGAAGGCGAGGCCGAGGCCACGCCACCGCGCACCGACGAGGCGCAAGACGGGCGCAGGGTCGATCCGCGCCGCGCGCCGGCCGCCCGTGTCTGATCCTGTCGCGCTCACGGCACGAGGCAATCGCGTGGGCAGCCTGCGAGGGCAAGCCCCGATCGGGTCGCCCTCACGCCGCGGCGCGCATCACTCGGCCGCCTGCCGCGGCTGGCCCGTGGCGGACGCGCCCGGCATCCGCACCCGCAGCCGCTTGATGCGACGAGGATCGGCGTCGATCACCTCGATCTGCGCGCCCGAAGGGTGGGCGATCACCTCGCCCCGCGCGGGCACCCGGCCGGCCATCATGAACACGAGGCCGCCGAGGGTGTCGACCTCCTCTTCCTCCTCGGGCTCGACCAGCTTGAAGCCGACGGCCTCCTGGAACTCGGCGATGGGCGTGCGCGCGGCGGCGGCGTAGCAACCGGGCTTTTCCTCGGCCCACAGAACCTCGTCGTCGGTGTCGTGCTCGTCCTCGATCTCGCCGATGACCTGTTCGATCAGGTCCTCGATCGTCACGAGGCCGTCGACGCCGCCGTATTCGTCGATCACCAGCGCCATGTGGCTGCGATCGGTCTGCATCTTCTGCAGCAGCACGCCGATGGGCATCGAGGGCGGCGCGTAGAGCAGCGGCCGCAGCAGCGAGCGCAGGTCGAACTCGCGGTCGCGGTCGCCGTTGAACCCGTGGTTGAGCGCGAGATCCTTGAGGTGGATCAGCCCCAGCGGCGCGTCGAGCGTGCCGTCGTAGACCGGCAGGCGCGTGTTGCCGCTCTCGCGGAACACCTCGACGATGCCGTGCAGGTCGATGTCGACCGGCACCGCGGTGATCTCGACCCGCGGAATCGCCACATCCTCGACCCGCATGCGGCGGAGGTTGCCGAGGCCCGGTAGCGGCAGGCCGCCGTCCGTGTGGGTGATGTCGCTGTCCCCATGCACCTCGTCGGCACCGCCGAACAGGGTGGAGAGCCTGGCGAACAATCCGCCGCTCTGCTGGGGGTCTTCGGTGTCGTGCGCGCCATGCGCGGCGCTAGACGAATCGTCGGCCTTGTCGCCCATCTTTCCTTTTCCGGTTGCGGGCACCGTCACCCGGCCCCACTCTCACCCTCGCCGCGCGACGGCCCCTCCGAATATGGGTCGGGCTGCCCGAGCGTCGCGAGTATCTCGACCTCGAGCCCCTCCATCAAGGCGGCATCCTCATCGCAGATGTGATCGTAGCCCACGAGATGCAAGATTGCATGAACGATCAGGTGAAGGACATGCTCACCGAGCGGCTTGCCGCCTGCCTCGGCCTCGGCCGCGCAGGTCTCCCATGCCAGCGCGATGTCGCCGAGGAAAAGCTCGCCGGTCGCATCGGGCGCGGGACGCGGCGGCGCCTGCCCCGGCGCGGGCGGCGCGAGCGGCTGCGCGGGCCATGACAGCACGTTCGTCGGCGCGGGCTTGCCGCGGAAATCGGCGTTGAGCCGGGCCACCGCCGCGTCGGACGTGGCGAGCAGCGAGATCTCGGCCGGCCCCTCCATTCCCAGCCGCGCCAGCACCGCCTCTGCCGCCTCGTCCGCCAGCCGCTCGAGGTCGAGCGACTCCCAGCCCACGGCCTCGACGACGACGTCGACCTCAGCCGCCTTCGGCGTCGCGGTCATAGGCATGGATGATCTTAGCGACGAGGGGGTGGCGCACCACGTCCTTGCCCGTGAAGTAGGAAAAGCTGATGCCGTCGATCCCCGCAAGCAGCCGCTCGGCCTCTGCCAGGCCCGAGGCGATGCCGCGCGGCAGGTCGACCTGGGTGCGGTCGCCGGTGATGGCCATGCGCGAGCCCTCGCCCAGGCGGGTGAGGAACATCTTCATCTGCATGGCGGTGGCGTTCTGCGCCTCGTCGAGCACGACGGCGGCGTTGGCCAGGGTCCGGCCGCGCATGAAGGCGAGCGGCGCGATCTCGATCGTCTTTTCCTCCATCAGCTTCTGCAACTGCCGGCCGGGGAGGAAATCGTGCAGCGCGTCGTAGAGGGGCTGCATGTAGGGGTCGACCTTCTCCTTCATGTCGCCGGGCAGGAAGCCGAGGCGCTCGCCGGCCTCGACCGCGGGGCGCGCGAGGATGATCCTGTCGACCCGCCCGGCGATGAAGTGGTTCACCGCCACGGCCACCGCGAGGTAGGTCTTGCCGGTGCCCGCCGGGCCGATGCCGAAGGCGAGTTCGTGGCCGAACAGCGCGGCGACATACGCCTTCTGAGCGTCGGTGCGGGGCTCGACGATCTTCTTCCGCGTCTTGATCTCGACGTTGCCGCCCTGGAACATCTCGAGCTGGTCGGGCGCGTCTTCCGGCTCGGCCTCGCCCAGCCGGAGCGCCGTGTCGACGTCGGCGGGCTCTACCGGGCGGCCCGCCTCGAGCCGCTCGTAGAGGGTCTGCAGAATCGCGGCGCCCCGGTCCCGCGCATCTGCCTCGCCGACCAGCGACAGGTGGTTGCCCCGACGCAGGATCTGCACGCCGAGGCCGTGCTCGATCTGCGCGAGATTGCGGTCGAACTCTCCGCAGAGGTCGACGAGCAGCCGGTTGTCGGGAAATTCGAGCGAGGTCTCGACGATCTCGCCGTCGGGCGGGGGCGTGGTCAGGGCGTCGATTCCCAAAAGGGCGTCTCCGATCCGCGTGGGGCCGCTCGTCGCGCGCCCGTGGTCCGATGCTGCAACGGACAAGAGTGGGGTGGCAAGCGCGCGGGTCCAGTTTTCACGGCTTCGACACAAAAATCGGCGTGGCCGCCCCCGCCACGCGGAGGCACGCGGGCCGCGGCATCGGCAACGGCACGAATTGCCCACATTTCGAGCCGAATCGCCAGGCACGCGCCACGCGACACACGGGGCCGCGCGATCCCGACTGGTTCCGCTGACGATGGCAGGTCCGGGGCAGGCGGGGGCACCGATCCGGGGAATTGGCCGGGCAATTGGAAACGATCGCCGGCCCTTGCCGCGATTGTTCCGGTCAAAGGGGAGGATTCGACGCATTCGCTTCACACCTCGGGCAAGGGCGGTAATGTGCGCCCGTGGGCTTCACGACCCGATCGGCCAAGGGGGCGGCGGGGCGAGCGTGTGCGACAGCCCCACGGCAACCGCGCCCGGATGACAAGGGGAATGGGTAGATGAAACTGACTTCGCTCGCGCTGGCCCTCGCGGCCGGCCTCACGACGGCGGCAAGCGCCACTCTGGCCTCGGCGCAAGGCATGCCGTCGCCGCACAACGACGATCCCAACCTGATCAACATCAGCTGCTACCGCGGCCCGTTCGAAACGGTGGCCTGGGATCGTCCGAACTCCGTCTTCGTCGAGGATCTCGTCCAGATCGGCTACACGCGCGACCAGGCGACGGTAATCGGCGAACAGATCTGCCGCGACGAATACGGCGTGCGGAACCCCTCGCACCAGATCGACCAGCTGCGTCAGATCCTGCGCGACGATCCGCCGGGCCGCTGAGGCCCACCGCCTCACCGGGGCCGGAGGCCGGCGCCCCGGTCGGGCGGGCTCAGAGAGGCCGCCCGGCCAGCGAGTGCGGGGCGGCCCCGGTGACGAGCACGCGAAGCAGGGTGCCGGGCGCGGCATCGGCCTCGACATGCACCGCGTGCAGGTGCTCCGACTTGCCCACCATCTGCCCGGCCTCGCGGCCGGGCTTTTCGATCAGCACCTCCGCCTCGCGGCCCACCATCGCCTCGAGCGCCGCGCGCTGCTGCCGGGCGAGCAGGGCCTGCAGGCGCTGGAGCCGGTCGTCTGCCACATCCGCCGCGACCTCCTCGCGCTCGGCGGCGGGCGTGCCGGGACGCGCGGAATACTTGAAGGAATAGGCCTGGCCGTAATTCACCCGCTCGACCAGATCGAGCGTGGCGCGGAAATCCTCCTCGGTCTCCTCGGGGAAGCCAACGATGAAGTCGCCCGACAGCAGCAGGTCGGGCCGCGCCGCGCGCAGCCGGTCGATGATCCCGACATACTGCGCGGCGGTGTGCTTGCGGTTCATCCGCTTGAGGATCCGGTCGGAGCCCGACTGCACCGGCAGGTGCAGGTAGGGCATCAGCTTCGGCTCGTCGCCGTGGGCGTCGATCAGATCCTGCGCCATGTCGTTGGGGTGCGAGGTGGTGTAGCGGATGCGCGCGAGGCCGGGGATCTCGGCCAGACGCCGGATCAGCCACGCGAGCGAGCGCGTCTCGGCCCCATCGGCGCCGTGGTAGGCATTGACGTTCTGCCCCAGCAGCGTGATCTCGCGCACGCCCTCGTCGACCATGCGCGCCGCCTCGTCCAGCACGCGCGCCACCGGCCGCGAGACCTCGGCGCCGCGGGTATAGGGAACGACACAGAAGGCGCAGAACTTGTCGCAGCCCTCCTGCACCGTCAGGAAGGCGGTCGGCGCGCGCTTGCGGCGGCGCCCCGGCAGGGCGGCGAACTTGTCCTCGTCGAACTCGGTGTGCAGCGCCCGCTCGCCAGCGCGGGCCCGCGCCTCGAGCTCGGGCAGGCGGTGATAGCTCTGCGGCCCCACCACGAGGTCGATCGCCGGCGCCCGCTCCATCATCAGCGCGCCCTCGGCCTGCGCGACGCAGCCGGCCACGCCGATCCTGAGGTCGGGCCTGTCGTCCTTCAGCCGCTTGAGGCGGCCGATCTCGGAATAGACCTTTTCCGCGGCCTTCTCGCGGATGTGGCAGGTGTTGAGCAGGATCAGGTCGGCCTCGTCCGCGCGGTCGGTGGGCTCGTAGCCGCCCGCCAGCGCCTCGGCCATGCGCTCGCTGTCATAGACGTTCATCTGACAGCCGTAGGTCTTGATGAAGAGCTTCTTCGGCGCGCCCATGGGCGTTCCTCCTGTTCGCACGCGCGAGGGGTAGCCGATCTGCCGCGTCGGGGCAACGCGCGGCCGGCCCGATCCCCTGTCCGGGGCGGCCGAACGGGGGATCGGCCGGCAAGACGGGCGGCGCTCCCCCGGTGGCGGGCGATACCCGGTCGGGCTGGGGCCGCGGCCCTTCGCTCGGGCCCGGTTGCGCCACCTTCGCCCGGCGGGGGGCGGCCATCCGTTGCCCCGCCAGCGTGGATCGCGTAGCCAGTGTCGGCGGGGGGCGATGCAGGGGATAGCGGCACGGTGATCCGCTTCGACAGTCTCGACCGCTTCCGCGCGCGCGGGCGCGACGCCATCGGCCCGGGCCCCGCGGCCCTGATGATCGTGGAGGACAACGTCGAGCTCGTCTCGACCCTCGACCACCTCGGCGCCCGCGGCTTTCGCGCCGTCGTCGCCGCCGCCCCGCCCGACATCGCGCTGCCCGACCACCCGGTGCTGACCGCCGCCGTCACGCTGGACACGCGCGCGCCCAAGGCCTTCGTGCCGCTCGTCAACGCGGCCATCGCCGCTGCGCGGCCCGGCACCTGGCTGCATTACTGCTACAACGCCGAATACCTGCACTACCCGTTCTGCGAGCACCGAACGGTCGGCGAGATGCTCGCCTTCCATGCCGAGGAGCGGCGCGCGGCGATGCTGACCTACGTTGTCGACCTCTACGCGGCCGACCTCGCCACACACCCCTCGGGTGTCGACCGGGCCACCGCGCATCTCGACCGGGCAGGCTATTTCGCCCTTCCCCGGCCCGACCCTGCCAACAAGGACTGGCCGAAGGAGCGCCAGCTCGATTTCCATGGCGGTCTGCGCTGGCGCTTCGAGGAGCATGTCGCCCCCGACCGGCGGCGGATCGACCGGATCGGGCTGTTCCGGACGGCAAAAGGGCTGCGCCTGCGCGGCGACCACACCTTCGCCGATCAGGAATACAACACCTATGCCTGCCCCTGGCACCACAACCTGACCGCGGCGATCTGCTCTTTCCGCGCCGCCAAGGCGCTGCGGGCCAACCCCGTCTCGCGGGACGAGATCGACAGCTTCACATGGCCGGGCTCGGTGCCCTTCCGCTGGGAGAGCCGGCAGCTGATGGATCTCGGGCTGATGGAGCCGGGCCAGTGGTTCTAGCCTGACCGGGGTCTGCGCCGCCCCATCCGGCCCGGCGGCCAGAGTTCCAGCACCCCTGCCGCGAGCACCAGCGCCCCGCCCGCCAGCTCGAACGGCGCGAGGCGCTCGCCGTCGAGCCATGCGGCGGAGGCGGCGCCGACCGCGACCTCGGTCATCAGCAGGATGCCGACGCGCGCCGGTTCGAGCCGCGCCGCAGCCCAGATCAGCGCGGCGGTCGAGACCACCCAAAAGAGCGAAGCCGTCGCCAGCGCGAGGCCGAGCGCGGGCCAGAGCGCCACGCCCCCCGCCCTCGGCACGGGCTCGAGGAACGGGGCGAGCGCCGCCGCCGTGACGGCCGCGCCCAGGGCGAAGACGAGCGCCGCGCCCGCGGGCGGCACTTCCGGCCGGGTGCGGATGCCGGTGGTCGAGATTGCCCAGATCACCCCGCCCGCAAGGCCCATCCACTCGCCCGCGTCGCGCGGCACCGGCGGGCCGCCGCCCGCGCCCAGCATGGCGCCGAGGCCGGCGAGCCCCACCGCGATGGCGGCCAGCCGCAGGGGCGGCACCGCCCAGCCGAGCAGGACCCTCGCGATCAGCGTGCTCCAGACCGGCGTCAGGAACCACAGCAGGATCACCAGCGCCACGCGCCCGTAGAGAAAGGCGACGGAGTAGAGGGCGAACGCACCCCCACCGAGTGCCACGGCGACGAGCGCCACGCGATCCGCCCCCGCAAGGCTGCGCCGGACGAGCGCGACGGGCGCGAGCAGCGCGACCGCGCAGAGCGTGATCGCCAGCGTCCCCCAGGCGCCGGGCAGGCCGAGATCGGCGAGCCCGCGCACCGGGAGCCAGTAGAGCCCCCAGAGGGCGCCCGTTCCGGCGACGATGGCCGAGGCGAGCGCACCGGTCATGCCGGGGATCCGGCCCCGGTCACGCGGGTCGCCAGGCAGGATCTGCGGCCACGTCCGCGTCCGCCTCGACCGGCACGCTTCCGGCCAGCCGCGCGACCCAGTCGGGCGCGTGGCGGGCGTCGACCTCGGCCTCGCGGATCAACCCGTCGAAATGCTGCGACAGCGCGCGCACCCGGTCGCGCGAGCGGAAGGCGAGGTAGAAGCGGCCGACATAGACCACGCCGAGAAGCGGCCCGAACACGGTGACCGGCGCCGAGAACACCCGCCGCGCATCGTAGAGAAAGAGCCGCACCGCCGGGTAGAGCCGGTCGAGCACCTCGGCCATGTTGTCGAGCTGGCGCCGCCGCACGCCCGGATCGAGCCCGTCGTAGTAGCCCGCACCGGCCGCGAAGGCGCGCATCTCCCCCAGCGACACGGCGATCTCGTAGTCCGACAATTGCTCGCCCAGCCATTGATAGCGGTCCTGCGTGGCGCCGATGGCCTGCTGGGGCGTCTTGCCGAGGGAGCTCTGGTATTCCCAGCTCAGCACTTCCTCGGTCTTGAGCACGTCCGGCAGGGTGGCGGCGACGTGGCGGATCTTGTAGCCGGCCGCCTCGCGGTGCCATTCGAGCAACTGTTCGTCGGCCGAGGAGCGGGCGGCCTCGGTCACGGTGACGGCGGCGGCCAGCACGTCGCCCGGCCGCTCGGGCCGGTCGGACAGGCCCAGCAGGAAGTCGGCCGAGACGCCGAGCGCGCCCGCGCATTCCGCGGCGAGATGGGCGTTGGGCAGGCGCGCGTCGACGCCCGAGAGCAGTTGCGCGATGGTGGAGCGGTCGACCCCGCAGGCGCGGGCGAGTTCCGACCGGTTCACACCGCTCGCCTCCATCTGGCCCTGCAGGCGCGTGCGGAAGGTCTCGGCGCGAAGGCGCTTGTCCATCTCTGTCATGATCGTTGAATTATTTCAACAAGTCATAGGTTTCAATGACAAGATGCCAGATTTATACCCGCCCGCACTTTTCCTACATCTCGCGCCGGATCACGCGAAAACAGGAAAGGACGCACGCATGGAGACACCACTGCGCAGTCTGGCCAAGGCCGTCACCTGGCAGGCGCTCGGCCTTGTCACGATGACGGTCGTCACCTTTGCGCTCACCGGCTCGCTCGCCACGGGCGGGGCCGTGGCAGCGATCGGCGCCGTGATGGGCGCGATCTTCTATGTCCTCCACGAGCGGATCTGGGCACGCATCCGCTGGGGGCTTGACGAGGCACAGCGCCTGGCGCGGGGCGAGGAGAGCGGCCGCACGCCGCAGGTCTGAAGCCGGGAGGTCACCGCCAACGGCCCCTCCCCCTTTGCCGGCGGGCGCGCTCCCCGCGCGAATGGGGCGGCCAGTCGGCGCGGCGTGCGACACGGTGGCGGTGTGCGCCGCGCCTCGACCGTCGCCGAGGCCACGCCAGGCGATGGCGCCCGTGCCGCCAGAGCCGCCGCGATCGAGGCCCGGAACGCCGAGGCACCGGATTCTTTCTCGCAAGATCAGCGCCCTGGCAAGTAAATGTGAAAAACATTCACATCACGCCTTGCGGGGCGCGGCGCGCTCTCCCATCTTCCGGAATGTGAAAAGGGTTCACATAGAAACGGCAACGATGGAGACAGACATGACCACCGCCCAAACCGGGTCCCTCCACACCGCGACCGAGCAGGCCATGGGCTGGTTCGGCCGGGCCGAGGCCTGGCTCGACGCCCGCGGCAAGGGCGCCTGGATCGCCGCCATGGTGCTCGGATTCATCCTCTTCTGGCCGATCGGCCTCGCCCTTCTCGCCTACATGATCTGGAGCAAACGCATGTTTTCGGGCCAGTGCAGCCGCAGCCGCGGCACCATCCGCCGCAATGCCTACAGCCCCTCTGGCAACGCCGCCTTCGACGCCTACCGCGACGAGACGCTGCAGCGGCTGGAGGAAGAGCAGGAGGCGTTCCAGGCGTTCCTCGAGCGGCTGCGCGCAGCCAAGGACAAGGCCGAGTTCGACGCCTTCATGGACGAGCGCGCCAAGACCCGCGCGACCCGCACCGAGGGCGGCGACGAGGGCGAAGGCCAGCCGTCCTGACCCGGCCCGGCCCCGTGCCGCCCACGTGCCGGCCGCCTCCCCGCGGGCCGGCCCCCGCCCCGCCGCTCACGACAGCGGCGGGGCGCTTTCCGTCCCGCGGCGCGAGCCGCGACATTGATCCCGGCAGGAGGCTCTCCGATATGTCCGCCATGACCGATCTCGACTGGCAGCTGCCCGACCCCGACCGCCATCGCGAGTTCTATGCCGACGTGCCGGTGAAGCGGTTCGTGGCCTGGGTGATCGACGCCGCGATCGTGCTGGCCCTCACCCTGCTCGCCATCCCGCTGACGCTGTTCACGGCGCTGTTCTACCTGCCGTTCCTCTGGCTCGTGCTGTCCTTCGCCTACCGCACGGTGACGCTGGCGCGCGGCTCGGCCACATGGGGGATGCGCTTCATGGGGATCGAGCTGCGCACCTTCCGGGGCGAGCGCTTCGCCCTGCCCGAGGCCGCGCTGCACACGCTGATCTACTCGGTCTGCATGGCCTTCGTCATCCCGCAGATCGTGTCGATCGTGCTGATGCTGACGACGCCCCGGGCGCAGGGCATCCCCGACCTCGCGCTGAACACCGCGGCGCTCAACCGGCGCCGCTGAGGCCCGCTGCGGCTGCCCGCGAGGCGGGTTGCCGCAGGGCTTGGCGCGACGAGAATCGGCTGCTACGGTTTTGTGATAAAGCTGCCGCAGACTAGTCCGCCACGAGCCCCGTTCACGACCGACATCGCTGCCGCCCGTCCCGTATGCGCCACACGCTGCCCATCGCGCCCCAGTTCTACGTGACGGCGCCCCAGCCATGCCCGTATCTCAAGGGCCGGATGGAGCGTAAGCTGTTCACGGCGCTGCAGGGCGAGCATGCCGAGGCACTGAACGACACGCTGTCGAAGCAGGGCTTCCGCCGGTCGCAGAACGTGCTCTACCGCCCCTCCTGCGCCGATTGCTCAGCGTGCCTGTCGGCCCGCATCCGGGTGGCCGACTTCCAGCCCACCAAGAGCCAGAAGCGCACGCTCCGGAAGAATGCCGCGCTCGTCCGGCAGGCGACCTCGCCCTGGGCCACGGAAGAGCAATACGCGCTCTTTCGCCGCTACCTCGACTCGCGCCACGCCGACGGCGGCATGGCCGACATGGATATCTTCGAGTTCGCCGCGATGATCGAGGAGACGCCGGTGCGCTCGCGCGTGGTGGAGTACAAGCTGCCCGGCCTCGCCGACCGCCTGACGGCGGAGGCCGCGCCACGGGGCGGGGCGCATATCGAGAGCGACCTCGCCGCCGTCTGCCTGACCGACGTGCTCGATGACGGCCTGTCGATGGTCTACTCCTTCTACGAACCGGCGCTGAGACGGAACTCCCTCGGCACCTGGATCATCCTCGACCACGTCGAGATCGCCCGCGCGGCGGGGCTTCCCTACGTCTATCTCGGCTACTGGGTGCCGGGATCGCCCAAGATGGGCTACAAGGCGGGCTTCGGCGCGCTCGAGATCTACAAGGGCGGCCGCTGGCAGGACATCGGCGACCCCGCGAGCCATACAGGCGAGACCCACCCGCTGTCGGTCGACCCGATCGCCGAGCAGGTGGCCAAGATCACCCTTCCCGACATTCGCGCCCCACGGAAGTAGCGGCGTCCCCGGGCCACACCGCCGGACCGGGGGTTTTCCACCCCCCGGACCCCCGGAGGATATTTCCGGCAAGAAGAAGCGGGGGGCGGCGCGAGCCCCTGACGGACGCATGGGCCCTGCCGCGTGGCGACCCACGCGACGGCGCGAGGGGGGCGATGCGGCGGCTCCGCGCCCCAGGGGCGCTCGGGCGGTCCGCCGTGGGGACGCAGCCGGCACGGGCCGGTGCCGGCTGCGGCCCCCGCTCAGTTCGGGATCAGTTCGGGATCAGGTCGGGCACGAAGGTGACGATGCCGGGGAAGGCCCAGAGCAGGGTCAGGCCCAGCACCTGCACGAGAACGAAGGGCAGGACGCCGCGATAGATGTGCCCCGTGGTGATTCCGGGCGGCGCGACACCGCGCAGGTAGAACAGCGCAAAGCCGAAGGGGGGCGTGAGGAACGAGGTCTGCAGGTTGACCGCGATCATGATCGTTACCCATTTCGGGTCGAGCGTGCCGCCATAGATCACCGGGCCGACGATCGGCACGACGATGTAGATGATCTCGAGGAAGTCGAGCACGAAGCCCAGCACGAACAGCACGAGCATGACGATGAGGAACGCCACCATCTCGTTGTCGAAGCTGCGCAGCCATTGCTGGATGTAGTGCTCGCCGCCGAAGGAGATCAGCGTCAGGTTGAGGATCTGGCTGCCGATCAGGATGGTGAACACCATCGAGGTGACCTTGGCCGTCTCGCGCACCACGGGCGTCAGCACCGTCTTGCGCCAGAGGACCCAGCACGCATAGCCGATGCCGAAGATCGCGTAGAGATAGGCGGCCTGAGCCACGAGGAAGGCTGCCCAGTTCTCGAAACCCGCCGTCTCGGTCGTCACCCGCAGGTCGAAGTTCACGCCGACAAGGATCATCAGGACGATGGCAAAGGCGCCCTGGATGACGATCTTGCCCGAGCGGTTCTCTTCGCGCAGCAGACGGTAGGCGGCCAGCATGATCGCCCCGCCCGCGCCGAGCGCCGCCGCCGGCGTGGGGTTGGTGATGCCGCCGAGGATCGAGCCCAGCACCGCGACGATCAGCACGAGCGGAGGGAAGATCACCTTGAGCAGTTCCGACCGTCCCATCATGTCGATGGCCGCGCGCATCCCGTACAGGATCATCAGGAACGGCACGATCAGCCACAGGAAGCGCGCGCCGGGCGACATCAGCGGGTCGAACACGACGAGGTCGAACAGGAAGGCGAGACCGATGCCCGCAGCGCCGACGATCAGCGGCACCGGGTTGGCCGAGGGCGCGATCCCGCGACCGATGGACAGAAGCACCCCGAGCAGCGCGAAGCCAAGGGCGAAGCCCGTGCCGATGGGGGGCACCGCGGCGAGGGCCGCCTCGGTGCGCTCGGCGATCTCCTCGTCGGTGAGGTTGCGCCGCTCTTCGCCGCCCGCCGACTGGATGGCCTCTTGCTGGGCGACGGCGCGGTCCCACGCCTCCTGCCCGTGCAGGTCGATCATCGAGGCCTGGCACTGCTCGGAGACGTTGGTGCGCAGGCTTGCCTGGTCCGGCCCCGCGGTCGTCGTGCCGACCGACACGCCCTGCCCGCCGATCACCCCGGCGCCGCCCAGCAGCACCAGGGCGAGAACTATGGCCGACGGCACGCCGAGCAACCATGTCAGCCGCTCCTGCGGGCTGGCATAGTCGGCCGCCGCGGGGGCGTCATCCTCGAACAGGACGGGGGGGGCCTTGGCGGGGTTGTAGAGCGCATAGCCGAAGGCGAAGGCGGCATAGAGGCCGGCGAGCACGATGCCCGGCACGAGTGCCGCCTGGAACAGCGTGCCGACCGACAGCACCGCCGGCTCGCCGAGGAAGGTCAGCGCATCGGTGCAGCCGGCAAGGCGCGCGCGCGTCTCCTGCGCGGTCGAGTAGATGTCGCCCACCAGCGTGCCGAGCAGGACGATCACGATCGAGGGTGGAATGATCTGCCCCAGCGTGCCCGACGCCGCGATCACCCCCGTCGAGAGCTCGGGCGAGTAGTTGTTGCGCAGCATGGTCGGCAGCGCGAGCAGGCCCATGGTGACCACGGTCGCGCCGACGATGCCGGTCGAGGCGGCGAGGAAGGCGCCCACGACAACGATCGACACCGCGAGGCCGCCCGGCAGCGGGCCGAAGATGCGGGCCATGTTGGTCAGCAGGTCTTCCGCGATGCGGCTGCGCTCCAGCGTGATGCCCATGAGCACGAACATCGCCACCGCCAGCAGCGTCTCGATCGACTGGCCGGCGAGCACGCGCTCGTTGATCCGGTTGACCACGAAGGAGAGGTTGCGCTCGAGCGCCGTCTCCCAGCCCATCGGGAACACGGGCTCCTCGATGCGTGGCAGCTCCGGGTATCGGAAGATCGAGATCGTCTCCGGCCGAACGCCCTCGCCGATGAGCTGGGCATAGGCCTGCGACCCGCTGTCGATGGCCTGGTGGATGAGCAGGCCCGCCGAGTCGAGCGCCGCGATGATGGCGAACGAGATGACGCCCGCGCCGCCGATGGCGAAGGCCACCGGAAAGCCCGACAGGATCGAGGCGAAGAGCGTCAGGAAAACGATGATGAGGCCGATCTCGACCCCGTCCAGACCAAACAGCATGGGTCAGGCGGCTCCCGAATGGATCTCGTGTTGTTGTTCTTCGGCCGGGTCGCCGATCTTGTCGCGGTCGAGGTGCCTGTTCTCGCTCTCCTCGCCTTCCCGCATCTCGAGGATCGCGCGCCAGATCACCGCGATGGCCTGCATGAAGACGAGCGCCGCGAAGAGGACGAGCAGCACCTTGAACAGGAAATAGGCGGAGAAGCCCTGGGGCGCGAAGCCCGTGGTCTCGACGTTCCAGCGCAGGATCTGCGCGCGCTGGAGCAGCCGGTCGAGCGTGTCCGAGGCGGAGGGCGCCGGCACGACAAGGTGGCGCCACAGGAAGTACCATGCATAGTGCCAGATCAGCAGAGACATGGGGATCATGAAGAGAAGACCGCCCACCATGTCGATGATCTTGCGCGTGCGGAACGAGACGTTGGCGTAGAGGATGTCGACCCTGACATGCCCGCCCTGGACGTAGGTGTAGGACACGCAGAGCGCGACGAGCATGGCGTTGTAGAATTTCAGCGCCTCCGACCACCAGGACACGTCGAAGGTGACGGACGTGCCGAAGGCGAGCGAAATCTGGCTGACCGCGAAGATTCGCTGCACGAAGACGATAACGATCTGCTGCAGCACCATCAGAAGGCCGGCCCAGGCGGCCACCCGGCCGACCCCGTTGGCGATGCCCTCGAGCGTGCGCACACCGCCCCACATGAAGCCCGGGCGCCAGATCCCGATCAGCGTCAGCAGGACGACGGTGTTGAACACCACGAAGAACAGCTCGACCGAACCGCCGTAATAGACGACCCGTACGATCGCTTCGGGGTTCGACCAGTCCAGCCAGTCGCCCAGGTTCAGGATGGCATAGAAGAAATTGTAGAAGCCCAGCATGACCTGCTGGAAGAACCAGGCGATCGCGTCGAGCATCGCTCCCCCAATGGCGCCGTCGACGCGCCTTCCCGGGCTGCGGCCACCCGCGCCCTCGTTGTCTCGACCGCCGCCCCGACGTGGCCGGGGCGGCGCGATCTTCGGGCCGGAAAACCTGCGGAGGCCGGGCGCGGCGCCCTGCCGCGCCCGCCCCCGCAGGCCCGATCAGCCCGCGTTGACGCGGTTGCGCTGACGCATGTATTCGCCGTCGCCGATCTCGAACCAGGCCGACGACTCGGCCATGGAGGCGAAGTAGCTCTCGGCGATCTTGGCGTACATCGGATCGCCCATGCTCTCTTCGCGGACTTCGGCCGAGGCGCGGCCGAAGGCATCCCAAACGTCATCGGGGAACTGGCGTGCCACGACACCCTGGCTCTGCAGACGGGCCAGCGCGGCACCGTTCTCGGCCAGCGAAAGGGCGGTGTTCTGGGCGTGGGCCGCTTCCGTGGCGACCTTGCAGATGGTCTGCTGCGTCGGCGTGAGCGATTCCCAGACGTCGATGTTGAACACCATGTGCAGCGCCGAGCCCGGCTCGTGGAAGCCCGAGGTGTAGTAGATGTTGGTGATTTCCTGGAAGCCGAGGCGCTCGTCGGCATAGGGGCCGATCCACTCGGCGCCGTCGATCGCGCCCGAGGCCAGCGCCTGGTAGATCTCGCCGCCGGGAATGTTCTGCACCGACACGCCGAGGCGGCCGAGCACCTGGCCGCCCTGGCCGGGCATGCGGAAGCGCAGGCCCTGCAGATCTTCGGCCGAGGTGATCTCCTTGTTGAACCAGCCGCCGGGCTGCATCGCGGTCTGGCCGACCATCAGCGGCTTGAGGTTGAACAGGCCCGACAGCTCGTCGTGCAGTTCCTGCCCGCCGCGGCGGTAGTACCAGTTGTCATGCTCCTGCGTCGTCATGCCGAAGGGCACGCTGGTGAAGAACGCGAAGCCGGGATGCTGGTTGAGGAAGTAGTATTCGGCCGAGTGATAGACGTCGGCCTGCCCGGCGGACACGGCGTCGAACACCTCGAACGCGCCCACGAGCGATCCCGCGGACATCTTGTTGAAGCTCAGCTGGCCATCCGTCATCGCCGTGATGTAGTCGATGGCGAGCTGCGCGGCGTCGTCGAAAACCGCGAAGCCATCGGGCACCGAGGTGACCATCGTGAGCGTGCGGTTGCCCTGCGCGATGGCGGGCGCCGCAAGGCCCGACGCCGCGGCCGCGGCACCGCCCATCGCGGACGTTTTCAGAAACGAACGACGATCCATTGAGGACCTCCCCTTGTGTTCGGCTTGGCCCCTTGTTCACCGGAGCCGGTTCTTGAGTGGGGCGGACACTTACCCATCTGCGACAAAAGTGCAAACATAGAAACACGTCCCGCGACCGATCATTTCGCGGGCAGTGGCACAGAAGTTCGGCAGACACCCCCGCGACTTGCCCGGGTTTCCTAGAGAGACTCTCCCGTGGGTTGCGAGGCACGCGCCTCGACAAGCCGCCCCTCGTCGAGCCGCAGCACCCTGTCCATGCGCGCGGCGAGGCCGGGGTTGTGGGTCGCGACGAGGGCGGCGAGCCCGGTCTCGCGCACCAGCCCCATCAGCACGTCGAAGACGGCGTCGGAGGTCGCGGGATCGAGGTTGCCGGTGGGCTCGTCGGCCAGAAGCAGCCGCGGCCGGTTGGCCAGCGCCCGGCAGAAGGCGACGCGCTGCTGCTCGCCCCCCGACAACTCGGCCGGGCGGTGCCCGGCCCGCCCCGACAGCCCCACCGCGGCCAGGAGCTCCTCGGCCCGCGCCCGCGCCTCGGCGCGGCCCACGCCCGCGGCGAGCTGCGGCAGGACCACGTTTTCCGACGCGCTGAACTCGGGCAGCAGGTGGTGGAACTGGTAGACGAAGCCCACGAGATCGCGCCGCGCCGCCGTGCGGGCGGAGTCGGGCAGGTGGCTCATCTCGCGGCCGGAAAGCCAGACCTCGCCCGCATCCGCCGTGTCGAGCAGGCCGGCGATGTGAAGAAGCGTCGACTTGCCCGCCCCCGAGGGCGCGACGAGCGCCGCCACCTCGCCCGGCGCCAGCCGCAGCGCGGCGCCCGCGAGCACCCGCACCTCTCCCGGCTGGCCGGCCATATAGGTCTTGTCCAGCCCGCGCAGCTCCAGCACCGGCCGCGCGCTCTCGACCGGCGCGCTCGGGGAGCCCTCACTCATAGCGCAGCGCCTCGACCGGGTTCATCCGCGCCGCGCGCCTCGCGGGAAAGATCGTGACGACGAAGGACAGGCCCAGCGACAGCGCCACCGCCGAGGCGACGTCGCCCGCCTCGAGCCTGGCCGGCAGGGCGTAGATGCCGCGGATCGACGGGTCCCACACACCGCCGCCGGAGGCCCAGTTCACGAACGAGAAGATCGGGTCGATGTAGATGGCGAAGAGGCACCCGGCGGCCACGCCGATCGCCGTGCCCACCACGCCCACCGAGGCCCCGCACAGGAAGAACACGCGCAGAACCGAGCCTTCGGTCAGCCCCATCGTGCGCAGGATGCCGATGTCGCGCCCCTTGTTCTTGACCAGCATGATCAGGCCAGAAACGATGTTCATGGCCGCGATCAGCACGAGGATCGACAGGATCACGAACATCACGTTGTCCTCGACCTCGAGCGCCCGCAGGAACGAGCCCGAGGCGTCGCGCCATGTCCAGATCAGGGTGCGCTCGCCGCCCGCGCGCAGCAGGTCGAGCGTGTAGTCCTGCACCCGGTCGGGCTCTTCGACCATAACCTCCAGCTCGTCGGCCCGCCCCTCGCGGTTGAAGTAGGTCTGCGCCTCGGCGAAGGGCATGTAGAGGCGCGTGCGGTCGATGTCGTAGCGGCCGGCCTGGAAGACGTAGGTGACCTCGTAGGCATTGACGCGCGGGCTGGTGCCGAAGGGGGTGCGCGCCCCCTCTGGCGAGATCAGCCGGATCACGTCGCCCGGCGCCACCTGGAGTTCGCGCGCCACCTCCCAGCCGATCGCCACCCCCTCGTCGAAGCGGCCGATAGCGCCCGACGCCCGCTCGGGGTCGGCGACGCGCGGAATGGTCAGAAGGTCGGCCTCGGCGATGCCGTAGACCTCGACGCCCGCGCTGCGCCCGTTCGCGCTGGCCATCACCTGCCCCTTCACCAGCGGCGCCACGCGGGTGACGCCCTCGACCGCGCGGAGGCGCTCGGCCATCTCGACATAGTCGTCGATGGCGCGGTCGGGCTGACCGCCCTCGCCCACGGCCACCGAGCGGTAGACGGTGACATGGGCGTTGGCGCCGAGGATCGTGTCGACGAACTCGGCCCGGAAGCCCGAGCGCACCGCAAGCGTGGCCACAAGCGCGAAGACGGCGAGCGCGATGCCGATCAGGCTGATCCACGTCATCACCGACACGCCGCCCTCCGAGCGACGTGCGCGCAGGTAGCGCCACGCGATCATGCGTTCGTGGGCCGAGAAGGGGGGCGGGCTCTGGGCCAAGTCGGTCGCTCCGTTGTCGCGGCGCTTCTGTGGCCGCGTGCCGGGGCGGGGTCAACCGAAAGACTCGCGCCATGGCAGGGCGTGAAAAAAGTCAACAGACGGGGCGGGCTTCCCGCATCTGCGCGGCACGCCGGAAGGAATTGTCGCGCAAGCCGATTCCGCGACTTGGCCGGACGGGAGCGATGACTATACTCCCCACCGCAGCGAGGGGTGTCGGCAGCCGGGCGGGTGATCGTCCGAACGCAGCCCCCGAGATCGAAGAGAAGCGCCCGGCAGGCAGACACGCGGCGCCCAACCCATCACCCGACACACACAGTCACAACAGCGGAGGCCCCGATGGAGCCCGACCTTCACCCCGCCGCCCGTCTCCATGCGCGCGAGCATCTCGACGGCGCCCTGTCGCGGCGCGAGTTTCTCGCCCGCGCCACCTCGCTCGGCGTCTCGGCCACGGCCGCCTACGGCCTGATCGGCCTGGCCGCGCCCACGCCCGCCCGCGCGCAGCAAGAGCCGCAGATGGGCGGCACCCTGCGCATCCAGTCAGACGTGCGCGCGCTGAAGGATCCGCGCACCTACGACTGGCCGCAGATGTCGAACTTTTCCCGCGGCTGGCTGGAATACCTGGTGGAATACCAGCGCGACGGCTCGATCACGCCGATGCTGCTGGAGAGCTGGGAGGTCAACGAGGACGCCACGCAATACACCCTTCGCCTGCGCGAGGGCGTGACGTGGAACGACGGCGACCCCTTCACCGCCGCCGACGTGGCCTACAACATCCGCCGCTGGTGCGAGCAGAACGTCGAGGGCAACTCGATGGCCGCGCGCGTGTCGTCGCTGATCGACCCCGAGACGGGCGAGGCGCGGGAGGGCGCCATCGAGGTGGCCGACGACCTGACCGTCGTGCTCACCCTCGAGACGCCCGACATCACCCTGATCGCGGGCTTCTCCGACTACCCGGCGCCCATCGTGAAGGAGGGCTTCTCGGGCGACCCGATGGACAACCCCGTTGGCACCGGCCCCTACCTGCCCGAGGAGCTGACCGTCGGCGTCAAGGCGGCCCTCGTGCGCAACGATGCCCACGACTGGTGGGGGGCGGAGGTGTTCGGCGGCCCCTATCTCGACCGGATCGAGTACATCGACTACGGCACCGACCAGGCCGCGCACTTCGCCGCCGCGGAATCGGGCGAGGTCGACATGGTCTACGAATCGCTCGGCGAGTTCGTCGACCTGATGGACACGATCGGGTGGACGAAGTCGGAGGTGGTCACCGCCAACACGCTGGTCATCCGCACCAATCAGCAGGCCGAGATCGAGGGCATGCGCCCCTACGCCGACGCCCGCGTGCGCCGGGCGCTGGCGATGGCGGTCAACAACGCGGTCTGCCTCGAGCTCGGCTATGCCGACCGGGGCACGGTGGCCGAAAACCACCATGTCTGCCCGATCCACCCCGAATACGCCGAGCTCCCGCCACCCGTCTTCGACCCAGCGCAGGCCCTGGCCCTTCTGGAAGAGGCGGGCATGGCCGGGTTCGAGCACGAGCTCATCTCGATCGACGACAACTGGCGGCGCAACACTTCCGACGCGGTGGCCGCCCAGCTGCGCGATGCCGGCATCCCGGTGCGCCGCACCATCCTGCCCGGCGCCACCTTCTGGAACGACTGGACGGGCTACCCCTTCTCGACGACCGACTGGGCGCAGCGCCCGCTCGGGGTGCAGGTGCTCGCGCTGGCCTATCGCTCGGGCGAGGCGTGGAACGAGACGGGCTTTTCCAACGACGCGTTCGACGCCGCCCTGACCGAGGCGCTGGCCATCGCCGACGCCGACGCTCGGCGCGAGGTCTCCGCGCGTCTTCAGACGATCATGCAGGAGGAGGGGGTGGTCATCCAGCCCTACTGGCGGTCGACCTACCGCCACTACCGGCCGGGCGTGATCGGGGCGGAGCAGCACCCGACCTTCGAGATCCATGTCTACAAGCTGGGCCTCGCCGCCTGAGGCGGAGCACACGAGGCAGAACGGCGGCGGGGCGCGAGAGCGTCCCGCCGTCATCCGTCAGGGGGTGCGGTCAGACCTCGTCGCCGGCCGGAAACCGCACCACGTTGGGGCCACGGTCGAACGCGCCGTCGTCCTTGCGGGCGAGCAGGCGGGGCAGCACGGCGCGGCGCACCATCTCGGCCACGAGCGCCTCGCGGTTCACGGCGGCGGCGCTTGCCGCGCGTCCGGCAGACGGGGCGGCATCCCTCTCGTCGGGGGTGTTTCGGGGTATCATGGGCGTCCCTCGTTCTCGCCCGCTGGCGAGGCGGGCGTCTTTTTCCGGTTCCCGGTGCGGGGCAGCGCGTCGGAACCTCCCCGCTCCGGTATCGACCATGTCCCGCGCCGGATGGCGGCCGCCTTGATCTGGGTCAACGAAGTTCGCGCACCGGTTGAAAGGTCCGAGTCGGTCGCCGTCACTGCCGGCCGGAATGGGCGATGAAGGCTGCCGCCTGATCGGGCGACAGGGCCGCGCGGTCGAGCACGGTGGTGTGGATCGAGAAGACGACCGCCCCCGTTCGCGGCAGCTTGCGCAGGCATTGCCGCTCGATCCGCAGGAAGCCGCCCGCGCCATGCCCCTGCTCGCGCGGCTCGGCCTCGCGCCGGGTCTGGAACAGCGCCGGCGACGGATGGTCGAGCGCGTTCATCCGCATCAGGATGCGCCCGCCTGCCTCGACCGGCCGCATCCCGTCGAACAGCCGCTGCACCCGAGCGGCCAGCCCCGCGTCGTAGTCGGGCACCGGGCGGTGGATGGCGGCGAGGGGGCGGCCGATCTTCTCCGCCAGCGTCCACATCGCCGGGAAACACAGCACCGCGGCGGTGAGCACGTGCTCGTCCGCCCCCTCGGGCTTGTGGAGCAGGCACAGATCCTCCTGCACCAGCCGGCCCAGCGTTGCGAGCGGCGCGGCGCGATCCAGCGCCACGCGCCGACCGTCCGGCCGGCGCAGTGCCGCGCCCTCGCGGGCGTAGTCGGTCCGCGCGGCGAGGGCGTCGAGCACGGTGTCGATCAGTTCCGCCTGCGCGCCCTCCGAGCCGGGCACGTTTGCCACCACGTCGCCGGGCTGCTCGGCGATCAGCCTGTCGCGCTCGGCCATCTGGGCCGCATGGGCGTCGTCGACCGTCAACCAGGCATCGGATGCGACGGGCGTGGTGCCGGGCAGCCGCGCGGTCTGCGGGCTCTGCCAGGGCGCATGGGACAGGCGGGGATGCAGGATCGGCTCGGCCATGGAGCAGAACGCTAGCGCGGGGAGCGCCAGACGGAAAGGCGCCCGCCGCGACCGGCAAGCCCCACGCAGGCGACACGGGACGTGAAGCCGCGCCGCGCCACGCTGGCCGTCTTCGCGGCGGGCCGCACCGGCGCACCTTCCGGCAAAGAAACGCGCGGCCGCCGGCGCTGGAGCGCGAGCGACGCGGCCAACGCGCCTCGGCACGTCCGGGCGCCCGGCGGGCCGGTTGCAGACGTGCCACGGCGCGGGCGCACGAGCGATCTCACCATCGCGCGACGGGCTGACACAGACGCGCCTGCGCCCCTTGGACGGGCGCACCCGCGCGCCCATGCTGCAGTCGACCGCCAGGAAGAGGAGCACGGCGATGCAAAGGATCACATTCGAGGGCGCCCAGGGCGCGCGGCTCGCGGCCCGGCTCGAACGGCCCGACGGCGCGCATCGGGCGACCGCTCTCTTCGCCCACTGCTTCTCGTGCTCCAAGGACATCGCCGCCGCCCGCCGCATCACGCGCCGGCTGACCTCTGCAGGCTTCGCCGTCCTGCGCTTCGACTTCACGGGGCTCGGTCATTCCGAAGGCGAGTTCTCCAACACCACCTTCACCTCCAATGTGGGCGACCTGGTCGCGGCCGCCTCCTGGCTCGAGGCGCAGGGCATGGCGCCCGGCCTGCTGATCGGGCATTCGCTCGGCGGCGCGGCGGCCATCAAGGCGGCAGGCGCCATCGCGAGCGTCCGCGCCGTGGCCACGATCGGCGCACCGTTCGATCCCGCCCACGTCACCCACAACTTCGCCGACGCGCTCGACCGGATCGAGCGGGACGGGCAGGCCGAGGTCGATCTCGGCGGCCGCAAGTTCACCATCGGCCGCGATTTCGTGCGCGACGTCGACGCGGCCGAACTCGGCCCTGCCATCTCCGGGCTGAAACGGGCGCTGCTGGTGCTGCACGCCCCGCGCGACACAGTGGTGGGGATCGAGAATGCCACCAACATCTTCACCGCCGCCCGCCACCCCAAGAGCTTCGTGACGCTCGACGGGGCCGACCACCTGCTGACCGACCCCGCCGACGCCGACTACGCCGCGGGCGTCGTCGCCGCCTGGGCCGAGCGGTACCTCGACCTGCCGGCCCCCGCCCGGCCCGAAGGCGCGCCCGAAGGCGTCGTGCGCGCCAGCGAGGCCGATCCGGGCGGCTTCCTGCAGGACATCTCGAGCGGCCCGCACCACCACATGCTAGCCGACGAGCCGGAGGGCCACGGCGGCACCGATCGGGGACCCTCGCCCTACGGCCTCGTTTCGGCCGGCCTCGCCGCGTGCACCTCGATGACGATCCGCATGTATGCCCGTCGCAAGGGCTGGCCGCTCGAGCACGTCTCGGTCGACGTGACGCACGCAAAGGCCCACGCCCAGGACAATGCCGGCACCGGCGAGGGCGGCGGCGGCAAGATCGACCGCTTCGCGCGCCTGGTGCGCCTCGAGGGTGCGCTCGACGACGCCCAGCGCGCCCGGCTGATGGAGATCGCAGACCGATGCCCCGTCCACCGCACGCTCGAGGCGCGCGCAGAGGTGATCACCGAAGAGGAGCGGACGCGCGCCGGGACCGGCGGGAGCGCGCAAAAGTCTTGAACAAGACTTTTGCAAGTTCCTTCCCAAGGAACTTGCCCCTGCCCAGCCGGGTGGACATCGCGGCGGCGGCGGGGCACATCTCGCCCGTCGCAGGGAGGGCCACATGGCGCCGCGCAAGATCATCATAGACACCGATCCGGGGCAGGACGACGCCGTCGCGCTTCTGCTCGCGCTCGCCTCGCCGGATGAGCTGGAGGTGCTGGCGATCACCGCCGTCGCCGGCAACGTGCCCCTCGAACTGACGGCGAGAAACGCCCGCACCGTCTGCGAACTGGCGCGCATCTCCCATGTCCCCGTCCATGCAGGGTGCGCCGCGCCGCTGTCGCGCCGGCTGGTGACTGCCGAGCACGTCCACGGCAAGACCGGGCTCGACGGCGCCGACCTGCCCGCACCGACGCTGCCGCTCGCCTCGATGGGCGCCGTGGAAGCGATCGTCCACCATGTCCGCCGCGAGCCGCCGGGCACGGTCACGCTCTGCCCGCTGGGGCCGCTCACCAACATCGCCACCGCCCTGCGCCACGCCCCCGACATCGCCGAGCGGCTGGGCGGGATCGTGCTGATGGGCGGCGCCTATTTCGAGGTGGGCAACGTCACGCCGGCGGCCGAGTTCAACATCTACGTCGATCCCGAGGCGGCGGCCGAGGTGTTTGGCAGCGGCATCGACATCACCGTGCTCCCGCTCGACGCCACCCACAGGGCGTTGATCACCCCCGACCGCCTGCAGGCCATCGCCGGGATCGGCACGCCGGTCGCGCGCGCCGTGGCCGGCTGGCTCGACTTCTACGAGCGCTTCGACCTGGAGAAGTATGGCGGCGCCGGCGGGCCCCTGCATGATCCCTGCGTGATCGCGCACCTGCTCGCGCCCGACCTGTTCAGCGGGCGGCGGATCAACGTCGAGATCGAGACGGTCTCGGAGCTCACCCGCGGGATGACCGTGGCCGACTGGTGGGGCGTGACCGACCGCCCGGCCAACGCGCATTTCGTCGGCCACGTCGACGCCGACGCCTTCTTCCGCCTGCTGACCGAGCGGCTGGCCCGCCTGTGAGCGCGAGGCTCCACCTGTGCGGCGCCGAGGCGCTCGGCCGGCTCGACCCGATGGTGGCCGCCTTCCATGCCGAAACGGCGGTGGAGAGTGACCCCGAGCACCGCCGCGCGGGGCTCATGCCCCTCCTCGAGGGCTCGCCTTACGGCGCGGTCTATCTCATCGGGCCGGAGCGGGCGCCGGTCGGCTATCTGGCCGTCACCTTCTCCTGGTCGCTGGTGTTCGGCGGCATGGATGCCACGCTCGACGAGATCTGGATCCGCCCGGCCGTGCGCGGCCGCGGCATGGCGCGCGAGGCGCTCGAGGCGCTGATCGGCGCGCTCCGGACCGCGGGCGTCGCCGCCATCTCGCTGGAGGTAGAGCGGGGCGGGCCGGCAGAACGGCTCTACGTCGGGCTCGGCTTCGAGGGGCGCGGGCGCCTGATGCTGATGAACCGGCGCCTCTGAGGGGCTGGCGCGACGGGCCGTGGCTTCATACGTTTCCGCCGACAGACGGAGACCGCGCGACATGAACCTTCACGTCCCCTTCGACAACACCTACGCCGCCCTGCCCGAGCGGTTCTACACGAAGATGGCGCCCGAGCCCGTGAAGGCGCCCGAGATGCTGCTGCTGAACCGGGCCCTTGCGCAGGAGCTGGGCATCGACCCCGACGCGCTGCTCAGTGACGAGGGCGTGGCGGTGCTCGCGGGCAACGCGGTGCCCGAAGGCGCCGACCCGCTGGCACAGGTCTATGCCGGCCACCAGTTCGGCGGCTTCTCGCCCCAGCTCGGCGACGGGCGCGCGATCCTGCTGGGCGAGATCGTGGGCCGCGACGGCAGGCGCCGCGACCTCCAGCTCAAGGGCTCGGGCCGCACACCGTATTCCCGCATGGGCGACGGACGGGCGTGGATCGGCCCGGTGATCCGCGAGTTCCTCGTCTCGGAGGCGATGCACGCGCTCGGCGTGCCGACGACGCGGGCGCTCGCCGCGGTCGCCACGGGCGAGACGGTGCTGCGCGAGCGTCCCTTCCCCGGCGGGGTGCTGACGCGCGTGGCGTCGAGCCACATTCGGGTGGGCACGTTCCAGTTCTTCGCCGCCCGAGGCGACACCGAGGCGCTGCGCGCGCTGACAGACTACGCCATCGCCCGCCATTACCCGCAGGCCGACGGCCCGCTCGCCCTGCTCGAGGCGGTGATCGACGCGCAGGCCCGGCTCGTGGCGCAATGGATGGGGCTGGGCTTCATCCACGGGGTGATGAACACCGACAACACCGCCGTCTCGGGCGAGACGATCGACTACGGCCCCTGCGCGTTCATGGATGCCTACCACCCGGCGACCGTGTTCTCATCGATCGACCACGGCGGGCGCTACGCCTATGCCCGTCAGCCCGAGATCCTGGCGTGGAATCTCGCGCAGTTCGCCACTTGCCTGCTGCCGCTGATCGACGCCGACCCCGACCGCGCCGTCGCGCGGGCACAGGCGGCGATGGACCGCTACCCCGAGCGCGCGCAGGCGGAATGGGCGCGCGTGTTTCGCGCCAAGCTGGGGCTCGCGCGAGAGGAGGAGGGCGACGCCGACCTCGCCATCCGCCTGCTCGAGGCGATGGCGGCGGCCCGGGCCGACTTCACCAACGTCTTCCGCGGGCTCGCCGACGGCACCGCGCGCGACTGGTTCGCCGACCGCGCGCCCTTCGAGGCCTGGGAGGCCGACTGGCAGGCTCGCCTCGCCCGCGAGGAGGGCGACGTGACCGCCCGGCTGGCAGCGGCGAACCCGGCCGTCATCCCCCGCAATCACCGGGTGGAGGAGGCGATCCGCGCCGCGCTCGGCGGCGACCTGGAGCCGGCGCGGGCGCTTCACGCGGCGCTGTCCTCACCCTTCGCGGACCCTGACGCGAAGGCGCGCCCCTATACGCGCCCGCCCGAGGAAAGCGAGGTCGTGCATGCCACCTTCTGCGGCACGTGATGCCCGGACCCGGGCGGCAGCGTGATCGCGGGCTCCGGGCGGCGGCCCGGCGTCACCGGGGGCGGGCGCCGTCCGGGCCGATGGCGCTTCAGCGCAGGGCGCCCTCCGCGCGCAGCGCCTCCATCTTCGCGGGCTCGAACCACCAGTAATCCTCGCCGCGGATGTAGTCGGGCTTGAGCTCGGGGCGGCCGAACACGTCCCAGTAGGCGAGCCAGTGCGCGGCCTTCGACCAGTTCGAGACCCAGATGTGCTGCGAGCGCAGCACCCGGTCGAGCGCGCGGGCGGCGGCCAGCATCTCGTCGCGGCTGCCGGCGCCAACGACGCGGTCGATCAGCGCGTCGACCACCGGATCGGACACGCCCGACAGGTTGAACGAGCCGGGCTGGTCGGCGCTGGCCGAGCCGTAGATGTTGCGCAGCTCGACCGAGGGCGTGTTGCCCACCACCAGCCGCGCCACCGTCATGTCGTAGTCGAAGGTCTCCTGCCGCTGCTGCATCTGGGCGCTGTCGATCTGCACCCATTCGGCATCCACCCCGATGCGGCGCAGGTTCTCGACGTAGGGAAGCACGATCCGCCCGAAGGCAGGGCTGTCTGAGATGAACTCGACGCTCAGCACCTCGCCGTCCGCGTTGCGGCGCATCCCGTCGTCGCCCGGCGACCAGCCGGCCTCGTCCAGCAGGGCCGAGGCCTCGCGCACCGCGTTGCGATCGCCGAGACGTGGCGCGCTCACCGACGGCACGAAGGCGGGCTGGGTGAAGATCTCTTCCGGCAACTGGTCGCGGAACTCCTCCAGCAGGGCGAGTTCGGCCCCTTCTGGCAGGCCCCGCGCCTCCATGTCGGAGTTCTCGAAGAAGCTGTCGGTGCGCTCGTAGAGCCCGTAGAAGAGCTGCTCGTTCGACCATTCGAAGTTGAACATGCGCCCCAGCGCCTGCCGCACGCGCACATCCTGGAACTTCTCCTTGCGGGTGTTGATCCAGAAGCCCTGCGTGCCCGAGGGGCGGTTGTCGGGGATCACCTCCTGCACGACCCAGCCCGCATCGAGCGCGGGGAAGTCGTAGCCCGTCGCCCACTGGGCCGAGGTGAATTCCTCGTGGAACAGGTATTGTCCCGATTTCAGCGCCTCGAAGGCGGCGACGTTGTCGGCGAAGTATTCGTAGACGACGCACTGGAAATTGTCCTTGCCCACGTTCACGGGCAGGTCGGCACCCCAGTAATCGTCGCGCAGGCAATAGGTGATCGACCGACCGGGATCGGCGTCGGCAACTGCGAAGGGGCCGGACCCCACGGGCGGCTCCATGGTCGAGCGGGTGAAATCGACCGACTCGTAGTAATGCGCGGGCAGGATCGGGATCTGCCCGACCTCGCCCGGCAGGTCGCGCGTCATCGCGCCATCGCGGAAGTCGACCCGGATGGCGTGCTCGCCAAGGATCTCGGTGCCCGAAACGTCGTCGAGCAGGAGGCGGTAGGCGGGCAGCCCGTCCTCGGCCAGCGTCGCGAGGGTGAAGGCCACGTCTTCCGCCGTAACGGGCTCGCCGTCGGAAAAGCGCGCCTCGGGGCGGAGGTGAAAGATCACGAAGGAGCGGTCTGCGGGATACGCGATGCGCTCGGCCAGCAGGCCGTAGGCGGCGTCGGGCTCGTCATAGGCGCGGGCGAGCAGCGTGTCGTAGAGACGGGTAAGGCCCTGAGCGGGCTCGCCGGCCAGCACGAAGGCATTGAGGCTGTCGAAGGTGCGGCTGGCACCGGTGCCGCGAAAGCTGATCTCGCCCCCTTTCGGCGCGTCTGGATCGACATAGTCGAAATGCGGGAAGCCGGGTGGATACTTGAGCTCGCCGAAGGGCGAGAAGCCGTGGCTCTCGATCGTCTCCTGCGCCGCCGCGCCGCTCGCGAGCCCCACCGCCGCCGCGATCGCGAGCGCCAGCCTCACCGCTGGTCCATCGCCCCTGACACCCATCCCTTTCTCCCTGTGCCGTTCAACGCTGTCGCAAGGGTAGGGCATCGGTGCGGCGATGGGAGTCCCGAGGGCAGCGGAGCGAATGGCGGCAGGCCGATGCGACACGGGGCGCGGCACGCGTGCCGCCAAACCGGGCAGGCTCAGATCGGGCCGATCACCATGTTCTGCCACATTCCCCACATCGCGGTCACGAAGATCGAGACAACGCCGACGGCCTGAACCGAGAGCCGATGGCGCACGAGAACGCGGTGCAGCCCCTCGCCGTCGGCCGCGCGGATGCGGCGCGCCGTGCGCAGCGACAGCGCGAAGACGATGGAGAGGGGAAAGCCGAGCAGGAACAGCGCCTGGGCGAACTCGATGCCATAGACGAAGCCCACGATGGCCAGCGTCGTCAGGGCGAAACAGGCCAGGGCGAGAAGCCACAGACCGGCCGACTCGGCGATGTGCAGCAGGCGGTTGACGTTGACCCGCACCATGTCGCGCAGGTCCTCCTCGGCCTCGCCGCCGTCGCGCCGGGCGCGGGTTATCATGTCGTAAGGGACGCCAAGCACGTAGTGCGAGGCGGTCGACCAGACGACGGCAAGCGCGATCCAGAACCACAGGTTCGAGAACGACCGGAGGTCGATCACCTCGGTGACGGTGCGGTACAGTTCCTGCACGGGCGGCTGCTCTCCCTCGTGCGCCGGTCGTTACCGGTCTTTCCCTGGCGGTCAACGCGCCGCGTGCCGGGCGCCTGCCGTGCCGTGTCGCCCCCGTGCCAGCGTCGTGCCGGGTTGGTGCCTGGCGGCCGCGGTCGGCCATGGGTCGCTCCGGCGGCTGGACACTACTGGCGCCGTGCGCGGATTGTAACCCTTGAGATGGCCCCCGATCCATGCAACGTCGCGGCGCTCCCGAGGCCGGAAGAAGACGACGCGATGCGCCCTACCCAAGCCCCCTACCCCGCCGGCAGGCCGCGCCGGCTGCGCCGCACCGAACCGCTCCGAGCGCTGGTGCGCGAGACCCACCTGACGCCCGGCGACCTGATCTGGCCGCTCTTCGTGCGCGACGGCACGCGCGTGCGCGAGGAGGTGCCCTCGATGCCCGGCGTCGTGCGCCGCTCGGTCGATGGCATCGTGGAGGCGGCCGAAGAGGCGCGCGACCTCGGCATCCCGGCGATCTGCCTGTTTCCCTACACCGATCCCGCGCTCAAGACGGAAGGCTGCGAGGAGGCGTGGAACCCCGACAACCTCGCCAACCGGGCGATCCGCGCGGTCAAGGCCGCGGTTCCGGAGGTGGCGGTCATGACCGACATCGCGCTCGACCCCTACAATGCGCTCGGCCACGACGGGATCGTGCGGGACGGGGTGATCGTCAACGACGAGACGGTCGACGCGCTGGTGAAGATGGCGCTGGCGCAGGCCGAGGCGGGGGCCGACATCCTCGGCCCGTCCGACATGATGGACGGCCGCATCGGCGCGATGCGCCGCGCGCTCGAGGCGGCGGGGCACACGGATGTCGCCATCCTCTCCTACGCGGCGAAATACGCCTCGGCCTTCTACGGGCCGTTCCGCGACGCGGTGGGGGCATCGGGCGCGCTGAAAGGCGACAAGAAGACCTACCAGATGGACCCGGCCAACAGCGACGAGGCGATCCGGCTGATCGAGCGCGACCTGGCCGAAGGCGCCGACATGGTGATGATCAAGCCGGGGCTGGCCTATCTCGACATCTGCCGGCGGGTGAAGGACGCCTTCGGCGCGCCGACCTACGCCTACCAGGTGTCGGGCGAGTACGCGATGCTCAAGGCCGCCGCCGCGAACGGCTGGGTCGACGGCGCGGCGGTGATGATGGAAAGCCTGATGGCCTTCAAGCGCTCAGGCTGCGACGGCATCCTCACCTATTTCGCCCCCGACGCGGCGCGGCGCCTGCGCGCCGGCTGAACCCGGCGACACCCGTCGAGCACCGGCTCGGGCGGCGCCCTCCGACGTGACGCCCCGGACGGTCCCCACCGACGGGGACCGCCGACAGGGACCGAGCAGGCCCGCGCGGACCTCGGCTTCGCCATCGGCCCGCCCGCCCCTGCATCCCTCGCCTGCGCGCGCCGCCCGGTCCCCGGCCTGGCCGCCTGTCCGAAGTCGGCGATGGCCGCTGGGCGCATATGCCGGAGGCGTCAGCCGCCGGGGCGCAGGACCATCTGGGTCTGGGTGACGATGGCGGCGAGGGTGCCGTCGCCGCGGGCGATGCGCGTCTGCCAGACCATCGTCGTGCGGCCCTTGTGCAGCGGCTCGGTCACGGCCCGCACCGTGTCGCCCACCGGCACGGTGCGAATGAAGTTCGTCTTGCTCTCGATGGTCACCGTCCGCTCGTCGTCGGCGATGTTGAGCACCGTCGCCGTGCCGCCGAGGTTGTCGGCGATCGCCATGACCGCCCCGCCATGCAGCGTGCCGTTGCGGTTGGTGAGATCCGCCACGACCTCGATCTCGGCCACCAGCCGGTCGGGCGTGGCCGAGACGAGGCGCAGGCCCATCAGCCGCGCGAACGGAGGCTGCTCTTCCGCGAGTCTGCGCGTTCGGTCGTCTTCGGTCATGGCGCCCTGCCCCTCTCTGCCGTCCCCGCGCGAGCCTAGCCGCCCGCTGCCCTGGCGGCGAGAGGGGAGCGCGGGTTGCTCCCGCCCCCGCCGCCGCGTAAGCGGCAGACATGCGTGTGCTCGAGGGCATCCTCTCCGACCGCGGGTCGAGATACGCCGTCGCGGGCGGCCCCTGCCGATCGTCCGAGGAAGCGCGGGATTTCGTCAAGGCGCTGAAGCGGAGAAAGAAGTTCGCCCGTGCGACGCACAATTCGTGGGCGGTGCTGACCGAGGACGGCCCGATCAAGAACGACGACGGCGAGGCCGGCGCGGGCATGACCATCCTGCGGATGCTGGAGCGCGACGGGGTGAGAGACCACATCGTGGTCGTCACCCGCTGGTTCGGCGGCACGCCGCTGGGCGGCGACCGCTTCCGCCATGTCCAGACCGCGGTGCGCGCCTATCTCGACGCGCGGGCCGAGGGCGGCGGCTAGGGCGGCGGCTGGGGGCGGCGAGCAGGCCGCCGCCCCGCCCCCTCAGCTGTCGGCGCCGCAGCCGACGAGCGCCGAGGCGAGGTCGCGCATCATCGCGCCGTAGAGCTCCGCGCCCGGCTCGAGCGCCATGCCGAGCGGGTCGAGCACGGCGGTGCGCACGTCGACGCCCTCGGCCACCGCCGCGACGAGGCCGGGGTCGAACTGGGGCTCGGCCGCCACGCAGGCCGCGCCGAGCTCTTCGATCCGGTCGCGCACCTGCGCCAGCCGCGCCGCCGACGGCATCCGCGCATCGCTCATCGAGATGGCGCCCGCCGCCTCGAGCCCGAAGGCGGCCTCGAAATACTGGTACCCGTCGTGGAAGACGACGAAGGGCAGGCCCTGCACCGGCGCGAGCCTGGTCGAGAGCTCGGCCTCGAGCGCGCCGATCCGCTCCGCGGCCGCCCCGGCATTGGCCGCGTAGACGGCGGCATTGTCGGGGTCGATCTCCGACAGGGCGTCGGCCACGGCACGGACGATCGCCGTCGCGTTGTCCGGGTGCAGCCAGACATGGGGGTCATGCTGGCCGTGGTCGTGGTCGTGCGCATGCTCCTCGGCATGGCCGTGGTCATGCGCCTCGGCCTCGGCGTGATCATGCTCATGATCGTGGTCATGATCGTGCGCATCCGCCTCGGCGTGATCGTGCTCATGGTCATGGTCATGGTCATGGTCGTGATCGTGCGCCTCGGCATGGGTGTCGCCATGATCGTGGTCGTGGCCCGGAAAGACCGCGCTCTCCCGCATGTCGAGAAGGGTCACGCCCTCGGCTTCCATCGCCTCGAGCACGGCGGCATCGCCCGCGAGCGCGCCCAGCGCAGAGGAGAGCCACGGGGTCAGCCCCGGCCCGACCCACACGACCAGATCGGCCTCCTGCAGGGCGCGCGCCTCGGAGGGGCGCAAGGCGTAGCCGTGGGGCGACGCGCCGGGCGGCAGGACGAGCTCCGGAGTGCCCAGATCGCCCATCACCTGCGCCACCAGCGAATGGACCGGCGCGATGTCGACGGCCACGTGCGGCACCTCGGCCCGCGCGACGCCCGCTGCGCCGATCGCGGCGACAGACACCGCCAGCGCCCCCCGCAGGCCCCGGAACGGCCATCCGGCACTGGCATGACCGCTGAAAATCTTATTTAATCTCGTCGATGGATGCGGCATTGGACCCCTCCGCTTCTGTTCACGCGCAAAAAGTGTTACTGAGTAACAAGCGACTTTGCAAGGATGACGAATGAGCGACTCGCCTTCCAGCGACCCCTCGGACTCCGCCTCGGCTGACAGGACCGCCCCGGACCCGGATTCGGCAGGCACGCACACGTCGAATGGCGGCGGCGCCGTGGGCTTCGACCGGCACGACCACGCCCGCTGCATTGCCACGGCCCTCGCCGCGGCCGAGCGGCACTGCGCGCAGAGCGGGCTGCGCCTGACGCCGGCGCGTCGCCGGGTGCTCGAGATCCTGCTCGAGCAACATCGCGCGATGGGCGCCTACGAGGTGCTCGACCGCATGCAGAAGGAAGGGCTCGGGTCGCAGCCTCCGGCCGCCTACCGGGCGCTCGATTTTCTGGTCAGCAACGGGTTCGCGCACAGGATCGAGGGGCGCAACGCCTTCGTCGCCTGCGTTCATCCGGGCGAGCGCCACCTGCCCGCCTTCCTGCATTGCCGGTCCTGCGGGGCGGTGGCCGAGACGCGCGGCGACTTGTATGGCAGCCTCCTGGCACGCGCGGCAGAGGAGACGGGCTTCGGCATCGAGGAGACCGTGGTCGAGGCCAAGGGCCTTTGCCCCACCTGCCTGTCCGACGGCGGCCTGTCGGGGCAGTCCACCCCGGGCAAGGGGGAGCCGGGCGCGATATGACCGCGCATCGCACCGCCCCCCTGGCGCATGGCGACGTGGCGCGGCACCCGCTGGGGGCGCACGGCGCACCAGGGGCGCCCGGCGACGACGCGGCGTCGCGCCCGCTCGTGGCGGCGCAGGGCCTGTCGGTCGCGCTCGCCGGGCGGACGGTGCTGCGCGGCATCGACTTCAGCGTGAGCCCGGGCGAGATCGTCACCGTCGTGGGGCCGAACGGATCGGGCAAGTCGACGCTGCTGCGCGCGCTGATCGGCGCCGTGGCACCGGCCAAGGGCCGCGTGGTGCGCCGGGCGGGGCTGCGGGTGGGCTACGTGCCGCAGATGCTGCGGATCGACGCGACGCTGCCGCTGACGGTGTCGCGCTTCCTGTCGCTGCCCCGCCGCCGCTCGGCCGCCGAGACGGCCGAGGCGCTGGCCGCGGCCGGCCTGCCCGACCTGCACGCGCGCCAGATGACCGAGCTGTCGGGCGGACAGTTCCAGCGGGTGCTGCTGGCGCGGGCGCTGCTCGACCGGCCCGACCTCTTGCTGCTCGACGAGCCGACCCAGGGCCTCGACCAGCCGGGCTCGGCCGCCTTCTACCGCCGCATCGCCGCGGTGCGCGAAGAGACGGGCTGCGCCGTCGTCATGGTCAGCCACGAACTCCACGTGGTGATGAGCGCGTCCGACCGCGTGATCTGCCTCAACGGCCATGTCTGCTGCGAAGGGGCGCCGGCGCACGTCGCCTCGGCCCCCGAGTACCGCGCGCTCTTCGGCACCGGCACGGGCGGGGCGCTCGCGCTCTACCGCCACGAGCACGATCACAGCCACGACCACGACCATCCGCAGAGCCGCGATCCCGACCACGATCCGTGGGACGTGGCCGCCCGGAGGCATCCAGACGACCCGGCGTCGCCCACGCGCGGCCAGGACTGACGCCCATGCTCGACGACTTCCTCGTGCGCGCGGCCCTCGCCGGGGTCGGCACTGCCCTCGCGGCGGCGCCGCTGGGCTGCTTCGTCGTATGGCGCCGCATGGCCTTCTTCGGCGACGCGACGGCCCACGCCACCCTGCTTGGCGTGGCGCTGGCCCTGGCGCTCGACATCTCGATCTTCGCAGGGGCGGCCGCGCTCGCCCTGATCGTCGGCCTGACGGTCGACCGGATGGCGGGGCCGCGCCTGTCGGGCGACACGGCGCTGGGGGTTCTCAGCCACGCGAGCCTCGCCGCCGGCCTCGTGGCGGTCTCGTTCCTTTCCGGCGTGCCGGTGGACCTGTCGGGCTACCTCTTCGGCGACATCCTCGCGGTGTCGCGCACCGATCTCGCGGTGATCTGGGGTGGCGCGGCGGGAGTGCTCGCGCTGATCGCGTGGCGCTGGTCGGCCCTGCTGACCGCGACGGTGGCCGAGGATCTCGCCATCGCCTCGGGCCTTTCGCCAGAACGTGACCGGACGATCCTGACCGTCACGCTCGCCGTCGCCATCGCGGTCGCGATCAAGGCGGTGGGCGTCCTGCTGATCGCCGCGCTGCTGGTGATCCCGGCCGCCGCGGCGCGCGCGGTCGCGCGCACGCCCGAGGGCATGGCCGGGCTGGCCATCGTCATAGGCTGCGCCTCGGCGCTGGCGGGGCTGCAGGCCTCGCTGATGTTCGATACGCCGGCCGGCCCCTCGATGGTCTGCGCCGCGGCGGCCGTCTTCGCCGTCTCGCGCGGCGCGGCGGCACTGCGCGAGGCGCGCGGCTGAGCTGCCCGCTTGCACCGCTTCGCGCCCTGCGCCATCTCTGGCGCGGGAGGACACGTCGGGATGGAGGGGGCTCCGCAGAACGGGCCGCTGGCGGCGCCCGGCACGGCTGCGCCGGGGCCGGTGGCCGAGGCCGTGCGGCGGCTCGACACGCTCGAGGGGCGCGAGCCGCTCCTGCTCGAGCACGTCCTCGAGGCGTTCGGCGAGACGGCGTTCCTGCCTGTTCTGATCGTGCTGGCGCTGATCGTCGTCTCGCCGCTCTCGGGCATCCCGCTCCTGCCCACGGCGATGGGCACGATCATCGCGCTCGTCTCGCTGCAGATGCTGGCGGGCCGGCCGCGGATCTGGCTCCCCGCCATGATCCGGCGGCGCCGGCTGTCGGGGGCGCGGCTGCGGGCCACGATACCGCGCCTGCGGCGCTTCGCCGGCTGGCTCGACCGCACGGCGCGCAACCGGATGCGGCTTATCGTCAGCCCGCCGTTCGACGCTCTGTCCAAGGCCGCCTGCGCGGCCTCGGGGGCGGCGATGCCGTTTCTGGAGCTCGTGCCGTTCTCATCGTCGATCCTGGGCGTGGCGGTGGCGCTCTTCGCCACCGCGCTGCTCACGCGCGACGGTCTCTTCGCGGTGGGCGCGACGGCGATGATGGGGCTCGCCGCGCTGGTCCCCGTCGCGCTCTACGGCAACGTGATCCGCGCGATGGTGGGCGGCTGAGCGGGCCTCAGCCCTGCTGGGCGAACAGCGGCGCGATCCAGCCCGCCATCGTGCGGCTGATCGGGTCGGGCGCCATGACGAAGGCCGCCGCCTGGCCGGCCACGCCGGCCTCGGAGAGCGCGGCCACCCGGCCCGCGTAGTCGCCCTCGGGCATCGACGCCGCGGCGAGCGCCTTGAACATCACGACGGCCGCGACGATCGCCAGCGCGGGGCGCAGCACCGCGCGCTGCCCGCGTCGCGCCTGACGGGTGTAGTAGCTCTGCCCCAGCGTGCCCGCCGCTTCGAACCCGCCGCCCTTGCGGTGAATCCGCTGGATGCGCTTCAGGCGCTTGTCGAACTGCTTGTACTGTCGCTCGCTCACGGCAGGCCACTCCATCGCTGGGGGAACACACTGCCATGACCCTACGTCGAAGTTGGGGCGGAAATGTGGCGGAAGCCCCCGGAAAGACTCAAGTTTTCCGGAGACAAAGGGTCATCCAGCCGGCGATTTCGTCGGCCCGGTCGACAATGAGGCCCGTGGCCTCCCAGGCCTGTGCCACCTCGTCGCTCTGTTCGGCCAGCAGGCCCGACAGGATCGCCCAGCCGCCGGGGGCGATTGCGGCGCTCGCTGCGGGGGCGAGCTCGATCAGCGGCCCCTTGAGAATGTTGGCGAAGACGAGGCGGAACGGGGGCGCCGATTGCAGCTCCGGGTGGCCGAGGCCCGCCGCCTCGAGCACGCGCACATGGTCCGCCAGCCCGTTCGCCGCCACATTCGCCTCGGCCACCTCGACCGCCACCGGGTCGATGTCGGACGCGAAGACAGGCACGCCGGGCCAGACCCGCGCCGCCGCCATCGCCAGAACGGCCGTGCCGCAGCCGAGATCGGCCACGGGCCCCGGCGGCTCGCCCCGCGCCACCAGCCGGTCGAAGGCGCGCAGGCAGCCCAGCGTCGTGCCATGGTGCCCCGTGCCGAAGGCCATCGCCGCCTCGACGAGCAGCGGCTCGACGCCCTCGGGCACCGTGTCGGCATCGTGCGAGCCGTAGAGGTAGAACCGGCCGGCCTGCACCGGGGCGAGTTCGCGCCGCACCTTGGCGACCCAGTCGGTCTCGGGCAGCTCCGACACGGCGAAGGGCCGGGCACCGAAGGCGGCCGCCAGCAGCGCCAGCGCCGCCGCGTCGGGCCGGCCGTCGAAATACCCGCCGACCTCCCACAGGCCCGAGCCGTCCTCCATCTCGAACACGCCGATCCCCGTGGGAGCGGGCGTCATGTCCTCCATCGCCGTGCCGAGGGCTTCCGCGGGCTCCCGCCCCGGCAGCGTGGTCAGCGCCGTCCATGTCGCCATGCGTCTCCTCCGCTCGGCCCGCAACGGGCGGGGTGGGAGGTGTCACGGGCGGGCGCCACTGGCAAGGGCCTCGCCCGGCCCGACCTTGCGCCGACCCGCTCGCACCCCTCCCCGGACGGGACGCGGCTGCCGTCATGCCTCTGCGCCGCCTGCCTCCGCGCCGCCGCACCTCCGTGCCGCCGCGCCTCCGTGCCGAGCGCCATCCGGGCCGCGCGGGACCGGGCAAGCGCCCTTTCCTTCAGGAAATCCTTGCCTCCGCGGGCGCTGCGCGGTTTCTATGGCGGCCGTGCCAGGGGCGCCCGCCCCGCCGCGCCAAGCCGCCCGGGAGGCGGCACAAACAGGGAGAAGACCATGAAGCATCTCGCGATCACGGGCCTCGTCGCCGCGAGCCTTGCCCTGCCGATGCAGGCCAGCGCTCAGGACGGCGCCAGCTACATCCTCGCCACTGCCTCGACGGGCGGCACCTATTACCCCGTGGGCGTCGCGGTCGCCACGCTGACCAAGGTCCGGCTGGAGCCCTCGACCGGGATCGGCATGTCGGCCGTCTCGTCGGCCGGCTCGGGCGAGAACGTGCGCCTTCTGCGCGAGGGCGAGGCGCAGTTCGGCATCCTTCAGGGCCTGTTCGGCTTCTACGCCGCCACCGGCTCGGGCCCCATCGAGGGAGACGGCCCCCAGGAGCACCTGCGCTCGGTCTCGCTGCTCTGGCCCAACGTGGAGCACTGGGTGATCGACAACGAGCACGTCGAGAGCGGCACGTTCTCGGACTTCCTCGGCATCACCGGCGAGCCGGCCGCGCTCGGCCGCGCCAACTCGGGCACGATCGGCTCCAACGCGGCGATCCTCGACGGGTTCGGCGTGAACCTCTATGAGGATTTCGAGCTGGTCGAAGGCGGCTACGGCCCCTCGGCCGAGGCGCTGCAGAACGGCCAGGTCGAGGGCATCTCGACGCCCGCGGGCGACCCCGTCGGCGCGATCAGCCAGCTCATGGCCTCGGCCAGCGACAGCGTTACCATCCTCGACTTCACCGACGAGGAACTCGCGCAGGCCGACGGCGGGCGCGACCTGTGGTTCCGCTACATCATTCCGGCCGGCACCTACCCGGGCCAGGAAGAGGATATCGAGACGATCGCGCAGCCCAACTTCCTCGCCACGCACGAGAACCTGCCCGAAGAACACGTCTACCAGATCACCAAGACGATCTACGAGAACCTGCCCTTCCTGCAGGCGATCCACCCCGCGACCAACGCCATGTCGCTGGAGGTGGCGATCAACGGCCTGCCCGTGCCGCTGCATCCCGGCGCCGCGCGCTTCTACGAGGAGCAGGGGATCGACATCCCCGACCGTCTGATCGCCGAGTGAGCGGCACCGGGCGGCGCGCGGACCGGCGCGCCGCCCCCACAGGCAGGTGACCATGTCGGAGACCGACGACAGCCCGCTCCGGTCGCCCACGGGCCTGCCCGGCCGCGTGCTCGCCATCTATTGCGCCGCGCTCTCGGCGAGCCACCTGATCTTCGCGCTCTATCCGGGCGTCATTTCGGAGTTCCAGCGCAACGTCCTGCACTTCGCCGGGTTCGTCCTGCTCGCGTCGGCGCTCTACCCGCTGCTCCCTTCGCGCAAGAGTTCGGGCGCGCTCACCGCCCTCGACATCACGCTCGGGTCGCTCACGGCCCTCTCGGCCTTCTGGTTCGTTCTCAACGACACCCGCCTCTACGGCGAGACCCAGCCCTTCGGCGCGCTCGACTGGGCGGCGGCGATCATGCTCGTGATCGGGGCCACCGAGTTCACCCGGCGGGTGGCCGGGCCGGTCATCCCGATCCTGATCGTCATCGCGCTGACCTACATCGCCGAGTGGGGGTCGATGATCGACGGCGTGTTCCAGTTCCGCGGCTTCTCGTGGGAGTCGACGCTCTGGCGGTCGATCTACAACGACGAGGGCATCTTCGGCACCGTCGCGCGCATCTCGTCGACGACAGTGTTCCTGTTCATCATCTTCGGCGCCTTCCTCGTCCGCTCCGGCGCGGGCGACTTCGTGATCGCGCTCGCCACCGCGGTCGCCGGGCGGGTGCGGGGCGGACCCGGCATCGTCGCGGTGATCTCCTCGGGCCTGACCGGCACGATCTCGGGCTCGGCGGTGGCCAACACTGCCTCGACCGGCGTCATCACCATTCCGCTGATGAAAAAGGCAGGCTTTCAGCCCAGGTTCGCCGGAGGGGTCGAGGCCGCGGCCTCGACCGGCGGGCAGCTGATGCCGCCGATCATGGGGGCGGGCGCCTTCGTGATGGCCTCGTTCACCCAGATCCCCTACGAAACGATCGTCGCCACGGCCGCGCTGCCCGCCCTGCTCTACTTCCTGTCGGTCGGCTTCTTCGTGCGGATCGAGGCGTGCCGGCTCAACCTGCCGCCCCTCGAGGCCGAGGGCGAGACCATGTGGACGGCGCTGAAGCGGGGCGGCGCCCCCTTCATCGTGCCGATCTCGCTCCTGATCACCATGCTGGTCATGGGCTTCACCCCCAACTATGCGGCCGTCTTCGGCATCGGCGCGGTGATCGTCGCGTCCTGGGCCTCGGCCAACCCGATGGGACCGCGCGCCATCTTCGAGGCGCTCGCGCTCGGCGCGCGCTCGATGGTGATGACGGCGGTGCTCCTTTGCGCCGTGGGCCTGGTGGTCAACGTCATCACGACGGCAGGGGTGGGCAACGTCTTCTCGCTGATGATCGACCGCTGGGCCGACGGCAACCTGCTGATCGCCATCGCCATGGTGGCGCTCGCCTCGCTGGTGCTCGGGATGGGGCTGCCGGTGACGGCGGCCTACATCGTGCTCGCCACCCTCTCGGCGCCGGCCATCGCCGGCATGATCGGCGACCGCGAGGTGATCGCGCTCATCGCCGCCGGAGACCTGCCGAGCCAGGCGCAGGCGATCTTCATGCTGGGCGCCCCGGAGGCGGTGCCGCGCCTCGCCGCGCCCATGCCGCTGCCGGAGGCGCGCGCGCTCGTGCATTCGCTGCCGATCGAGGTGGCGCAACCCCTGCGCGAGATGGTCGTGCCGGCCGAAGCCGCCACGGTGGCGCTGCTCTCGGCACACATGATCATCTTCTGGCTGAGCCAGGATTCCAATGTCACGCCCCCCGTGGCGCTCGCCGCCTTCACCGCCGCCGCCATCGCCAAGTCGCCGGCCATGGCGACCGGCGTCGCCTCGTGGAAGCTGGCCAAGGGCCTCTACATCGTGCCCGTCCTGTTCGCCTATACCCCGTTCCTCTCGGGCGACTGGGGCGCGGCGCTCACTGTCTTCGCCTTCGGCGTCGTGGGCATCTACGGCCTGTCGGCGGCGCTCGCGGGCGCGATGGAGGGGCCGATCTCCTGGCCCCTGCGGATCGCCGCCGGCGCCGCGGGGCTCGCCGCGCTCTGGCCCGATCTGCTGATGGCCAACCTCGCCGGCGCCGCCCTTGTTCTGGCCCTGCTCGGCTGGTCGATCCGCACCGCGCCCGCCCCCCGCACCGCCTGACCGGCAATTCGACCGGGCCGCGTCAGGCACGCCGCGCACCTGATGGCAGCCGGGGCGACGTGCGTATTTGAGACAGAAAGAAGCCGGCAAGGCACAAGGCTCGCCCGTCCGCCTGCGGCCCGGGCGGGGGGCGCGGGTGGGCGGGTGGGGCGCCCGCCGATCGGGGCGCGGGCGGACGGGCGAGCGCCGCCTTGCCGCGATATCGGGCAGGAGCACAGCGCACGGGGGCCGGCGGCAGGGGCATCTCGTCTCACTCGGGCCTTGCGCTGTTGACCTGCATCAAGGCGGCCCGGACCGTTAGCGCGAACTCTCTGCGCAAGGGGCGGCCCCCCTGCCGCCCATGGGACCACAGGAGGAAACGCATGGCCCACGACGCGAGCATGACCCGTGTGAACGTGATCCGCTTCGACGAGCTGCGCCGCGGGGACGTGGCCCTCGTCGGCGGCAAGAACTCGTCGCTGGGTGAAATGGTGCAGGAGCTCTCCGAGGCCGGCATCCGGGTGCCGCCGGGCTTCGCCACGACCGCCGACGCCTATCGCGCCTTCCTCGCCGCCAACGACCTCAACGACAGGATCGCCGCTGCCGTCGCCGACTGGGACAGCGGCAAGCGGACCTTGCAGGAGACGGGCGCCAGGATCCGCGACATGATCGTCGAGGGCGACTGGCCCGACGACATCGCCCAGGACATCCTGCGCGCCTACCACGAGCTGTCCGCCCGCGCCGGCCATGACAGCCTGTCGGTCGCCGTGCGCTCGTCGGCCACCGCAGAGGATCTGCCGGACGCCTCGTTCGCCGGCCAGCAGGAGACGTTCCTCAACATCGTGGGCGAGGCGGCCCTGCTCGATGCCTGTCGGCGCTGCTTCGCCTCGCTCTTCACCGACCGGGCGATCAGCTACCGCAAGTACCAGGGCTTCGACCATGCGCAGGTCGCGCTGTCGGTGGGCGTGCAGCAGATGGTGCGCTCCGACACCGGCGGCTCTGGCGTGATGTTCTCGATCGATACCGAGTCGGGCTTTCCCAAGGCGGTTCTGATCAACGCCGCGTGGGGCCTCGGCGAAAACGTCGTGCAGGGCGCCGTCAGCCCCGACGAGTACGAGGTCTACAAGCCGTTCCTCGACCGGCCGGGGCTGTCGCCCATCATCGAGAAGGCCATGGGCGCCAAGGAGATCAAGATGATCTACGCGGGCGGCGACCCCACCCATGGCGGCCAGACCACCCGGAACGTCAAGACGTCGAAGGCCGAGCGCGCGCGCTTCGTGCTGTCGGACGACGAGATCCTGCAGCTCGCGCGCATGGCCGCCACCATCGAGGACCATTACGGCTGCCCGATGGACATGGAATGGGCGCGCGACGGCGAGACCGGCCCGCTCTACATCGTGCAGGCGCGCCCCGAGACGGTGCAGTCGCGCGCCGGAAAGGGCCTGTTGAAATCCTACACCGTTAAGGATGCCGGCAAGACCCTCGTCACCGGCCTCTCCGTGGGCGACGCGGTGGCGACGGGGCGCGTCTGCCTGATCGAGCACCCCTCCGAGATGGACCGCTTCGAGGATGGCGGCATCCTCGTCACCGGGTCGACAGATCCCGACTGGGTGCCGATCATGAAGCGCGCGGCGGCCATCGTGACCGACTCGGGCGGCCGCACCAGCCACGCCGCCATCGTCAGCCGCGAGCTCGGCCTGCCGGCCATCGTGGGCTGCGGCGACGCCACCCACCTGCTGCATGACGGGCAGGACGTGACGGTGAGTTGCGCCGGCGGCGCCGAAGGCGTCGTCTACGACGGGATCGCCGAATACGAGGTCGAGGAGGTCAGCCTTGCCGACCTGCCCGAGACCCGCACCAACGTCATGCTCAACATGGCCAACCCCACCGCTGCCGCCCGCTGGTGGCGGCTGCCCTCGCGCGGCGTCGGGCTGGCTCGGATGGAATTCGTGGTGAACAACGCCATCAAGGTGCACCCGATGGCGCTGCTCGACCCCTCGAAGGTATCGGCCGAGGATCAGGAGCAGATCGACCGCATCATCCGCGGCTTCGACAGCCCAGCGGACTTCTTCGTCAAGACGCTCGCGCGGGGGCTGGGGCAGATCGCGGCCGTCTCCTACCCCGACCCTGTCATCGTGCGGATGTCGGACTTCAAGACCAACGAGTATGCCGAGCTGCTCGGCGGCCATAATTTCGAGCCGCACGAGGAGAACCCGATGATCGGCTGGCGCGGTGCCTCGCGCTACTACGACCCGCACTACGCACCCGGCTTCCGGCTGGAATGCGAGGCGATCCGCTACCTGCGCGAGGAGATGGGCTTCGACAACGTGGTTGTCATGATCCCGTTCTGCCGCACGCCGGAAGAGGGCGACCGCGTGCTCGACGTGATGAAGGAGGCCGGGCTCGAGCGCGGCAAGGCGGGCCTGCAGGTCTACGTCATGTGCGAGATCCCGTCGAACGTCATCCTCGCCGAGGAGTTCGCCAAGCGGTTCGACGGCTTCTCGATCGGCTCCAACGACCTCACCCAGCTCACCCTCGGGGTCGACCGCGATTCGGGCGAGCTCGCCTCGCTCTTTTCCGAGCGCGACGCGGCGGTGCTGTGGATGATCCGCACGGTAATCGACAAGGCGCACGCGGCGGGGCGCAAGGTGGGATTCTGCGGGCAGGCGCCCTCGAACGACCCCGGCTTCGCGCGGCTCCTTGTCGAGGCGGGAATCGATTCGATCTCGGTCACGCCCGACAGCTTTCACGCCGTCACGGTCAACGTGGCCGAGGCCGAGGGCAGCTGAGGACGGCCGCCCGATCGTGCCGCCGGCGCAAGCGCGCCGCGAGGTCACGCGGCCTTGGTCTGCACTGCGGCGCCGATCTGCCCGGCGGCCGTCGGGTGCCCGTCACGCGCTCCGTTCGCCCGGCACGGCCCCGCCGGCGTTGGCGTCGCCGCGCGGGGCGGGTATGTCGCCGGCCGCAGGATCGGCGCGGGCAAAAGCCTTGATCAAGGCTTTTGCAAATCCCTTTCTTCAAGGGATTTGCGGCACCCGGTCGGGTCAGGCGCCGAGATCCTCGACCGTCACGACGCCGCCCACCGCCTTGAGCGCCCCGCGCAGCTGCGGCGAGACGGGCAGGCGGTCGCCGAGCTCGATGTCGATCTCGCCGGGCAGGTCGGGCGCCATCAGCGTCAGCAGGATCGGGCCACGCGGCCCGGCCTTCGCCTGTTCGGCGGCGCGCGCGAGGATGCCGCGCACCTTGGCCACCGCCTCGCCCCGTTCGAGGTAGACGCGGAAGCCCTCGGCCGCCCCGCCGCCGCCCGCCACCGCGCGGTCGATGGGCTCGACAGACCGGCAGAGCAGCTTGAGCTGGTCGGCCTCGAGCGTCGCCTCGGCGGTGATCGTCACGTTGCAGCCCGGCTCCAGGTGCTCGCGGCTCGCCTCCAGCGCCTCGGAGAACACGGTCACCTCGTAGAGCCCCGTCGGGTCCGACAGCCCGACGAAGGCGAACCGGTTCCCCCGCGCCGATTTCCGTTCCTGCCGGACCGAGACGGCACCCGCCATCTTGACCACCGCCGGTCCCTGCTCGGCCCGCTCCAGCACCTGGGCGAAGGTCAGTATCCCACGGCGCTTCAACGCTCCCATGTAATCGTCGAGCGGGTGGCCGGAGAGGTAGAAGCCGATGGCGGCGTGCTCTTCGGCCAGCCGCTCGGTGGGCAGCCAGTCGTCGGCGGCCGAGAGGCGCGGCTCGGGCAGGTCGTCGCCCGCCTCGCCGAAAAGCGACACCTGGCTCGAGGCGCGCTGCTCGTGGATCGCGGCCGAATAGGCCACCAGAGCGTCGAGGCTCTCGAGCGCGCGCCTGCGATTGGCGTCGAGCACGTCGAAGGCCCCGGCGCGTGCCAGCATCTCGAGCGGGCGCTTGCCGATGCGCTTGAGGTCGACCCGGCGGGCGAAGTCGAACAGCGTCACGAAGGGTTTGTCGCCGCGCGCGGCCACGATCGTCTCCATCGCGTCGAGCCCGACATTCTTGAGCGCGCCGAGCGCGTAGACGATGCGCCCGCCGTCGACGCTGAAGGCTGCCTGCGAGCGGTTCACGCAAGGCGGCACGATCCCGATCCCGAGGCCGCGGCGCACCTCGTCGGCATAGACGGCGAGCTTGTCGGTCAGGTGGATGTCGCAGTTCATCACCGCGGCCATGAACTCCACCGGGTGGTTCGCCTTCAGCCACGCGGTCTGGTAGCTGACCACGGCGTAGGCGGCGGCGTGCGACTTGTTGAAGCCGTAATTGGCGAACTTGTCGAGAAGGTCCCACACCTCCTGCGCCTTGGCGGCGTCCACCCCCTTCTCCTGCGCGCCCTTCAGGAACTTCGGGCGCTCGGCGTCCATCGCCGCCTGGATCTTCTTGCCCATGGCGCGGCGCAGCAGGTCGGCGCCGCCGAGGCTGTATCCGGCCATTTCCTGCGCGATCTGCATCACCTGTTCCTGGTAGACGATGATGCCCTGCGTCTCGTCGAGGATGTGGTCGATCAGCGGGTGGATGCCCTCGCGCTCGCGCAGCCCGTTCTTGACCTCGCAATACTTGGGGATGTTCTCCATCGGACCGGGGCGGTAGAGCGCCACGAGCGCCACGATGTCCTCGATGCAGGTGGGCTTCATGCGCCGGAGCGCGTCCATCATGCCCGTCGATTCCACCTGGAACACCGCGACCGTCCGGGCCTGCGCGTAGAGGCGGTAGGTCGCCTCGTCGTCGAGGGGGATCTGCCCGATGTCGTTCTCGGCGCCCGGATTGGGCGCGTAGATCTCGGTGCCGTCTGCGGCGACGTGCAGCGCGCGCCCCTGCCCGCGGATCAGGTCGAGCGCGTTCTGCACGACCGTCAGCGTCTTCAGTCCGAGGAAGTCGAACTTCACCAGCCCCGCCTGCTCGACCCATTTCATGTTGAACTGGGTCGCGGGCATCTCCGAGCGCGGGTCCTGATAGAGCGGCACCAGCTCGTCGAGCGGGCGGTCGCCGATCACGACGCCCGCGGCATGGGTCGAGGCGTTGCGCAAGAGGCCCTCGACCTTCTGCCCGTAGGTCAGCAGGCGGTTCACCGTCTCGTCCTTCGCCTCCTCGCGCAGGCGGGGCTCGTCGGCCAGCGCCTTCTCGATCGAGACGGGCTTGACCCCCTCGACGGGGATCAGCTTGGACAGCCGGTCGACCTGACCGTAGGGCAGTTGCAGCACCCGGCCCACGTCGCGCACCGCGGCTTTCGACAGCAGCGCGCCGAAGGTGATGATCTGCGCCACCTTCTCGCGGCCGTACTTGCGTTGCACATATTCGATCACCTCCTCCCGCCGGTCCATGCAGAAGTCGATGTCGAAATCCGGCATCGAGACCCGCTCTGGGTTGAGGAAGCGCTCGAAGAGCAGGTTGTATCGCAATGGATCGAGGTCGGTAATCGTCAGCGCATAGGCGACCAGACTGCCCGCGCCCGAGCCGCGGCCGGGCCCGACGGGGATGTCGCGCTCCTTGGCCCACTTGATGAAATCCGCCACGATCAGGAAATAGCCGGGAAAGCCCATCCCCTCGATGATGCCGAGCTCGAAGTCGAGCCGGTGTTCGTATTCGTCGACCGGCGCGGCATGGGGGATGACGGCCAGTCGTGCAGCGAGCCCTTCCTTCGCCTGCCGGCGCAGTTCCTCCACCTCGTCGTCGGCGAAGCGCGGCAGGATCGGGTCGCGCTTTTCGGCGCGGTAATGGCAGCGGCGGGCGATCTCGACGGTGTTCTCCAGCGCCTCGGGCAGGTCGGCGAAGAGCGTCGCCATCTCCTCGGGCGACTTCAGGTAGTGCTGCGGCGTCAGCACCCGGCGGGGGGCCGACTGGTCGACATAGGCGCCCTCGCTGATGCAGATCAGCGCGTCGTGCGCCTCGTACATCTCCGGGCCAGGGAAGTAGACGTCGTTGGTGGCCACCAGCGGCAGGTCGTGGGCATAGGCGATCTCGACATGGCCGCGCTCCGACAGACGCTCGGCCTCGGGTAACCCGTCCTCGCCGGGATGCCGCTGCAGTTCGACATAGAGCCGCGTCGGGAAGGCGGCGGCGAGGCGGGTCACCAGCGCCTCGGCCTTCGGCCGCTGGCCCGCGCGCAACAGCCGCCCCACCGGGCCGTCGGGGCCGCCGGTGAGGCAGATGACGCCCTCCGAGTGGCGCTCGAGCTCGTCGACCCTCACGCGGCCCTGCTGCCCGTCGTGCCGAAGATGGAAGCACGATTGCAGCTTCATCAGGTTGCCGTAGCCCGCCTCGTCCTGCGCGAGCAGGACGATCGGCGCGGGCGGCACCGGCTTCTCCCCGGGCGCCGCCTCGCCATGGGCAAGGTCGATCTGGGTGCCCATGATCGGCTGCACCCCCTTGCCCGCCGCGCCGACCGAGAACTCGAGCGCGGCGAACATGGCGTTGGTGTCGGTCACCGCGACGGCCGGCATCCCCATGTCGGCCACGAGGCCCGGCAACGCCTTGAGCCGCACGGCGCCTTCGAGCAGCGAATACTCGCTGTGAACCCGCAGGTGAATGAATCGGGGCGTGTCGCGCATGCCCCGGAACTAGCGTGGCCGCCCGCGCGGCGCCACCAGCCGTCGACCCGAGCCGCGCCGAAGCGGCGGATAGGGCACGTTAACGGGTGTCTCCTAGGATCGTCGCGCCGCAGGGCCGGGCCGCCGGGGCCGGCCTGCCCCAACGCGAGGAGACGCCCCCATGAAGATCGACGTCACCCCCATCGACGCGGCGGGCCCGGCAGCCCTCGCCGCGCATCTCGAGGCCGCCGGCGCCGCGCCGGCCTTCGCGACCCTGCACACCGGCTGCACCCGGGACCCGGCTCCGCTCATCGAGTGGGCGCGCGCGCGGGGCATCGCGCTGATGGGCGGCACGTCGTGCCGCGGGGCGCTGACCGCGGCCGGCCGCGCCACCGGCGCGCTGTTCACGATCGACGATCCGGGCGGCGACTACGGCTGCGCCCTGCGCCCCTTCACCGGCCCCGGCGCCGCCGCCGCAGAGCAGGCGGGGCGCGAGGCCGTTGCCGCGGCGATGGCCGCTGCCGACCGCCCCGGAGAGCGGCCCGATCTCGTCTGGGTCTACGGCACGCCCGGCCAGGAGGAGCGGGTGCTTGCCGGCATCGAATCGGTCGTGGGCGCCGAGACGCCCATCCTCGGCGGCAGCGCGGCCGACGACGACGTGTCGGGCCAGTGGTGGATCGTGGCGGGGGGCGAGGTGGCGCGCGAAGGCGTCGCGGTGGGCGTGCTCTACCCCTCCACGCGGCTTTCGGTCGCCTACCAGAGCGGCTACGCCCCGACCGAGTGCGCCGGCACCGTCACCCGCGCCGAGGGGCGCCGCATCGCCGAGATCGACGGCCGCCCCGCGGCCGAAGTCTACGCAGAGTGGACGGGCGGCGCCGTCGATGTCTCGCCCCTGCGCGAGGCCGCCGTCGCTGGCGGTGGCGCATCGGGCCTTGCGCCGCGCAACATCCTGTCGCCCAGTGCCTTCTGGCCGCTGGGGCGCGAGGTGACCGAAGTCGCCGGTGTGCCCTACCACCTTCTCGCACACCCCGCCGAGGCCGATCCCGAGGGGGGGCTGACCCTCTTCGCCGATGTCGCCGCGGGCGAGCGGCTGGTGCAGATGACGGGCTCGGCCGACGGGCTGACGGCGCGGGCCGGCCGCGTCGCCCGGCTCGCGGCCGAGGCGGGCAACATCGCCGCGGACGACGTCGCCGGCGCGCTGCTCGTCTATTGCGGCGGCTGCATGCTCAGCGTCGAGGACAGGCTCGACGACGTGACCGAGGGGATGCGCACGGCCCTGCCCGGCACCCCTTTCGCCGGTGTCTTCACCTTCGGCGAGCAGGGGCCGATCCTCGGCGCCGGCAACCGTCACGGCAACCTGATGATCTCGTGCGTGGTGCTCTCCCGCAAATGACGCCGCAGCCGCGCATGGACGAGGGCGAGCGCCTGCGCGAGGCGCTGCACGAACTCCAGGTCCTGCGCGAGCGGGAGAGGTCCTCACACGCCGCGACCCGCGCACTGCTCGACTGCGTGCAGGCCTACGCCACTGCCTCCGACCCGACCGAGGCGACGCTGGCGCTACTCGGCGCGCTCGCCCGCGCGATCGGGGCGGCGCGCGTGCTGATCCTGGCCCGCGAGGGCGGGCAGGTGCAGGTGCTGCGCGCGCTGGCGGGCGCCGAGGCGGCCCGCGGCCGGCCGGATGGGGCGGCGCGCAGCGGCGAAGGGGCGGGCACCGCAACGGCGGGCGCCCGGGCGAGCATGGGAGAGGGCAGCCGTCGCGGCGCAGCGGAGGACGCGACCGAGCCGCCGCTCGACCTTTTCAAGCGCGCCCGAAACGTGGCCGACCTGTCGATGCTGGGCGCCTGGCCCGACGCGATCGACCCGGCCCCGCACCGCAGCCTCGTCAGCGCCCCGGTCCCCGGCCGCCCTCACCGCACCCTCTGCGCGCTGCATGCCGCGCCGGGCGGCTTCTCGCGCGCCGATCTCGCCCTCGTCGAACACCTCGCGCCGCTGCTCGGACAGGCGCTCGCGGCCGAGGCGCTGGCCGACGACAACGCCCTGCTCGCGGGCGTGATCGCGGGCAGCCCCGCCCCCGTCGCCGTCGCCGACGCGACCCGCCCCGGGCGCCCGGTGGTCTATGTCAACGCGGCGCAGGCGCGGCTCGCCGGCGCGCCGCCCGAGGCGCTCGCGGGCCGCCCCCTCGCCGCGCTGGCCGCGCCGCCCGCGCACGGCGCCCCCGACAGGGTGGGCGCGACCGCCGACTCGAGCGGCGCGGTCGACCGCGCGCTGTTCGAAGGCGCCGTCGCGGCCGGGCTCGAGGCCCGCTTCCTCGTCCGTGCCGGCCGCGCGGACGGGACGGATTACTGGGCCGACATGACCCTTTTTCCCGTGGGCGTCGCGGGCGACGACCGGCGGCGCCACCTCGTCGCCACCCAGACCGACGTGACCGACCGGGTAGAGGCCGAGCGCGAGCGCGACCGCCTGCGCGCCCGGCTCACCGGCGCGCTCGGCGTGACGGAGGATGCGTTCCTCATCGTCGGCGCGGGCGGCGAGGTGCTGTTCGCCAACGCCGCGCTGGCCGATGCCCTGCCCGCCCCCGGCCCCGGCTGGGCCACGGGCACGGCCCTGGCCGAGAACCTGCACGCCTTTCGCCGCTACGCCGCCGCGCGGCCCGCCGATCCGCCCCCCGGCCCCGACGACCTGCACGAACTCGCCCGCTCGGGCGGCGGACGCGAGCTGAGCCTGCCCGACGGCCGCAGCTTCCTGGTCCGGGCCCGGCATGGCGCCGACGGCACGCTCGTGGTGACCGCCGCCAACGTCACCCGGCTCAAGCGCATCGAGGCGCAGATGCGCGCCCGCGTCGCCGCGATCGAGGCGGCGCGCGACGGCATCCTGCTGGTCGATTCGGCCGAGCGGATCGTCTATCTCAACCGCGCCGCCGCCGAGCTGCTCGGCTTCGACGCGCCCGAGGCAGGGCTGGGGCGCGACTGGCGCAAGCGTTACGCCGCCCCCGACCTGCCCGGAACGGGCGCCGTGCTCGCCCGCCGAACCGACGAATCGGGCCGCGCCCGCGCCCACGAGATCACGCGCTCCCCCCTGCCCGCCGACGGCGCCGCCCCGCCGGGCGCCGTGCTGATCGTGCGCGACGCAACCGAGCGGCTGGCCGACGAATCGCGCGCCGCCGACCTGCGCGCCGCGCTCGGCCGCGCCCAGCGGCAGGAGGCGGTGTCGCAGCTCGCCGCCGGCCTCGCCCACGAATTCGCCAACCTGCTCGCCACGATCAACACCGCCGCCCATGCCATCGGCACCGGGGCGGCCGCGATCGGGGCCGCGGGCGCGCCGCTCGCCGCACCCGCCCGCCGCATCGAGGAGGCCGCCGCCCGCGCCGGCCGCCTCGTGGCGCGGCTGCGCGATCTCGGCGCACCGCCGCGCGCGGGCGGCACGGCCGACCTGAGCCCGCTGCTGGCCGCGCTGCCCGGCGCCGCGGGCGAGGCTCTGCCGCGCGGCACGCGCCTCGAGGTCGAGACAGGCGATACCGCCCTGCCCGCCCCCGCCGCGGAGGAGGCCGCCCATGCCTGCCTCGGCCTCGCGCGCCTCGTCGTAGCGCGCGGTGCCCCCCGCGCCCGACTGCGCATCGAGATCGTCCAGCCCGAGAGCGCCCGCCCCCTCGATGCCGGCCTGCTCTCGCCCGGCTGCCCCTACGCGGCGCTCGAAATCTCCGCCCCCGGGCGCACCACGCCGCTGCCCGCCCTGCCCCCTCCGGCGGAGCGCCCGGCCCGGGCGGACGGGCGGGCGCCGTGCGGGACCACTGCCGAGGCCGCGTTCGAGAGCGGCGCCGCGCAGCCCCGATTCGGCGACCCGGCAGACGCGCTTTCGCTCATATGCTTGCAGGCACGGGCGGCAGGCGGCGCGATAGAGCGCGGCATGGCAGACGACGGCGCCCCGGCGTTTCGGCTATACTGGCCGCTCGCCACGGGCGCCGACGAGGCCGACGGCATGGCGCCCGGCCCGGGCAGCCCGAGCCTTGCCGGCGCCACGCTGCTCGTCGTCGATCGCGACCGCGAGACGGGAGAGGTGCTGCACGCCTTCCTCGAGGGGCTGGGCGCAGAGGTCGCGCTGTGCGATTCCGCCGCCATCGCCGCCGAGGCCATCCGAGAGGAGCCGGGCGGCTGGACAGCTGTGATCGCCGACGATGACGCGCCGGGGAGCGACGTGCTCGCCACGCTGCGTGCGCCCGCGCCCGACCTGCCCCTCATCCTCGTCACCGCGCGCGAGCCTGCAGCGGCGCCCGGCACGGCGCAGGCCGGCGCCGCCGGCGTCTTCACCAAGCCTGTCGATCTCGCGGCCCTGGCAGACCGCCTGGCCGCCCTGCCGCCGCGCCCGGGGCCCGACGCCTGATCTCCCGCCCCGCGCCGCGGCACCTCAGAATGTGCGGAACGTGAGCGTGGTCAGCGAGCGCTCGATCTCGGGAACGTCGAGCAACTCCTCGTTGATGTAGCGCCCGATATCGGCATCATCGGGGATGTAGAGCTTCAGAAGCAGGTCGTACTCGCCGCTCGTCGAATACATCTCGGAATGGATTTCCTTCAGAGCGATCGCGTCGGCCACCCGGTAGGCGGTGCCCGGCCGGCAGCGCAGCTGTACGAAGACGCAATGCGACATGGGCGAACCTCCCTTTCGGCCGGGCGAGCCTAGGCGCGGGCGCCACGCCCCGCAAGCCGCCGTGACGGCCCCGCTTTCCCCGGTCGGCGGAGAAGTGTAGAGACCCGCGCGCCGGTCCCGATCGCCGGCCCGCCCCGGGGAAGCTCCATGCGTCACGCCCACATCCATCGCGCCACCGCCGAAACGAAGATCGCCGTCGATCTGACCCTCGACGGGACGGGCGCCTACGACAACCGCACCGGGGTCGGCTTCTTCGACCACATGCTGGACCAGCTCGCGCGGCATTCGCTGGTCGACATGACGGTGCACGCCGAGGGCGACCTTCACATCGACGACCATCACACGGTCGAGGATACCGGCATCGCGCTGGGGCAGGCGCTCGCGCAGGCGCTTGGCGACAAGCGCGGCATCCGCCGCTACGGCGCCTGCCTGCTGCCGATGGACGACGCGCTGGTGCGCGCCGCGCTCGACCTGTCGGGCCGGCCTCATCTCGTCTGGTCCGTTCCCTTCGAGACGGCGAAGATCGGCACCTTCGACACCGAGCTGGTGCGCGAGTTCTTCCAGGCGCTCGCCACCCATGGCGGGATCACCCTGCACGTCGAGCGACTGTCCGGCGTCAACGCCCACCACGTCGCCGAGGCGGCGTTCAAGGCCGTCGCCCGGGCCCTGCGCGAGGCGGTGGAGACCGACCCGCGCAAGGCCGACGCGGTGCCCTCGACCAAGGGGAGCCTCTGAGCGCGATGACGACGGTCCTCGTCGACTATGAGAGCGGCAACCTGCACTCGGCGGAAAAGGCGTTCCGGCGGATGGCAGGCGAGACCGGGGCAGGCGGCGTCATCGTCTCGGACCGGGCCGAGGACGTCGCCGCCGCCGACCGGATCGTGCTGCCGGGCGACGGCGCCTTCCCCGCCTGCAAGCGTGCGCTCGAGGCGCGCGAGGGCCTGCACGAGGCCATCGTCGAGGCGGTGGAGCGCAAGGGGCGCCCGTTCCTCGGCATCTGCGTCGGCATGCAGATGATGGCGCGGGCGGGCCACGAATACGAAACCGTGCCGGGCTTCGGCTGGATCGACGGAGAGGTGGTGCGCATCGCTCCCCCGGACCCGGCGCTGAAAGTCCCGCACATGGGGTGGAACGACCTGACGCTGCTACGCGACCACCCGGTGCTGGAGGGGCTGGCGACGGGCGACCACGCCTACTTCGTCCATTCCTACCACATGGCGATGGACGCGCCCCGCCAGCTGCTCGCGACGGCCGACTACGGGATGCCCGTAACGGCGATCGTTGCCAACGGCACGACGATCGGCACCCAGTTCCACCCCGAGAAGAGCCAGGGGCCGGGCCTGCAGCTCATTGCCAACTTCCTGACGTGGGCCCCCTGAGCGCCCGACCGGCCGGAGGGGCGCAAGAGCCTTGAGCAAGGCTCTTGGCAAATCTCTTCCGACAAGAGATTTGCGCCCGGTTCGGCGCGGTCGCCCGGCGGCGGCCGTCGCGCCCCGTCGATGCGCGTCGAGGTCTTTTCCCCGCGGACCGGAACGGCTCGGAAAGACGCGATGAGCCGCCCCGCGTCCGACAGCTCCACCGCCAAGCGGCGGGGGTCTGTCACCGTCCCGCCGCCCGTATGCGCCCGCCCCGCCTGTCGATCGCCCCCACCGCTGCCGTGTCCCCATCATCCGATTGCCTGCGGCCCTCGACTCCTCCGCCTGCCTGGCAGGCAGGCAGGCAGGCGCATCGGAACGCGGCGCAGATCCGGGCGCCGCTGTCGGGGATTCGGACGCTTGCGAAGGCGCCGTGATCGCCCGGCCGCTGCCGGCCGCATCCCGACCAGGGGGTCGGGCGCCGCGCCCCGCGACCGGCCAGGCGGGCGTGCCGAGCGCCGCCACGAATGCCCTTCGCATGTCCCGGCTCCCTGATCGCCTGCCCGAATCCGGCGCACGCGTCATGCCGCGATCGCGCGTCGAATGTCGGCCCTTTGCATCCCGCGCCGCGCCATGGCAGGAGGCCGCGTCCGCGACGGAGCGCAACCGATGATCCTCTACCCCGCCATCGACCTGAAAGACGGCCAATGCGTCCGCCTGCTGCGCGGCGACATGGGGTCGGCCACCGTCTTCGGCGACGACCCCGCCGCACAGGCCCGCAGCTTCGCGGAGGCGGGCTGCGACTGGCTCCACCTCGTCGATCTCGACGGGGCCTTCGCGGGCCGGCCTGTCAACGCCGAGGCGGTGCGCGCGATTCTCGCCGCCGTGGACGTGCCGGTTCAACTGGGCGGCGGCATCCGCGACCGGGCAACGATCGAGGCCTGGCTCGAGACCGGCGTGGCGCGGGTGATCCTCGGCACGGTGGCCGTGGAGGCGCCCGACCTCGTGCACGAGGCGGCAGCAGCCCATCCCGGCCGCATCGCCGTCGGCCTCGACGCGCGGGGCGGCAGGGTGGCGACGCGCGGCTGGGCCGAGGCGACGGAGCACGAGGCGACCGACATGGCCCGCCGCTTCGAGGATGCCGGCATCGCCGCGCTCATCTACACGGATATCGACCGCGACGGCGCCATGGCCGGCCCCAACGTCGCCGCCACCGCCGCGCTCGCCAGTGCCGTCTCGATCCCGGTGATCGCCTCGGGCGGTGTCTCTTCGCTTGCCGACCTCGTCGCCCTGCGCGACGCCGGCCCGATCGCCGGCGCCATCTCGGGCCGTGCCCTCTACGACGGCGCGCTCGACCTGACCGAAGCGCTCGCCGCCCTGCGCAACTGACCCTCCTGACCGGGCGGGTCGCCGCCGAAGGCGGCGATACACTCCTGCGCTCGCGCCGGCACGCCGGCCCCGCGCCCGCCCCCGAGCGGCGGGCGCGGGTGGGCGGGCGGGGCGACCGCCGCTCGGGGGCGGGCGCGGGGCCTCTCCGTCAGTTGCCTCGCGCGAGGCGATCGCCGGTGCGAAAGACGCAGCCGTCCGAGATCAGTTGCGGCGGGCTGAGGCAAAGACCGCGTGCCAGCCGCCACGCCGCGAGCACCTTGGGCACGTAGTCGCGCGTCTCGGCGAAAGGTGGCACGCCGTCGTGCCGAGCCACCGCCCCCTCGCCCGCGTTGTAGCCCGCGAGCGCCAGCACCGCGTCGCGCCCGAAATGGTCGAGCAGCCACTCCAGGTAGGCCACGCCGCCGCGGATGTTCTGCCGCGGATCCATCCGGTCGGTCACGCCGAAGCGCTCCGCGGTGGCCGGCATCAGCTGCATGAGTCCCGCCGCGCCGGCATGGCTGACAGCCTGCGGCCGGCCGGCGCTCTCCACCGCGATCACTGCGAGCACGAGAGCGGGCGACACGCCACGTCCCGCCGTCGCGGCGAGAATGTCGCGGCCGTGCGCGTCGGCGATCCGCTGCAGTGTCGAGAGTCGCGGCGCAGGCACCGCCGACGGGCCGCGGCCAAGCGCGGCCTCGGCGAGGGACAGCCGGCCGGAGCTCGCGTCGGCGCGCGCGGGCGACACGAGGTCCCAGTACCAGCCGAGCGCCGTCGCGGGCGCCGCGCCCGGGCCCTCGCCCGCTCGCTTGTCCAGTCCTGCCGCGCCGCGACCGATGTCGAAGGGCACGTCGGGCGGTCGCGGCACGGCAGGGTTTGCGGCGAGAATCCGGGCCTGCTCTTCCCCGTCGATCTGAACCGTGATCCGCCGCGTGCCGGGCGCGTGGGAGCCGACCTTGATGCGGCGAAAGCTCGGACCGGGGGCCGGCTCCGAAACCGCGGACGCGACCGAGGAGGACGGCGCGGCGGCGTCGCTCGATGCCTCCGCGGCGGCGGGCTGCGCCCCCGGCTCGGCACGGGCCGGGCTTGCGCCGCCGGGTGCGAGGGCGGGCAGCAGGCCGGACACCAGCGCGACGGCCGCGGCAGCGCCAAATGTCCCACGGCCCGCCCGGTCGGGCGCGGTGCGGAATGTAAGTCTCATGCTCTCTGCCTCGTCGCCGGCGATCTGACGCGCCAGTCTCCAGGCGAGTGTCCCGCAAGGCTGCGCCCGTGGCCAGCGCAGCCGCGCGGCGCGACGATTTTCCTCCGTCCGATGGGCCTTGCGGGCAACGCCAACCGTTCCATCGCGCCTGCCCGATCACGCACGGCGAAAAAAATTTCTCTTCAATTCAATATGTTGATGCGTCGTTCAGGGTGTTTTCAGCCGGGTCTAAAAACGTACGATCCGCAACAAAGTCTTGCCCCAATCCGAGGGCTTATTCGCAATCAGCCAAGGCGGCGGACGGGTCAAAGAGAGAGGCTGACCCGGATGAGGCCGACGCGGCGCACCATCGAAAGTGATCCTCTGGAGGGACGTAACATGAAACTCTTCGACTTCATCAAGAACTTCGGCAAGGACGAAGACGGCGCCGTGACCGTGGACTGGGTCGTGCTGACCGCCGCGCTCGTCGGCCTCGGCATCCTGGTGCTCACCGTCGTCCGCGGCGGCCTCGAGGACCTGTCGTCCGACATCGCGACCGAGCTGTCGAACATCGAACCGGGCACGGCCGTCGGCGGCAGCTAATTCGCCGTCTCGACGACGGGAACAGGGTCGCGTCTCGTGCCGAGGCGCGGCCCTTTCTCGTTCGGCCCGGGGCGAAACTCGGTCCTCACCGGCTTTGCTTGCACTGCACCGCCTCGGCCTCAATGCACCGTCGCCAGTTCGTGCACGTTGCGTTGAGCACCACGCCGCCCACGTCACCGGGGTAGCCACGAACCACCCCGCTTTGGCCACATTCGGCCCCCACCCTCGAACATGAGATCGATATCGGCGCATAGCGCCAAAACAGGAGTTCGTTATGTTCGCTTGCATGTCTGACCTCGCCAACCGCATCCGAGCGTTCCGCAGGGAGACCTCGGGCGCGGTGACGGTGGATTGGGTGCTGCTGTCGGCCGGCACCATAGGCCTTGCGCTGCTGGTCATCAGCATCCTCGGCGACTCGTTCCGGCCCGGTGCGGAGAACATCGGCACGGCACTGGGCGAACAGACCGTCCATACGATACTCGACTGACCGTCGACCGGCCTGGCGGTGCGCTCAGCCTTGGCGCCATCGAAGCACCCGCTTGGCGCCCTGCTTTGGCCGCAATCGGGAGCGAGATTGGAAACGATCGGTCGCTCGGGCCTTCATCATCCCGGATGGGGTCTGCCGGCCGACCCGTCTCCGCGCTCGTGGAGGACGTTCTGTGCAGTGTCGCTGCGGCGGCCTCGAAAGTAGGGGAAGAACATGCGTCTCGTCTTCGCTCTGGTTCTTGTCGCGGGGGTCGGCCTCGCGGGATTCGCCGTCTACATGGCACAAGGATTCATCGACGGCATGCGAGCCGAGGTGCAACGCCTGGAAGCGGAGAAGGCGAAGATGCCCGCGATGACGCGCATCGCCGTCGTCACCCAGCCGCGCGCCTATGGCGAGGTCCTCGACCGCGAGTCGGTCAAGCTGATCGCGTGGCAGGCCGACAGCGTGCCCGAGGGCGCCTTCACCGATCTCGACGCCCTGTTCCCCAGCGGCGAGGATCCGCGCTTCATCCTGCGCAGCGTCGAGACGTTCGAGCCCGTCCTCGCCTCCAAGGTCACCGAACCGGGGGAGGATGCCGGCCTGACCTCGCGCCTCGGGCGGGGCATGCGCGCCTTCGCCATCCGGGTCGACGTTGCGTCGGGCGTTTCCGGCTTCCTGCGGCCGGGCGACCGGGTCGACGTCTACTGGACAGGCAATGGCGACAGTGAGTCGGATCTCAGCCGCGAGATCACCAAGCTGATCGAGACGAACGTGCGCATCATCGCCATCGACCAGATGGCGGATACCGACCGCACCGGTCCGGTCGTGGCGCGCACCGTGACCGTCGAGGCCACGCCGCAGGAGGTCGCGTCGCTCGCACAGGCGCAATCGACCGGCCGCCTGTCGCTCAGCCTCGTGGGCGCGGAAGACACCCTCGAGGCCGAGGTCGTGGAGGTGAACCAGAACGACCTTCTCGGCATCGTCAGGGCTGCGCCGGAGATCGTCGAGCAGGAACAGGTCTGCACGACCAAGATCCGTCGCGGCGCCGAGGTCATCGAGCAGGAAATCCCCTGCACCAACTGATCGAAGGCGCCGACCCACGCGCGCCCCGCCCGGACAGGACGCCGGCGCGGGGCGCGCGCTCGTTCGGAGCGCGCACGCAAGATGGCGCGGCCGGCGCTCGGCGTGCTAGGGGCGGCCCGACGATGATGGGGCCGAAGCGGGAGGTGTGATGAACGGCAGGGTGCAATGGGGAATCCTCGGCGCGTCGGCCTTTGCCGAGCGCATCATGGGGCGGGCGATCCACGCAGCGCGGGGGGCCGACCTCGCGGCGCTCGCCACGCGCGACGCGGCGCGCGCCGATGCCTTTCTTGCCTGGGCGCCGGGCCTGCGGGTGCATGAGGGCTACGAGGCGCTGCTCGCCGACCCCGACATCGACGCAGTCTACATCCCCCTGCCGAACACTCTGCACGCCGAATGGACCGAGCGGGCGCTCGACGCCGGCAAGGCGGTGCTCTGCGAAAAGCCGGCGGCGATGTCGGTGGCCGAGATCGACCGGGTGATCGCGGCGCGCGACCGGGCGGGGCGGCTCGCGGCCGAGGGCTTCATGATCGTGCATCATCCGCAATGGCAACGGGTGCGTGCGCTGATCGCCGACGGTGCCATCGGCGAGGTGCTGCATGTCGAGGGCGCCTTCGCCATCGACCTGCGCGACCGGGCCAATATCCGCAACAGGGCCGACCTCGGGGGCGGCGGCCTGCGCGACCTCGGGGTCTACCCGCTTGGCGCCGCCCGATTCGCGCTCGCCGCCGAGCCCGAGATCGCCTCCGCCGCCGCGACATGGGAGGCGGGCGTCGACGCCCACCTGACGGCGTCGGGCCGAATCGGTGGCGCGCGGCTGTCGATCCGCACCTCGATGCGGCTGGCGCCGTGGCAGGAGATGACATTTCACGGCACCGACGGGCTGATCCGGCTCTCGGCGCCCTTCACACCCGGCAGTTACGGCCTCGCCGAAGTCGAGATGATCCGCTCCGGCCGCGAGCGGGCAACAGAGCAGTTTCCGGACGCGCACCAGTATGTTGCGCAAGTGGAGACATTCTGCGCCTGCCTGCGCGGCGGCCCCCCCTACCCCGTGCCCCTCGAATGGAGCAGCGGCACCCAGGCGGCGATCGACGCCATCCTCGCGCGGGCCGGGCCGCCCCCGGGCTAGGGCGGCACCGCGCGGTCAGGCCCAGGCGAGCGGGTCGTCGAGGACGCCGGCGATCTCGACCACCACCTCGTCGCTCGCCGCCTCGCCCGCCGCATCGCGGAAACCGGCGATCAGGTCTCCGGCCGCGCCAAGGCTGCCCGCACGGTCGGCCACCGAGTAGACCTCCATTGCCGCGCGGGCGTTCGCGCCATTCGTCAGACCGTGCGCCACCGCGTAGGACAGGCCGATATCCGTCTTGTCGGTCAACGTGCGGCGATCGCCCTCGGCAGCCGCGTTGGTCTCGGAGCCGCGGATCAGCGCCAACATGAAATCGGCCCGATCGACTCGCCCCGATTCCAGCTCGTCCAGCCACCACGCACGGCCTGCCGCATCCGGCGCCCGCTCGAGCAGGTTGGAATAGGCCGCGTCGATCAGGGCGCCGGCATCACCCGGATCGGGAAACAGCGCGCGCGTCTCCGGCTGGTTGAAGAAGTCGCGCGCGATGTCGCGCAGGCTCATCCCCTCCGACATCTGCGTCGCCCAGAAGACAAGGCCGAGCGCATCGGGAGCCCGATCGAAATAGGCGATGTAGAGCCGCGCGAGCGTCGCCAGATCGTCGACGTCCACCCCGAGCGCGCCCGACAGGGTGTTGACCCGCACCGCGCCCTCGGCGCCGAACGAGATTCCGTCGCCGAAGCGGAGGTACTCGATCCCGGTCAGCAGGTCGCGGCCCGTGCCGTCGGCGCGCTTGTCGGTCGCCTCGATCCCCGCCGCCGACAGGCGCAGCACGTAACTGCCGAAGCCGCCCGCGAACACCGCGGTATCGCCGTTGCCGGCGCCGCCGCCGAGCGTGTCGTCGCCCGCGCCCCCCTCGAGCGTGTCGTCTCCCGCGCCCCCCTCGAGCACGTTGTCGAGCGCGTTGCCGAGCAGAACGTCGTCGCCCCGACCGGCTCTGGCATTCTCGATCCACGTCTCGGGGCCGATCGCGAGGCCCCCCTCGAGCCCCCCGACGTCCGAGGCCGCGCCGGGGCGCAGATCGATCCGGGCGTCGCGCCCGTCATGCGACCAGTCGATCGTGTCCTGCCCGCCGGTATCGACCAGCGTGGCGATGACCGGTTTCGATCCGCCCGCGAGCGCCGAGAGGGGGCCGTCGAGGTGGGTGCCGCGGCCATAGACGGTGTCGCCCGGCCGCACCGCCTCGGCCGTGCCGTAGAGCGCGCGGATCGCCAGAATATCGGCCGGCTGCGGCGTGACGGGCCAGGCGCGCGAGCCGAACATGTGGGTGTGCCCGTCATGCCGGAAGTAGGACATGACCGACATCAGCTCGGTATCCTCGTCGAACAGCCGCCCGCCCGAGCGCGCCTCTACGAAGCTGCCATAGGCACCGGGATGCCCGAGACCCAGTGCATGGCCCACCTCGTGCAGGAAGGTCGCGTAGGTCCAGCTTCCCCATTCGGTGCCGTGCAGGGTGGCAAGGCCGGCCTCGATGTTCACCGTTGCGCCGAGATAGGTCGCCCGCGTCTCGCCGAAATCGTAGCGCCAGCGGTTGAACGCGCCCGGCTCGTCGTCCTGGAAAACGATCTGTGCCCCGTCGGCCGGCGCCTCGCGGAACGACAGGTTGGCGATGTCGGCCCACGCGGCGAGCGCGGCCTCCGCCAGCGGCCGCACCGTGGCCGCGATCCCCTCGAAGCTGACGGTGATCTCGCCCTCGGGGCCGGAGACGTGCACCGGCTGCGCGAGATAGCCCGTCTCGTCGAGCCAGGAGAGGTAGCCGCCGGCGAGGTAGTCGGCGATCGCCACCGCGGCGTCGACGGTGGCCCCCTCGGCCGACGCCCCGGTGCCGCCGGGCGTGATCGTGCCGTCGGGCACGACCGCGCCGCCACCGGGCGGCGGCGCCCCGATAACCGGCTGGGCGGGGTAGTCGCAGTCCGGCCCGCAGGCGGGACGGGCGGCACAGATCAGGCACATGGACGACGGGCTCCCTTAACGCATCGTTTACCCCCGTCTTGATGCGTTAAGGGAGCGGTAACCCTCGTTCAACGAGAGCCTGAACAAAGGGTTAACGGACGGAAAGGCCGCAGGGACAGGCGTCAGGGCAGACGTGCGCGCAGCACCCGCAGCATGTTTTCTCCCGCGATCTTGCGGATCTGCGCCTCGGTCAGGCCGGCCTCGCGCATGGCGTGGGTCAGCGCCGCAAGGCCGGCGGCGTCGAAGCCGACCGTCACCGACCCGTCCCAGTCGGAGCCGAGCGACACGTGATCCTCGCCCAGCAGGTCGACCGCGGCGCGGATGGCCGACGCGATACCTGCGGGGCTCGCGTCGCAGGTCACGTCGGCCCAGAACCCGATGCCGACCACGCCGCCCCCCGCCGCCGCCCCGTTCTCGACGATGCGCCGCATCAGATCGTCGGGAAGGTTGCGCGGCGTGTCGCAATGCGAACGGATGCCGGTATGCGAGACGACGAGCGGCATGTCGGTCAGCGCGATCACTTCGTCCGCCACCGCGGGCGAGGCGTGCGCGAGATCGAGGATCAGCCCGCGCCGGTCGATCTCGCCCACCAGTGCGCGGCCCATGTCGGTCAGGCCGCGGTTGCCCTGCCCGTGCAGCGAACCGCCCACCTCGTTGTCGAAGAAATGGGTGAGCCCGACGAGGCGGTATCCGGCCTCCGTCAGCCGGTCGAGACTGGCCAGGTCGCCCTCGAGCGCGTGCGCCCCTTCGAGGCCGAGCAGCCCCCCCACCACCGTCTCGCCGCGCGCGCGGGCGGCGAGCACCGTGTCGAGATCGGCCTCGTCGCGGATCATCGCGAGCCGCCCCTCCGCGGCGCCCGCCGCCCGCTCCAGCCGCTCGGCCTGGTAGAGCGCGCGCTCGAGCAGGCTGCCCCAGGTGCGCGGCGGCCAGAGCTGGCCCATGGCCAGCGGCGTGATGTTGTCGAAGGCGTCGGCCTCGTTCGCCTCGTAGTTCTGGCCGGCGGGCGACCTGGTGACGGCGGTGAAGACCTGCACCGCCACGTTGCCCTCGATCAGCCGGGGCAGGTCGACATGGCCGCGCCCGCCGCGCTCGAGGATGTCGCGGTTCCACAGCAGCGTGTCGGCGTGCCAGTCGCCGATCACGAGACTGTCGTGGAGCGCCGCGGCCTCGTCGCTCACCGGCCAGGGCCCGCCCGGCGCGATGGCGTTGCGGCCCCGCTCGACCATGCCGGGGCCGATCGTGACGAGCACCGTCGCCGCCATGGCCGCAAGAGCCACCAGCCCGAGGCCGACGGCGAGAACGCCCCGCAGGAGTCGTGCCATCGCTCCCCCTCCTGTCCGGTCACGGGTCAAGTCTAGTCGGCCCGCCTTGCCTGCTGCCAGCGCGACCTTGCGGCCCTTCGCGCTTCGCGTCAGGCTTGCGGCCAGCCGAGGGAGGCCCGCGATGGACGAGGACAGACGGCAGACGACGGACGCGGGCCACGGCGCGCAGCCCGACAGGCTGGCGGGCCGGCTGCACGGCCCGCAACCCGACCCGGGACCGGCCGAGAACATCTTCCTGCGGCTGGTCTACATGGTGATCATCTGGGTCATGCTGTCGCTCGCCAACACCGTACTGACCGTGGCGACGGTGATCCAGTTCGTGATCATGCTGCTGAACAACAAGCAGCCCAACGAGCGGCTCGCCGAGTTCGGCACCGATCTCGGCGTGTGGATCGCCAAGGCCGCCCGCTTCCAGACCGGAGCGTCGGAGGTCAAGCCCTGGCCGTGGACCGAGCTGGACTGAGCCGCGCGAGAGGGCGGTACGGACGGAGGGGGCCCTGCCCCCGGGCCGTTCTGGTTCGTGTGTCTCGATGGGCCAGAAAACCTCTCAGGGCTGTTATTCGATAACGCCTGTCAAGTCACGTATTCTCGATGCCCTGCGGGAGGTCAGGCGTGCCCTCGTCCATCACGCCTCAACTTCGAGTAGGTTTGGCGAGCATCGAGGGCCTTGCGAGCGACTGTCGCGTTCGAATCACGGTTCTGAACGCGACAGCTCGTGCCAATCTCCCTTACGAGAAGGAAATCCTTGACCGAAACCCGAACCTGACAGGCAGAGTGTCCGCATGGCGCCCCAAGACAAGAACACCCTCAGCTCGTTCATCTGGCCTATCGCGGAGCTCCCGCGAGGTGACGTGAACCCGTCGGAATACGCCCGGGTCATCCTGCCCTTCGTCGTCCTACGTGTCCCGTCCCGGATGATCACATAGGCCCTCGCGGACGGGCGCTGTTCGTGGCAGGCAAGCTCAGGCACCTGCCGGAGTCACCCTGCACAACACCATCTCGGATGGTCCTCGCCTGACGCCATCCAGAGACGCCCACACAACCCGCGAAGAAGCCTCTATTGGTCATGAAAATGGGAGGTAAGGCACGCTGCGAATAAAACCGCGATTACTCGCCACGCCGCGCAAATGTTTCGGGGTGGATCAACTCGAACGAGATCTCGTCGCGCCAGTGCGGAATTCCGGCAGGCGGCTGTATGCCATCCAACTGGGAATAGAGATACACCCGCGAGCCGGTTTTCCGCTCCAGATAACGCGCGCAAAGCCAGGTGCAATTGACGACGATGGTGTCATGGGGCGCAATTCTGCCGGCAACGGAACTCGTGCGCACAGACCAGTAATCGTTGGCCGGGTCGCTGAACGGGACGATCGCGGCGAAGAAGTTGTGAACGCCAAGCATCAGGACGGCGGCAAGCGCCACGCGTTTGCGGCTTGCGCCTTCGGGCCCGCGCAGACGCATGGCCACGAACAACGCGAGTGCGGCCAGGACATGGATCCAGAACTCCCGGTTGAGGGCCTCCCACACCGTTGCCAGCACCGCGTAGAGCAAGACGAAAACGAGAAGGTAAAGCTCGATCGGATCGACAGGCGCTTTCCGGTGCCCCCTCAAGCTCGCGATCAGCAGGGCGAGGCAGAGCACGGAGGCGATAATCGCGAGAACGACGAGGGCAACGGACGCGAGCGGGCCAAGAACCTCGTGCGCGACGAAAACCTCTTCCACCACGACCCTGTTCACCATTGGGCCCTCGGCTAAGCCTGCAAGGCCCGGAATGACGAAGACAGGCGCAATGAAGACAATGCCGGTCGCGATGCCGACAGCGGCAAAAAACGGCGTGCGCAAGGAGGGCTCGAGCCATAGTCCATCGCGGGCATGGCCCTTTGCCCAGTCGAACAGGCCTGCAAGACCCTGCGTGTCGTCCCCTACGACGGTGAGATAGCTCAACCAGTATGCGCCGAGGATGGCGGCACCGGCCACGAAGGCGTAGAGCATCGCGTCGCGAAGCCCCTGCATGCGCCGGTCGCCGGCGCGGAGAAGGAAAACGAACAGCAACGCGGCGTGAAAGACGTAGAGCTGGTGGATCAGCACCGCCGATGCGGCAGCGAGCGCAAGCAGTACGGCAAACAGAGGTCGGCGCGTGGCCAGGTAGCGGTCGAGAAACACGAGCGACACCAGAGCCATCGATAGGGCGGGCACATAGGCGTCCACGACCTTGCCGTAGTGCCAGTAGCCGTATGATGCCGCGATCAGCCCGACACCCAGCAATCCCGCCGTCGTCCCCGCGCGCGGCAGGATGAGAAGATAGGCGGCGGCGAGGCCGACTAGGGCAAAGACCGTCGTGAAGCCCTGCAGCATCAGCTCCGGACGCACCTGTGGCCAGACGCCCGCGAAGAGTTGCAGCAGGGCATGGTACAGTGGCTCGAACAAAAGGTGGTTCGGGTGGAACGCCGGCGTTCCGGAAACGATCCGGCTCGACATGAGGATCGAGTCTTCCGCCTCGGTATACGTGGCGTTGGGCCAACCGACATAGGCCGCCAGGATCAGCAACAGAACGACGACGCGTGACCACGTCTCTCGCGAGAAAGCCCGACGCTGCTCGAAGTCCGGATGCATCGCGCGCGCGAGCCTCTCGAATTTTCAATCGTTACCCGACATTCTCCAAGTGGCATGCCGTTGAAGGCAAAATCGCTGGACGTGGCCGGTCGATCAAGTGTTTTCCGTCCTCTGCGTCGCAAGAGGTCGCGAATGCGCCCGTAATCGGGCGGGTTGGGCCGAAGGCGGTGTCAGCAAACCGTGTTGGTTCGCCCTTTGTTCTTGTCCGTCAGTAGAGTAGGATCGGCGGCTTCTGAGCCTGCCGGAGACCTGCCATGCCCCGCTTCGATCCGACCGAGTTCGGCCGCCTGCTCGCCCGTCTGTCACCGCAGGAGCTGCGGCAGGTCGAGGGGATGGTGGCAGAGGCGCGGGAGCGGGCCGAAGCGGTGCTCGAGATCAACGCCCGCGCCGACGTGGGGGGAGCGGCGGCCGCTTGCCCGCGCTGCGGTGGTGGCGAGCGTATCCGGTGGGGCCGGACCCGGACGGGCGCGCAACGGTGGTCCTGCTCGGGATGCGGGGCGACGTGGTCTGGTCGGAGCGGCACGCCGCTCGCCCGGGTGCATTGCCCCGACCTCGTGGTGGCTCTGGCGCGCGACATGATCGAGGCGCCGCAGCCGATGTACTTCGGGGCTTACGCGGCCGCACTGCGGCCACGGTCCCCTGCGAACTCCATCACGGTCGTGTCGACGATCACCGCCTCGGCGGAGCGCTCGCGGATCACGCCGGCCTCGCGCCCCGCCTCGATCGAAGAACGCCCAGTCGATGAGCGCCTCGAGCCGGAAAAGCTCGTGACGCATGTCGGTCAGACGCGGGCGCGAGCCAGGTCGCCCTGTTCGGGGGCGCGGGACTTCGGCTTCATGGGGTATCCGGAATTGCCGGGTTTCGGGCGGAATCGTAGCAAACCCTGCGGTTCCAGAATAGCGTGGACGCCTTCTCAGCCAGGAAAATCAGAGGCTTGGGCGTCGTGCAGGACCAACTCCTTATCCGTTCAAGGCCTTGGAGGCCTTGGACCGAATGGGAAGGAGGATGGTGCCCGAGGCCGGACTCGAACCGGCACGCCTTGCGGCGGGGGATTTTGAATCCCCTGCGTCTACCATTTCGCCACTCGGGCCACCGCGTCGCGTTCTATCCGCCCGCGCCCGCCCGCGACAAGGCGAAAGCGGCTCAGATCGCGGCGGCGAGCCATAGCGTCAGCCCCGGAAAGGCGACGAGCAGGCCCACGCGCAGGATGTCGGAGCCGATGAAGGGCAGCACGCCCGCCCAGGTGCGCGCCAGCGAGACGTCGCGCGCCACGCCCGCGATGATGAACAGGTTCATGCCGACGGGCGGCGTGATCAGCCCCACCTCGACCACGATCAGCACCAGCACGCCGAACCAGATCGCCGCCTCTTCCGGGGTGAGGCCGAAATCGAGCGCCTCGACGACGGGCAGGAAGATCGGGATGGTCAGCAGGATCATCGACAGCGAGTCCATCACGCAGCCCATCACGAGATAGACGAGCAGGATCGCCACCAGCACGACGACGGGCAGGTAGCCCTGCGCCAGAACCCACTCCGCCAGCAGGTCGGGCGCGCGGGTGAGCGCGAGGAAGCCCTTGAAGAGTTCCGCCCCGAGCAGGATAGCGAAGATCATCGCCGAGACCTGCGCCGTCTCGAGGAAGCTCGCGCGCAGGCTCTCCCGTGTCAGCCGCCCCGCCGCCCAGCCGTAGAGGGTGGTCGCCGTCACGCCGAAGGCCGCCGCCTCGTTGGGGGTGAAAAGCGCCTGCGTGCCCGCGCGCGCCCAGTTCCAGTCGCCCACCAGGCCGCCGATCGTGAGACCGAAGATGGCGATGACGGGCCAGGTGGCGGCGAGCCTGCGCCATCGCGCCGACCAGGGCACCCGCTCGGCCGCCGGCCCGGCGCCCGGCCGGAGGCGGACATAGAAGGCCACGGTGACGAGGTAGCCCGCCACCGCGATCAGACCCGGGATCAGCGCGGCCGCGAACATCTTGACCACGTTCTGCTCGGCGAGGATGGCGTAGATGACAAGAATGACCGAGGGCGGGATCAGGATGCCGAGCGTGCCGCCCGCGGCCAGCACGCCGGTGGCGAGGTCGTCGGCGTATCCGCGCTTGCGCATCTCGGGCAGGGCCACCTGCCCCATCGTCGAGGCCGTGGCGAGCGAGGAGCCGCAGATCGCGCCGAAGCCCGCGCAGGCGCCGACACTCGCCATCGCCATGCCGCCCCGCCTGTGCCCCACGAAGTCGGCCGCGGCCGCGAAGAGGGCGGCCGACATGCCGGTGCGGGTGGCGATCTGGCCCATCAGCAGGAACAGCGGCACCAGCGCGAGGCCGGGATTGGCGAAGGTGTCGTAGGCCAGCGTCTTCATCTGCGCCATGGGCGCGGCGGGCGAGCCGAGCACGACCCATGTGCCGCCGACGCCCGCCAGCCCCATCGCCACGGCGATGGGCACGCGAAGGGCGACCGCCACCAGCATCGCGGCCAGCGTCGCCAGGGCGAGGGCGATGCCGCTCACAGGGCCGGCTCGCGGCCCAGGGCGACCCAGCGGGCGGCGCGAGCGCAGCAGTAGAGGCCCGTGACCAGCATCGCCGCCGCGCCGACGAGGGCGGCGCCGTGGAGCGACCAGACCGGGATCTGCAGCTCGAAGGTCGTCTCGGGGAAGAAGGGCGGCGGCCCCATGCCGAGCCCGCCGCGAAGGGGCTCCGAGCCATGCGGAAACCGCTCGGCGAAGGCAAGCCAGAGCTGGCGCAGGATGACCGCCGAGGCGAGCGTCACCAGCACGTCGCCCGCCAGGCCCAGCGCGGCGTGGACACGGGGCGGCAGGCGCTGCGACACGAGATCGACGGTGACGTGGCCGCGGCTGAGCTGGCACCACGGCAGCGACCAGAAGATGGCCAGTGCCACGCCGTTGGCCACGAGTTCGTAATCGCCCGGCACCGGCCCGAGGCCGACGCCCGACAGCGCGCGTCCGACGATGGAGACCACCGTCATCAGCGCAAGCGCCAGCAGCGCCGCCCCCCCTGCAAGGGCGAGGCCCCGCGCCAGCGCGGCGATGGCCCGGCCCGCCGGCCCCGGCGCCTCGAGTGCCCCCTTGCGAGCCTCCTCCTGCTGCATTGTGCCCCCTGCCCCGACGCCGCGCGAGTGTCGTCTGTCGCCTCTCACAGGTAGGTCACGCCCTCAAGTCCGGCGAGGCCATGACGGGGGCGCCCGGTCGTCCGGCCAAATCGCCACGCCAATGGCGCGCGCGGTCACCCGGCCGATCGCGCGCCCAAGGGCGTTCCCGGTCGCATGCCTGCCGCGAGTTGCCCGCCCATGGCGGGCGTGCGTCGCACCGATGTGAGGGTGCCGCGCGGGCTGTGCCGCGTGTCTGCCCTGCGGCATCCTCCTTGCTTCGGGCACGGCGGTGCTTGACCGCCGCCACCCCGCATGATCGATGCCGCCGCGGGAGACGGAGGGGCAGGTGTGCTGCGAGGGCTCTACGACTGGACGATGTCGCTCGCCGGCCACCGGCACGCGCTGTGGGTGCTCGCGGCGGTGTCGTTCGTCGAAAGCTCGGTCTTTCCGATTCCGCCCGACGTGCTGATGATCCCGATGATCCTCGCCGCGCCGCACCGGGCCTTCCTGATCGCGGGGGTCTGCACGCTGGCCTCGGTGCTGGGCGGCATCGCGGGATACGGCATCGGCCATTTCTTCTACGAACAGATCGGCGCCCCGGTGCTCGAGTCGCTCGGCAAGGCCGACTCGATGGCCGAATTCAACCAGCGGTTCAACGACGTGGGCTTCTGGGCGGTGCTGGTCGCCGGCCTCACCCCCTTTCCCTACAAGGTCATCACGATCATGTCGGGCTGGACGGCGATGCCGATGGCCACCTTCATCGTCACGTCGATCCTTGCCCGCGGCCTGCGGTTCTTCATCGTGGCGTGGCTGCTGTGGAAGTTCGGCGCGCCCATTCGTGACTTCATCGAGCGGCGTCTCGGGCTTATGTTCACCGCGTTCGTCGCCCTGCTGATCGGCGGCTTCCTCGTGCTGAGAGTGCTCTGAACGCCATGACCCCCAGCCCCGCATCGACCGATCTGACGCGCCGCGGCCTCGTCGCGCTCGCCGGCGCGGGCTCGCTGGCGCTGCTGCTGGGGGCCTATGCCTTCGAGTTCATCGGCGGCTACGCCCCTTGCGCGATGTGCTACTGGCAGCGCTGGCCGCACCTCGCCGCGATCGCCGTCGCCGTGCTGGGCGCGGGAGCCCTGCCCCGCGTCGCCGGGATCGCCGTCGGCGTGGCGGGGGCGCTTGCCGCGTCGGCCACGGGGCTGATCGGCGTCTACCATTCCGGCGTCGAGCGCGGCTGGTGGCCGGGGCCGTCGTCGTGCACCGGCGACGCGGCCGGCCTCGGCGGGCTGTCGGGCGAGGCGCTGCTCGACCCGGCAGGCGTCGCGCCCGTGGTGATGTGCGACGAGATCCCGTGGACGCTGCTCGGCCTGTCCATGGCCAACTACAACGCCGCCTTCTCGCTGGCCCTTGCCGCCGTGTGGATCGTCTCGATCCGGGCCGCGATGCGGCCGGCCGATCGGTGACCGGCACTGGCCCGGACCTCAGTGGGGCCTCAGTGAACGGTGAACTCGCCGGTGACGTTGCGCCATTCGCCGGGCGCGACCAGCTTGCGATGGGTGAACCGCACCGAGTGCAGCGGCCCCTCGATCTCGGCCTTCCAGTAGTCGATGAAGGCGAAAAGCTTCGGATGGTCCGGCGCCAGATCGTAGTCTTGCCAGACGAAGGTATTGAGAACGTTTCGATAGTCGGGCATGCGGTAGAAGAACTCCGCCGTGGTCAGCCCATACCCCTTGAGAAGCAGTTCGGTCTCGCTCATCGCTGCTGATTCCCGCTCCTGTTGCTTGCCGCGTGCGATGATGATGCAAGCTGCGGATTAAAGATCAACGAAAACAGTATGTTGGCACTCGGCCGAGAGTGCTGCCAGTGCATATCCGCCCCCACGCCTTGCGGCGCATCTGGTTGATCGGATACAACAAATCCCAATATATTGGGTGACGCGGAAAAACCGGGCAGAGACATGACAGACACGCCGGAGCCCCCCGAGACCGACGACGAGCGCCCGGAGCGGCCTGCCCCGTCCGGCCCCACCGTCTCGATCGCCGACGAGATGAAGTCGAGCTATCTCGACTACGCCATGTCGGTGATCGTCAGCCGGGCGATCCCCGACCTGCGCGACGGGCTGAAGCCGGTGCACCGGCGCATCCTCTTCGCCATGCACGAGACCGGCAACACCCACGACAAGCCCTACCGCAAGTCGGCCCGGCCCGTGGGCGACGTGATGGGCCAGTATCACCCGCACGGCGATTCAGCCATCTACGACGCGCTGGTGCGGATGGCGCAGGATTTCTCGATGTCGCTGCCGCTGCTCGACGGGCAGGGCAATTTCGGCTCGATGGACGGCGACAACCCGGCGGCCATGCGCTACACCGAAGTGCGCATGGCCAAGGCCGCCCAGGCCCTTCTCGCCGACATCGAGAAGGACACGGTCGACTTCCAGGACAATTACGACGGCAAGCAGCAGGAGCCGACCGTCCTGCCCGCCCGCTTCCCCAACATGCTGGTCAACGGCGCCGGCGGCATCGCGGTGGGGATGGCCACCAACATCCCGCCCCACAACCTGGGCGAAGTGGTCGACGCCACGCTCGCGCTGATCGACGAGCCCGACCTGTCGACCGAGCGGCTGATGGAGATCGTTCCGGGGCCCGACTTTCCCACCGGCGGCGTGATCCTCGGCCGCTCCGGCATCCGCAAGGCGTATCTCGAGGGGCGCGGCTCGGTCATCGTGCGCGCCAGGACGCGCATCGAGGAGACCAAGGCGGGCCGCGCCTCGATCATCCTCGACGAGATTCCCTACCAGGTGAACAAGGCGGCGATGATCGAGCGCATCGCCGATCTGGTGCGCGAGAAGAAGCTCGAGGGCATCGCCCATGTTCAGGACGAATCAGACCGGGTGGGCGTGCGCGTGGTGATCGAGCTCAAGCGCGACGCGACGCCCGACGTGGTGCTGAACCAGCTCTGGCGCTTCACGCCCATGCAGACGACCTTCGGCTGCAACATGCTGGCGCTGAACGGCGGCAAGCCCGAGCAGCTGACGCTGCGTGACTTCCTCACGCATTTCCTCGCCTTCCGCGAAGAGGTCGTCGCCCGCCGCACCGCCCACGACCTGCGCAAGGCGCGCGAGCGGGCGCACATCCTCTGCGGCCTCGCCGTGGCGGTGTCGAACGTCGACGAGGTGGTGCAGACCATCCGCTCGTCGCGCGACGCGGCCGAGGCGCGCGAGCGGCTGATGGCGCGGCGCTGGCCCGCTGCCGAGATCGCGCCGTTCATCCGCCTGATCGACGACCCCACCCACACGGTCAACGAGGACGGCACCTACAACCTGTCCGAGATCCAGGCCCGCGCCATCCTCGATCTGCGCCTCCAGCGCCTCACCCAGCTCGGCGTGCAGGAAGTGACCGACGAGCTCGAGGAGCTCGCCGGCAAGATCCGCGACTACCTCGACATCCTGCGCTCGCGCGACCGGATCATGGGGATCATCGCCGACGAGCTGCGCCAGGTGCGCGCCGACTTCGCCGTGCCGCGCCGGACCGTCATCGAGGACTGGTCGGGCGACATGGACGACGAAGACCTCATCGAGCGTGAGGACATGGTCGTCACCGTCACCCAGTCGGGCTACATCAAGCGCACGCCGCTGTCGGAGTATCGCGCACAGAAACGGGGCGGCAAGGGCCTGTCGGGCGGCGGGCTCAAGGAAGACGACGTGGTGACATCGCTCTTCGTGGCCAACACCCACACGCCGCTTTTGATCTTCACGACCGACGGGATGGTCTACAAGCTCAAGACGTGGCGGCTGCCGCAGGGCGGGCGCACCACGCGGGGCAAGGCGCTCGTCAACCTGCTGCCGATCCGGACGGGAACGGGCATCGCCGCGATCATGCCGGTCGACCGCGACGAGGACCACTGGGACGACCTGCAGATCGTCTTCGCCACGTCGGCCGGCGACGTGCGGCGCAACGCGCTGTCGGACTTCACCAACGTCATGCGCAACGGCAAGATCGCGATGGAGCTGCCCGAGGGCGTCAGCCTCGTCAACGCGCGCATCTGCTCGGAGGACGACGACGTGCTGCTCGTCACCGCCGGCGGCCGGGCGATCCGCTTCCGCACCACCGACGTGCGGGTCTTCAAGGGCCGCAAGTCGACCGGGGTGCGCGGCGTGCGGCTCGGCAAGGCCGACCGCGTGGTGTCGATGGCCGTCATCCGGCATTTCGAGGCGACGGCGGAGGAGCGCGCCGCCTACCTCAAGATGCGCCGCGCCATGGCCGGCCTTGCCGATGAGGCCGATGGCGAGAGCGACGAGGAAGAGACGATCGCCGCCTCCGATTTCTCGAACGACCGCTATGTCGAGATGTCGGCGGCCGAAGACCTGATCCTGACGATCACCGCGCGGGGCATGGGCAAGGTGTCGTCGTCCCACGACTACCCGGTGCGCGGGCGCGGCGGCCAGGGCGTCCGCGCGGCCGATCCGGGGATGCGCGGCGGCCCGCTGGTGGCTGCCTTCCCGGTGCAGCTTGACGACCAGATCATGCTCGCCACCTCCACCGGTCAGTCGATCCGCGTGCCGGTCGACGGGATCAGTTTCCGCTCGCGGGGCGCGGGCGGCGTGAAGGTGTTCGACACCGCGCCGGGTGAGGAGGTGGTTTCGGTCGCCTACATCGCCGAGCAGACCGGCGACGCCCCCGACGAGGGCGAGCCCGAGTCGTGACCGTACCGGGGAACGCCCCGGAGTATCGCACGAGAATAAGCCGCGATCTTTCGTACGAAAGATCGGGGGGACAGCGTCTCAGAAACCGAAGGTGATGGCGAGGGCACCGACGATCTGACCCTCGTCCTGTCCCTCGAACTCCTCGGTCAGGTAGGATGTGCCGGCGAAGACCGACCAGCGCTCGCCCGCCCACATTGCGCCGACGCGCGCCCGCGCGCGGGTGTCCTCGGGGCCGGGGCGGCCGTCGTCGCCCGGCAGGTAGGCCGACGCGCCCATCGCCGCAATGTCGAGCCCCGCCGACCAGCCGAAGCCGGTCGCCGGCCCGCGCACCGCCTCGACGAGGTGGCCGGTCGCGTAGTCGCGCACGAGCAGCCCGCCCGAGGCAAGCGACCCGCCCAGCAGGTCGGCGCCGACGCGCAGATAGGTCTCGTCGCCCACCCGCGCCTCGGCAAAGGGGCGCACGGTCACCACGCGGCCCAGCGCCCAGGGCCGCGCCGCCTCGGCCGAGACGGTGAGATACGCCGCGTCGCCGATCTGTTCGTCGGCGGCGGCCGAGGGGTCGGGCAGGTCCTGCGCCTCGTGAAGCGCCTCCTGCAGATCGGACAGGCCGGTCTGCGGGCCGGTTATCACGAGATCGGCGCCCGCGCGGAGGTCGAACCCGCCCTGCCGCCAGTGCGAATGCACGCCGAAGGAGAGCGAGGTCGCGTAGGGCCGGTCGCCCGGTGCAGGGTTGTCGACGCTCTCGGGGCTCAGGATCTGTCCGTGGAACCGCAGCTCCAGCACCTCGCCGAAGCGCACGTCGCCCGCGGGCGGCCAGCCCGGCCCCCGCACGCCGTGCACCGACAGCGCGCCCGAGCGCCAGCGGTCGAGGATGTCGGGAGCGAGAAAATCGTCGTTGCTGCCCGTGATCGCGATGCCGAGGGTCTGGTCCTCCTGCGCCCATGCCGCATCGGCCAGGGCCAGAGGCCCCAGGGCGAGCGCAAGGGCCGTGCCGGTCAGGGTCTGTGTCAGTCGCATCGGGCCGCCTCCACCATCGCTCTGCCCTGACCTGCCCAAAGCGGCGGGCGATTGCAACGGTCTCACCCTGTCCGGCCCGGTCGCCGCCTCACCGTGCGGCCGCGGCGCCCAGGATCGCGCCGTGACCCGCCTGCTGCACGATAACGGCAGCATGGTCGGCGCCCGGCACGTCGAGCAGCAGCGACAGGGGCTCGGCCCCGGTCCATTCGCTCACCACGTCCCACGCGGTCACGATGTTGGAATAGGTGAAGGTGTGGCCCGCATTCTCGCCCCGCTTGATCGTCACCGTCTCCCGGGGCCGGTAGCGGACAAGCTGCACGACCATCCGCCCCGCGACCGCACCTCCCGGCGCCACCGCCTCGACCGCCAGCGTCTCGCCGCGCCGCTCCGCGTCGACGCGCACCGGCGCGGGCGTCTGCGCGTAAGCCTCGATCGCGTCGACAACCTTCATCGCGCGCGCGCCCACCACGCGGTGGGTGCCCCCCACGACGATCTGCGGGGTGTACACCATCCGCTCCCCCGCCGCCTCGGCGTAGGCGCGCTGGCGGGCGGTGTGCTCGGGCCGGGCGAAACTGTCCTTCCAGCCGATGTAATCCCAGTAATCGACATGCAGCCCGAGCGCGATCACGTTATCGCGGCCGGCGAGATCGGCCAGCAGCCGGTCGGCCGGCGGACACGACGAGCAGCCCTGCGAGGTGAAGAGTTCCACCACCACCGGCGCCTCCTCGCGGCCTTGCGCGAGCGCGACGCCGGCCAGCATGGCCACCCCCGTGGCCGCCGCAGCCACGACCCCCGCGACGATACTGCCCCTTCCCGTGATCCGCATGACTGCCCGATGCTGCTGCCGTTCCATCCGTCGCTTCTAGCCCCGGCCCGATGCCGCGACCAATCAACGAATTGCGAGAGGCTGTTGCAGGGGCCCGGCGGTGCGCCCGCCTGACCACGCTTCGAGGGGCCTTGAACTTACGGTGCACCACGGTATACAAAATCGCCGCAGGCGCCGTTTCTCCCTTGCCGGCAGGCCGCCGAAGGGTCAGATGCGGCGCGACACCATTCGCCCCGAAGCCAGTCGCCACATCGCCAGGAGGCAGACATGCCGATCACCGTCGGACAGGACACTGCAAAGACTCGCCGCACCCTTCAGGCCGGCGGCGCGAGCTATGCCTACTATTCCATCCCCGCCGCCGAGGAGGCCGGGCTCGGCACCTTCTCGCGCCTGCCCGCGGCGCTGAAGGTGGTGCTCGAAAACATGCTGCGTTTCGAGGACGGGGGCCGCACCGTCTCGGTGGACGACATCAAGGCGTTCTCCGACTGGGCCGACAAGGGCGGACGGAACCCCATCGAGATCGCCTACCGCCCTGCCCGCGTTCTGATGCAGGACTTCACCGGCGTGCCGGCCGTGGTCGACCTTGCCGCCATGCGCGACGGGATCGTGGCGCTCGGCGGGGATGCCACGAAGATCAACCCGCTCAATCCCGTCGACCTCGTGATCGACCACTCGGTCATGATCGACGAGTTCGGCAATCCGCGCGCCTTCCAGATGAACGTCGACCGCGAGTATGAGCGCAACATCGAGCGCTACACCTTCCTCAAATGGGGGCAGAAGGCGTTCGACAATTTCCGCGTCGTGCCGCCGGGCACCGGCATCTGCCACCAGGTCAACCTCGAATATCTCGCCAAGACCGTCTGGTCGGACAAGGACCAGTCGGGCGAGGAGGTGGCCTACCCCGACACGCTCGTGGGCACCGACAGCCACACAACGATGGTCAACGGTGCCGCCGTGCTCGGCTGGGGCGTGGGCGGCATCGAGGCCGAGGCGGCCATGCTCGGCCAGCCCATTTCGATGCTCATCCCCGAGGTCGTCGGCTTCAAGCTGACCGGGGCGATGACCGAAGGCACCACCGCGACCGACCTCGTGCTCAAGGTCGTTCAGATGCTGCGCGAGAAGGGCGTGGTGGGCAAGTTCGTCGAGTTCTACGGCGACGGGCTCGACCACCTGCCGCTGGCCGACCGGGCGACCATCGGCAACATGGCCCCCGAATACGGCGCGACCTGCGGCTTCTTCCCCATCGACGACGAGACGCTGCGCTACCTGCGCCAGACGGGCCGCCCCGAAGAGGTGCTGAGCCTCGTCGAGACCTACGCCAAGGAGAACGGCATGTGGCGGGGGCCCGATTACGACCCCGTCTACACCGATACGCTCGAGCTCGACATGGGCGAGGTCGTGCCGGCCATCTCGGGGCCGAAGCGCCCGCAGGATCACGTCGCCCTCGACCGCGCGGCCGAAGACTTCATCCGCGTCGTCGCCGAGCATCGCGGCGAGGACGAGGGGCCGGATGCCCACCGCATGGAAGGCGAGGGGCCGACGCCCGACAAGTTCGCCTCCGACCCGCGCAAGAGCGCCGCCGTCGACGGCGAAGACTATACCCTGCGCGACGGCTCGGTGGTGATCGCCTCGATCACCTCGTGCACCAACACGTCGAATCCCTACGTCATGATCGGGGCCGGTCTCGTGGCCCGCAAGGCGCGCGAACTGGGCCTCACGCGGCGCCCATGGGTCAAGACCTCGCTCGCGCCGGGCAGCCAGGTCGTGTCGGCCTATCTCGAGGCGGCCGGCCTGCAGGACGATCTCGACGCGCTCGGCTTCAACCTCGTGGGCTACGGCTGCACCACCTGTATCGGCAATTCCGGGCCGCTACAGAAGGAAATCAGCGAGGCCATCGCCAGGGAAGACCTCGTGGCCTGCTCGGTGCTCTCGGGCAACCGCAACTTCGAGGGCCGCATATCGCCCGACGTGCGCGCCAACTATCTCGCCTCGCCGCCGCTCGTGGTGGTCTATGCCATCGCGGGCGACATGTCGGTGGATCTCACCAACGACCCCATCGGCGAGGATCGCGACGGCAAGCCCGTCTACATGAAGGACATCTGGCCCACCCAGAAGGAAATCGCCGAACTCGTCGAGCGCACGGTGACGCGCGAGGCGTTCCAGTCGAAATACGCCGACGTCTTCAAGGGAGACGACAAGTGGCAGACGGTCGAGACGACCGACTCGCTCACCTACGACTGGCCGGCCGCGTCGACCTACGTGCAGAACCCGCCCTATTTCGAGGATATGGGCACGGAGCCGGGCGAGATCGAGAACGTCGAGAATGCCCGCATTCTCGCCATCCTCGGCGACATGGTCACCACCGACCACATCAGCCCGGCCGGCTCGTTCAAGGAGACCACGCCCGCGGGCAAGTATCTGGTCGAGCGCCAGGTCGCCCCGCGCGAGTTCAACTCCTACGGCTCGCGCCGCGGCAATCACGAGGTGATGATGCGCGGCACCTTCGCCAACATCCGTATCCGCAACGAGATGCTGGAAGGTGTCGAGGGCGGCTACACGCTGGGGCCCGACGGCAGCCAGATGCCGATCTTCGACGCGGCCATGGCCTATCAGGAGCAGGGCACGCCGCTCGTGGTGATCGCGGGCGAGCAGTATGGCGCCGGTTCAAGCCGCGACTGGGCAGCCAAGGGCACCGCGCTGCTGGGCGTGAAGGCGGTGATCGCCGAGAGCTACGAGCGCATCCACCGCTCGAACCTCGTCGGCATGGGGGTGATTCCCTTCGAGTTCACCGGCGGCGAGACCCGCAAGACACTGGGCCTGACCGGCACCGAGACGATCTCGATCGGGGGACTCGAGGGCGATCTCAAGCCGCAGGACGAGGTGCCCTGCACGATCACCTGCGCCGACGGGACGGAGAAGACGATCACCCTCCGGTGCCGCATAGATACCGGCGTCGAGAAGGAATACGTCGAGAACGGGGGCGTGCTGCACTACGTGCTCCGCTCGCTCGCCAAGGAACCCGTCGCCGCCGAGTGAGGCCCTGCGTCACCCGAACCGGCAGAGGCGCGCGCCCCGCGCCTCTGCCCACGCGCTGCACCCCGGCCCCAGCCGCTTGACGCGTCGTTTCGCCCAAGGGGGCGCATTACCCCTTTCCCGACGTTTACACTGTTGTATATGCTACACGCGAAAGGGATTTTTACCGGGGGACTCCGTCTATGCTGCGCCTCGCGCGTTCAAGCGATGGCCGGCTTGCGCTCGGTGCGCTGACAGGGAGATTCGACACCGACCAGGTGCTGCGCGAGGTGACGCGCGCCTACCGCATGGGCGACCTCGCGCCGGGACGTGACTCGGTCGTCGTTTACGAGCCCGGAATCGTTGTCGGACACGTCGCGGTTGCAGATCTCGTGGCGATCCGCGACTGCGTCGCCCGGCACGAGGGCACGCGCCATACCGGGCCACCCTATCGCGGGGTCCTCGTCGCTGCGGAGCGCGAGGCGCAGATCGTCTCCAACGTCTATGCCGCCACGTGGCGTGCCGCGGGCCTGCCGTTGCCCGAGCACAGCGTCGTCGCCACGCTGGAGGAGGCCGAGCTGATGCTCGGTTGCGGGCCGCTCTCCGAGGAGATCGCGGCGCTCAGACCGACGCCACTTGTGCGCTACATCGGCTGATGGCGGGCGACCGGCCCCTCAGGCGCGCGCGTCACCGCTGGCCTGCCCCTGATCCGGCAGCCGAGGCACCGCCTGTTCGAGCAGTGCGACAGACATCCGGCGCGACGCCTCGGCGAGCTCGACCTGGCTCTTCGTCACCAGCTCCAGCGCCTCGGAGGGCGGCATCATCCAGGCGGCGCCAAGGCCCGACATGCGCATGCCCATGATCGCCGCGCTCTGCATCTGGCGCCGCCAGACGCCAAGCCCGGCCAGCGCGACATCCATCGGTGTGACCATCTTCGACACGAGCAACTCCGATTGCAGATGCTCCAATACGCAAGCCGATAGCGACATATCCTTGTGCAAGGGTTTCGTCACGCGCGAATCTTGAGCATGGCGCTCAATGCCGCGGCAACGTGACAACGCGGCATCACGCCTTCGGGGGGCGCAGCCGGCGGATCAGCGACGAGGTGTCCCAACGCCCGCCGCCCATCGCCTGCACGTCGGCGTAGAACTGGTCGACGAGCGCCGTCACCGGCAGCGTCGCCCCGATCTCCTGCGCCGTGTCGAGGCAGATTTTCAGATCCTTGCGCATCCAGTTGACGGCGAAGCCGTGCTCGAACTCGTCGTCGAGCATGGTGCCGTGGCGGTTGACCATCTGCCACGAGCCCGCCGCGCCGCCGCCGATCACCTCGACCACGCGGCGCCCGTCGAGCCCCGCCTTCTCGGCAAAGGCGAGCCCCTCCGACAGGCCCTGCACCAGCCCCGCGATGCAGATCTGGTTGACCATCTTGGTCATCTGCCCGGCGCCCGTCTCGCCCAGCCGGCGCGCCAGCTTGGCATAGGCGCCCATGATCGGCTCGGACCGTGCATAGGCGTCTTCCGGGCCGCCGCACATGATCACGAGCTGCCCGTTCTCGGCGCCGGCCTGCCCGCCCGACACCGGCGCGTCGACGAAGGCCACGCCCCGCGCCGCCGCCGCCTCGGCCAGCTCCATCGTCACGCGCGACGAGACGGTGGTGTGATCGACGAACACCGCGCCCTCGCCCATGCCGTGAAGCGCACCGCCCTCGCCCGCCACCACCTCGCGCAGGTCGTCGTCGTTGCCCACGCACGCCATGACGAACTCGGCGCCCTCGGCCGCCGCGCCCGGCGTGGGCGCGTGCCGCCCGCCATGCTCCGCCACCCAGGCCTCGGCCTTCTCCCCGGTGCGGTTGTAGACGCAGACGTCGTGACCGGCAGCCGCCAGATGCCCGGCCATTGGGTAGCCCATCACCCCCAGCCCGATAAATGCGCACTTGGCCATCACGATCTCTCCCTGCCCGTCGTTGTCGCTTGATCCTCGGCCCGCCCGCTCCTAAGCCGGCGGCTCGCAGGGTCTAGCCGACACGGGCCGCATGGCACAACTCTTCCTCTGGTCGCTCCGCCTGTTCACGGCGCTGGCGCTGCTGGCCGTCGCGGTGGCGGGTCTCGCCTACATCTTCGCCGCGCGGTCGCTGCCCGACTACGACGAGACGCATACCGTGCGCGGCATAGGCGGCGAGGTCGAGATCGTGCGCGACAACGCCAACGTCCCGCATATCTTCGCCGGGTCGGAGGCCGACGTGTTCTTCGGTCTCGGCTTCGCCCATGCGCAGGACAGGCTGTGGCAGATGACCGTTCTGCGCCGCCGCGCGCAGGGCCGCCTGTCGGAGATCTTCGGCGCGCGGACCCTGGCCGAGGACGAGCTGATGCGCCGCCTCGGCCTCGCCCGTGCCGCCCGCGAGAGCCTCGCCGCGCAGACACCGGCCACGCGCGCCGCGCTCGAGGCCTACGCCGCCGGCGTGAACGCCTGGATCGCAGAGGTCAACGAAGGCGCACGCGGCCGCGGCGCGCCGGAGTTCTTCCTCTTCGCGCCCGAGATCGCGCCATGGCAGCCGCAGGACTCGATCGCGGTTCTCAAGCTGCTCGCGTGGGAGATGACGGCCCACCCCGAGGCCGAGGTGCTGCGCGCCCGCGCCGCCCTGCGCCTGCCCGACAACCGCCTGGCCGACCTCATGCCCGACGTCCCCTCGACCGGCCCGGCAACGGGGCCGCACCGCCCCCCCGCGATTCCGGTGACCGGCCCGCTGCCCCCGCCCACCGCCGAGCCCGACCGCATCGGGCCCGCGTCGCCGGGCGACGGCGCGGCGCTGCCCATCCCCGAGGGCTTCGAGAGTGACGCCAACGGCGGCGGGCCGGGCGGCGGCGCCTCCAACGCCTGGGCCGCCGCGCCCTCGCGCTCGGCCGCCGGCGGCTCTCTCCTCGCCAACGACCCGCACGGCCCCTTCACCGCGCCGACGCGCTGGTATCTCGCGCGCCTGCAACTCGCCACGGGCGGCGTGATCGGGGCCACCGTGCCGGGCGTTCCGCTGATCCTCGCCGGACGGTCGGAGCAGGTGGGCTGGGGCGTCACCGCCGCCTGGGCCGACGACGCCGACATCTACATGGAAGAGCTCAACCCCGGCGACACCTCTCAGTATCGAACGCCGCGCGGCTGGCGCCCCTTCGAAACGGAACGCACCATCGTGCGGGTGGCCGATGCGCCCCCCCTTACCCTGACCCTCCGCCGGACAGAGAACGGCCCCGTGCTCCCGGCCGCGATCTACCGCGTGGACGATGTGACCCCGCCCGGCCACGTCGCGGCCCTCGCCTGGACCGGCGCGGACAGGGCCGACACCACCATGTCTGCGGGCCTCGCCCTGATGCGCGCGGGCTCGGTGGACGAGGCGATGGCGGCGGGCGAGGGTTTCGTGGCGCCGGCGCTGGTCCTGACGCTCGTCGACGAGAGCCGCATCGCCATGCAGCTCGTCGGCCGCCTGCCGGCGCGCGATCCGGGCCAGACCGGGCAGGGCCGCATCCCCGCGCTCGGCTGGAAGGAGACGAACCGCTGGCAGGGCGCTCTGCCCTACGAGCGGAACCCACGCTTCCTCGAGCCCGCCTCGGGCGTGCTCGGCACCACCAACAACCGCATCTCGGACCGGGCCTTCCCCGACCATGTGAGCCATGTCTGGGGCGACAGCCAGCGCATCGAACGACTGCGCCGCCTGCTCGCGGACAGGGAGGTGCATACCCGCGAGAGCTTCATCGCCGCGCAGCTCGACACAGTCTCCTACACCGCCCGGGCGCTGCTGCCGCTGATCGCGCGCGAGCTGTGGTTCCAGGGCGAGGCCGCGCCCGAGGGCAGCCCCGAGCGCCGCCGGCAGCGCGCGCTGGAGCTGCTGGCCGAGTGGAACGGCGAGATGAACGAGCACCTGCCCGAGCCGCTGATCTATGCCGCATGGATGCGCCGGCTGCAGGCGCGGCTGGTGGCCGACGAGCTGGGGCCGCTGGCCGATGCCTTCGCCCGCCCCGAGCCGCTGTTCATCGAGCGGGTGTTCCGCAACGTGGGCGGCGCCGCGGCCTGGTGCGACATCGTGCAGTCGACCGCGGTCGAGACCTGCCCCGACCTCGCCCGGATCGCGCTCGACGAGGCGCTGATCGAGATCGAGGAGACATGGGGCGGGCAACTGGAATCGCTGCGCTGGGGCGATGCACACGAGGCCACCCATCGCCACCCCGAGCTCGGCGACGTGCCGGTGCTCAAGTGGCTCGTCAACATACGCCAGTCGACCTCGGGCGGCGACCACACGCTGAATCTCGGCGCGACGGCGGGCGCGCCCGGCGCGCCCTTCGCCAACGTGGCAGGGCCGGGCTATCGCGGCGTCTACGACTTCGCCGATCCCGACTCGTCGGTTTTCGTGATCGCCACGGGCCAGTCGGGCCATCCGCTGTCGCGCCACTACGACGATCTCGGTGCGCTGTGGCGGCGGGGCGAATACGTGCCGATGACGCTCGACCCCGACCTCGCCCGCGCGGGCGGCGTCGGCGTCACCACGCTGCGCCCCGAGTGAGGCCGGGCGCCGAACTCTCCTCCGAAAACCCGGGCCGGCGGCCATGCCGCGGGCTGAGGAATCTTCCGGGAGGTTCCTTTCGGCGACACCGTGGCGCGACGGGCGGCGTCAGAGCCGGTGGAATGCGTCGCGCTGGCGCGGCGCCCACCGAACGGTGATGCGCCAGCCGTCCTCCGTCTGGCGCTCGTCCGTCACCACGCGGTTCTCGTGCAGCCAGGCGCGCTTGCGGCCATCGGCGAAGGCCAGCTCCAGCACCGCATCCTCGCGCGCCCCGTCGAGCGCCTCGGTGATCGCGGCGACCACCTCGGCCACCCCCTCGCCCGTCGCGGCCGACATGAGCAGCACGTCGTCACGCCGCGCGGCGATGGCGTCGGCTGCCGCGCGCGCTTCGGCGTCGAGCCGGTCGACCTTGTTCCACAGCTCCAGGCGCGGCGTCTCGTCGGCCACGCCCAGGTCGTGCAGGATCGCCTCGACATCCTCGGCCTGGGCCGCGCTTTCCGGGTGCGAGACGTCGCGGACATGCAGGATCAGGTCGGCCTCCAGCACCTCTTCCAGGGTCGCGCGGAAGGCGGCGACGAGCTGCGTCGGCAGCTCGGAGATGAAGCCCACCGTGTCCGACAGGATGACCTTGGCGCCGGTCGCGAGCTCCACGCCGCGCATCGTGGGGTCGAGCGTGGCGAACAGCATGTCCTCGGCCATCACCTCGGCGCCGGTCAGACGGTTGAACAGCGTCGACTTGCCGGCATTCGTGTAGCCCACCAGAGCCACCACCGGAAACGGCACCTTCGCCCGCGCCGCACGGTGGAGCGTGCGCGTCTTCTGCACCTTGTCGAGCTGCCGGCGCAGGCGCACGATCGCCTCGTCGAGCGCGCGGCGGTCGGCCTCGATCTGCGTCTCGCCGGGGCCGCCGACGAAGCCGAGGCCGCCCCTCTGGCGCTCGAGGTGGGTCCAGGCCCTCACCAGCCGCGTGCGCTGGTAGGAGAGCGCGGCGAGCTCCACCTGGAGCACGCCCTCGCGCGTGGCCGCGCGGTCGGCGAAGATCTCGAGGATCAGCCCTGTCCGGTCGAGCAGCTTGGCCTTCCACGCGCGTTCGAGGTTGCGCTGCTGGACGGGCGTCACCGGGCCGTCGACCAGCACGAGGCCGATCTCGCCGGCGGCCACACGGGCGCCGATCTCGTCGACCTTGCCGGGGCCGAAGAGCGTGCCGGGCCGCGCCTCGCGCAGCGCGACGACGTCGGCGCCGGCCACCTCCAGCCCCGGCAGGGCCTGCGCCAGCGCCACGGCCTCGTCGAGACGCGCCTGCGGATCGCGTCGCGCGGGGTCGCCGCCCATGTCAGGGTGCAGCACCAGCGCGCGCGTCACCGGGCGGTCGGTCTCGAAGGCCGGGCGCCCGCCGCCGGAGCGCAGGCCGGACCCGGTCTTGCCGGGCCGCCCCGGCCCGCCGCCTGCCCCCCGCTCTGACTCCTCGCCGGGGATCAGCTCTCCCCGCCGTCGTAGAGGTTGATCGGCTGGCTCGGCATGATGGTGGAAATGGCGTGCTTGTAGACGAGTTGCGATTGCCCGTCGCGGCGCAACAGGACGCAGAAATTGTCGAACCAGGTAATCACGCCCTGGAGCTTCACGCCGTTGATGAGAAAGATCGTGACGGGAACCTTGGTCTTGCGGACGTGATTGAGAAACGCGTCCTGCAGGTTCTGCTTGTCACCGGCCATGTATCGTTGCCTTTTTTTGTGCTTGTGGTCGTCGTCTATGTCGGTCGTCCTGCGAGCGGGCGGCCCGCTTCGGCCGGCCCCGCGCGCGCCCCTTTCCCGGCGGCACTATGGCGGGAAACGGCAGGCGGGGCCAGCCCCCCGCGTGGGGGTTTTTCGGGCTCGCGCCAGGGCGCGCGCAGTCAGCGGCGCCAGAACGCGGGGTTGGCGAGCGCGATGATCGCGAGTGTCTCGAGGCGACCGAGCACCATTGCGGCGGCGAGCACGGCCTTGGCCGCCGTGTCGAGCGCGACGAAGGAGGCCGGTGCGTCGAGCACGACGCCGGCGATCGGGCCGGTATTCGACAGCGCCGCCACCGTCAGCACCATGGCCTCGTCGAAGGGCACCCCCGTCGCCGCGAGCGTGACCGAGACCGCCGTAAGCGACAGGGCGAAGAGCATGAAGAAGACCCAGGCGATATGGGCGCCCTCGCGGCGCAGGCGCCGCGCCGCCGGCCCGGCGCCGCCGACCGAGGAGGGGTGGCTCAGCCGGTCCATCTCGCGCGCGCCGTGGAGGTAGAGCGCGTAGACCCGCAGCAGCTTCACGCCGCCCGCCGTCGTCGCCGCGCCCCCCCCGATCAGCCCGAGCCCGAGCAGGATGAGGCCGGTCGTGCCGAGGCCCGACCAGGCCTGTGCCGTGTCCCATTCCGACGACAGGAAGCCGGTGGTGGATAGGAAGGACCACGTCGTGAAGGCCGCGCCCCAGAGCGCGCCGAGAGCGCCGCGCAGGTCGGCCACCATCGCCACCTCCCACGCGCCGAGCCAGTGGCGCAGGAACAGCACCGACGGCACCAGCACCAGCAGCGCCAGCGCGATGCGCAATTCGGGGTCGCGAGAGAGCTGCGCGAGGCGCCCCTCGCCGGCCATCGGCGAAATGGCGACGCGGGTGAGCGCGAAGACGAAGAAGACGAGGATCAGCGCCTCGCCGCCGACCCCTGCCGTCCCGTGTTCCAGCCCTCCGACGGGGCTGATGCCAGAGGTCGCCATGACCGCCATGGCATGGCAGGCGGCGACGAAGGGGCGCTCTCCCACCACGACGAGGCCGAGCCACAGCACCAGCGTCAGCCCGCCATAGACCGGCGCGAGGCGCAGGGCGTGGCGCACCACGCGGTCGCGCCTCTCGGCCGCCTGCCCTGGCCGGTCGATCCGCTCGGGCGCGCCGGCGGGCGCCGTCGACAGCACCTCGTAGCCGCCGAGATTCATCGGCGCGAGGATGGCGACGGCCGCGAGCAGGATCAGGTATCCCCCCAGCCAGCCCACGATCGCGCGCCACAGATGCACCGTGCTCGACAGACGCTCGGGCTCGAACAGCGTCGCGCCGGTCGTCGTCAGGGCCGAAAGCATCTCGAACCAGGCATTCAGATAGCTCGTCGTGCCCACCGCCTCGTGGAAGGGCGCCGCGAGCATCACGGGCAGCACGGTGAAGGCCGCCACCAGCGTCAGCAGCCGGGCGCGGGCGGGCTGTCGCGCCTCGCGATAGGCGGTGGCGATGCCGATCAACACCGCCAGCAACAGAAAACCCGCCCCCCACCGCAGGAACACCGCCGCCTGGGCCCGGTCGCCCACGGCGGCGCCGTGCGCGGCGGGCACCAGCATGGCCAGCGCGAAGGCCCACATCAGCACCACGAAGAGCGGCAGGTCGGCGACCCAGAGCAGCCCCCCGGCCGGGCCGCGCCCGCCCGGGTCGCCCTCGCGGGTGGTGGGGGCCGGCGGGCGGCGCATCTCAGAAGAAGTCGATGGAGACCTGCAGCAGGCGCTCCACCTCGGGCACGTCGTCGGACATGGCGAAGATCATCACCAGATCGCCCTCGACGATCCGGGTCGTGCCGCGCGGCCGGATGATCTCGCCCCCCCGCTTGATCGCGCCCACCAGTGCCCCCTCGGGAAAGTCGACGTCGCGGATCAGCTTGCCCGCGATCGAGGAAGTCGAGAGCACCTGCGCCTCGATCACCTCGGCCTCGGCGTCGCCGATGGAATAGACGCCGCGCACCCGCCCGTGGCGGATGTGGCGCAGGATCGAGCTGACGGTGGTGGCGCGCGGGCTGATGTAGGCGTCGATGTCGAGCGCGGCGAGCAGCGGCACCAGCGAGGGGTCGTTGACGAGCGCGATGGCGAAGGGGCACCCCTTCTGCTTGGCACGCACGGCGGCGAGCAGGTTCACCTTGTCGTCGTCGGTGACGCAGAGCACCGCGTCGGCCCGCTCGATGTTGGCCTCCTGCAGGAGCGAGCTGTCCATCCCGTCGCCGTTGAGCACGATCGTCCGCTCCAGCGCGTCGGCCGCCCGCTCGGCCACGCCGCGCGAGCGCTCGATCACCTTGGCGCGCACCCGGTGCTCCGACGTCTCGAGCGCGCGCGCAACCGCGAGGCCGACATTGCCGCCGCCGACGATGACCACGCGCTCCTGCTTCCTGGCGGTCTTGCCGAAGATCTCGAGCGTGCGGTCGATGTCGCTCTGGTGCGTGGCGACATAGATCTGGTCGTCGGCGAAGAGCTGGTCGCGCGCCCCGGGGGTAAAGAGCGAGCCCTCGCGCCGGATGCCCACGACCCGCGCGTTGAGCGTCGAGAACAGGTCGGTCAGCTCGCGCAGGGGCGTGCCGAGGACCGGACAGTCCTCCTCGAGCTGTATGCCGAGAAGCTGCACCGCCCCGTCGAGGAAGCTCTCGGTGTCGAAGGCCGCGGGCGCGGCGAGGCGCTGCAGCGCGGCCTCGGCCACCGCGCGCTCGGGCGAGATCACCACGTCGATCGGCATGTGATCGCGCCGGTAGAGGTCGGAGTAGATCGCCGTGAGGTAGCTCTGCGCACGCAGGCGGGCGATCTTGCGCGGCACGGCGAAGACCGAATGCGCCACCTGACAGGTGACCATGTTGACCTCGTCGGAATAGGTCGCCGCGATCACCATGTCGGCATCGCGGGCGCCGGCGCTGTCGAGAACGTCGGGGTAGCTCGCGTGGCCCGTGATGCCCTGCACGTCGAGCGTGTCGGTCGCGCGGCGCACGAGGTCGGGGTTCTGGTCGACGACGGTGACGTCGTTGCGCTCGCCGGAGAGGTGTCGGGCGATCTGCCAGCCGACCTGGCCCGCCCCGCAGATGATTACCTTCATCGCGCCGCCATCGCCGCCCTCACCGTCGGGCCGACATGGCAGAGCCCCGCGCGACCGTCAACGCTCGCGGTGAGCTGTCGTGAAGACAGGCGCGCTCAGGCCGGGCTGCCGGCCGGGGCGGCTGCGCGGTCGGCCAGCCAGTCGGCCAGCGCCTCCGCCTCGAGCGGCGGGGCGAAGAGGTGGCCCTGCAGCACGTCGCACCCGAGGCCGCGCAGCGCGTCCGCCTGCGCCTCGGTCTCGACCCCCTCCGCCGAGAGGCGGATGCCGAGGGCGCGGGCCATGTCGGCAATGGCGCGGATGAGCGGCGAGCCGCCCGCACCCTCGCCGTCGAGCGCGGCGACGAGGCGGCGGTCGATCTTGAGCCGCTCGGGGCGGAGCTGCAGCAACGTGGAAAGAGAGGCGCGGCCCGAGCCGAAATCGTCGATCTCGATCTCGCAGCCCTGTTCGCGCAGCGCGTCGATCGTCCACATCAGCTCGCCCCCGTCGCGGTCGAAATCGATCGTCTCGAGCAGTTCGAAGGCGACGCGACAGGGCAGCGGCGCGAGGCGGGCGACCTCGGCCGACAGGTCGGCCCGCGCGAGACGCCCGTAGCTGACATTGACCGACACCTTGGGCAGGGCGACCCCCCGCGCGGCGAGGGAGGCGGCGGTGTCGAGCGCCGCGCGCAGGATGCGCCGGTCGATCTCGGCGGTCACGTCGAGGTCGTCGGCCACGTCGAGGAAGGCGTCGGGCGGCAGCACGCCCCGCTCGGGGTGGTGCCAGCGCACCAGCGCCTCGACGCCCGCCATGCCCCCGTCGGCGGCCCGGATCTGCGGATGGTACCAGGCGCGAATCTGTTCGCCGCCCTCGAGGGCGCGCAACAGGTCGTCGCCCAGCCGCTTGCGGTCTTCGGCGGCGTGGCGCAGGTCGGCACTGAAGCGCGCGGCGCGGTTTCGCCCCTGCGCCTTGGCCGCATAGAGGGCGATGTCGGCGTTCTCCATCAGGCCGGCTGTCCCGCCGCTCTCGGGCGCTATGGCGATGCCGATGCTCGCGCCGAAGCGGCAGGCCACCCCGTCGTGGAACACCGGCAGGCGGCAGGCCTCGATCACCCGCGCAGCGACCCCGTCGGCGACGCGGCCGACATCCTCTGCCTCGATCAGGATGGCGAACTCGTCGCCCCCCACGCGCGCCACGTAATCTTCGGGGCGGACCGAACGGCCGAGGATGCCGGCGACCTCCTGCAGCACCCGGTCTCCCGCGGCGTGGCCCGACATGTCGTTGATCTGCTTGAAGCGGTCGAGATCGATATGGAGGAAGGCACGGCCCTGGCCGGGCGGCGGCGGCCGCTCGCCCATCGCGCGCAACTGCAGATCGAGGCCCCGACGATTGCCCAGGCCGGTCAGCGTGTCGGTGCGCGCGAGCTCACGCATCCGTTCCATCTGCTCGGCCAGCGCCTTCGCCTGGCTCTCGAGCATGCGGCTCTGGCGCTTGAGCTCGGTCACGTCGATGCGGAAGCCCACGGTGTCGCCCTCGGGCGTGCGCTGCTCGCGGATCTGCAGGTGGCGGTCGCCCGGCAGCTCCTGGTCGAGGGGGCCCTTCGGCTCGCGGTGCCGCGCGAGGCGCACCGCCAGCCACTCCTCCTCGCGGCCGGCGGCATCGGGGTATTGCCCCCGCGCCAGCCCCTCGCGCAGGATCTCCTCGAAGGGCGTGCCGAGCGTGAGCGCCGCGCGCGATTCGCCGTAGAGTTCGCGGTAGCGCTCGTTGAACATGACCAGCCGGTCGTCGGAATCGTAGAGCGCGAAGGCGTCGGGCGCGGCCTCGATCGCCGCCCAGAGGCGGGTGCGCATGCGCTCGGCCTCGGCCTTGGCGCCGGCAAGCGCGTCGCGCAGGTCCATGTCGGGGGTGATGTCGCGGATCAGGAACACCCAGTGCGTGCAGCCGCCATCCTCGCCGGTGCCGAGCGGGCTGGCCTGACACTCGCCCCAGAGCGTCGCGCCGCAGCCCGTGCGGAACGGTAGCATCCCGCGAAACGGACGGCCGGCGGCCAGCGCGGCCGTAAGCCAGTAGCCAAGCTCGGCATCGGCCTCGTCGCCCAGCAGCGCCGAGAAGTCTTCGCCGTGCAGATCGACCGCGTCGCGGCCGGCCGCGCGGGCCATCTCCGCGTTGCACCAGATGACCGACAGCGACTCGCCCGCGCACGCGCAGACCACCGCGGGATCGTGCCCGACGACCCCGAGAACGGCGATGACCTCTTCGATGCGCACAGCCTGTCCGCTGCCTCCCCGTTGCGCCCCGGCATCCGTCACGCCTGATCCCCGCAGCGCCGGTATGCGCGGTGCGTACGGAATCGGACATCCGAAGGACACTCGCTACATTGTGGCAAGTGCAATGAACAAATCGTTGCCGCGCCCTGCGAGGCGATGGCGCGATCCCGGCCTCGCGGCCGGGGGAAGCCCCGTGTCGGGCCGGCGCCTCACTCGGCCGCGTGGTTCGGCGCCGCCGCGTCGAGATGGGCCGCGCGTGCCCCGCCGCGGGCCGAGGTCACCACGCCGAGCGACTTGAGCTTGCGGTGCAGGGCCGAGCGCTCCATTCCGACGAAGGTGGCGGTGCGGCTGATATTCCCGCCGAAGCGGTTGATCTGCGTGAGCAGATACTCCCGCTCGAACAGCTCGCGTGCCTCGCGCAGGGGAAGCGTGGCGAGTGCCCCCGACAGCACCACGCGGCCGTCCTCGATCTCGGCGGGCTCGCCGCCCTCGAGCTCGCGCGGGCTGATCGGCTGCTCGGTTTCGCCAAGGATCAGAACGCGCTCGATGACGTTCTTCAATTGCCGCACGTTGCCGGGCAGATACATGGTCTGCAACAGCGCCTCGGCCTCTTCCGACAGGTCACGGCGCGGCAGGCCCTGTGTTTCGTTGAGCTGGTCGATGAAATGGCGGGCCAGTTCGGGAATGTCCTCGCGCCGTTCCTCCAGCCCCGGCACCCGGATCGGCACCACGTTGAGCCGGTGATACAGTTCCTGCCGGAAGGAGCCGCGCTCGATCTCGGTCTGAAGGTCGCGGTTGGTCGACGAGATCACACGGATGTCGACCCGCACCTTGTCGGAGCCGCCGACGCGCTGGAACTGCTGGTCGACCAGCACGCGCAGGATCTTCGACTGGGTGCCGAGCGGCATGTCGGCCACCTCGTCGAAATAGAGCACGCCGCCATGCGCCTCTTCCAGCATGCCGGGCTCGACGCCGCGCTCGGCGCCCTCGCGGCCGAACAGCACCTCCTCCATGCGCTCGGGCTCGATCGAGGCCGAATTGACCGACACGAAGGGCGCGTCGGCGCGCGCCGAATTGGCGTGGATGTAGCGCGCGGCGATCTCCTTGCCGGCACCCGACGGGCCGGTCAGCATCACCCGTCCGTTCGACTTCGTCACCTTGTCGAGCTGGTTCTTCAGCGACTTGAAGGCGGAACTCGCGCCGACCATCTCGGCCACGGTGACATCCTTGCGGCGCAGCTCCGTGTTCTCGCGGCGCAGGCGCGATGCCTCCATCGCGCGGCGGATCACGACGAGCAGCTGGTCGATGTTGAAGGGCTTCTCGATGAAGTCGTAGGCGCCCTGCTTGATCGCGGCGACGGCGATCTCGATGTTGCCGTGTCCGGAAATGATGACCACCGGCACCTCCGGCATCTCGCGCTTGACGTGCTTGAGGATGTCGATCCCGTCCATCCGGCTGTCCTTGAGCCAGATGTCGAGCACCATCAACGCCGGCCGCTCCGCGGCGAGCTCCTCCATGCAGCCTTCGGAGGTGCCCGTGAGCCGCACGGTAAAGCCCTCGTCGCGCAGGATGTCGCCCACCAGCTCGCGGATGTCGCGCTCGTCGTCAACGATAAGAATGTCACGCATCTGCCTGCTACTCCTCTATTATTCTGCTGCCTGCTCGAGCCCCATGGCGCGCGGCAGACGGATCTCCGCGCACGCGCCGCGATGGGCGTTGCCCTCGAAGAGCGGCGCGTCGGTCAATTCCAGCGTCCCGCCATGCTCCTCGACGATCTTGCGGACGATGGGCAGGCCTAGGCCGGTGCCCTTCTCCCGCGTGGTGACATACGGCTCGAAGAGCCGCGCGCGGTCTTCCGGCAGGCCGATGCCGTTGTCGGCGATCGTCACCACGGCCTGCGTCCCGGTGAGCGCCAGAGACACCCGGATCTCCGGCCGATAGCCCTCTGGCTCGCCCTTTTCACGAAGCGATTCGATCGCTTCGCCCGCGTTCTTGATGAGGTTGGTGAGCGCCTGTCCGATCATGGTCTCGTCGACCTCGACCGAGACCGCGGTCTCGGGCAGGTCGGCCCCGACCGACTGGCCCAGTTGCTGCCGCTGCAACATCACCGCGTGGCGCACCAGTTCGGTCAGGTCGGTCAGCTTGCGCTCGGGCTCGGGCATGCGCGCGAACTTGGAGAACTCGTCGACGATGCGGCGCAGATCGCCGGTCTGCCGCACGATCACGCCCGTCAGTTCCTCGAGCGATTCGGCATCGGCCGCCTCCAGCTTGCGGCCGAACTTGCGCGCGACCCGCTCGGCCGACAGCTGGATCGGCGTGAGCGGGTTCTTGATCTCGTGGGCGATCCGGCGCGCCACGTCGCCCCAGGCCGCCATGCGCTGGGCCGCCACGAGATCGGTCACGTCGTCGAAGGCCACGACGTATCCCTCGAGTTGCCCGTCTTCCGAGCGGCGCTCGGCCATGCGCACCAGCAGGTTCTCCAGCTTGCCGCGGCGGTTGAGGCGGATCTCTTCCTGCATCGTGCCGCCCTCGCCCGAGCGCAGCCGCGCCAGCAGCCCGGCGAATTCGGGCACCGCCTCGGCCAGCGCCTCGTGCTGATCGTCGCTTTCCCCGATGTCGAGCATGCGCAGCGCCGAGCGATTCATGAAATCGACCCGCCCCTCGGCATCCAGCCCGATCACGCCGGCGGTGACCGACGACAGCACCGAATCGAACAGGCGCCGCCGCCGTTCGATCTGCGCGTTGGCGTCGAGCAGGGTATCGCGCTGCGCCTTGAGCTGCCGTGTCATCTGGTTGAACAGGCGGCCCAGCATCGCGATTTCGTCGTCGCCCCGCTCCTCCTTCACGCGCACCGACAGGTCGCCCGAGCCGACACGCTGCGCCGCGCCCGCAAGCCGGCCCACGGGGCGCGAGAGCCGCTCGGCAAACCACAGGCCCAGCCAGATCGCGGCGAGGATGAGGATCAGCGCGAAACCGAGATACAGCAGCGAAAACTCGAACAGCAGCCGCCCGCGCTCGCTCTCCAGCTGGTTGTAGAGGCGGACGGATTGCTGCGTGTCGTCGAGCAGGGCGAGCAATTCGCCGTCGACCGCGCGAGACACGTAGAGGTAGCGCTCGCCGAGGCCCGCGAGCTCGATCAGGGCGCGGAACTCGTTGATGTCCCAGTCTTCGATCACCACCGTCTCGCCCGCGCGGGCCCGGGCGAGCGCCTCTTGGGCGGGTTCTTCGTAGTTGAAGGCCCAGGACGAGCCGATGCCACGGGCCCGTATCTCGCCTGCCCCGTCTATGACATACGCCTCTCTCAAGCCGCGCTGGATCTGGCTCTGGCCCTGACCGAGCAGTTGGCGCAGCTCGCCGTCGGTGGGCACGAAGGGCCCGCGCGTGGCGTTGTCCAGGAAGCGGGCGAGCGCCTCGGCATCGATGCGCAGGTCGCGCACCTGCTCTGCCTCGTAGGCCTCGGCCGCCTCCAGCGAGGCGCCGACCACGTTGCGCACCCGGTCGGAGAACCAGCCCTCGAGCCCGACATTGATCGTCAGCCCGGCGAATACGGCGACCGAGACGGTCGGGATCAACGCGATGAGGGCGAAGACGCCGACGAGCCTCAGGTGCAGCCGGGAGCCGGCCGAGCGCGCCCGGCGGGCCGCCACCATGCGCGCCACGCGCCCGAGCACGAGCGCCGCGACGACGAGGATGTAGACGAGATCGGCCAGCAGCACGACGCGAAGCGCCGGCGAGGCGGCCCCCTGCCCCAGCGGCCCCAGCATCAGGAAGGTGAGCGCGGCGAGGAGCGGCCCCAGCACGACGAGGCCCAGCGTCGCGGCCGTCCGGACGCGGCGAGACCGGTAGAGCCCCGCCAATCCGTCGAGCGTCATGCGCCGGCCGAGCCGTGCCACGTGCCTGCCCCCATCCTGTCGGCATGTGGCACGCGTGCCGCCCAGATCTAGCACGCCCGACGCCCTGCCGCCGCATCATCCCGTGGCTCGACCGAGGCGAGGTGCCCCGCCGGCCACGGCTTGTTGCCTGTTTACATCAACTTGCGGCGGCGTGTCACGCGAATATCGAGATCGGTGATCTTCTTCCTCAAGGTATTGCGGTTGATGCCCATGAGTTCGGCACATTTGGCCTGGTTTCCGCCTGTTGCGTCGAGCGCGATCTCGATGAGCGGCACCTCCACCTCCTTGAGCACGCGCTGGTAGAGGCCGGGCGGGGGCAGCACGCCGCCATGCAGGTCGAAGTAGCGGCGCAGGTGCTTGGCGACCGAGGCCGACAGCTTCTCGCCGTCGCCGCCCCCCACCAGAGGCTCGATCTCGGGCTGGTTGCCGAGCACCAGTTCGACTTCCGGGCGGGTGATCTCCTCCTCGGGCGAGGTGACGACCAGGCGGCGGATCGTGTTCTCGAGCTGGCGCACGTTGCCGGGCCACGAATAGGCGCGCACGAGATCCATCGCCGGCTCGGCGAAACGGCGCGCGCCGATCCCGTCGCGCTCGGCCCGGACGAGGAAGTGCTCGGCGAGGAGCGGAATGTCGTCGACCCGCTCGCGCAGGGAGGGCACCGCGATCGTCACCCCGCCGAGGCGGTAGAACAGATCCTGCCGGAACTCGCCCGCCTCCATCCGCGCCATCAGGTCGTTCTGGGAGGTGGCCATGATGCGCGGCGACTCGGCTGGCATCGCGTCGAGCATGCGCACGATGCGCCCCTGCGTCTCGGGGTCGAGGTCGCCCACCTCGTCGAACAGGATCGAGCCGCCCCGCGCGCGGGAGAGGATGCGCGCCGGCCCCTCGGGATCGCGCAGGTCCTCGGCGTTGGCCACCACGAAAGGCAGGTTGCGCCGGTCGGAAAAGTCGTGGATCGCCCGCGCGATCAGCGACTTGCCGGTGCCGCTCTCGCCGGTCACCAGCACCGCGAGGTCGGTGTTCATCACCCGCGCGACCAGCCGATAGAGCGACTGCATCGCCGGCGTCCGCCCCACCAGCGGCAGCTCGCCGCCCGCGGCCTCCTCGACCGGGCGCTCCATCCGGGGCGGCGGCGCCGCGCGGCGCTTGGTCTCGAGCGCCTTGGCCGCGCGCTTCATAAGGTCGGGCAGGTCGAAGGGCTTGGGCAGGTAGTCGTAGGCATCGGCCTCGGCGGCCTGGATCGCCGTCATGATCGTGTTCTGCGCCGAGATCACGATCACCGGCATGCCCGGCCGCTCGGAGCCGATCTTCGGCAGCATTTCCAGGCCGTTGCCGTCGGGCATGACGACGTCCGAGATCACGAGGTCGCCCTTGCCCTCCTCCACCCACCGCATCAGCGTCACGAGGCTCGAGGTCGCGTGCACCTTGCAGCCCGCGCGCGTCAGCGCCTGGGTCAGAACGGTGCGGATCGTGCGGTCGTCGTCGGCGACGAGAACGGTGCCGTCCATGCGGGTCTCCTACGGGGTGGGGGCGTCGGATGTCGGAGGCGGCGTCGCGCCCTCCGGCGCGACGGGCAGCGACAGGCGGAAGGCGGTGCGCCCGGGGGCGCTGTCGACGGAGATGAAGGCGCCGTGATCAGCCACGATCTTGGACACGAGCGCGAGCCCGAGGCCGGTCCCGTTCTCGCGCCCCGACACGAAGGGCTCGAAGATGTCGGCGGCGATCACGGGCGGCAGGCCGGGGCCGTCGTCGACGATCTCGATCTGCAGGGGCAGGCGCGCGGGTGTGCCGTCGCGCCCACGCACCCGAAGGCTCGAATCGTAGAAGGTGCGCAGGCGGATCTCGCCCGACTGGCCGCTGACGGTGCGCCCCGCCCCGGCCCGGGGGCTACGCTGGGCCGCCTCGGCCGCGTTCTTCATCAGGTTCTGGAAGACCTGCAGCAGCTGATCGGGATCGGCCAGCGCCGGCGGCAGCGACGGGTCGTAATCCTCGCGGATCGTCATGTGCGCGGCGAAACCGACGAGCGCCGACTTGCGCGCCCGCTCGAGCACGTCGTGCAGGTTGACGGGGCGCAGCTCGGGCGGCCGCATGTTGCCGAACTGCTCGACCTGTTCGAGCAGGCCCGAGACGCGGCGCGTCTCTTCGACGATCAGGTCGCAGAGCTCCCGGTCGCCGTTCTCCAGGTTCATCGAGAGAAGCTGCGCGGCACCGGCAATGCCGGCGAGCGGGTTCTTGATCTCGTGGGCCAGCATCTCCGCCATGCCCACGGCCGACTTGGCGGCCGCGTCGGATTGGGCCGAACGGCCGAGCCGACCGGCGATCTCGCGCGGAGTGAAGACGAACAGCAAACGCCCCGTCTCGGGCTTGTCCGCCATCGGCGCGATCTGGATCGTGGCGGTGACCGGCGCGCGCTCGCCCGTGCCCACCGCCACATCGTTGATGAACAGGGGCGCACGGTTGCGGCGGACGCGGGAGAGCGCCTCCTCGATGGCGGCGTCGATGGCGAGACGGTCGTAGACGAGCTCTCCCGCGACACCGCGGATGGTGGTGTTGAGGAACTCCTCGGCCGCGGGATTGATGGCGACGATGCGGTCGGCCTCGTCGAGGACGAGGGCGGGCATGGGCAGCGAGGCCCAGATGCGACCCGATCCGGGCATCAGGCGGCCTGCCTCAGGGGCGCGACGAAGGCGCGGCCGACAAGCCGCCGCACCTCGGCGGGGTCGTCTTCGGTCAGGAGCGGGCGGCGGAGCGCGCGGGCGGTGTCGGCGTCGGTCGCTCCGTCGGCAACGGCGGCGTCGAGATACCAGCCGAGATGCTTGCGGGCGATCCGCACGCCGAGCGCGGCGCCGTAAAAGGACAGGATCGCCTCGTAATGCTCTGCCACCAGGTCGGCGAGCGCGGGGCCGGCGGGCACGTCCGGGCAGGGCGTGCCGTAGAGGGCGTGGGCCACCCGCGCGAGCAGCCAGGGCCGCCCCTGAACGCCGCGCCCGATCATCACGCCGTCGGCGCCCGACGCGGCGAGCGCCGCGCGGGCGGTGCCGGCGTCGACGATGTCTCCGTTGGCGATGACGGGAATGCCCACCGCCTCCTTCACGTCGCGGATGGCGCCCCAGTCGGCGGCGCCCTTGTAGAACTGGCAGCGCGTGCGGCCGTGGATCGTGACCATCCGCACGCCCGCCCCTTCCGCGGCGCGGGCGATCGCGGGCGCGTTCATCAGCGTCTCGTCCCAGCCGAGGCGGGTCTTGAGCGTCACCGGCACGTCGACCGCCCCCACCACCGCCTCGATCAGCCGCAGGGCGAGGTCGGGCTCGCGCATCAGGCCCGAGCCGCAGGCGCCGTCGCCGCTCGCGCTCGTCACCTTCTTGGCCGGACAGCCCATGTTGATGTCGATCACTTGCGCCCCCTGCCCCGCGACGAGCCGCGCCGCCTCGGCCATCCAGCGGGGGTCGCGGCCCGCGAGCTGGACGGAACTCGCCTGCTCGCCGAGGCCGAGCTCGGCCCTGTCGCGGGCCGAGGGCCGGCCCTGCACGATCTCCTGGCTCGCCACCATTTCGGACACGACGAGCCCCGCGCCGAAGCGGGCCACGACCCTTCGGAACGGCAGGTCGGTGATCCCCGCGAGCGGGGCGAGCAGAACCGGCGGTGTCAGTTGCATCCCTGCAAGACAAACGGACAAGTGCTTAATCCTTGTGCATGCGGCTCCCGATATTGCGGTCGTCGCGCGGGTTGGAAAGCGTGGATGGCGCAAGAATGGCCACGAGACCCGATGTGCCCATTTTTTGGGCGCCTGCAAGGGGGAGGGCAGCCCCGTTGCCCTGCCCTGCGGCACCGCCTAGACATTGGCGCGCGCCCGGCACGGGTGCCCGCCCCGGAGAGCCCGAGCATGCCGACCACCCGTTCCGCGCCGGACACATCCACGCCGGAGACATCGGCGACAGAGACATCGGCGCCAGAGCCGGCCGCACCGCGCCGTGTCGGCGTCGTGGTCGTCGCTGCCGGGCGCGGAACGCGGATGGGCGGCGAGGTGCCCAAGCAATATCAGGATCTTGGCGGCCTGCCGGTGCTCGCGCGCACGGTCGCGGCGCTGGCCGACCACCCGGCCGTCGCCGAGATCGTGGTGGTCATCCACCCCGACGACGCGGCACGCGCCCGCGCCGCCCTCCCCCCTGGCGTGCCGAGTGTTGCGGGCGGGGCGACGCGGGCGGCCTCGGTCGCCGCGGGGCTGGCCGCCCTGCCCGCCCCCGTGACGCATGTGCTGATCCACGACGCGGCGCGCCCCTTCGTCACGCGCGCGCTGATCGGCCGTGTGCTGGCCGCGCTGGAGCGTGCCCCCGGCGCCGCGCCCGCCCTGCCGGTGACGGATGCGCTATGGCGCGAAGGCGACGGCGGCACGGTGGCGGGGACCGCCCCGCGCGACGGGCTGTGGCGGGCGCAGACGCCGCAGGGCTTTCGCCTCGACGCGATCCGCACCGCCCATGCAAGCGCACCGCCCGGCGCCGCCGACGACGTCGAGGTGGCACACGCGGCGGGGCTGGACGTTGCGATCGTTCCGGGCGAGGAGGACAACATCAAGCTCACCCGTCCCGAGGACTGGACGCGCGCCGCCCGCATCCTCGCCGACCAGGAGGGAGACGCCGGCCACATGGAAATCCGTCTCGGCAACGGCTACGACGTCCACCGCTTCGGTGCGGGAACGGCGGTGATTCTCTGCGGCGTGGAAGTGCCCCACGACCGCGGCCTCCAAGGCCATTCCGACGCCGATGTGGGCATGCACGCGATCACGGACGCGATCTACGGCGCGCTCGCCCAGGGCGACATCGGCCGGCACTTCCCCCCGTCGGACCCGCAATGGAAGGGCGCGGCCTCGGACATCTTCCTGCGCCACGCGGTCGGGCTCGCGGTGCAGAGCGGCTTCCGCATCGGCAACGTCGACTGCACGCTCGTCTGCGAACGACCGAAGATCGGGCCGCACGCGAACGCCATGCAGACACGACTGGCCGAGATCATGGGGCTGGAGCCGGGACGGGTGAGCGTCAAGGCGACCACCTCGGAGCGGCTGGGTTTCACCGGCCGCGAGGAGGGGATCGCCGCGCTCGCGACCGTCGCGCTGGTCGGGCGGGCGGCATGCGCCTGACGCGCCTCTTCGTCACCGTCCTGCTCGTGGGCTGCCTGCGGCCCGCCTCTGGCACCTGGGGCTCGCTCGCGGCCCTGCCGATGGCCTGGGGGCTGCACGCGGCCGGCGGGCCGGCGCTGCTCGCGCTCGCTGCCGCGCTCGTCTACGTGGCGGGCCTGCGGGCGGTGGCGCTGGAGACGGCGGGAGACCCGGACCCGGACCGCTCGGAGATCGTGATCGACGAGGTGGTGGGCCAGTGGATCGCCCTCATGCCCGTCTCGATCGGGGCGGCGGTGACCGGGGCGCCCGTTCTGGCGCTGTGGCCGGGGATCGTCGTGGCCTTCTTCGGATTCCGCTTCTTCGACATCTACAAGTGGTGGCCGGCCAACCTCTTCGACCGGCGCAAGGACGCGACGGGCGTGATGGCCGACGACGTCTTCGCGGGTCTGTGGGCGGCGGCCGCGGTGGCCGCGCTCGCGGCGCTGGCGCATCTGGTCCTGCTGCCGGGATGACGGCGCTGGCGTATCAGGCCGTGGCCCGGGCGAAAGCGGCGGGCGTGCGACTGGCCACCGCCGAGAGCTGCACCGCCGGGCTGATCGCGGGCGCGCTGACCGACGTGCCCGGCTCGTCGTCCGTGCTCGACCGGGGCTGGGTGAGCTACTCCAACGCCGCGAAGGAGGAGATGCTGGGCGTCGACCCCGCCCTGATCGCCGCCAACGGCGCGGTGTCGGAGGAGGTGGCTCGCGCCATGGCCGAGGGCGCGCTGGCGCGCGCGCGCGCGGGCCTCGCCATCGCGGTTACCGGCGTCGCCGGCCCCGGAGGATCGGAGCACAAGCCCGAGGGGCGGGTGTGCTTCGCCCTGGCGGACGCGACGGGCGTGCGCGCAGAGACCGTGGACTTCGGCCCGCTCGGCCGGGCACCCGTGAGGGCGGCCTCCGTCGAGCATGCCCTGCGGATGGTGCTGGCAGCGCTGCCGAGCTGACGACGGCGCAGGCCGAGAGGGCCAGAAGCGGGGGCCAGCCCCCGCACCCCCGGGATATTTCGAGCAAGAAGAAGGGGCGGGCGCGGGCCGGGGTGCGCTCGGGCCGGGGTGGGCTCGGGCCGGGTGAGGCCGGGGCCGAGTGGGTCTCGTCAGGCCGCTGCCTCGCGCAGGAGGCCCCCGACCTGGGCGATGTCGGGGACATCCGCCAGCGTGGCCGCGGCGAGGATGGCGGCTCGCTCGGCGCCGGCCAGGGCGCTCGCCTTGGCCTCGAGGCGGCGGCGCAGGCGCTCGGGCGGGAGCGGCGTGTCGATGTCGTGGACAAGCCGGGTCGTCGCGCCGCCGCGGGCGGTGACATCGACCTGCGTCGCCGTCTCGGGCAGTGCGCGGTCGCCCACCACGTCGATCCGGTCCCGCAGCCGCACCAGCGCAGGCTCGGCGCAGGCGGCGGCGGAGAACGTCGCCGGGTCGCCGGTGTCGCGCCCCGCCAGCGCCATTGCTCCGGTCAGCCGGTAGGAGAACTTGGCCTCGAGACCTGTGGTGGGGGCGGGATCGTCGCAGACGGCGAGCCAGCGCGGATGGGTGCGCACCGTGACGCGATCTATCTCGGAGGCGGGCAGATCGAGCCCGGCGAGCGCCTCGAGCATGGCGTGCAGGCCATGACAGCAGGCGTGCAGCTTGTGGCTGACGCGCGCCATCTCCCAGCGGGCATCGAGCGAGAGCAGCGCCTCCGGACGGGCCGCGCCGCCATGCGCGGGACCGAAGCCCTGCGGCCCGTCGAGCGCCGCGGGCGGGCAGGTGAAGCCCGCGGCGGCGAGGTCGGCCGCCTCGAGGCCAGCGGCGGCGGCGGTGCCGGCGTTGAGCGGCTTGCCCATCGAGCCGAACACCGCCTGCAGCCCCGCCGCCCGCGTCGCCGCAATGGCGAGCGCCTGCTCCATCCGGCCCGCGTCGAGCCCGCCGAGCAGGCCGGCCGCGACGGCCGCCCCGAAGGCGCCGCAGGTCGCTGTCGGGTGGAAGCCGCGCCCCGGGTGGTCGGGGCCGAGCCACAGGCCGAGCCGGACCATGACCTCGGCCCCGACGAGGGCGGCGTGGAGCATCTCCGCCCCGCCTGCGCCCTGCCGTTCGGCCACGGCGAGCGCGGCGGGCAGCACGGCGACCGAGGGGTGCACGACCGGGCCCATTTGAGTGTCATCGTAGTCGAGCGCGTGCGAGGCTGCGCCGTTCACCAGCGCCGCGGCGCGGGCGGGCACGCGCATGGCCGGGCTGCCGGCGAGGCTCGCCTGTCCTGCGCCGCCCTCGGCCTCGGCCTGTGCACGAAGGATCGCGGCGGCGGGTTCGGCCGCGCCGGCGATGGCACAGGCCGCCCAGTCGAAGAGGCTGAGGCGCATGGTTGCGAGGGCGGCCTCGGTGGGTACGGCGCGGCAGGCGAAGCCCGCCAGCCGCGCGGCGAGGCCTGGCTGCGCGCCCCGCTCGTCCGCGGCATGCGCCGGCCCTCTCATCCGCCGCGGCCGGACGCGGCCGGCGCGCCGCCGGCGCGGGGAGCGGCGGCATGCGCTTCGGCGGGCTGACCGTAGAGGTCGCGGGCCCGCGCCTCGAAGGCGCGCACGATCCGCTGCATCGCCTCGTTGAAGAACATCCCCGCTGCGCCCTGCAGCAGACGGTTCTTGAATTCGAAATCGACGTAGAAATGCACCTCGCACCCGCCCTGGGGCAGATCCTCGAAGTGCCACTTGGAGATCATGTGCCGAAACGGGCCGTCGAGATACTCGGTGTCGATCCGCCGCTCAGCCGGCCACAGCGTCACCCGGCTGCCGAAACGCTCGCGGAACACCTTGAACGAGATGACGAGGTCGGCGTCCATGATGACGGCCTCGCCCGAAGACCGCTGCGAGCGCACGCGCGAGGCCGCCGTCCACGGGATGAACTCGGGGTAGCGGTCGACATCGGCCACCAGCGCGTACATCTGGTCGGCCGTATAGGGCAGCGTGCGGGTCTCGGAATGCGTGGGCATCTGGGGCGGGCGGCGCCTTTCGGGACGTGGACAACGGGGCGACAGATCGTATGCTCCCGCCCCGAGTTCAAGGGGAAAGCCCGCCGCACCGCCAGCGCGACGGGACGCAGCAGGGAGGCGCGGCCATGCCGGTATCGCACGAGGGGCGCGCGTATGTCGTCGACCGGATGATCTCGGCCAAGACGATCGCGGCCCGCATCGAGGACCTCGCCCGCGAGATCGAGCGCGCCTACGCGGGCACCGACAAGCTGGTCGTGGTGGGCCTGCTGCGCGGTTCGTTCATCTTCATCGCCGATCTCGTGCGCGAGCTCGATCTGCCCGTCGAGGTCGATTTCCTCGAGGCGTCATCCTACGGCAGCGGCATGGAAAGTTCGCGCGAGGTGCGCATCCTCAAGGACCTGCGCGGCGAGATCGCGGGGCGCGACGTGCTGGTGGTCGAGGACATCGTCGATACCGGGCACACGCTGGCCCATGTCATCCACCTGCTGCGCGCGCGCCAGCCGCGGCGGCTCGAGACGATCGCGTTGCTCGACAAGCCCTCCCGGCGCGAGGTGGAGATCCGCGCAAGCTGGACCGGCTTCGAGATCCCGGACGAGTTCGTGGTGGGCTACGGCATCGACTACGCCCAGTCCAATCGCAATCTGCCGCATATCGGGGCCGTGCGCTTCGTGGACGACACGCGGGAGGCCACGACCGACGAGGCGCGCGCGGCGTCCCGGGCGCGCGCCTGAGCGGGAAGGGCGCGCCTCAGGGGCCTGCGGAGGGTGCGATGATCCCCGGTCTGCACTGGCTTTTCCGGATGAAACGCTGGGCCGACCGGCCGCCGCCGCCCGCGCGCGTGCTGCTCGTCGTCGGCGTGATCGTGGCCTGCCTCGGGCTCGTCGCCGTGGAGCGGTGGGTGGGCTGGCCGGACTGGATGGGCGTCACACCCCTCCCCGCGCCGAGGAGCTTCTGACCCCCTCCGCCGCTTCGGCCGGCGGCGCCCCGCCGCGGATCACGAAACCGTGACCCGGCCGGCGCGCGCCGTGTCGTGCGTCTGCGACATTCCGCCCTACACTGGGGCCGGGCGTCAGGAGACGCCCGGACCACGACCACCAGGAGTAGCACATGATCAGCCACGCCAACGGCCTCGGCCTCCACGCCGCCGCCGCCAGCCTCGCCGCCGCCCTTGCCCTCGCGCCCGCCGCGACGCTCGCGCAGGACTTCGAGAATCAGGTCGCCGCGCGTCAGGGCCAGTTCAAGATCATGGCGCTGAACCTCGGCATGCTCGGCGGCATGGCCCGTGGCAATATCGAGTACGACGCCGACACTGCGGCGCTCGCCGCCGCCAACCTCGTCGCGGTCTCGCAACTCGGCCAGGAGTTCCACTGGCCGGAGGGCTCCGACAACATCATGCTCGACACGACCCGCGCGCAGCCCTCGATCTGGGAGGATTTCGACGACTTCGCCTCGAAGTGGCAGGATTACGGGACGCAGGCCGCCGCCCTGGCCGAGGTGGCCGCGACGGGCCAGGAAGCGCTCGGGCCCGCGGTCGGCGCGTTGGGGGGCACCTGCCAGGCCTGCCACGAGGCGCATCGCGGCCCCGAACTGAACTGATCCGCAGAGCGGGGCGGACGCGCCGGGGGCCGCCGCCGACGCCTCGACCGCGGACCCGCGCGGCGGCATCGCCCCGATTGGTGCGTTGCGCCGCAGGTCGGCCCGTCGCGGGCCATGGGCCCGTCGACGCGAGCGGGTTCTGGCCTGTCCCAACAAATTGGGGGGCGCCGCGCGTCGGCTCCCCCTGCTCCCGTTCCGGCGACGGCACGCTGGAAACCCCGTGCGCGCTCGGCTACTCCGCCCGGGCGCGAGGCGAACAGCCGGAGGCACGATGCGCCGCTTCTTCCTCTTTCTCGTCCTGATCGCCGCCCTCGCCGCCGGGGGCGCGTGGTGGATCTCGCGGCCGCAGGTGCTGCCCGAGGCGCGACTGGCCGCGATCGCCGCGGTCGAGGCCGACGCCGAACGCGGGCGGCTCGTCTTCCACGCGGGCGGATGCGCCTCCTGCCACGCCGAAGACGGGGCCGAGGGCGAGGCACGGCTGGTGCTGGCCGGCGGCCACCGGCTGGAAAGCGAGTTCGGCGCCTTCGTGGCGCCCAACATCTCGCCCCACCCCGAGGCCGGCATCGGCGCCTGGTCGGTGGGCGACTTCGCCAACGCCATGCTGCGCGGCGTCTCGCCCGAGGGGGCACACTATTACCCGGCCTTCCCCTACACCGCCTACATTCACATGACAGACCGCGATCTCGCCGATCTCTGGGCCTTCCTGCAGACACTCCCCGAGGCGGACCGCGAGAACGATCCCAACGCGCTCGCCTTCCCCTACACGCTGCGCCGCGGGATCGGCCTGTGGAAGTGGCGCCACCTCTCCGACGACTGGGTCGCGGCCGCCCCGTCCGAGACGCTGGAGCGCGGCCGCTACCTGGTCGAGGCGCTGGGCCATTGCGCCGAGTGCCATACCCCGCGCGACCGCTGGGGCGGGCTCGACCTGGCACGCTGGATGGGCGGGGCGGAAAACCCCTCGGGGCGCGGCCGCATCCCCAACATCACGCCGGCCGCGCTCGACTGGTCGGCAGCCGACATCGCCTACTACCTGGAGACCGGGTTCACGCCCGACTACGACAGCGCCGGCGGCACGATGGCGAGCGTCGTCAAGAACACCGCCGAACTGCCCGCGTCGGACCGCGAGGCGATCGCCGCCTACGTCAAGGGGCTGGCGCCGGTCGCAGCGCCCGACGCCGAGTGAAGCGCGGCAGGGCCGGGCGCAAATTCCTTGTCAGAAGGAATTTGCAAGAGTCTTCGTGAAGACTCTTGCCCTGCGGCCCCGTCACGCTTCCATCGCCGCCAGCCGCTTCTCTCGCTCCGCGCGCAGGCGGGCGAAATCGTCGCCCGCGTGATAGGACGAGCGGGTGAGCGGCGTCGCCGACACCATCAGGAAGCCCTTGCCCCAGGCCGCCTTCTCGTAGGCGGCGAACTCCTCGGGCGTGACGAACTTCGCCACCGCGTGGTGCTTGGGCGTGGGCTGCAGGTACTGGCCGATGGTGATGAAATCGACGTCCGCCGAGCGCATGTCGTCCATCACCTGCAGCACCTGCGGGCGCTCCTCGCCGAGACCGACCATGATGCCCGACTTGGTGAACATCGACGGGTCGAGCTCCTTCACGCGCTGCAGCAGGCGCAGCGAGTGGAAGTAGCGCGCACCGGGGCGCACCTCCTGGTAGAGGCCCGGCACCGTCTCGAGGTTGTGGTTGAAGACGTCGGGCTTCGCCGCGACCACCGTCTCGAGGGCCTCCGGCCTGCAGCGCAGGAAGTCGGGCGTCAGGATCTCGATCGTCGTGCCCGGCGCGCGGTGGCGCACGGCGCGGATCGTCTGGGCGAAGTGCTCGGCGCCGCCATCGTCGAGGTCGTCGCGATCGACGGACGTGATGACCACGTGGTTCAGGCCGAGCTTCTGCACCGCGTCGGCCACGCGGCCCGGCTCGAACACGTCGAGCGCGTCGGGCCGTCCGGTAGCGACGTTGCAGAAGGTGCAGCCGCGGGTGCAAATCTCGCCCATGATCATCATCGTGGCATGGCCGGCCGACCAGCATTCGCCCACGTTGGGGCACCCCGCCTCCTCGCAGACGGTGGTCAGGCGGTTGTCGCGCATGATCTTCGCCGTCTCGGCATAGCCCTTGCCCGAGGGCGCCTTCACCCGGATCCACTTGGGCTTCTTCGGCTGGGCGTTGTCCTGGCGGTGCGCCTTTTCGGGGTGGCGCTGGTCGGGGATCTTCAGATCACGCATCTCGCTTCGCTCCCTCCTGCTCGGGGGCGATATAGCCCGCGCGGCCGGGAAAGTAACGCCCCGCGCGCCGCGACCGATGCGCCGGCATGGCCCCGCCGGCCCGCGATGCCGGGCCCCTTCGGCCGCGGCTTGTCCGAGCGAAACGCTCGGGCGCGAAAGGCCACTTCCGGCCGGCCCCACGCCGCGCGAGGTTGCGCGCGGGAGAGCACGATGACCAATGATCCGATCGACTGGCAGGCGCACCGCGCCGAGACGCACCACCTCGGGCGGCTTCAGGAGTTCCTCAAGCAGATCGTCTATGGCGGCAACGACGGGATCGTGACGACCTTCGCCATCGTCGCGGGCTTTGCCGGCGCGTCGGCCGAGGGCGCCGAGCAGGTGGGGGCGCTCGCCGTTCTGGTCTTCGGGCTGGCCAACCTGTTCGCCGACGCCACGTCGATGGGGCTGGGCGAGTTTCTGTCCACCCGCTCGCAGCGCGACCTCTATCTGTCGCAGCGCGCGACCGAGCTGCGAGAGCTGCGCGAGAGCCCTGCGCAGGAACGCGCCGAGGTCGTCCAGATGCTCACGGAGCGAGGCCTGAGCGGGACCGATGCCGCGGTCGCGGCCGACCACCTGATGAAGAGCCCCGAACTCGTGGTGGACATGATGATGTCCTACGAGTTGCAGATGCCCGACATGCGCACGGCGACGCCGGTGGCCGACGGGCTGTTCACCTTCGGCGCCTTCATCGTGTTCGGTGGCATCCCGCTGGTGCCCTTCTTCCTGCGCCCCGCGGCAGACCCCGCGGCGATCTGGCTGTCGGTCGCCGCCACCTTTACCGCGCTGATCGCGCTCGGCCTGCTGCGCTGGCGCGCGACCGAGGAACGACTGGCGCGCTGCGTGGCCGAGACGGTGGCGGTGGGCGGCACCTGCGCCGCGGTCGCCTTCGCGGTCGGGGCGCTGGTGGGCGGGCTCGGCGGCTGAGCCGGGCCGGCGGCGACGCAACCTGCCCTTGCAGGACCCCGGCGGGGGACCTACCCTCATGGGATGGCAGGCGACGCAGGAGGAGATGCATGATCACGGCGCGCGAGATCGAGGATCTTCTGAGGGAGAGCTTCCCCCACGCGCAGATCACCGTCGAGGGCGACGACGGCGCGCATTTTGCCGCGCAGGTCGTCGACGAGAGCTTTCGCGGCATGAACCGCGTGCAGCAGCAGCGCGCCGTCTACGCCGCGCTCAAGGGCAAGATGGACGGGTCCGCAGGCGAGCTCCACGCGCTGGCGCTCACCACGCGGGCGCCGGAGTGAGGGCGGCTTGAGGACATTCCTCGTCCTTCTTCTTCTGCTGCCGCACCTCGCGGTCTTCGTTTACGCGGGCATCCGCGAATGGCGCGCCTGGCGCGATATCGAGCCCGCGGCACGCCCCACCTTCCTCGCCTATCTCGGCCGCGAGCAGGGGCCGACGGAACAGCTCGCGCCCCAGCGCAGCGCCGACTGGCTGCTGCGCGAGGCCGAGAAGCACGGCAAGGGATGAGCGGCGCTCTCGGCGAGGCGGCCGTGATCGCTGGCCTCGTCCTGGCCATAGCCCTCGCCGTCTGGGCCAAGGCGCGTCAGACGATACGTCGCGAGGCGGGGCGGCCGCGGGGGATTGCGCCCGGCGAAGGCGACCATATCATCGACGTGGAATATAGCTCTGGCCTGGGCGGCGGGCACGCGACCCAGATCCGCGTCCCGCGCGATCCGCAGGCCTATGCGAGACGCTTCGTGCCGCGCGGGGCGCGGGGCGAGGACGACGGGTAGCGGACCCGCGAACAGGGGAAGGACGAGAGATGACGGCGACGGTCGAGGACCAGATCAGGGAAACGGTGACGGGCAACGACGTGGTGCTCTTCATGAAGGGCACCAAGTCGATGCCGCAGTGCGGCTTCTCGAGCCGCGTGGCGGGAGTGCTCTCCTACATGGGCGTCGACTTCGCCGACGTGAACGTGCTGGCCGACGAGAACATCCGCCAGGGAATCAAGGAGTATTCCGACTGGCCGACGATTCCCCAACTCTACGTCAAGGGCGAGTTCGTGGGCGGGTGCGACATCATCACCGAGATGACGCTCTCGGGCGAGCTCGACCAGCTCTTCGACCAGAAGGGCGTCGGCTACGACAAGGACGCCGCCGAGAAGATCCGCGAAGCCAACGCCTGAGCGGCGTCGCGGCCGGCAGGCCGGGGGGCGCTCAGCCCGCCCGGCTCTCGGCCTCCTCGGCCATCGCCTCGGCCCGCGCGGCGAGATCGGCCAGCCGCTGCAGGGTGTCGGGATCGACACTGGCTTCGGCAGCTTTCCCCTCCTGCTCGGCCAGCCGCGCCTCGGCGGCGCGGGCGCGCTCCTCCCACGAGGCGGTGCGATCGGCCAGCATCAGTCCTGCCATCAGCAGCATCCGGCTCTCCGGCAGGCGCCCGATCTGCTCGACCAGCGCGCTCGCTTCCTGGTCCAGCATGGTCGCGGCCGTCCTCAGGAACGGCTCCTCCCCATCCTGGCAGGCGACGGTGAAGTCACGGCCGCCGATGGTCACGGTCACGTCAGGCATGGCTCTGCTCCCTCACGAGCGGTTCGAGCGCGGCGATGATCTCGTCGAGCTCGGCGCGGTCTGCGTCGCGGGCGGATTGCAGGCGCTCGGCCTCGGCCTCGAGCTCGGCCACGCGGGTGGCGAGCGCGTCCTTCTTGTCCTTCAGCGCAGCGACACGCTCGCGCAGCTGCGCGTTGGCGGTCGTCTCGGTCTCGAGCGCCTCGCGCAGGCCGTCGAGCTCTGCCCGCAACGCGGCCTCCCCTGCCTCGCCCGATCCCTTCGCCTCGGCGAGTTCGCTCTCGGCCTCCTCGGCCCGCGCGAGAGCCCGGTCGCGCTCGGCCTCGGCCGCCGAGAGAGCCTCGGCCAGCGCGGGGTCGGGGCCGGGCCGTGCGGGCGTCTGCGCCAGCGCGGCGCCCAGCCGGTCCATCGCCGCGGCGAGGCGCCGCTCGATCTCTGCCGTGTCACTCGTGCTGGCCATGCTCGCCCTCCTCGCCCGTTCGCCCCGCCCGTCTGCGCCGCCCGTCTGCGCCGCCCGTCTGCACCTCCCGCCCCGAAGCCCGTGCGTCCACGCCCGCTCGACGACAGGGGGCGGCCCCGGGGCGGCTCGGGAGCGATGCGCCGCGAATCGCCCGCCCCTCTCGCTCGCATGCATCCTAGCGCCTCTCGCGGGTGAATGCGCCCCCTGCCCCGTCAGCCGCTTACCCCGGCTTCTTCATGCGCTGTGCGAAGCGGCCCATGTCTCTCGGTTCCGCCGTCCCGCCCCTTGGCTTGACGGGACCCGCCCCGCTGCTACACCGCGCCCGGACAGCCAAGCGGCCGCGTGCAGGGGCCGGAGCACGAGAGGACCGTCAACGTGGACATCGCGACCCTCCAGGAGACCCACCCCGACCACTGGCAGAAGGCCGCCGCCCTGCGCGTGCTGGCGCTCGACGCGGTGGCGCACGCAAGGTCGGGCCATTCGGGCATGCCGATGGGGATGGCCGACCTCGCGACGGTGCTTTTCGAGAAGCACCTGAAATTCGACGCCGCCGCGCCCCACTGGCCCGACCGCGACCGCTTCGTGCTGTCGAACGGGCACGGCTCGATGCTGCTCTACGGGCTTTTGCACCTCACCGGCTATCCCGAGATGGATATCGAGCAGATCCGTGCCTTCCGCCAGCTGCACTCGAAGACGGCGGGCCACCCCGAATACGGCGACGCCCCCGGCATCGAGACGACGACCGGCCCGCTGGGCCAGGGCGTGGCCAACGCCGTCGGCATGGCGATGGCCGAGGCGCATCTGCGCGCCGTCTGGGGCGAGGAAATCGTCAGCCACCGCACCTGGGTCTTCGCCGGCGACGGCTGCCTGATGGAAGGGATCAGCCAGGAGGCGATCGCGCTTGCCGGCCGGCAGAAGCTCGACCGGCTGACCGTGATCTTCGACGACAACGGAATCACCATCGACGGCAAGGTCGGCCTGGCCGACGCGACCGACCAGATGGCCCGCTTCGCCGCGAGCGGGTGGGAGGTGATGGCCGTCGACGGGCACGACCCGGTGGCGATCGACAACGCCCTGTCCGCCGCGCGGCAGGCCGACCGCCCGGTGCTCATCGCTGCGCGCACCCGTATCGGTCTCGGCTCGTCGGCGCAGGACACCGCCAAGGCCCACGGCGCGCTGACCGACGCCGAGCTGGTCGCCGAGACGCGCAAGGCCTACGGCTGGGCGCACGCGCCCTTCGAGATCCCTGCCGAGATCAAGGGCGCGTGGGAGGCGATCGGCGCCCGCGGCCGGGCCGAGCGCGAGGCCTGGCAGGCGCGCCTCGACAGGCTCAGCCCCCGCAAGCGCACCGAATGGGATCGCATCGAGGCCCGCGAACTGCCGAAGAAGGTCACGACCGCCCTGCGCGCGGTCAAGAAGACCGCCGCCGAAGAGCGGCCCAAGGCGGCCACGCGGGCCGCGAGCCAGACCGCGCTCGAAGCGATCAACCCGGTCATGCCCGAGACCTTCGGCGGCTCGGCCGACCTGACCGGCTCGAACAACACGCTGACGCAGGGCCTCGGCACCTTCGACGAGACCGACCGCAAGGGCCGCTACGTCTACTACGGCATCCGCGAGCACGGGATGGCGGGGGTGATGAACGGACTCGCGCTGCACGGCGGCCTGCGCCCCTATGGCGGCACGTTCCTGTGCTTTTCGGATTACGCGCGCCCCTCGATGCGGCTCGCCGCCCTGATGAGCCAGCCGGTCGTCTACGTGATGACGCACGATTCCATCGGGCTGGGCGAGGACGGGCCGACGCACCAGCCGGTCGAGCACCTCGCCGCGTTGCGGGCGATCCCCAACATGCTGACGATCCGTCCCGCCGACACGGTCGAGGCGGCCGAAGCCTGGGAAGTGGCGCTAGAGCGCACCGACGGGCCGACGGTGCTGGCGCTGTCGCGGCAGGGCGTGCCCACCGTGCGCACCGAGCACAAGACCAAGAACCTGACGTCGCAGGGGGCCTATGTGTTGGCCGACGCCGACGGCAAGCGGCAGGCGATCCTGATGGCCACGGGCACCGAGGTCTCCGTGGCGATGGCCGCGCGCGAGATCCTGCAGGCCGAGGGGATCGGCACCCGCGTCGTCTCGATGCCCTGCTGGGAGCTCTTCGAGGCGCAGGATGACGCCTATCGCAGGCGCGTCCTGCCCGGCGGCCCGGTGCGCGTGGCGGTCGAGGCGGCCGTGCGCTTCGGCTGGGACAGGTGGCTCTACGGCGAGCGGGGTAAGCGCGAGAAGTCGGGATTCATCGGGATGCACGGCTTCGGCGAGTCGGCGCCGGCGGGCGATCTCTACACCCACTTCGGCATCACGGCGGAGGCCGCGGCCGAGAAGGTGCGCAAGCTGCTCGCGGGCGACTGGACCGAGACACGCCAGCCCTGACCCGCCCCTCCAATTCCTCGTGCGAAGAATGGCCCGTTATTTCTGACGATATTCGGGCCCGCGCGCCGCGCCTTCCCCGAGCGGCGGCGATGGGCTATCGGATAGGGCGAGACGAGAGACGAGGCCCCGATGTCCGACACGCTCCTCGACCGCCTCGAAGAGAAGGGGCTGCGCCTGACCGAGCAGCGCCGCGTGATCGCCGAGGTCTTGGCGGAGAGCCGTGACCACCCCGACGTCGAAGAGCTGCACGCCCGCGCCCAGGCGCGCGACGAACGCATCTCGCTCGCCACCGTCTACCGCACCGTCAAGCTGTTCGAGGAGGCCGGCCTGCTCGACAAGCTCGAATTCGGCGACGGGCGTGCGCGCTACGAGGATGCCGATCGTGCCCACCACGACCACCTGATCGACATGAACTCGGGCGAGGTGATCGAGTTCGTCGATCCAGAGATCGAGGCGCTGCAGGAGAGGATCGCCGAGCGCCTCGGCTACCGTCTGATGGGCCACAAGCTCGAGCTCTACGGCGTCAAGCTCGACCGCCCGCGCCGCGGCGAGAACGGCGCCTGAATGGCTGCGCCCCCCACCACGACATCCCTCGCGAAACCCCGCATCGAGCACGCCGCCGGCATCTTGCTGATGGTCGCGGCCATGGCGCTGTTCGCCCTGATGGATCTCGCCATCAAGCTGGCCGCGGGCCGCATGGCGCAGCCGCAGGTCGTGTTCCTGCTGGGGCTCTCGGGCTTTTTCACATTCGCCGCCCTCGCCGTGATCCGCGGCGAGCGTCTGCTGGTGCGCGAGGCCGCCCACCCGGCCGTGCTGGGGCGCAACGCGGTCGAGATCGTCGGCACAAGTTCGATGATCCTCGCCCTCGGCACGACGCCGCTGACGGTCGTGGGCGCGATCCTGCAGGCCACGCCGCTGGCCGTCATGGCCGGCGCCGCGGTGTTTCTCGGCGAGCGGGTCGGCTGGCGGCGGTGGACCGCGGCGACCGTGGGCTTCGCGGGCGTCCTCGTCGTGCTCCAGCCTTGGCGGGCGGGGATCGCGCCGGGCGCGGCCATCGCCGTGCTCGCCATGCTGTGCCTGTCGGGCCGCGACCTGCTCAACCGGCAGGCACCGCGCGCGCTGCCGACGCTGGTGCTGGCCGCCCACGCGATGTTCGCCATCCTCGCGGTCGGCCTCGTCTGGTCGCTCGCCGGCCCCGGGCGCCTTCTGCCCGCCGATCCGCCCTGGGGGCCGATCGCCATGATGGTGCTCGTGGCGCCCGGCGCCTACTTCACCATCACCGCCTCGGTGCGGGCCGCGCCCGTCTCGGTCGTCGCGCCCTTCCGCTACACGCGCCTGCTGTTCCTCGCCGCGCTCGGCATCGTCGTGCTGGGCGAGCAGGTGAACGCGGCCCTCATCCTCGGTTCGGCCCTCATCATCGGCTCGGGCCTCTACGCCCTTGCGCGGGAACGCCGCGCCGCGCCCGCCCTTCACAGCCCGGGCGACGCGCCCTAGACAGGCGCCAAACAGCGAGGGACGCCCATGAGCACCATCATCGACATCCATGCCCGCGAGATCCTCGACAGCCGCGGCAATCCCACCGTCGAGGTCGACGTCACGCTCGAGGACGGCACGATGGGCCGCGCCGCCGTTCCCTCGGGCGCCTCCACCGGCGCGCACGAGGCGGTCGAGCGGCGCGACGGCGACAAGGACCGCTACAAGGGCAAGGGCGTGCGGCAGGCCGTGGCCTCGGTCAACGGCGAGATTGCCGAGGCGCTGGTGGGCTTCGACGCGACCGAGCAGGTCGCCATCGACCAGATGATGTGCGAGCTCGACGGGACGGAGAACAAGGGCCGCCTCGGGGCCAACGCGATCCTCGGCGTCTCGCTCGCGACCGCCAAGGCTGCGGCGCAGTTCAGCGCGCAGCCGCTGTTCCGCTATGTCGGCGGCACCTCGGCCCGTGTCCTGCCCCTGCCGATGATGAACATCCTCAACGGCGGCCAGCACGCCGACAACCCCATCGACATCCAGGAATTCATGATCATGCCGGTCTCGGCCCCCTCGATCGCCGAGGCGGTGCGGATGGGTGCCGAGATCTTCCACACGCTCAAGGGCCTGCTCAAGGAGGCGGGCCTGTCGACCGGCATCGGCGACGAGGGCGGCTTCGCCCCCGATCTCAGCTCGACGCGCGAGGCGCTGGACATGATCCTCAAGGCGACCGAGGCAGCCGGCTACGCCCCCGGCGACGATATCGGCCTCGCGCTCGACTGCGCGGCGACGGAATACTACTCCGAAGGGCGCTACGAGATGACCGGCGAGGGCAAGTCTCTCTCGAGCGCCGAGAACGTCGATTACCTCGCCGCACTCGTGGCCGATTACCCGATCCTGTCGATCGAGGACGGCTGTTCGGAGGACGACTGGGAGGGCTGGCGTCTGCTGACCGAGCGGCTGGGCGCCGACGTGCAGCTCGTGGGCGACGACCTGTTCGTGACCAACCCCGAGCGGCTGGCCCGCGGCATCGACGAGGCGGCGGGCAACGCGCTGCTCGTCAAGGTGAACCAGATCGGCACGCTGACCGAGACGCTCGAAGCGGTCGACATGGCGCACCGCGCCGCGATGTCCTGCGTGATGTCGCACCGCTCGGGCGAGACCGAGGATGCGACCATCGCCGACCTCGCGGTGGCCACGAATTGCGGGCAGATCAAGACCGGCTCGCTCGCCCGCTCCGACCGGCTGGCCAAGTACAACCAGCTCATCCGCATCGAGGAGATGTTGGGCGAGACGGCCACCTATGCCGGCAGCGCGGTGAGCGCGCAGCGCCGCTGAGGCCGCCACGCCGCACGCGGCGCAGAACGCCTCAGAGCACGGTGCGGAACACCGAGCGCGTCTCTCCCTGTTCGTCGAGCGCGCGCACCAGGTCGTGCCCCGCCTCGGCGGGGTGGCCCTCGGCGTCGAGCCAGCCGCGATTGCGCGCGGTGGCCTCGGGCGGGGTGTCGGCCCGGCCGCAATGCGTGGCGAAGGCGCGGATGCGGTCGGCGGTCTCCTGCTCGTCCATGCTGCAACTCCCTTTGCTGCAAGGGAAACGAGCGCGCGGAGACAGCGGTTCAACCGCTGACGTCACGGCCCCGCGAGGGGGCCTCACGGGTCGAGGCGATAGACCGCGTCCTGCGCCTTCTGCTCCTCGATCGACCGCAGAAGCTCGTGGCCCTCGTCGGTGGGGCGGCCCGCCGCGTCGATCCAGCCGCGCTTGCGGGCGATGGTTTCGGGCGCGTCGCCTTCCCTGCCCACGTGCCGGGCGAACGCGAGAATCTTGTCGGTCGGGTCTTCCTCTTGCATGGCGCGTCCTTTCGGGGTTTTCGAGGCAACGCGGGGGCGCGCGTTCGGGTCCGAGAGAGCGGGAGACGGCATGGCACTGACGGCAGACGACATCGTGAGGCGCCTCGCGCTCGCCCCGCACCCCGAGGGCGGCTGGTATCGCCAGACATGGGTGGAGCAGCCGGCCGAGGGGCGCCCCGCCGGCACCGCCATCTACTACCTTCTTGCCGAGGGGCAGCGCAGCCACTGGCACCGGGTCGACGCCGCGGAGATCTGGCATTTCTATGCGGGGGCGCCGCTCATCCTGTCGCTGGCCGAGACAGCGGCGGGGCCGGCACGCGACGTGACCCTGGGGGCCGACCTTGCGGCCGGAGAGCTGCCGCAGGCCATCGTGCCTCTCGGCTGGTGGCAGGCGGCGCGCTCGACGGGGGCGTGGACGCTGGCGGGCTGCACCGTGTCGCCCGGCTTCCGCTTCGAGGGGTTCGAGCTGGCGCCCGAGGGCTTCGACATCCCGCGCTAGGCGGGGATCGGGCGCGAGACCTCGCCGCCGCCCACGGCCGCGGCAACGCCGGTCGTGCCCGGAAACGAGGTCGGCATTCCGCGCACCACCCGCACCGCGAGATGGGCGAAGGCCTGCGCCTCGAGCATGTCGCCGTCGAGGCCGGCAACCTCGACCGGCTCGACCGGCAGGCCCAGGCCCTCGGCGATCATCCGCATCATCACGGGGTTCTTCCGCCCGCCCCCGGTGACCAGAATCCGCGCGACCGGCGCCGGGAAATGCTGCGCGCCGAGCGTGACGGCGGCGGCGGCGGCGGCCGTGAGCGTGGCCGCGGCATCGGCATCGGAGAGCCCCGCCACCGCCTCGACCAGTCGGGGAAAGTCGTTCCTGTCGAGCGACTTGGGGGGCACCCTCAGGAAAAACCCCTCGGCGCAGAACGCCTCGAGCACGGCTCCGTCGACCTCGCCCCGCGCGGCCAGCGCCCCGTCGCGGTCGCAGTCGAGACCGAGGCGGGCGGCCACCATGTCGTCGATGGGCGCGTTGGCCGGGCCGGTATCGAAGGCCAGCAGCGCGCCCGGCGCCTCGGGCCCCGGCGCGGCGGGGTCGATCCAGGTGAGGTTGCCCACGCCGCCCAGGTTGAGGAACGCGAGCGGCGCGTCGGCGCCGATGAAGCGCGCCAAGGCAAAGTGCCAGGCCGGCGCGAGCGGCGCCCCCTGCCCGCCCATCTGCATGTCGGCGGTGCGGAAATCCCAGACCACGGTGCGGCCCAGCCGTTCGGCCAGCCGCGCGCCGTCGCCCGCCTGGTGGGTGCCGCGCCCGCCCGGCTCGTGCGCCAGCGTCTGACCGTGAACGCCGATCAGCGCGATCTCGCCCGCGTCGTCATGGGCGAGCAGATCGGCCAGAACTTCGGCGTGGGCGTCTTCCACCACCCGCGCCGCCGCCTCGGCCTCAAGGCTGCCGGGCCAGTGGCCGAGGGCGGCGCGCAGCGTCTCGCGCTCGGTGGCCGAGTAGGGGCGGTAAGCCGAGGGGCCGAAGGCAGTGACGGCGCGGCCGTCGGTCTCGATCACGGCCGCGTCGACCCCGTCGAGCGAGGTGCCCGACATCGCCCCCATCGCCCGCACGGGCCCGGACCTCTCGCGCATCGCCCCTCCCTCGCGGCCCTTTTCCTCTCCGCAGGCCCTCGCTATAGCGGGGCCTCCGGGCAGGGGCCAGCGCAGGGGGGGCGTGCGCGATGACATACCATCCGAAATCCGACTTTCTCGCCACGCTTGTCGAGCGCGGCTACCTCGCCGACTGCACCGACCTGCAGGCGCTCGACGAGGCGGCGCTCGCCGGGCCAATCGTGGCCTATATCGGCTACGACGCGACCGCGCCCTCGCTGCATGTGGGGCACCTGCTCAACGTCATGCTCCTGCGCCTGTTGCAGAAGACCGGGCACCAGCCGATCACGCTGATGGGGGGTGGCACGACCAAGGTGGGCGACCCCTCGTTCCGCTCCGACGAACGGCCGCTGCTCAGCCCCGAGCAGATCGGGCAGAACATCGCCTCGATGCAGCGGGTCTTCGCGCGCTATCTCGACTACGACGCGGCCGAGCGGCCCGCGCTGATGCTCGACAATGCCGAATGGCTCGACGGGCTGAACTACCTCGAGTTCCTGCGCGACATCGGACGGCACTTCTCGGTCAACCGGATGCTGTCGTTCGAGAGCGTCAAGTCGCGGCTCGACCGCGAGCAGTCGCTGTCGTTCCTCGAGTTCAACTACATGATCCTGCAGGCCTACGATTTCCTCGAGCTCTACCGGCGCTACGGCTGCCGGCTGCAGATGGGCGGGTCGGACCAGTGGGGCAACATCGTCAACGGGGTCGACCTGACGCGGAGGGTGCTCGACGCCGAGATCTTCGGCCTGACCACGCCGCTGATGGTCACCGCCGACGGGCGCAAGATGGGCAAGACGGCCGGGGGCGCGGTCTGGCTCGATCCGGAGCTGCTGTCGCCGTACGAGTTCTGGCAGTTCTGGCGGAACGTCGCGGATGCCGATGTGGGGCGCTTCCTGCGGCTCTACACCGAACTGCCGCTCGACGAGTGCGCGCGGCTCGGCGCGCTCGGCGGGGCCGAGATCAACGAGGCCAAGATCCGGCTGGCGGGCGAGGTGACGACGCTCTTGCACGGGGCCGAGGCGGCGGCGGCGGCCGAAGCGACGGCGCGCGAGGTGTTCGAGCGGGGCGGCGCCGGGCAGGAGTTGCCGCGGCTCGAGCTCGGCGCGGGCGACGTGGCAGACGGCATCTCTGTGGCGCAGCTGTTCGTGCGGTCGGGGCTGGCGAAGTCGGGCAAGGACGCCAAGCGGCTCATCGCCGAGGGCGGCGCGCGGATCGAGGACGAGGCGGTGACCGATCCGGGCCGCATCCTCGACGCCGAGGCCCTGGCGGCGCCGCTGAAGCTGTCGGCCGGCAAGAAACGCCACGCCCTCGTCGTGCTGAAGGCCGGCGCGACCTCCTGAGGCCGCGGTCCTTCGGCGGCAACGGGGGCTCCCGCCTCCGTTCGCCGCCATGCGGCGGCTCGCTCCGTTGGGCCCGGCGCGCCCTCCGGGCGCGCGACAGCGCCGGCGATCTGCGCGCCGCGCACGGCGGATCGCCCGGAAAGGCGCCTCAGGTCCGCGGCCGCGACACGCAGAGCCGGGGGCGCTGCTGCGACGGCCGCCGCGACGTTCCCGAACGGTGACGATCAGTGAATCTGATCGTGCACGGTCGCAGCGAGGTCGTCGAGCGAGAACGGCTTTGGCAGGAACACCGAGTTCGGGATCTCGGCCTGTGCCTCGGCGAAGCTCTCCTCGGCGTAGCCGGAGACGAAGACCACCTTGGCCTGGGGCCGGTCGCGCAGGGCGAGGCGCACCCACGAGGGCCCGTCCATCCCCGGCATGCTCACGTCGGTCACGAAGACGTCGACCCTGAGCGCGCCGTCTTCGAGCGCCTTCAGTGCCTCCTCCGCGTTCTGCGCCTCGATCACCGTGTAGCCGCGCAGCTGCAGCGCGCGCGAGGCGAAGGCGCGCACGGGCGCCTCGTCTTCGACCAGCAGGACCACGCCGCCCGCCGCGCTCTCGGGCGTCGCGCGGGTCTCGGCCGTGACCGAGGGTTCCTCCGCCTCCCGCTCATGGGCGGGGAAGTAAAGCGTGAAGGTCGTCCCCCGCCCCGGCTCCGAATCGGCAAAGATGTAGCCGCCCGACTGCTTGACGATGCCGTAGGCCGTCGACAGACCCAGCCCCGTCCCCTCGCCGGAGCGCTTGGTCGAGAAGAACGGCTCGAAGATCTTGGGCAGGTTGTCAGGCGCGATGCCGATGCCGTCGTCGGCGACGCGGACCAGCACGTAATCGCCGGCGGGCAGGAGAACGCGATCGCGACGGATTTCCTCGGCAATGTGGCGCACCTCGGTCTCGATGCGGATCTCGCCGCCATCGGGCATCGCGTCGCGCGCGTTGACGACGAGGTTCATGATCACCTGCTCGAGCTGGCGCTTGTCGGCGCGGATCGGGCGCAGCTCGGGGTCGTGCTGGAGCCTCAACGTCACCCGCTCGCCGACGAGACGGTTGAGCAGATGGGTCAACTCGCCGAGAGCGTCGCGCAGGTCGATCTGCTCGAGACGCAGCGTCTGCTTGCGCGAGAAGGCCAGCAGCTGGCCCACGAGCGAGGCGGCGCGGTTGGCGTTCTGGTTGATCTGGACGAGATCGGCGTAATCCGGGTCTTCCGGGGCGTGACGCAGCAGCAGCAGGTCGCAATGGCCGGAGATCGCGGTGAGCAGGTTGTTGAAGTCGTGCGCGACGCCACCGGCGAGCTGGCCGATGGCCTGCATCTTCTGGCTCTGGACAAACTGCGCCTCGAGCGTCTTGAGCTCGGTGGCGTCGTTGAGCACGGCGACGAGCGCGGTCGCGCCGTTCGCCGGCATGCGCTCCAGCGTGACCTGCACGTAGGTCTCGGCCCGGGCGCGGGTGGCCTTGAGCGTCTCGGGGCGGCTCCGGCCGCGGCCATGAACGGCGTCGGCGAGCCAGTCGGAGACCGGGCGGCCCAGCCCCTCGAGCAGCGACGACAGGCGTGCGCCGGGTTTCGTCCCGGGGCCGAGCAGATCGCGCGCGAGGCGGTTGGCGGCGAGCACCGCGCCCCCGGCATCGAGCCGCAGCAGCGCCACCGGCAGGCTCTCGAACAGGCCGTCGGAGACGGCGTCGCCGGCCTGCGGCGAAGGTTCGGCCATCTGTGGCGCGAAGGCGGCATGGGCCGCCGCCGCCGCCATGTGCGGAGAGGCCTCCGCGTTGTCGTGGGCCTCGTCGTCCGGGATCAGGAAGATCTCGCGCCGCCCCGCCGCGCCCTCGACCTGGACGACGCGGCTGCGCACCGGCCCCGCCGCGCCGTGCACCACGTGCACCGCGTTGGGGCGCAGGGGCAGGTCGACGAAGACGCGATCGAGCGAGCGCACTCGCCCGCCGACGAGCCGCCGAAGCGCGTCGTTCATGAAAAGGATGGCGCCCGAGCGGCTGACGGTCATCATCGGCAGGCTCAGCGTGTCGGCGCCATGCCGGGCCACGCCGCGCTCGCCGATATCCTCGATGCGCCAGAGCATCGACTCGGCATCGATCGTCTGCACAGAGAGGCGCACGTGGCCCAGGCGCATCACCACGTCTTCGCGGGCCGCGCCGGTCGCCTCGGCCCGTGCCTGCATCCGGGCGACCAGCGCGGCGGGATTGGCGAAATGGTCGCGCAGGGTGCGCACGAGCGTCGGCTCCGGCGGCTCGCCCGTCGCCGCGCGGCCGAACCGCTCGCGCGCGGCAAGGTTGCGGGTGCGGATCGTGCCCTCGGCATCGGTGACGAAGCCAGGCGCGGCGTCGTGCTCGATCAGGGCGGCCACGGCCCGCCGCAGGCTGCGCCGCGCAGCCCAGGCGCGCAGGGCGAGAGCTGCGAGCACAAGGCCCAGCACGGCGAGGGCGGCCGAGGCGGCGAGCGGAACGATCGAGGGAAACGGGCCGGGCAGCAGTGCCGCGATCCCGGCGAGGACGGCGGCGAGGGCCACCACGATCCACGCCCGCCGCCCGTAGGTGGCTGCGAAGCGGCTGGTTCTGCCGGGGCCGGCCACGTCCTGCACCGCGCGCGCCCTCCATTCCGATTCTTCGGCGCCACTCTTCGGGCCGAGCCGTTAAGGCGCGATTAACGACGCCGCTCGACCTTGACGTGTGCAAGGGTCACCCGGATCGCCGCATGAGGGCAAGGAACAATCCGTCGCCATCGGCCTGTTCCGCCCCATCGCGCGCCCCGCCGGCAGCGAGGCCGAAGCGGTGGCTGGCCTCGAGCGTCCATCCCCCCCCAGCCCTGGCGAGAAAGCGTGCGACCTGCGTCTCGTTCTCTTCCCTCAGCAGCGAGCAGGTAGCATAGGCGAGCTGCCCGCCGGGGCGGATACGGGCGGCCGCCTCGTCCAGTATGCGCGCCTGCAGAGCAACCAGCCGGTCGAGTCCCTCGCGCGTCAGCCGCCACTTCGCCTCGGCCTGCCGGCGCCACGCGCCGCTGCCCGAGCACGGCACGTCGGCGAGAACGAGGGCGTAGGGGCCGAGCGCGGCGACCTCGCCCGACGTGGCGATGCGGACGGCGTCGCCGGCACGGCCGGCGCGTTCGGGCAGATCGGCCATGCGGGCGGGGTCGGCGTCGTGCGCGACGACCTCGGCCCCGCGCGCGGCGAGCGCAAGCGCCTTGCCGCCGCCACCGGCGCAGTAATCGAGCACGCGCAGACCCGGGCCGGCGGGCAGGGCGGCGCAGACGGCCTGGCTCGCGGCGTCCTGCAGCTCGACAAGGCCCTCGCGGTAGGCGCGCGACTGCCTGAGCCGCCGCGCACCTTCCCGTACGACCAGAGCGGTGGGAGCGAGGGGGTGCGGCGCGGCGACGATCCCGTCCCCGGACAGCGCGGCCACGGCAGTGCCCGCGTCGGCGCGGCGCTCATGCCAGCGCAGAAAGAGGGGGGCGCGTTCGCGCAGCGCCCGGCAGACGGCGCCGGTCGCCTCGCCGAGGCTTTCGCGCAGGGCGGGGCCGAGCCAGTCGGGCATGTCGAGCGCCTCCCACCCCTCGGGGGCGCGGCCGCCTGCCGCCTCGGCCGCGGCGAGCGCCGGCAGGGCGTGGCGGGTGCCGGTGAACCAGGCCGCCGGATCGTCGCCGCGCTCGCGAAGGAGGCCGAGCACGAGCGCCCGGCCTGTGGAGCCGCCGCCGCGCGCGGCACAGCTCCGCCGGGTGCGCAGGACATCGAAGACGATGTCGCGAACCGCGGCCCGATCGCCCGAGCCGGCGTAACGCGCGCCGCGGCCCCAGCGCGTCAGCACCTTCTCGGTGGGCATGCCGGCGCCAATCTCGTCGAGCAGGGCGGCGGCGGCGGCGAGGCGGGCGGCGGGGGTCATCCGAGGCTGCACGGGGCGTGGGGCATGGTGCGCTCCCTAGACCGCGTCGCCGCCCCGCGAAAGGGCGCCGCTGAACGCGTCGGGCTCTCGGAGCGCTCGGGCGTCGCGCCGATGCCGGAGCAGGGAACGGCATCGAGCACGTCCTGGCCGGTGGCGCCGATCAGCAGGGCCGGGGTGCCCGAGCGCGAGAGGGTGCCGGGCCCCGGCGACTCGGCCTCGTGCCCGGCCGCATGGGGGGGTGGCGTGGCGGCTTGCGCTGCCGGCGGGCGATGGCGCGGTTGACGGGGCTCGAACCCGCGACCCCCGGCGTGACAGGCCGGTACTCTAACCAACTGAGCTACAACCGCGCGCTCGCCCGGAGCCGACCGAAGGCGGACCCGGAAGTGCATCGGGCCGCCCACAGGCGGAACGGCTCCGCCCGTCGGCCCGGCGCTTAAGGACAGAGGTGGCGCGGTTGACGGGGCTCGAACCCGCGACCCCCGGCGTGACAGGCCGGTACTCTAACCAACTGAGCTACAACCGCCCTCTGTGCGCCGACAGAACATCCTCCGCACGGCGTGAGCGGCGTTCTAGGGCCCGCGCCAGGGGGCGTCAAGAAGAAGGTCGCACGGGCGAGAGACTTTTGCAGATGCCACCGGGGCGAACGGTCTGCGGTCACGCGCCCGTCGTCCGGGCGCTGCGGCACGGCCCCATCGAGACGGCCGGGCCGGCGGCATCGGTGTCTGCCGGCCGTCACCAGTCGGTCGGCTTGCCCGACGGGCCGGTCGGCAGGGCCGTGCCGAGGTCGAAGCGCTGCGGTCGCGCCGGGGCGGGCAGGTCAGCACAGGCGGCACGCAGTTGCGGCTCGATCGCGCCCGGCGTGGCGCACAATGCGGGATCGGTCGGCACGATGAACGCCTTGAGGCGGCCCGACACAGGGTCGAGGCGCACCGCGGCCTCGCAGACCTCCTCCCGTGCGGCGAGGTGGCGGGCGACCGCGTCCGGCGAGACATTGACACCGGCTACCTGCACGACACGATCGACCCGGCCGAGCAAGTCAAAGCTGCGGGGGCCGCGCCATGCCAGACTGTCCTGCAGCGACAGCGGCGTGCCGCAAGGGCCGGCGACGCCGTTCCCGGCGCGTGACAGATGCGGCAGCAGGTCGAACGGATGATCCGGCGCCCTGCGCCAGCCGATGCCGCCTGTCTCGGTCGCGCCGTAAATCTCGGTCAGGCCGAGCCCCGCGCGGGCGCTATCGGCCCAGACATCGGCCGCCGCCGCCGCGCCCGAGACCACGGCAGAGCACCCGGCCGGAATGGGCGCCCCCGCGCGGAGAGCGAGGGAGAGCAGGTAGGGGGTCGCCACGATCAGGTCGCCCGGCCGGACGGTGCGGGCGAGCGTCCCCGGGGCGCGGCCGGCAAGGTCGATCACGGGCCAGCCCGCACGGGCCGGAACCAGCGCGCCGAAGAGAAAGCCGAAGATGTGGTGACAGGGGACAAGCACGAGGACGCGGCCGGGCGCCTCCGACGCGGCGGCCCCTTCCGACGAGCGACCGGGCGTGGATGGCCCGATGCTGGCCGCGGGCGCGTCTGGAACGCGCCCGCCCGTCCCGCCGGGGGCGAGCACCTCGATAAGAGCGTCGGCCTCGGCGAGCAGTGTCGAGGCGGGATGGGCGACCGCCCGGGGGGCGCCCTGCGAGCCGGACGTCATGAAGGTGACCGGCAGATCCGGGCCGCAGCGCCGCAGGTGCTCGGCGATGAGCGCCCCCCACTCGGCAAGGGTCGGGCAGAGCAGCAGGTGATCCTCGATCCCCGTGCGCGACAGGGCGAAGCGCCGGTCAAGATCGGCGACCGCCTCCAAGAGCTCGAGACTGTCCAGGCCGAGGCAGGCTTGCCCGGGCGGGGCGCCAGATGCCGACCCGCCGTCGCGCGCGGCATCGTCGTGTCCGGCGGCACCGGGCCGGTCGACGAGCGGCAGGTCGTCGGGAACCGGCGGCGCCGGCACTCCGCGGCCTCGCGACAGACGCTCGCGGAGGGCGCCGCGACAGATCCGGGCAAGCGACACGCCATCGAGCGGGAGCGCCGGCGGGGCGTCGCCGCCGGTCGCCCCCCGATGCCCGGACATGTCCGGCTCGAGAGAGGCCTGCCGGGGCGCCTCCACCCCGCCGAGGGCCGTAGGGGCGGAGGGCGACTCCGCAGCCGAAGCGCGTGCCGGGCCGGTCACGGAAGCAGCCCGCATCAGGCGGCGTCGAGCTGGTGCAGGAACTCGCCGACGAGGCTGGCGTAATGGGTCCGGACGTTGGTCACCTGCGCCTGCAGGTCCATCGCGGCGGCCTCCATCTCGGCTGGCGTCATCGAGCCGGCCGAAAGGCTCACGCGCACGGGCACGTCCTCGGCGGGATCGAAGGTCTCGATCGAATCGAGCGCGGCTTCGATCGAGGGCGCGACCCAGGCGCGGGCGAAGTCCTTTTCCTCGCTGGACGAGAAGAACTTCTTGACGCAGACCGGGCAAGAGCCGTCGTTGGCGCGAAACAGGTTGATCTCGAACCAGTAGGGCAGCCCCGGCGTGAAACTCATCGCCATGGCGAGCTCGGTGCCCTGGAACACGATCGGCCGGCCGCCGAAGCGGCGCAGGCGGTACTGGCCCGACGAGAGTCCGGCGGGCGCGTCGTAGCCGTGGCCCTGGCCCGACATCGGCACGGGGTGCTCGGCCGTGGGGGCGTCGGTCATGTAGGTCATGGGAATGCTCCGGATCGGGGGGCGCCGCGCCGCGGGGCAACCCCCTCGGCCAGGCGCCCGACAAGGGGTCAGGCGCGCTTGACGAACATCCAGCAATGCTGGCCGTCGGGCTGCGACTTGAGGTGGATCTTCACGCCCACGTTGGCGCCCTTGTAGTCGAACTTGTAGTCGAACATGACGTTGACCTGCCCGGTCTGGTGGAACTTGAGGAACTCGCCGTGAAAGCGCTTGCCCTTGGCGCAGGGCGCGATCTCGTTGAAGAAGTCCTTGCCCACGACCTCGGAGGGGTCGCGCCCGGCGATCAGGCCCTCGGCCTGGTTGTACTTGACGACCTTGCCGTTGCGGTCGAGCAGGACGGCGCCGAAGGCGAGCTTTTCCACGCGCTGGGGCTCGCGCGCGAGGATGTTGTCGACATCCTGGCTGCCGAAGGGGATGATTTCCATGGGTCGTGATCCTTTGCTGATCGGGTCTGTGGCGAGAGGGGCGCCTGTCAGGACGGCTTGCCCGAGCCCGGGCCGACTCCCGGCTCGTTGGCGAGGAAGCTGTCGTTGCGGGTCAGCGCCATGTTGTGGACCCGCTTCACGGGGTGGCCGTCGAACTCGCCGATGCGGACGGCCTCGGCATCGGGGGCGACCCAGCGATACTCGGTCGAGCCCATTGTGACGGTGCATTGCGGCACGATCTCGAAGCGGCTCTTGTGCTCCCACTTGGCGCCGTCGACGGCAGTCTCGGTGGCCTCGCCGAACTCGACGAGGGCCGACAGCTCCTCGATCCTGCCCTCGATTTCCTTCTCGGCGACCGCGGCCAGCATCTCGGCCGCGGCGGCGAGCACCCATTCGGGGTAGTCGCCCCGGACCACGAGGCCCGACCGCTCGCACCGGAACTCGATGCGACCGTTGTCCTCGGTCAGTTTTCCGATGATCTCCATTGCCCGCTTCACTCCTTTCGGCCTGTCGGGGGCGCCAGAGGCGCGCCCGGATCGGTGAGGGCATAGGGCCGCAGCCTTGAACGGGCGGTAAACGGGCGCCGGCGGATCACCGGCGAACCGGGCGAACGCAGGCCGATGCGCCGCGTACAGCCCCATGCCCCGGCGATCACGGCAGCGTCGGCGCCGCGCCAAGGGGTTGACCTGAAAGGCATTCGCATGCGCACCGCCGGCGCTTGACGCTTCGCTAACCGACCCGGCAGTTTTCCGTTCTCGCGGCCCTCGCTCCCCGGGTATCGCCGGGATGCGCCGGCACAAGCCAGGGCACCCGCCCGGGCACCCGCCCGAACGTACGGCCCGATAGGCCCGACGCGGGCACCGCGAGACACGGGAGTGGGCGGCCGACCGGGGGTCGATCCCCCGGGAGGGCGCTCCCCCGGACATGGCGCGCCTCGGTGCGACCGCAAAAGGCGCACGGCCCGGGCCGTGCGGTCAACGCGACCGATCCCGGGCAGGCCGAGCCGCCGCCCCGCCCCGGTGGTCGAGAGCGCCGCGCCGCCGCGAGAGCGTCCGGGGCAGGCATCTCGCGGCGGAGCGCCGTGCAGCGCCTCATCCGGCCCGACACGGCGCGGCAGCTCTTCCCCGTGCCGGTCCTTGGCGCTCCCCGGCTCCGACGGTCACGGGCGTGACCGGGCCCCACGCGCGACGCGGCCGGAACGGGAAAGGGCGCCGCCCGGCCGGACGGCGCCCTCTTGTCAGGATCGCAGCGCTCAGGAGACGCGCGTGAGCAGATCGTCGAGGCTCTTCTTCGCGTCGCCGTAGAACATCCGCGTGTTATCCTTGAAGAACAGCGGGTTCTCGATACCCGAATAGCCCGTCCCCTGCCCGCGTTTCGAGACGAACACGGTCTTGGCCTTCCAGACCTCCAGCACCGGCATGCCGGCGATGGGCGAGTTGGGGTCGTCCTGCGCGGCGGGGTTCACGATGTCGTTCGAGCCGATGACGATCACCACGTCCGTCTCGGGGAAGTCGTCGTTGATCTCGTCCATCTCGAGCACGATGTCGTAGGGCACCTTCGCCTCGGCCAGCAGCACGTTCATGTGCCCCGGAAGCCGGCCCGCAACGGGGTGGATGGCGAACCGCACCTCCTTGCCCTTGTCGCGCAGGCGGCGGGTGAGCTCGGCCACGTTGTTCTGAGCCTGCGCCACCGCCATGCCGTAGCCCGGCACGATGATGACCGAGTCGGCTTCTTCGAGCGACTGGGCGACCTCGTCGGCGCTGGTCGCCACCATCTCGCCCTCGACCGCCGCCTGCGCGCCCTGCGGGCCGCCGAAGCCGCCGAGGATGACGCTGATGAACGAGCGGTTCATCGCCTTGCACATGATGTAGGACAGGATGGCACCCGAGGAGCCGACGAGCGCGCCCACCACGATCAGCAGGTCGTTCGACAGCGAGAAGCCGATCGCCGCCGCCGCCCAGCCCGAATAGCTGTTGAGCATCGACACCACCACGGGCATGTCGGCGCCGCCGATCCCCATGATAAGGTGGTAGCCGATGAAGAACGCCAGCAGCGCCATCAGGAACAGGGTCCACGAGCCGGCGCCGCCCAGGTAGAGCGCGAGCATGGCGATCGAGCCGAGCGCCGCTGCCGCGTTCAGAAGGTGCCCGCCCGGCAGCTTGGCGGCCGCGGTGTTCACCCGCCCCGCGAGCTTGCCGTAGGCGATGACCGAGCCGGTGAAGGTGACCGCGCCGATCCAGATGCCGAGGCTCAGCTCGACCTGAAGGATGGTGATCTCGACCGGCGTCTTCTTGGCCACGAGCTCGGCGAAGCCCGAGAGCGCGGCGATCGCCGCCTCGTCCATCCCCGCCACGCGGTTGATCTCGAAATCGGCGTTGAAGCCCACGAAGACCGCGGCGAGGCCGACCAGCGAGTGCATCGCCGCGACGAGTTCGGGCATCTGCGTCATCTGCACCCGCTGCGCGAGCTGCACGCCGATGGCCGCTCCGGCCACGATCAGCACGAGCGAAAGCCACCACAGGCCGGCGCCGGGGCCGATGAGCGTGGCCACCACGGCCAGCGCCATGCCGACGATGCCGTACCAGACCGCGCGCTTGGCGCTTTCCTGCCCCGAAAGACCGCCCAGCGAGAGGATGAAGAGGACGGCGGCGACCACGTAGGCCGCGATGGTGAATGCGTTTTCCATGTGTCCCTACTCCCGCCTCACGACTTCTGGAACATGGCGAGCATGCGCCGCGTCACGAGGAAGCCGCCGAAGATGTTGATGCCGGCCATGAACACCGCGGCCGCGGCGAGGATCGTCACGATGATCGAACTCGAGCCGATCTGCATCAGCGCGCCCAGGATGATGATCGACGAGATCGCGTTGGTGACGGCCATCAGGGGCGTGTGCAGCGAGTGCGCCACGTTCCAGATCACCTGGAAGCCCACGAAGACGGACAGCACGAAGACGATGAAGTGCTGCATGAAGCTCGCCGGCATCCCCGGCACCGCGCCGACGGCCAGCACCGCGGCCGCACCCACCCCGAGCAGCGCGACCTGGTTGATCGTCTGCTTGCGGAAGGCCGCGACCTCCTGCGCGCGCTTTTCCTCCGGGGTCAGCTCCTTCGGCTTGTCCTTCTTCGGCTGGGCCGCGATGGCCTGCACCTTGGGCGGCGGCGGCGGGAACGTCACCTCGTTCTCGTGCGCGATGGTCGCGCCGCGGATGACGTCGTCCTCCATGTCGTGGACGATCACACCGTCCTTTTCCGGCGTCAGGTCCGTCATCAGGTGGCGGACGTTCGTCGCGTAGAGGGTGGAGGATTGCGTGGCCATCCGGCTGTTGAGGTCGGTGTAGCCCAGGATCGTCACGTCGTTGTCGGTGACGACGCGGTCGTCCTTCACCGTCAGTTCGCAGTTGCCGCCCCGCTCGGCGGCGAGATCGACGATGACCGAGCCGGGTTTCATCGCCTCGACCATGTCCTTCGTCCACAGCACCGGCGCCGGCCGGTTGGGGATCAGCGCGGTCGTGATGACGATGTCGACATCCGGCGCCAGCTCGCGGAACTTCTCGAGCTGCTTCTCGCGGAACTCGGGGCTCGAGGGCGCGGCGTAGCCGCCCGTGGCGGCGCCGTCCTGCGTCTCCTCCTCGAAGTCGAGATAGACGAATTCCGCGCCCATCGACTCGATCTGCTCGGCCACCTCGGGGCGCACGTCGAAGGCGTAGGTGATCGCGCCGAGCGACGTCGCCGCCCCGATCGCGGCGAGGCCCGCCACGCCCGCGCCCACGACCAGCACCTTGGCGGGCGGCACCTTGCCTGCCGCCGTGACCTGGCCGGTGAAGAAGCGGCCGAACTCGTTGCCCGCCTCCAGCACGGCGCGATAGCCCGCGATGTTGGCCATCGAGCTCAGCGCGTCCATCTTCTGCGCGCGGCTGATGCGGGGCACCATGTCCATCGCCAGCACGGTCGCGCCACGGTCGGCCGCGCGCTTCATCAGGTCCTCGTTCGAGGCCGGGTAGAAGAAGCTGATCAGCGTCTGCCCCTCGCGGAGCATGTCGACCTCGGCCTCGGTCGGCGGGCGCACCTTGGCGACCACGTCGACGGCGTCGAACAGCGCCTGCTCGCCCGTCACCACCGTCACGCCCGCCTCGGCATAGGCGTCGTCGGTGAAGCCCGCGGGCACACCCGCGCCCGCCTCGACGTAGCACTCATGGCCCAGCTTCTGGAGCTGCTTTGCGCTGTCGGGCGTCATCGCGACGCGCCGCTCGCCCTCCATCACCTCTTTCGGAGACCCGATCTTCACGTGGCAATCCCCCCTGTCCAAGGAAAGGGCCGCGCCAAGGCGGCCCTGTGCGGTCGGTTCATCGTCTGTCGGTCCATCGCGGGGCCTGTAGCACCTTGCCGCAGGAGGCAACAGCCCCCGTTACCGCTAACAAGGCCCGCCGTTGCAGGGCGTTTCGGTATACTTCCGCACACCCGGCCGGAGCGGCCCGGTCAGAGCCAGCGCCGCGTCCGCTGCGCCCAGTGCTCGAAGCGCGCGCCGAAGCGCGCGTGCAGCCGCGCCTCCTCGGGGCGGATGAAGCGGTCGGTCACGAGCCACGCGAAGAGCGGAACGAGCACGAGGCTCGGCCACGCCTTCCAGAACAGGATCAGCCCGGCCAGGATGCACAGGTCGCCGAGATAGATCGGGTTGCGCGTGCGCGCGAAGACGCCGCTCGTGACCAGAGCCTCGGGCTGCAGGTGCGGCACGATCGTTGTGCGCGCGCGGCGCATCTCGATCAGAGCGAGCCCCATCAGCAGCACGCCGCCCCCCACGAGCACGCCCGCGGCGAGGTCGACCAGCGGCAGCTCGACCGGCCAGACCGGCCACCGTACCGCCTGCACCCGTGCCAGCCCCACGAACAGCAGGAGCCACAGGGGGGGCATGTCGAGCAGCCTGGGCAGGGACAGATCACGCAGGTCGGACATCGCCATCGGAGCATACCCTCTCCGGCAGAGGCTTCGCCCGATTCCGCCCGTCCGCGCCATGCGGCAAAGGGTACGCGCGACCATCCCTCCGACACCCTGCCCCGCAGTGCCGCGCGCCGGGCTACCGCGGGTGCCCGGCGCGCAACGCACGCCCCGCACCGCATGCCCCGCACTACATGGACCGCACTGCATGGTCCCGGTCCCCCCGGGCGCCGATCCATGCCCCTGCGACGCGGGTCACACAGCAAAGGGGCGGAGCCCGGCGCCCCGCCCCATCATCTTGGTCGAAATACTCCGGGGGGCGCGGGGGGCTGGCCCCCCGCTCCCGCGGCCGCCGCGCTCACATGCGGCTGGCCACGTTCTCCCAGTTCACGAGGTTCTCGAGGAAGTTCTGCAGGTAGGCGGGGCGCTTGTTGCGGAAGTCGATGTAGTAGGAATGCTCCCAGACGTCGCAGCCCAGAAGCGCGGTCTGCCCGAAGCAGAGCGGATTCACGCCGTTCTCGGTCTTGGTGACCTTCAGCGAGCCGTCGGTGTCCTTCACCAGCCACGCCCAGCCCGAGCCGAACTGGCCGGCGCCGGCGGCGGCAAACTCTTCCTTGAACTTGTCGACCGAGCCGAAGGCCTCGGTCAGCGCCTTTTCGAGCTCGCCCGGCATGCCCGGCTTGCCCGGCCCCATCATCTCCCAGAACTGGGTGTGGTTCCAGTGCTGCGAGGCGTTGTTGAAGATGCCGTTCTGCGCGACGGCGCCCGCCTGGTAGGTGCCCTTGACGATCTCCTCGACGGGCTTGCCCTCCCATTCGGTGCCGGCGATCAGCTTGTTGCCGTTGTCGACGTAAGCCTTGTGGTGGATGTCGTGGTGGTACTCCATCGTCTCGCGGCTCATGCCGTGCTCGGCGAGCGCGTCGTGGGCATACGGCAGGTCGGGAAGGGTGAAGCTCATGATCGTCCCCCGTTGGTGTGGTGATGGCCCGTCGCGGCGGGCGTCGCTAGACCGTGCGGTATGTGACGCCCACCTCCACGCGCGTCAACCCGCCGCGCCGCGCGCTGTTCCCGCGCCGCGGTCGCAGACGTGCTCCCGCCCGAGCCCCCGCCAATGCGCCCCCCCAATGTGCCCCCCCAATGTGCCCCGCCCGGCGGCTTCGCCCCATTCCCGCCAAATCTTGATGCGATCGTAGGCCGTGCGCGTCAGGATGGCCCCGCGCGCGACGAACGACACGGCCGGCAGACGATCCGGGGGACCCTGACAGACATGTCCGAGCGGGCTGGCATCACCATCCTGTCGATGATGAAGGACGAGGGTCATTCGCTCGTCGAATGGCTGGCCTACCACCATGCCGCCGGCGCGGACCGGATCGTCGTCTACACCAACGACTGCACCGACGGCACCGACCGGATGCTCGACCGGCTGCAGGCGATGGGCCTCGTTCACCACTTCCGCAACGAGGTGCCGGCAGGCAGGAAGCCACAGCCCCACGCCCTGTCGCTCGCCGAGGCCAACCCCGCCGTGACCGGAAGCGACTGGCTGCTCGTGATGGACGCGGACGAGTTCGTCACCGTCAGGACCGGCGGGGGCCGCCTGCCCGACCTCGTCGCGGCACTGCCGGAAGGCACCGACGCCTGCGCGATCACCTGGCGCTTCTTCGGCTCGTCCGGCCTGAGCGACTGGAATCCCGGCCTCGTCACCGAGAGCTACACGCGCGCCGCGCCCGACGCCTTCCGCAAGGGCTGGGGGGTCAAGACGCTCTTTCGCCCCTTCCCCCACTTGAAGCTCGGCATCCACCGCCCCACCGTCCACGGCGCCCGAACCGACGCTGCGCGCGCACGCGCCCTGGCCGCGCAGAGATGGGTCAACGGCTCGGGCCGCCCGATGCCCGCCGATTTCGTGCGCGCAGGCTGGCGCTCGACGAAGCCGACGCTCGGCTACGGCCTCGCCGAGATGAACCACTATGCCGTCAAGAGCCGCGAGGCCTACCTGCTGCGGCGGCTGCGCGGCAACGTGAACCTCAAGCAGGACAAGTACGACGCCGCCTACTTCGCGCTGTTCGACCGCAACGAGGAACGCCACGAGGGTGCGCTTCGACTCGTGCCGGAGACGCGCCGGCTGATGGCAGACTGGCTCGCCGACCCCCAGCTCGCCCGCCTGCAGGACGAGGCGCTCGCCCACCACGCCGCCCGTGTCGCGCACCTGCGCGCCACCGCCGATTACGCACGCTGGATGGAAGAGCTCGAGCACGCGGCGTCGGTGCCATTCGACCGCCTCGACAGGATCCTCTTCACCCAGCACCTGCCCAGGCCCGTGCAGGAGAAGGTCGCCGAGTACCGCGCCGCCGGCGTGCCGGACAAGGTGCTCGCCCTTCTGGTCGCGCGCTCGCGCACCGGGCGAAAGCGCGCCGCCCGCGCCGCCCTGCGCGACGCCGCAGGCGAGACGCCCACGGACACCGGACAAGACGGCGCCCCCCTGCCCGCCCCCGCCCGCCTGGGGCGCGAGGCGCGCCTCCATCTCGTCGCCACGATGCGCAACGAGGCGCCCTACCTCGTCGAATGGCTGGCGCACCACCGCGCGCTCGGCGTGACCGACATCACCGTCTTTTCCAACGACTGCACCGATGGCACCAACCTGATGCTCGACCGGCTGCAGGCGATGGGCGTCCTGCGCCACCACGACAACCCCGTGGGCAAGGGGATGGACCCGCAGCGCCGCGCCTACTGGCGCGCCAACCGGATGGACGCGGTGCGCGGCGCCGACTGGCTGCTCGTCATCGATGCCGACGAGTTTCTGAACCTTCACGCGGGCGACCGCACCCTGCCCGCCCTGCTCGAGGAGACCGGTCACCCCGACGCGATCTCGCTCGGCTGGCGGCTGATGGGCTCGGGCGGCGCCGCGCGCTGGGTCGACGCGCCGGTGACGGGCCGCTTCACCCGCGGCTGCTCGCTCGAGGCGCCCGAGAACGGGCTGGTGCGGGGGGTCAAGTCGCTCTTTCGCCCCGCGGCCTTCGACTATTTCGGCGTCCATCGCCCCCGCTTCGAGAAGACCCGCAAGACCCTGCCGCCCGTGCGCTGGCTCAACGGCTCGGGGCAGGAGATGAGCGAGGCCATCCTGCGCAAGGGCTGGCGCTTTCCCGGCGGGGAAGAGGGCTATGCGCTGGGACAGGTCAACCACTACGCTGTCAAGAGCCGCGAGGAGTTCCTGCTCAAGCGGCTGCGCGGCACCGCCAATTCGAAGGACAGGGACCGGATCGACATGGGCTACTGGGAGCGCTTCGACCTCAACGGCGAGACCGACACCACGATCGAGACAGAGCGGGCGGCCGAGGAGGCCGAGCGCCTGCTGGCCGACGCCGACCTCGCCGCCCTGCGCCGCGCCGCTGTGGCGACGGCGCGGCGCGTGCTCGCGGCACAGCTCGAGGACGCGCGGCTGCGCGCCTTCGTCGAACAGGGCGAGAGCGCGCCACGCGCCGCCGAATAGGGCGTGTGCAGGGGGCGCCGTGGCAGGGGGCGCTGCCCCCGTCGCCCGTTCCGGGCGACTCCCCCGGGATATTTGAAGCAAGAAGAAGCCGGAGGCGCGGCGCGCGCAGGCGAGGGATGCGACGGGCTGGCGGGCCGTCGTGCCCGGCGGGCACGCGGTCCGCGCCGCCCGGAGCGAGACGCCGCGCGCCCGTCAGGCGAAGTGGCCGACCGCGCCGCCAGGGGCCGCGGCGCCGGCGAGCAGGTCGAACGCGTAGCGCGCGACCGAGCGGAAGCAGACGAGGGTGATGCCCCCCTCCTCCATCCAGAACGCCGCCGGCACCTGCGCCAGGCGGGTGCGGCGCAGCTCGCCCGGCTCGAAGGCCCCGGGGGCGAGATCGACCGGCGCGAGCTTGGCCAGCGCCTCGCGCGCGCCCGCCCCCTCGAGGCGGAAGACCGCCCGCATGTCGGAGACGTCGGCGGCGAGGTGGTGCGCGCCGGACAGGCGCTCGGCGATGGTCGCCAGCGCGGCGGGCACGTCGCCGCGCTGCACGATCAGCAGCACCTCGTCGGGCGCCATCCAGCCGGCGCAGGCCGGGCCGGCCGCCTCGATCCGACGCAGGCCCGGCACGGCGCAGCCGGTAACGGCGCGCACCGCCTCGGCGAGCGCAGGCGAGGAGAGGTCGCCCTTGAGAGCGATCATGCCGGGGGCCGGCACCTCGCGCACTGTGGCAAAGCCTTCGGCCTGCGCCGCGCCCAGAACCGTCGCGTCAGACATCCTGTTTCTCCCCTTCGGCGTCGTAGAACACCGGCTCGACGATGCGCGCCCTGTAGGTTTTCCCGTCGGTACCGGGGAAGGTGAGCACCTCGCCCATCCGCTCGGGACCCCGCTCCACGAGCCCCATGGCGATGCCGCGGCCGAGCGTGGGCGAGTGGTAGGTCGAGGTCACCCGCCCGATCATCCGCCGCTGGCCGAGTTCGGTCCTGCCCGGCGCGACCGCATAGGCGCCATCCGGCAGGACCGCGCCGTCGAGCGTCTCGAGCCCCACGAGCTTCCAGCGCGCGGGGTCGGTCATGTGGGGCCGTTCCTGCGCGCGCTTGCCCAGGTAATCGTCCTTCTTCTTCGAGATCGCCCAGTCGAGGCCGAGGTCCTGCGGGATCACCGTGCCGTCGGTCTCGTCGCCGATCATGATGAAGCCCTTCTCGGCTCGCATCACGTGCAGCGCCTCGGTTCCGTAGGGCTGCGCGCCCAGGTCGGCGCCCACATCGAACAGCCGCTCCCAGAGTTCCAGCGCGCGGTGAGCAGGCACGGCCACCTCGTAGGACAGCTCGCCCGAGAACGAGATGCGGAAGACGCGGGCGGGGATGCCGGCCAGTTCCCCCTCGGACCAGGCCATGAAGGGCAGCGCCTCGCGGCTCACGTCCATGCCGCCCAGCCGCTCGAGCGCGGTGCGCGCGTTGGGGCCGACCACGGCGATCTGGCCCCATTGCTCGGTGACGTTGAGGGTGTGAACCTGCCAGTCCCACCACTCGCATTGCAGCCAGTCCTCCATCCAGGCGTGGATGCGGTCGGCCCCGCCGGTGGTGGTGTGGCAGAGCCAGGTGTCGTCGGACAGCCGCGCCACCACGCCATCGTCGGTGAGAAAGCCGTTCTCGGTGCACATCAGCCCGTAGCGACAGCGGCCCGCCTTCAGCTTGCTCATGTTGTTGGTGTAGAGCATGTCGAGGAAACGCCCCGCGTCGGGCCCCTTCACGAGGATCTTGCCCAGGGTCGATGCGTCAAGCAGGCCGAGGGATTGCCGCGCGTTCTTCACCTCGCGCGCAACCGCGTCCTCCACGCTCTCGCCCCTGGCCGGATAGGCGTAGGGGCGGCGCCAGTGACCCACCGGCTCCCACCGCGCGCCGCGGGCCTCGTGCCAGTCGTGCATCGGCGTGCGGCGGATCGGCTGGAACGTCTCGCCCCGCGCCTCGCCCGCGATCGAGGCGAGCGAGATCGGCGTGTAGGGCGGGCGGAAGGTGGTGGTGCCGACGCGCGGGATCTCCTCGTTCAGCGCCTGGGACAGGATCGCCAGCCCGTTGATGTTGCTCAGCTTGCCCTGATCTGTCGCCATGCCGAGCGTGGTGTAGCGCTTGGTGTGCTCGACCGACTCGAAGCCCTCGCGCGCGGCGAGCTGCACGTCGGAGACCTTCACGTCGTTCTGGAAGTCGAGCCACATCTTCTCGCGCTGGCTGACCCCGGCCTCCTCCGGCATGACCCAGACGGGGGTCAACGGCGCCTCGACGGGCGCGTCGAGCGTCACCGGCTCGGCGGTTTCCGCGGTGAACCCGGCGGCCTGCACGGCGCTCCTGCCCTGCGCCGCGCCGCTCTCGGCAGCCTCGCCGGCGCGCAGCGCCCCGTTCGCCGCGCCCGCGCAGAGCACGAAGCCCTCGCCGTCGCGGCCCTTCGGCGGCAGGCCGGGATCGGGGTAGAAGAAGGCGCCCTCGTCGGCCCACAACAGCTTGCCCCCGCAATGCGACCAGAGGTGGACGACCGGCGACCAGCCGCCCGACATCGCCACCGCGTCGCAGGGCACGTGCCGCCGCACGGCGCCCTCGGCCAGCGGGCCGACATCGACGCCTGTCACGCCCGCCCGTCCGCGCACCTTGTGCACCGCGCCGCCGGTCATCACCTCGATGCCCTGCGCGCGCGCCATCTCGGCCAGCGCGCCGCCACCGCCCGTGCGGGCGTCGACGATCAGCGGCACCTCCAGCCCGTGCGCCACCAGCGTCAGAGCCGTGCGGTAGGCGTCGTCGTTGTTCGTCACCACCACCGTCCGGCGGCCCGGCGCGGTGGCCCAGTTCACCACGTAGTCTCGCACCGCCGAGGCGAGCATCACGCCGGGCACGTCGTTGCCGGGGAAGGACAGCGGCCGCTCGATGGCGCCGGTGGCCGCGATCACCTGGCGGGCGCGGATCTTCCACAGCCGGTGGCGGGGCGCGTCGCCCCCCGGCGCATGGTCCGACACCCGCTCGTAGGCCAGCACGAAGCCGTGGTCGTACACGCCCGCACCCATGCAGCGGGTGCGCATCTTCACGTTGGGCATCTCGCGCAGCCGGGCGAGCGCCTGCGCCACCCGCGCCTCCCCGCCCTCGACGTCGACCGGCGTGCGGCCGCCCCAATGGGGCGTCTGCTCGATCAGCAGCACCCGAGCGCCCGACGCGCCCGCCTCGATCGCCGCGTTCAGCCCGGCGATGCCGCCGCCCACCACCAGAACGTCGACGAAGGCGTGGAAATGCTCGTAGCGGTCGGCGTCGGGCTTCTTCGGAGCGCGCCCGAGTCCGGCCGAGGCGCGGATCACCGGCTCGAACAGGTGCTTCCACGCCGGCCGCGGATGGATGAACGTCTTATAGTAGAAGCCCGCCGGCAGAAAGCGGGCAAGCAGGCCGTTGACCGCGCCCACGTCGCGCTCGAGCGAGGGCCAGTGGTTCTGGCTCTCGGCCCACAGGCCGTCGAAAAGCTCGGTCGTCGTCGCGCGCTGATTGGGCTCGGCCCGGGCACCGCGCCCCAGACCCACCAGCGCATTCGGCTCTTCCGCTCCCGACGCCACCAGCCCTCGCGGCCGGTGATACTTGAACGAACGCCCCAGCACGCCCTGCCCGTTCGCCATCAGCGCCGAGGCGAGCGTGTCGCCGGCATAGCCCTTCAGCCCCTTGCCGTTGAACTTGAATTTCAACCGGGTCGCGCGGTCGATCAGCCGCCCGCCCGTCTGCAGACGCAGGCTCATCGCGCGCCCTCCATGACGGGAAGTTTCCGGGTCGCGCCCGGCCGCTTGGCCTCGATCGCGTCGAGCACGTGCTGCGGGGGCCGCGCGGTCTGCGCCGGATAGGTGCCGAACACTTCCAGGCTCACCGTGCAGCGCGCGGCGATGAACCACTTGCCGCAGCCATTGGCATGGCGCCACCGCTCGAGATGCACGCCGCGGGGATTGTCGCGCAGGAAGAGATATGACTCGAAATCGTCGTCGGTCGCGCCGGGGCCGTGGCGCGTCAGATGCGCCTCGCCGCCGGGCGCAAGCTCGGTCTCGTCGGCGTCGATCCCGCAATGGGGGCAGGTCAGCAGGAGCATGGGTCAGGTGCCTCCCTCTCGGTCGGGGCGGAAAGCAGAAGGTCTCCACCCCGCTCGTGCAGGGTGGAGACGGTGAGCAGGCCGATATTGGCAGCCTGGAAACGGGCGGCCGTCTGGCCGGGGGCACCGAAGCGCCGGACCTCCACGAGCTCGTCGCCGAGGTTGCCGCGGCGGGGGTGTCTGTCCGTGGCGTGCCTGCGCGCAGCGCCCCGCGTCCCGGCCGCCGGGTTCCGGCCCGTCGTCGCGCAGCCGGTTTCCGGCCCCACTGGCGGGCGAGGTCGACTGGCAGCAGGCGGTCGGTGACGACGGGGAGCGGCGTGGCGCCCCCCGGCATGCCGAAACGGTAAAACGAGGCCGGCCGCGCGGAGGATCTTGGATCCGGTCGACCCGATCCCCCCGGCAGCGCGCCCCAAACCCGCGACGGCGCCAGACGGGCGCCGCAACAGTCGTGCGGCGCCGGCCCGGCGCCCCGGAAACGCGGCCGTCATGAGGCCGCCCCTTGCGCGGCGCCCGCGGGCGACCCGGCGTGCGGGCACCCGGGCGAAGGCGCCGGGCCTACTGCTCGGCGGCGGGGACGCCCTCCACGTCGGCCGGCTCACCCTCGCCGTAGGTCGGGGCGGTCGCGGCGGCTTCGCCGTCTGCCGTGCCGCCGGCGCTCTCGGTCCGGCCGATGTCCGCCCCCTCCCAGTTGCCGAAGAAGACGAAGGAAAACACGATCGCGCCGATGACGATGACGGTTCCGATGATGACGTTGTTCGACCCGCCCCGCCTCGACTTGCCGCCGAGGGTGCGGTGTTGCTCGCTGTCGGGGGTGTTCCGCTGCTGCTGAGCCATGACGATGCTCCTGTCGTTGCTGACAGGGGCGCAACGAGAGGAAAGGGGGCGACGTTCCGCCGGCGCCCCGGTACCGTGATCGTCCTGCCCGTGCGGAGGGCCGCAGGAGCGGACGCGGAGGCGCGATGCGACCGGGGCGCCCCATGCGACACGGCGGCGCCATGGCGCCGCCGCGCGCGCGCCGCATTCCGCTGAGACAGAGGCGGCCGGGACAGGCCCCCGCAACGGACAGGAGACGCGCCATGGACATGACGACCCTCGGAGTCGCGCTCGTGGTGATCGCCACGGCAGGGCTGCTCTACACCCGGATGAGAGCCGCCCGGACCGACGACGACGACAGCTGAGGCGCCGGCGGGCCGGCCAGCGCCGGCTCGCCCGCGCGCCCTGTGACGACCGATTTCCTCGGTGCCACGCGGCCCCTGGCGCGCGCCATGCTGGTGACTCTTGCGGCGATGCGCCCCTGCGCGGCGCGCAACCGGCGCGGCACGGCGGGCTGCGCCTATACCGGCGCCCATACCGGCGACGTTACCGTTTGTGGCGGGGGCGGCGACTGACCGCCTCGACCGGAAGAGCGGATGGGTTGCGCCCGCGATCTGCCCTTCGCCGGCCGGCTGCTGCCGATCGTCACCGCGCTCTCCGGCGCGCTCATCCGCGGCGCACATCGCCCACGCCGGCCTCCCTTCCGCGCCAGAACGGAACCCGAGAACGGCGTCTGGGCCCTCTCCCGATGGCGTGCCGGGCGCCGCGCCGCCGAGGATGGCGGCGGGGCGCAGAGCTTCGGTCGGAGCGCCGATGGCGGCGGAGGCGATTGACCGCACCATCCTCAGTGCGCCACCCCCGCGGCGACGCTCTCGTCGATGAACCGGCCCTCGCGGAAGCGCTCGAGCGTGAAGGCCGAAGCGAGCGGCGAGCCGCCCCTGGCCATCAGTTCGGCCATCGCCCAGCCCGAGCCGGGAATCGCCTTGAAGCCCCCCGTGCCCCAGCCGCAATTGATGAAGCAGTTGCCGAGCGGCGTCTTCGAGATGATCGGCGAGCGGTCGCCGGTCATGTCGACGATGCCGCCCCAGTGGCGCAGCATCTTGAGCCGCGAGATGATCGGGAAGGTCTCGATCAGCGCGCGCACCGTCTCCTCGATGTGGTGGAAGCTGCCGCGCTGGGTGTAGTTGTTGTAGCCGTCGGCGCCGCCACCGATCACCATTTCGCCCTTGTCGGACTGGCTCATGTAGCCGTGCACGGTGTTGGCCATCACCACCACGTCCATCACCGGCTTGATCGGCTCGCTCACCAGCGCCTGCAGCGCCACCGACTCGATCGGCAGGCGGAAGCCCGCCATCTCGGCCAGCGCGCCGGAATGGCCCGCCACCACGATGCCGAGCTTGTCGCAGTCGATCGGCCCGCGCGTCGTGTCCACCCCCATCACCTGCCCGTTCGACGAGCGCACGCCGGTCACCTCGCATTTCTGGATGATGTCCATGCCCATCGCCGAGCACGCCCGCGCATAGCCCCAGGCCACCGCATCGTGCCGGGCGGTGCCGGCCCGCGCCTGCCACAGGGCGCCGAGCACCGGGTAGCGGGGGCCCTCGATGTTGATGATCGGGCACAGTTCCTTCACCCGCTCGGGGCCGACGAACTCCGTGTCGACGCCCTGCAGGGCGTTGGCGTGGGCGGTGCGCCTGTAGCCGCGCACCTCGTGCTCGGTCTGGGCCAGCATCATCACGCCGCGCGGGCTGAACATGACGTTGTAGTTGAGATCCTGGCTCATCGTCTCGTAGAGCGCGCGCGCCTTTTCGTAGATCGCGGCCGACGGATCCTGCAGGTAGTTGGAGCGGATGATCGTGGTGTTGCGGCCGGTGTTGCCGCCCCCCAGCCAGCCCTTCTCGAGCACCGCGACGTTCGTGAGGCCGAAGTTCCTGCCGAGGTAGTAGGCCGTGGCGAGGCCGTGGCCGCCTCCGCCGACGATGATCGCGTCGTATTTCCGCTTGGGCTCGGGCGAGGCCCAGGCGCGCTCCCACCCCTCGTGGTGGCGGGCGGCCTCGCGGACGATGGCGGCGGCGGAATAGCGGCGCATGATCTCACGCTCCCTGCGGATTCTGCTGCGGGCTGGCCTTTCCGGTTTGGCAGGCGGGGGGATGTGCGCCACGCCTGCAAGCGGCAGGATGGTGACGGATTGCGACAGCGGGAAGGGCGCGGCGTGGCCGGGGGGCGGCCCAGGTCGCCGCGGCCGGGACGGGCGCGGGGCGGGCGCGGGGCGGGCGCGGGGCGGGCGCGGCGCAGACCGCACGACACCCGGCCGGACGCCGCGCCGGCAGGCCCGTTGGAAGCGTTGTCGCGGGGGGTTCCGGGCGGGGCGGGCCTCGACTATTTCGGAGCGCAGGCAGGACGAGGAGACGCCATGCTGTTCTGGATCGTGGCCGCGGGGCTGGCGCTCGCCGTGACGGGGCTGATCGCGCTCGCCCTGCTCCGCGCGCAGGATGCCGAGGCCGAGATGGAGCGCTTCGACATCCGGATCTACCGCGACCAGCTTGCCGCGGTGGACAAGGATCTCGCGCGCGGGCTTGTCGGCGAGGAGGAGGCCGAGCGCCTGCGCACCGAGATCAAGCGGCGCATCCTCGAGGCCGACCGTGCCTCTGCCGAGACCGGGCCGACGGGCCGCGCACCGAAGGCCGCGACCCTCGTCACCGCCGCCCTGTCGGGCGTGGCGGTGCTCGGCGGCAGCCTCTGGCTCTACACCGTAATCGGCGCGCCCGCCTACCCCGACATGCCGCTGGTGGCCCGTCTCGACGACGCCGCCGAGCGCCGCGCGACCCGCCCGACGCAGGCGCAGGCCGAGGCAAGCCTGCCTTCCGCGCCCGATCCCTCCGCTTCGGCCGATTTTCTCGAGCTGATGGACCGGCTGCGCGCGACGGTGGCCGAGCGCCCCTCGGACCTCGACGGCCATCGCCTGCTTGCGCGCAACGAGGCGGGCCTCGGCAATTTCGCCGCCGCCCATGCCGCGCAGAAGCGGGTGATCGAGATCCTCGGGCCGGCCGCCACCGCCCGGGACTGGGCCGATTACGGCGATCTCATGGTGCTGGCGGCGGGCGGCTACGTCTCGCCCGAGGCCGAACGCGCCTTCGAGGAGGCGCTCGCCCGCGACCCCGGCAACGGCACGGCGCGCTACTACATGGGCGCCATGCAGCTGCAGACCGGCCGGCCCGACCTCGCCTTCCGCATCTGGCAGGCACAGCTGCGCGAGGGGCCGGCCGACGCCCCGTGGATCGGCCCGATCCGCGCGCAGATCGAGCAGGCCGCCGCGCGGGCCGGCATCGACTATCGGCTGCCGCCCGCCCCCGAAGGCACCGCGCCCCGAGGCCCCGCCCCCTCCGACGTGGAAGCGGCCGAGGGCATGAGCCCGGCCGAGCGGATGCAGATGATCGAGGGCATGGTCTCGGGCCTGTCGGAGCGGCTGGCCACCACCGGCGGCCCCCCCGAGGACTGGGCGCGCCTGATCCGCGCCTATGGCGTGCTCGGCCGGCGCGAGCAGGCGGCCGCGATCTGGGCAGAGGCGCAGCAGGTCTTCGAAGACGAGGTCGCGCGCCTGCCCATTCTGCGCGCTGCCCGCGACGCAGGCGTGGCGCAATGAGGCGCGCGGTGCCCGGCATGGCTGAGGGCGGCATGGTCGTGCCGGCATATCCCGACCGGACGGAGGCGGGCGACGGCGCGGCACGGGGCGGCGCCCTTCGGCGCGCAGCGGTGCCGTGCCCGAACGGAAGGCCGCGGGCGCCGTGATCTGCGAGACGATCGAGGACTTCGCCGGCGCGGTGCCGCCGGGCCGGCCGATCGCCGGGCTCGATCTCGGCACGAAGACGATCGGCGTGGCGCTCTCCGACCGGCTGCTCGGCTCGGCGACGCCGGTCGAGACGCTGAAGCGGACGAAGTTCGGCGCCGACGCCGCGCGGCTTCTGGAGCTGCTCGGCGGGCGCGAGGTGGGCGGCGTGGTGCTCGGCCTGCCCCGCAACATGGACGGAACGGAAGGGCCGCGCGCCCAGTCCGCGCGCGCCTTCGCCCGCAACCTCGAGCGGCTGACCGATCTGCCGATGGCGTTCTGGGACGAGCGGCTGTCGACCGTGGCCGCCGAGCGGGCGCTGATCGAGGCCGATGCCAGCCGCGCCCGCCGGGCCGAGGTCATCGACAAGGTCGCGGCCGCCTACATCCTGCAGGGTGCGCTCGACCGCATGGCGCATCTGCGCGTCGAAGAGAGGGAGTGACATGGGCCGAGACGACGTGTGGCGCCGCGACGAGCCGGAGAGCCCCTGCATCAAGGTCTGCCAGATCCATCCGACCGAGCGGATCTGTGTCGGCTGCTTCCGCACGATCCAGGAGATCGGCATGTGGTCGGTCATGAGCGCCGACGAGCGGCGCGATGTGCTGGCCGACCTGCCCGACCGCGCAGGCCGCGTGAAGCGGCGCCGCGGCGGCCGCCGCGCCCGCGCCGGGAGCGCGCCCGGCCCGGCGGATCGGGGCGAGCCGCCCAAGCTCTGAGCGGCCCCGCCGGCAGCGCCCGGGCAGCGTCGCCCGTGCCGCGTGCGGGAGAGCTGCGGGTTTCGGCCCCCGACGCGCGCGGGGGCCGTGCAATCGACCCGGCTGCCTGCTTCCGGTGGCGGCCGGCCCTGCCGGTTTCGCTCCGGCCCTGCCCGTCCCGGTCCACCCCGGCCCTGCCCGGCGCGGCGCGGCCGCGCCGTTACCGGCATGGGCGCACCGCCGCTTGCCCCGCGCGACCGCGCCGGCGCCAGCCGGCGCCGGGCCCAACGGAGCGAGCCGCCGCAAGGCGGCGAACGGAGGCGGGAGGGCCCCGTTTTTCGCCCTGCCCGCCCGGTGGCCGGCGGCTGCCCGCCCCGTCCCTCCGCCGGCCCCGTCCCTCCGCCGGCCCCGTCCCTCCGCCGGCCCCGTCCCGCCGCCGGCCCCGTTCCGCCGCCGGCACCGTCCCTTCACCCGCCCCGTCCCTTCACCCGCCCCGTCCCTCGCCCGCCGGCTGGACACGGGGGCGCGTGCTGGTAGGGTCGCGCTCCCGACCGCAGGAGGCCCGCCATGAAGGACGCAGACCCCATCCTCGACCCCGTGCTCGCCCGGATCGACGCCGATCTCGACGCCGCGACGGCCCGGCTGATGGAGCTGCTGCGCATCCCCTCCATCTCGACCGACCCCGCCTATGCGGCCGAGTGCAGGCGCGCCGCCGACTGGCTCGTCGCCGACCTCGACAGCCTCGGCTTCGACGCCGCCCGCCGCGACACGCCGGGCCACCCGATGGTCGTGGCCCATGCCGCGCCCGAGGGCGCGCCGGCCGGGCGCTATCTCTTCTACGGCCATTACGACGTGCAGCCGGTCGACCCCCTGCACCTGTGGCACCGCGACCCCTTCGACCCCGCCATCGAGCAGACGCCGAACGGCCCCGTGATCCGCGCCCGCGGCGCGGCCGACGACAAGGGCCAGCTGATGACCTTCGTCGAGGCGTGCCGGGCGTGGCGGGCGGTCCACGGCACCCTGCCTGCCAACCTCACGATCTTCTTCGAGGGCGAGGAGGAATCGGGCTCGCCCTCGCTCGTCCCGTTCCTCGAGGCGCACGCCGACGAACTGCGCGCCGATCTCGCGCTGATCTGCGACACCGGCCTCTTCGCCGACCGCGTGCCCGCCATCGTCACCCAGCTTCGCGGCATGCTGCAGGAGGAGATCACCATCACCTGCCCCGACCGCGACCTGCATTCCGGCATGTATGGCGGCGCGGCGATGAACCCGATCCGCGTGCTGGCCCGCGTGCTCGCCGCGCTCCACGACGAGACGGGCCGGGTGACGATTCCCGGCTTCTACGACGGTGTGCCCGAGCTTGCGGACGAGATGCGCGCGGCGTGGCAGGCGCTCGGCTTCGACCACGAGGCGTTTCTCGGCGCCGTGGGGCTGCGCGACCTCGCGGGCGAGCAGGGGCGCATGGCGCTCGAGATGCTCTGGTCGCGCCCCACGGCCGAGCCGAACGGAATCGTCGGCGGCTATACCGGCGACGGCTTCAAGACGGTGCTGCCGAGCCAGGCCTCGGCCAAGGTCTCGTTCCGCCTCGTGGGGGCCCAGGACCCGCTTGCCATCCGCGCCTCGTTCCGCGCGATGGTGCGTTCCATGGTGCCCGACGACTGCACGGTCGAGTTCCAGGGCCACGGCGCCTCGCCCGCGAGCCGGATGGACACCTCCAGCCCCGCCTTCGAGATCGCGCGCCGCGCGCTGACCGACGAATGGGGGGAAGCGGCGGCCTTCGTCGGCTCGGGCGGCTCGATCCCCGTGGCGGGCTACTTCAAGTCGGTTCTGGGGATGGATTCGTTGCTGGCAGGGTGGGGCAAGGACGACGACGGCCTGCACTCGCCCAACGAGAAATACGACGTCGAGAGCTTTCACAAGGGCATCCGCAGCTGGGCGCGGGTGCTGGCGGCGCTGCGCTAGGGCCGCGCCCCTCGCCCGACCCACGAGGCGAAAGGCACGCGCATGGGCGAACCCGACCTGCACGCGAAGGCCGACGTGACGCTCGGCTTCCTGATGCGCGCCTTCGCCGAGGTGCTCGACACGCTCGGCGAGGGCGCGGTGGCCGACGCCCTGCCCTGGCCCGACCTGCACGGCCGCGGCCGCGGCCCCGCCGGCGGCGACGGGCGCGCGCTCGGCCATGCCGACCTGCAGGCATATTCCGTCGCGCTCCAGCTCATCGGAGCGGCCGAGGAGAACGCCATCGCGCAAGACCGCCGCGCCGTCGAGACGGCCGGGCGGCTCGCTGCCGATTCCGGCTCGTGGGACCAGCACTTCGCCCGGCTGCAGGCGGCGGGGCAGGACGGCGCGGCCATCGCCGCCGCCCTGCCCCTTCTGCGCGTCGAGCCGGTGCTGACGGCGCACCCGACCGAGGCCAAGCGGCGCACCGTGCTCGACCATCACCGCGCGCTCTACCGCCTGCTGGTGGAGATGGAGAACACGATGTGGACGGGCGCCGAGCGCGCCGCGCTCGAGGACGAGGCGCGCGCGGTGCTCGAGCGGCTGTGGCGCACCGGCGAGATCTATCTCGAGAAGCCCACGATCGCCGACGAGCGGGCCAACGTGGTGCACTACCTCACCACCGTCTTTCCGCATGTCCTGCCCTGGGTCGAGCGGCGGCTCGCGGCGGCCTGGTCGCGGGCGGGCTTCGACCCCGCGCTCCGGGCCGGGCGGGCCGCGCGGCCCCGCCTCACCTTCGGCGACTGGGTGGGGGGCGACCGCGACGGTCACCCGCTGGTCGACGCCGAGACGACGCGCGAGACGCTCGCGCTCTTCCGCGCCGAGGCGCTGCGGCTCCAGCGCGCGGCGCTCGATACGCTCGGCGCGCGGCTGAGCCTGTCCGCACGGCGGCAGGCGCCGCCCGCGGGGCTGGTCGAGTGGATCGCCGCGCGGGCCGAGGCGCTGGGCGATGCCGGCGCGGCCGCCCTCGCGCGCAACCCCGACGAGCCGTTCCGGCAGGCGGTGGGCCTGATCGCCGCCGCCCTTCCGCCCGAGGCGGGCCCCTGCCCCGCTGCCTGCCACGCGACCGGCGCCGCCTACGCGGCCGATCTGCGCCGCCTGCGGGGCTGGCTCGTCGAGGCTGGCGCGGAACGGCTCGCCGAGGCCGATCTCGACCCGGTGCTCGACCGGGCGGAGTGCTTCGGCCTGCATCTGGCCACGCTCGACATCCGCCAGAACAGCGCCTTCCACGACCGCGCGCTCGGACAGCTCCTCGCCGCCGCCGGCGAGCCCGAGGGGGCACGCTTTGCCGACTGGCCCGAGAAGCGGCGCGCGGCGCTGGTCGCCCGCGAGTTGCACCGCGCCCGCCCCTTCGCGCCGCCGGGCGCCCCTGTGGGGCCAGAGGCCGACGCGATGCGCGAACTCTACCAAACGCTGGCCGACCACGTCGCCCATCACGGCACGGAAGGACTGGGCGCGCTGATCGTCAGCATGACCCGCAGCGCGGCCGACCTCTTCGCCTGCCATCTCTTCGCCCGCGAGACGGGCCTGATGCGCCGCGACGCGGAGGGGCCGTGGCTGCCCCTGCCCGTCGTGCCGCTGCTCGAGACGATCGACGATCTCGAGCGCTGCGAGGAGGTGATCGACGCCTACCTCGCCGAGCCGGTCGCGCGCCGCTCGCTCGACCGGCAGGCCGAGGCGGCGGGCGAGCCCGAGCCGGTGCTGCAGGTGATGATCGGTTACAGCGACAGCGGCAAGGACGGCGGCTTCGCCGCGTCGTTCTGGGCGCTCTACCGCGCGCAGTCGCGCCTCGTGGCGCTGGGGCGGCGGCACGGCGTGCGCATCCGCTTCTTCCACGGCCGCGGCGGCGCCATCGGGCGGGGGGCGGGGCCGACCCACCGCTTTCTCGCCGCGCTGCCGCCCGGAGCGCTCGGCGGCGATCTGCGAATGACCGAGCAGGGCGAGACGGTGGCGCAGAAATACGCGAACCGGGTGACGGCGGCGCATCACCTCGAGCTGCTGCTCGCGGGCGCGCTCGGCGCCACCCTCGACCGGCGCGACGACCCGCCCGAGCTGCTCGCCGCGATGGACAATCTCGCCGACGAGAGCTTTGCCGCGTGGCGCGGGCTGGTCGAAGCCGAGGGCTTTCTCGACTTCTTTGCCGCCGCCACCCCGATCGACCTGATCGAGCAGAGCCGCCACGGCTCGCGCCCTGCCCGCCGCACGGGCCGGCGCACGCTGGGCGACCTGCGTGCGATCCCCTGGGTTTTCGCGTGGAACCAGGCGCGCTTCCTCCTGCCCGGCTGGTACGGCCTCGGCACCGCGCTCGAGCGGCTGCAGGCGCGCGCGCCCGACCTGTTCGCCGCGCTTGTCGCCGCCAAGGCCGAAGAAAGCCGCTGGCCGCCGGTGCACTTCCTGGTGTCCAACGCCGCGACCGCATGGGCGCGCGCCTCGACCGACCGGATGGCCGACTACGCTGTGCTCGTGCCCGACCGTGAGGTGGCCGAGCGCTTTCTGGGAACCGTGCAGGCGGAACACGCCCGCACCGGTGCCGCGCTGGCCGAGATCTACGGCGCGCCGGTGGCCGAAGCCCGCCCCGCCGTCCAGCGCCGGCTTGACCGCCGCGACGCCGCGCTTGCCCCTCTGCACGCCCGCCAGATCGCGCTACTCACCGATTGGCGCGCCCGCCGCGAGGGCGGCGACGCGGCGGCCGCCGACGCGCTGCTGCCGGAGTTGCTGCTCTCGGTCAACGCCATCGCCTCGGGCCTCGGCGCGACGGGCTGAGCCCGACCCTCGCTGCCCTTCCCACCGGTCTTTCCCCGCCCTTCGATCCGTGCCAGAAGCCGCCGCACCGCAGCCACATGGGGAGATGACGACGATGGAGATTCGGGAAGCGCTCACCTTCGACGACGTCCTCCTCGTGCCGGGCGCGAGCCAGGTGCTGCCGAGCCAGGCCGACCTGCGCACCCGGCTCACCCGCGCGATCACGCTCAACATCCCGCTCATCAGCTCGGCCATGGACACGGTGACCGAGTCCGACATGGCCATCGCCATGGCGCAGGCGGGCGGCATGGGCGTGATCCACCGCAACCTCGACATCGACGCGCAGCAGAAGGAGGTGCGCCGCGTCAAGCGCTTCGAGAGCGGCACGGTGTACAACCCCGTCACGCTGCGCCCCGACCAGACGCTGGCCGACGCCAAGGCGCTGCAGGAGCGCTACCGCATCACCGGCTTCCCAGTGGTCGACGAGGCACGGCGCGTGGTCGGCATCGTCACCAATCGCGACATGCGCTTCGCCACCGACGACGCGACGCCCGTGCACGCGATGATGACGGCCGACAACCTCGCCCTGCTGCGCGAGCCGGTCGACCCGGCCGAGGCGCGTTCGCTGATGCAGGCCCGGCGGATCGAGAAGCTGCTGGTGGTCGACGCCGAGGGGCGTCTCACGGGCCTCCTGACGTTGAAGGACATCGAGAAGGCGGTGCTCAACCCCGGTGCCTGCAAGGACGCGCTCGGCCGCCTGCGCGTGGCCGCCGCGACCACGGTGGGCGACGCCGGTTTCGAGCGCTCCGAGGCGCTGATCGACGCCGGGTGCGACGTGATCGTCGTCGACACCGCGCATGGCCACTCCGCTGGCGTGTCGCGGGCCGTCGAGCGGATCAAGCGCGCCTCGAACGAGGTGCAGGTGATCGCCGGCAACGTGGCGACGGCCGAGGCCACGCGCGCCCTGATCGGCGCCGGCGCCGACGGGATCAAGGTGGGCATCGGACCCGGCTCGATCTGCACGACGCGGATGGTGGCCGGCGTGGGCGTGCCCCAGCTGACGGCGATCCTCGATTGCGCGGCCGCCGCGCGCGAGGCCGGCGGCGACGTGCCGGTGATCGCCGACGGCGGCATCAAGTTTTCCGGCGATTTCGCCAAGGCCATCGCCGCAGGCGCCGATTGCGCCATGGTGGGCTCGATGCTCGCCGGCACCGACGAGAGCCCGGGCGAGGTGATCCTCTACCAGGGGCGGTCGTTCAAGAGCTACCGGGGCATGGGCAGCATGGCCGCGATGGCCCGCGGCTCGGCCGACCGCTACTTCCAGGCCGATGCCGCGACCGACAAGCTGGTGCCCGAGGGCATCGAGGGTCAGGTGCCCTACAAGGGGCCGGCAGGCACCGTGATTCACCAGCTGATCGGTGGCCTGAGGGCGGCGATGGGCTATACCGGCTGCGCCACCGTCGAGGCGATGCGCGGCGGCGCGCGCTTCGTGCGCATCACTGGCGCCGGGCTGAAGGAAAGCCACGTCCACGACGTGCAGATCACCCGCGAGTCGCCCAACTATAGGCTTGGGTAATCAAAGGCTTGGGGGCTGAAGAACGGTGAGATCCGCCTTGGAAGGGAGCCAGAACATAACCGGACATTACCAGGAACATCGCATCCGTGACTGATGCAGACTGATGCAAAAAAGGATAAGAATTCGGGTGAACTGATGCAGGCTGCCGGTGTGGAACGGCCCCGCAGAGGCGTGGCAACAGATGGCGGCTCTCGGCCGCGAGCTGCCATTCGGGCCAACCGCCGGCGCTGCAGCGCGACAATCTGGGTGAGATCAGCGCGACAATCAGGATGGCGGACTGCTGCGCTCCATGATGGCTCCGCAGCCGTCCATGGCCGCGTCAACCGCTCGCTTCAAGATGTGCTACGGCAAGGAGTTCACCGACCGGCTGTTCGGCCTGCGCAAGCGTGCTGCAACGGGCAACCACGAGTTCGACCGTCTCTGCGCCGACCTCGGGATCGAGCATCGCCTCGCGCCGCCGATGCGGCCGCAAACGAACGGCATGGTCGAGCGGTGCAACGGCCGGATCGAGGACGTCCTGCAGAGCCACCGTTTCCGCTCCGGCGAGGACCTCGAACAGACGATCCTGCGCTACGTCCGCCTCTACAACGGCCAGCTCCCGCAATCCGTCCTGAAGGGCAGAACGCCCAACGACGTGCTCAAGGATTGGCACCACCAAAGGCCGGAGCTCTTCAAGAAACGGCCGCACACTCACAGGGGATCTGACACTCAAGGCTTGAATGCCGAAGCCGCCGGAACGGTCGATCGTTGCGGGCCGGATGCGGTGTCCGGGCGGCGCGGCGGTGCAGCCGGCTCGGCTCAGATCGGGGATAGCGAAACGGAAAGGGCGATCCAGCCGGCCGCTTCGGATGCAAGCTGGACGGCGCCCAGCACGTCACCGGTCTGGCCGCCGAGGCGGCGACGGGCGGTCATGGCAAGCGCCGCCGCCGCGGCGCTCATCGCGGCGGCGACGGGCACGGCCGTCGCGCCGAGAGGGATCAGGCAGACAAGGGCGATAACGCCGCCCGTCGCGACTGCCCGCCCCCCTGGCGCATGGGCCGCAGCGCCGAGGCCGTCGGCCCGCGCTGGCGGCAGAAAAACGAGGGCGGCGAGCATCGCGCAGCGGCTCGCCACGGCGATGGCGACGAAAGCGACGGGCGCGACCCCTGCCCCGAGATCGGCGATCGCGGCCCCCATGGCAGCCACGACCAGGCCGAGCGCCAGCACGCCGTAGCTGCCGATCCGGCTGTCACGCATGATCTCGAGCCGCTGCGCCCGGTCAGACCCGCCCAGGCCGTCGGCGAAGTCGGCCAGGCCGTCGTGGTGCAGCCCGCCGGTGACGGCGGCGAGCGCGGCGAGGGCCGCGACCGCGGCGACCGCGGCGGACGCCCCGAGGCCGAGCGCGCCCCAATGCAGGAGGCCCGCGATCAGCCCCACCGGCACGCCCACGAGCGGATAGGCCCAGCGGGACCGGGCAAGCGGGATGTCATGCGCGATCCGTCCCGCGGGTAGGCGCGTGAGCAGCATCAGCGCAAGGCGCGCCTCGTCCCACCGGCGCCGGAGGGCGCTCATCCGCCCGCGATCCCCGCCTCCGCGAAGGTCGCCATGCCGTCGTGGCAGGCGAGCGCCCCGCGCAGCAGGCCGAGGGCGAGTGCGGCCCCGGTGCCCTCGCCCAGTCGCAGGCCCAGATCGAGCAGCGGCGCGAGGTCCATCGCCGCGAGCAGGCGGGCGTGGCCGGGCTCGGCGCTGCGATGCCCGGCGAGGCAATGGGCGATCAGGGCGGGGTCGGCGGCGTACAGCGGGGCCACCGCCGCGGTACAGATGAACCCGTCGAGGATCACCGGAATCCGCGCCGCACGCGCGGCGAGCACCGCGCCGCAGAGCGCGGCCTGTTCGCGCCCGCCGAGCGCCGCGAGGGTGCCCATGGGCGAGAGGCCCGCATGGCGCGCCACCCCGCGCGCCACGACCTCGGCCTTGCGCGCCACTCCGGCGGGATCGGCGCCGGTGCCCGGCCCGGACCAATCGGCCGCCGTGCCGCCGAAGAGCGCGTGGGCCAGCGCGGCGGCGACCGTGGTGTTGCCGATACCCATCTCGCCGAGGATCAGCACGTCCGACGAGGCATCGACCGCATCGGCCCCGGCGCGCAGCGCGGCGAGGGCGTCGGGCTCGGTCATCGCCGGCGCCTGGGTGAAATCCGCCGTGGGCCGGTCGAGATCGAGGGCCACCACCGACAGCTCGGCACCGGCCACCCCGCAAAGCTGGTTGATCGCCGCCCCGCCGGCGCGGAAGTTGGCCACCATCTGCGCCGTCACCGCCTGCGGGAAGGGGTTGACCCCCTGCGCGCAGACCCCGTGGTTTCCGGCAAAGA
>NZ_QPLK01000069.1 GCF_003340565.1 Rhodovulum sp. 12E13 | reverse complement strand
CCGGCCCCGCCACTTCCAAACCGTCTGCTCGGAGATGCCGTAGCGCTCCGCCACCTTCCAGGCCGGCTCGGTGCTCGCCTGGATCGCAGCCCGGATCTTCGGCGTTGTCGTCGCCTGCTTGTGAAGAAAGATTAGCATGCCCGCCCCCCGACCAGAACCTCGCTCAGGATCGAGCGTGCCAGGAACAGCGCCCGTCGGCGAGGGTCGATGTGATCATCCGGGATGGGACAAGTAGGTGCCAGGGATCGTCCCCATGCTGGGCGAGCCGATGAACTTCCCAACATATAAGGTCTGCGGCCGCTCGTAGACCTCGGCGGGGGCGCCCACCTGCTGGATTTCTCCGCCACGCATCACCACCAGTCGGTCGGCCAGTGTCATTGCTTCGACCTGGTCGTGCGTGACGAAGATCGAGGTTGCGCCGACCTCCTCGTGGATACGCCGCACCTCATGGCGCATCTGGACACGCAATTCCGCATCGAGATTCGACAAGGGCTCGTCGAACAGGAACACGCGGGGCGCGCGGATGATGGCCCGCGCCATGGCCACACGCTGGCGCTGGCCGCCTGACAGTTCGGCCGGCTTGCGGTCGAGCAGCCCGTCGAGCTGGACAAGGCGAGCGATCTCCGCGGCTCGGCGGCGGCGCTCTGCCCGCGGCGCGTGGTCGACGCGAAGGGCGTACGCGATGTTCTCGGCCACGCTCATGTGCGGGTAGAGCGCGTAGTTCTGGAACACCATCGCGCAGCCGCGATCGCGCGGCTCGAGGCCCAAGACGTCGCGCTCTCCGAAGCGGATGCGGCCGGCGGTGGCATCCTCCAGCCCGGCGACGACGCGCAGCAGGGTGGACTTTCCGCAGCCCGATGGGCCGAGGATTACGGTGAACTCGCCCGCGCCGATCTGCAGGTCGACGCCCTTGAGCACCTCGGTCGAGCCGAAGGACTTGCGCAGGCCGGTGAGGGTGATGCTGGTCATGGATCGTCAGAAAAAGGCAACCGGCGGGAGTCTCCCGCCGGGCCCGGTCATGCCACGATGGCTCACATCTGGTCGCGTGCGATCATGTCGCGCATTTGCTGGGCGAAGGCGCCGAGCGCTTCCTCGGCGGTCTGCTCCTGAAGAACGATCGACTGCCACACCGCGGGCTCTTCCGAACGGATCGCGGGCATCGCCGGCGGACGGGCACGGGCGAAGGCGACCTCAAGCTGCTCGTTGGCGATGAGATATTCGGGATGCTCCTCGATCCGCTCGCGGGCAAGGTGGGTGTCGATGGCCCCCTTGATGATCGGCAGGTAGCCGGTGCGCACGAACACCAGCGCGTTGTTTTCAGGCGTGGTGACGAAGCGGATGAACTCCCACGCGCCGTCCTTCACCGAGTCCTCTGCGGTGGCTACGATGCCGAGCGTGGCGCCGCCGATGGGCGCGGCGCAGACCGTCTCGCAGGGGAGCGGCGCGACGCCCAGGTCGAACGGAAGGTCGGTCAGATTGCCGGTCAGACCGCCGGTGGAGTTGAACTCGATCGCGGCACGACCGGTGTCGAAGTACTGATCTGCGACGTCCTCGTCGAGCGCGGCCTCGAGAGAGGCGACCTCGTGCACGTTCACCCAGTCCGCGGCGTACTGGTAGGCCTTTACCGACTCGGGGCTGTCGAGCTGCACCGCATTGTCGGCCGGGTCGACCCAGCCGCCGCCGGCCTGGTTCGTCATCGCCCAGCGCACCCATTGCGGCGGGGTGGTCAGGCCCCACTGGGTGGTCTCGTCGCCGTCGCGGATCGTTAGCGCCTCGGCGGCCTCGGTCACCGCCTCCCAGGTGCGCGGGGGCTGCTCGGGGTCGAGGCCGGCGGCACGGAACATGTCCTTGTTATAGTACATCACCGGGGTGGAGACGTTGAACGGGATCACGTAGCTCTCGCCGAGACACTTCGACGCCTCGAGCGCGAAGGGGCGGATCTGCTCGGTCCAGTCGGCGCTGGCCGCGTCGATATAGGGCTGCAGCGGCTCCAGCGCCCCGCGGTCAGCGAACAGGCCGTAGCGCGTGATCTCCAGCATAACGAGGCCGGGTGCAGTGCCGCCCGCGATCGCAGCGGTCAGCTTCTGAGTGCCCTCGGTATAGTTGCCGGTGTAGACGGGGACGATCTCGTAGTCCGGCTGGCTTTCGTTGAACATCTCGGCGAGCTCTCCTACGGCGTCGCCGTTGTTGCCCGAGAAGGCATGCCAGAATTCGATCCGGGTCTGCGCGTCGGCGGCCCCGGCGGCCAGCGTCAGCGCGAGGGCGGAGGTCATCAGGCGCATGGGTGGGTCTCCACTTGGTGATTGGCTGCGGGCCTTCCGCTATGCGCCAGGCATGACGCCTGCGTTGCGGTTTCTTGACATCTGCCGTCACCGATCCGTCATGCGCTTGTAACTCTCCCGTGTTCCTACGGCGGAGATGAGTCGCCTCCGCCCCTACCTGCTGATCTTCCCGGCCTGCCTCGTGCTGGGCGCCTTCATCTACTGGCCGATCCTCTACTCGATCTGGCTCAGCGTGCACCGCTGGGACTGGTTGATGCCGGAGCCACAATTCGTCGGGCTGCAGAACTACACGGTGATGCTGACGAGCGCGCAGTTCCAGAACTCTCTGTGGAACACCGCGCTGTTCACGCTCGTCTCGGTCCCGCCGACGCTGGCGCTCGCGCTGTTTGTCGCTGTGCTGGTGGCGCCGCCGACGCGGTCCAACCGCCTGCTGCGCTCCGTCTACTTCATGCCGACAGTGATGTCGGCGGTCGCGATCGGCGTGATCTTCGACTGGATGATGAACTCGGAGATCGGCACTTTCAACGCCGCGCTCCGTGCCCTCGGCGTCTCGCCCGTGCGGTGGCTGAGCGACCCTGACCTCGCGCTCTTCTCGCTCGCCATGGTCGAGGTCTGGAAGCAGTTCGGCTATGCGGTGGTGATCTACGCCGCGGGCCTTCAGGCGATCCCGAGCACGCTCTACGAGGCCGCGCGGATGGACGGGGCTGGTCCCTGGCGGCAGTTCTGGGATGTCACGTTCCCCCTGATCATGCCAACCACGTTCTTCCTGCTTATCCTGTCGGTGATCAACGGCTTCCAAGTCTACACCTTCGTAGAGGTGATGACGCAGGGGGGGCCGGCGCGCGCGACCGAGGTGATCCTCTACTATCTGATCCGCGTGGGCTTCGAGGCTTCCGATGTCGGGCTCGGCTCCGCGGTGGCCTTGTTCTTGTTCGCTCTGCTGATCGGGATCACGATACTGAAGGCGGCCACGATCGGACGGAAGGTGCATTATGGTTACGACTGAAGGTGCCATGCCCCTTTCGGAGGAGCGGGTTGAACCGCGCCGGGCGCGCCGTCTGCCGCTCGGAGGCTTCGTCCTCGTCGTGCTCGCGCTCGCTGTGCTCTACCCGCTATGGGAGATCGCCAGAATCTCGTTGCTCGACCTGGAGGAGGTAAACAGCCCCGACGCGGCGTTATGGCCCCCGACCTTCCGCGCCTACGTCGAGGCGTGGACGGGCGTCGCCTTCCCCCGCTACTTCCTGAATTCCATCGTAGTGACGTTGGCCGTCACGGTAGGCAGCACTCTCACCGCGATCCTCGCGGCCTATGCCTTCGCCCGTGCGAGCTTTCCAGGGCGCGACGTGCTGTTCCTCGCGGTGATCGGCACGCTCATGATACCCAACCATATCACGCTGATCCCCAACTATCTGACCTTCGCGAAGGTCGGCCTGCTTGACACGTTCGTCTGCCTGATCCTGCCCTTCCTCGCCTCTGGCTTTTCGATCTTCTTCCTGCGCCAGCACATGATGACGATCCCCCGCAGCCTCGACGAGGCGGCGCGGATGGACGGGGCGGGCACCTGGATGATCCTCTGGACGATCATCGTGCCCCTGTCCTGGCCGGCCATCGCCGTCGTCGCCCTATTCGCCTTCATGAGCCAGTGGAACGAGTTCATCTGGCCGCTGCTCGCGACCACGTCCGAGGACATGCGGACGGTGCAGATCGGCCTGCGCTACCTCTTGCGCGACGAGGAAGCGGCGATCCCCGACTGGCCGCTCGTCATGGCCGGAACGATGATCACGCTGGTGCCGCTGCTCATCGCCTACGTCTTTGCCGAGCGGCACCTGATCCGCGGCATCACCATGGGCTCGTTCCGGTGAGCCCGCCCGTGACCGAGCCGAGGACGGAGATCGCCTCGCATCGCGGCGGTGCCGCGCACTGGCCCGAGAATTCGGAGACCGCGTTCCGCGAGACCGCGAAGCTCGCCGTCGAGCAGATCGAGTTCGACGTGCAGATGAGCGCCGACGCCGTGCCGGTGATCTTCCACGATACAACGCTCGACCGGATGACCGACGGCTCTGGCCCCTTGGCCGAAAGGACGCTGGCCGAGCTAAAAGCGCTGTCCATCACGGCCGGGGGCGGCCGTATCCTGACGCTGGACGAGGGGCTCGACCTGCTCGCCCCGACCCACCTGATCCTGCGCTGTGAGATCAAGCCGGGCCCGGGGATGCGCCCTTATCCCGCCCTGCGGGAGGCAACGCTGGCGCGCCTGTCCGAGCGGGGGCTGCTGTGCCGGACCGTGCTCACCTCGTTCCACCTGCCCACGCTGCGCGCGGCTCGAACGCAGGCGGAGGCGGATGCGCTCCGCGACCTGATCTGGCTGATCGCGGACCCGATCATCCGTCTCACCTCACCCTGGGACGTGGCCCGCCTTGCCGAGGAGGCAGGCATCGACCACGTTGCGCCCCACATCGCCACGCTACGCGACGGCGCGCTCGCGCCCTTGCGCGCGGCCGGTCTGCGCGTCGGCGCCTTTGCCGTTCTGGGTGACGACTCCATCGCATGGGCGCTTGGGCAGGAGCTCACGGTCTTTACCACTGACCGTCCCATCGCGGCGCTTGAACTGCGCGACGGCGGTGCGTGTTCGTCCAAACGGTGAGCCGCGCCGCAATGTGCCGATCATAGGCGCCCGCTTCGGGCTCGGTCTGACCTGTCGCGGCGGCACTGCAAGATATGAGGTCGTCGGTGACGCGAAGGTCCGCTTCGTTCGCCATGACCAAATGGGAGCGCACGCGCAGCCAACCTCCGCTCCCCTCCCTTCGCGAGGGATGTTGCGCGGTTCGTGGAAGGCATGCCGTGCGCGTGGCCGCGAAGGGTCGATCCGGCCCGTGGAGCGTGCCGTCAGAGGTCCGTCCGGCGGACGCCGGCGAAGTCGAGCGCGAGGTCGGGGCCGAAGGCGGTGGCCGGGGTGTGGTATCCGGCAGGGGCCTCGCCGGCGGCGACGCGCCGGGCGATCGCCAGGGCCGTGCGGGCCGTCAGCGCGTAGGGCTCGGGCGTCTCCATCAGCGTGGCGACGCGGGTGCCGGCCGCATCCCACCCCTCGCCGAGCAGCCGCGCGCGGCCGCTGCGCCGGAGCGTGGCGGACGGCCCGTGGGCCGTTCGGTCGA
>NZ_QPLK01000068.1 GCF_003340565.1 Rhodovulum sp. 12E13 | reverse complement strand
TGCGGAGCGAGGCGCGGTGCGGGTCGGTGTCATGGGTCTCCCCCTCGGTCGGCGGCCGGCCCTCGTTGGCCGGCGTCAAGCTCTCCACGCCGGCGTTCACACCGGCTCGGACCCGACATTGGCCGGGGCGCAGAAAGACGAAGCCGTGGGTCGCAGGAATGTCCCGGCCCGCGATCCCGCACAGGGCATGCCGCCGCGCGAAGGCGATTGCGCGGCTCCACGCCCGGCAGGAATCGCGGCATGCTCGCCGCGGTTGGCACTCCGAACGGCTGGCGCAGATACCGAGGCGACCGCCCGGCCGTGCCACCGGCGAGGCGCGCGAATGGAGGAGGCGGCTGATGCCGGACCTGATGATCTACGGGGCGACCGGCTTCACCGGGGCGCTGGTCGCCGACCGGGCACGGGAAGATGGGGGTGCCACGCCGCTCCTCGCCGGGCGCGACGCGGACAGGGTCGCAGACCTCGCGGCGCGGCGCGAGATGCCGGGGGCCGCCTTCGGCCTCGACGACCCGACCGGCCTGCGCCGGCAGCTCGAGGATGTCCGGGTCGTGCTGAACTGCGCCGGCCCCTTCTCGCGCACCGCCGCGCCGCTCGTCGCCGCCTGCCTCGACACCGGCACCCACTACGTCGACATCACCGGCGAAATCGCCGTCTTCGAGCATCTCGCGGCGCAGGACGCCGCGGCGCGGCGCGCGGGACTCGTCCTGCTGCCGGGGGCCGGCTTCGACGTGGTGCCGAGCGACTGCCTCGCCGCCCACCTCAAGCGCCGCCAGCCGAGGACGCGGCGGCTGCGCCTGTCCATCTCCGGCCTGACGCGGCCGAGCCGGGGCACCGCGCGCACGGCGCTCGAAGCGCTGGGACGGGGGACGCCGGTGCGGCGCGGCGGCGAGATCGTGGAGCTTGCCACGCCGCCCCGCGGCCGGGCGGATTTCGGCGCGGGCCCGGTGGAGACGATCGGCATAAGCTGGGGCGACGTCGCGACGGCGTGGCATTCCACGGGTGCGCCCGAGATCGACGTGCTGTTCGAGGCCTCCGCGCCCTTGCGGCTCGTCTCTCGCGTGCCGGCGCCGCTCCGGCCCGCCCTCCGCTCGGCGCCGGTGCGCGGGCTGCTGACGCGCCTCGTCGACCGCACGGTGCACGGCCCGTCCGCCACGCTCCGGCGCAGCGGCCACGCGCGGCTGCTCGGCGAGGGGTGGGATGCGGCGGGCACCCGCGTCGCCGCGCTGATGGAGACGCCCGAGCCCTACGCGCTGACGGCCTGCACGGCCCTGGCGATCGCCCGGCGCGTCGCCGCCGGCGCGGCCCCTGCCGGATACCACACCCCGGCCACCGCCTTCGGCCCCGACCTCGCGCTCGACGTCGCCGGCGTCCGCCGGACGGACCTCTGACGGCACAAGCCCAGGGCAGGACTGTCCCGACGCGGCCACGCCCACGGCATGCCTTCCATGAACCGCGCAGGATCCCTCGCGAAGGGCGGAGAGCCGACATGCGCTGCGGACTCCGCGAACGCCCGCGGGCAACCCCGCGTTCTCATCCTGATCGTCGCGCTGCACACCGCGGCGTCGCGCGCTCGCCGCTGGATCCCTGGGCACTCTGGACAGGACCACCAAGCCCTGCGGCAAACTATCGACAGTTGACCGCCGCTTGGTAAGGCTCTGTTGAGCCAGTGACGCGAGAACCGCGCCATGGCAGACGAGACGAGAGCGAGAAGAGCTATGCCGGGAAATGGGTGATGGAGCCTGAGAAGGCGGCGTATCGTGGCGGGTGCTGAAGCCTGCCAGAACCTCCCGAAGGAGCGATACGCCATGGACGACGATACCACGATCACCTCGCTTCACCAGCCCGGATCCGTGGAGGATCCGCTTACCGAGATCGCGCGCGATGGGGCGCGGCGCATGCTGGCGGCCGCGCTCCGCGCTGAAGCCGACGCCTTCGTCGCGCAGCATGCCGAGGAGACCTTGCCGGATGGGCGCCAGCGGGTGGTTCGGCACGGGTACGGGCCGGAGCGCAGCATCCAGACCGGGATCGGTGCGCTCGAGGTGCGCCGCCCGAAGGTGCGGGACCGCGCTTCGGACCTGCCTGCCGAGAAGAGGATCCGCTTCAGCTCGGCGATCTTACCCCGCTGGGCGCGGCGCTCGCGCAGCCTCGATGCCCTGCTGCCCGTGCTGTACCTGCGCGGCATCTCGACCGGGGACTTCCAGGAGGCACTCTCGGCGCTGCTCGGCACGGATGCGCCGAACCTGTCGCCGAACGTCATCTCGCGGCTGACCGGCGAGTGGCAGCATGAGTACGACCGCTGGCAGCGCCGCGACCTCTCTGCGCGGCGGTACGTCTACGTCTGGGCGGACGGCGTCTACCTACAGGCTCGCATGGAGGCCCGGGCAGAGTGCATGCTGGTCATTCTCGGGGCCACACCTGAGGGGAAGAAGGAACTCGTCGGCTTCCAGGTCGGCGTGCGGGAGAGCGCGCAGAGCTGGCGCGAGCTGCTGGTCGACATCAAAACCCGTGGCCTCAAGGTGCCGCCTGAGATCGCGGTCGGCGACGGGGCCATGGGGTTCTGGAAGGCGCTCGACGAGGTCTTCCCGAGCACGCGTCATCAGCGCTGCTGGGTCCACAAGACCGCCAACGTCCTGAACAAGTTCCCGACATCCATGCATCCGTCGGTGAAGGCCGACCTCCGGGACATCTGGCAGGCCGAGACCCGCGCTGCCGCCGAGGCCGCCATGGACACCTTCGCCGAGAAATACGGGACGAAGTACGCCAAGGCGGTGACCTGCCTGACGAAGGATCGCGAGGCGTTGCTGGCCTTCTACGCGTTCCCCGCCGAGCACTGGGATCACCTCCGCACCGGCAACCCCATCGAGAGCGTCTTCGCCACCGTTCGGCACCGGACAGTCCGAACCAAGGGCGCGCTGTCCCAGAAGACGGCCAAGCTCATGGTCTTCAAGCTCGTTCAAGCCGCAGCGAAAACGTGGCGCCGACTGAAGGGCGCGAACCAGTTGCCACAGGTCATCGAAGGCGTCACATTCACCGACGGGGTCGCAGACCGCGACACCGAAACCCGCGCCGCCTGATCAGGCCGCATCACCCAAAATCGCGCATAGCTCGCGGTGGAGCTATGCCCGAATTTGGGTGACGCATCCTATGTGAAGCTGCGCGAGGGCGGACGCATCGTCTCTATGGCAGCGATAGTGGCGGTCGCGGTCAACATAGACGGCCGGCGCGAGATACTCGGGATCACCGTCATGCCCTCGGAGGCCGAAACGTTCTGGGCCGACTTCCCGCGGTCTCTCACGCGCCGCGGTCTCCCGGGCGTGCAGTTGGTGATCAGCGATGCCCATGAGGGGCTGAGGGCCGCTGCCCGGAAGGTCCCGGGCGCCGGATGGAAGCGCTGTCGCGTGCATTTCCAGCGCAACCTGCTCGCCCGCCTGGGCAAGACCCACAAGCCGGTGGTCAGCGCCGTGGTGAAGACCGGCTTCGCCGAAAAGGACCCCGACGAGGGCCTTGCCCGCTGGCGCGAGGTCGCTGATAACTTGTACGAACGGTTCAGGGATGTCGCCGAGCCGGTGGACGAGTCCGAGCGAGACGCCCTCGCCTACATGGTCCTCGACACGAGCCTTCGCTCGAAGCTGCACGGCACCAACCCACTGGAGCGCGTGAACAAATAAATCAAGCGGCGCACCAACGTCGTCGGGACCTGCCCCAACCGCGAGGCCGTCATGCGTCTCGTCGGCGCGCTGATGCTGGAGCAGAAAGACGAGTGTGCCGTCTCCCGCCGCTACAGGCCGGTGGAAAAGCTGACGACCGTGTGCGACGATACCAACGCTGCGGCGATGATCGCCGCACAGTGAACGAGCGGTACCAGCTATGAAGAAGAAGGTGGACGCCAGTTCCCACACGATCTGCGTCAAGGACTTGCCCCGGCCAATGCGTTTTTGTGAGATACAGTGCATGGCTGGGGTGCGTCGGTAACGACACCAATGTGTCCGGAGAATAACTCGATCGTGTGAATTGCAACGGAGCCTCCGGTCATGTTTGAAGTCATCATCATCAGCTTTGCGTTCTTCTTTGGTCTCGCGGTCCGTCAGATCGGCCTGCCGCCGCTTGTGGGCTTCCTTGCCGCAGGGTTTGCGATCAACATCTTCGGTCCACTTCTCGGGCTGCCCGGCTACACCACCGAAACGTTGGACCATGTTGCGCATCTGGGCGTGCTGATGCTGCTGTTCACCGTTGGCCTGAAGCTCAAGCTGGAACAGATCGCCCAGCCGCAGGTCGTGGGCGGGGCGCTGCTGCATTTCACCATTTCCGTCGTGGTCTTTCTGCCGGGGCTCAAGCTGTTCATGGGGCTCGAATGGAGCACGGCGCTGCTGCTGGCGATCACGCTGTCGTTCTCCTCCACCGTACTGGCAGCGAAACTGCTGGAGACAAAGCGCGAACTCGGCGCATTTCATGGCCGCACCGCCATCGGCATCCTGATCGTGCAGGACATCATCGCGCTGATCGTGCTGGCGGTCTGGTCCGGGCAGACGCCGAACGTCTACGCATTGCTGGTCTTTGCGGTGCCACTGCTGCGCCCCGTGTTGCACAGGCTGCTGGATTTCGCCGGGCATGATGAACTGCTCGTACTCATGGGAATGCTGCTGTCGCTGGTGATCGGCGGCATGGGGTTCACGGCAATGGGCCTGTCCTCGGAGATTGGCGCGCTGGTGATGGGCGTCTTGCTATCCACCCATGCCCGCGCCAAGGAACTGGGGGCGTCCATGTGGTCGCTCAAGGAGATTTTCCTCGTCGGGTTCTTTCTGCAGATCGGTCTCACGGGCCTGCCGGACTGGGGAGCGATGGTCTTTGCCGTCGCGACGGGCATCCTGCTGGGGTTTAAGGGCGTGTTGTTCTTCGCGCTCATGATCGCATTCAAGCTTCGGGCGCGCAGTGCCTTCCTGACCGCCCTGAGCCTGACCGCGTATTCGGAATTCGGCCTGATCGTGGCGGCGGGGGTCTTGCCTGAGTATCTTGTGCCGCTGGCCATCGCCGTGTCTTTGTCCTTTCTTATTTCCGCTCCGCTCAACCGTTTTGCGCATCCGCTGTACGAACGGTACGAGGACGAGTTGCGCCGGTACGAGCGCGACACGATCCACCCGGACGAACAACCTAAGAACATGGGCGAAGCAAACGTACTGATCTTCGGGATGGGTCGGACTGGCAGCGCCGCATATCAGTTCATTGCGGATCAGGGGCTGAAGCCCCTTGGACTTGATGCGGACACCTATACGGCCAAAGCGCATAACGAGGCGGGGCGCAATGTGCTGTTCGCAGATGCCGAGGACAGCAATTTCTGGCGCAGCTGCAATTTGGGCGGCATCAGGGCGGCGATCCTCGCCATGGACGATCTGGAGGCCAAGCTAATCGCCGCCCGGTCGTTGCGCCAGCGCGGGTTCACCGGGCCGATTGTGGCGCACGCCCTGCACGAAGCGCATGAGGCGCGGATCCGAGAGGCAGGGGCGGATTATACCTACCTGACGATGAATCAGGCTGGGATCAGCCTGGCCGAACAGACGACAGAGGCGATGGCCAAGTCCTGAAGTAATACCTGTCGCGTGTGCGATCATCAACCATCGTCCCAGACGTGGCCGGACCGCTTCAACGAAGCGGACTTCATGATGTGGGGTGCCCATTTCTGCGTCGGGATCGCAGCCTCGCCTTTCAACCGATCCCGGAAACCACCTGAGCCTTCTGGAGCTGAGCTATGCCCGATTTTGGGTGACACGGCCTGATCAGGCGGCGCGGGTTTCGGTGTCACGTGCGGCGACGCCGTCGTTGAACGTGACGCCCTCGACGACCTTTGGCAACTGGTTCGCGCCCTTCAGG
>NZ_QPLK01000067.1 GCF_003340565.1 Rhodovulum sp. 12E13 | reverse complement strand
CGCGCACCGTCAACAGGCGTCGCGCCGCTCGGGAGGGTCTGCACAACCCTCGACCGGTCCTCACGACCGGCCCACGACCGCCAAATCCGCCGCTCAGACGCATTCGGTGAATACTGCGGGTTGAGGCGGGTTTTTCGTTTTCGGAGGACCCCATGACGACGACCTTCCACCGCCATTGGCGTGATGTGCCTGAGGGCACCTGGCGCTGGCCCAACTTCTCCCCCGCCGAGATCGCCTGCCGGGGCACCGGCAAGCTGCTGATCAACGAACCCGCGCTCGACAGGCTGCAGGCGCTGCGCGACCGGCTGGGCAAGCCGCTGATCGTGCGTTCCGCCTATCGCAGCCCCGAGCACAACCGTGCCGTCGGCGGCGCCACCCGGTCGAAGCATCTCGATGGCACGGCCTTCGACATAGCCATGACGAACCACGACCCGGTGGCTTTCGAGGCGGCGGCGCGGGAGTTCGGGTTCCTCGGCTTCGGCTTCTATCCGCGTTCGGGCTTCATCCATGTCGACCTCGGCCCGGCGCGTCAGTGGGGCGAGCGGTTCCCAATCCGGGCGACCGCATTTGCAGCGGAGACGCCGCCCGCGCGCGAAGTGCTGGCCGACAGCCGCACCATGAAGGGTGGTGGCGCGGCCGGCGTTGCGACGCTGGGCGCGGCAGGCGTCGAGGTGGCGCAGAGCGTCCTGGCCGAGACCCAGACCGCCATCCTGCCGCTCGTGCCTTATCTCGACACGTTGCGTTGGGTGTTCATCGCCGCGGCTCTCGGCGGGATCGCGGTCACGATCTACGCTCGGCTCGATGACTGGAAGCGGGGGCGGCGGTGATCTCCGGGCTCCTCGCCGGGATCGCCACGCGCCCATGGATGCGGGCGGCGCTGCGCTACGGAGCCATCGCGCTGGCAGTACTCCTGTTCCTGCTTGCGCTTCGGCGGTCCGGCGAGCGAGCGGGACGCCTCGCCGAACGCCTTGAGACAACGGAGAAGGTCAATGATGTCCAACGCCAGATGCTGGAAGCAGCAGCTCGCCGCCCTCGCGATCGCAACGAGCTTGCTGAGCGCCTGCGCGACGGTCGGTTCTGACGGCACCGGGCCAGGGGTGTGTCCACCGGTCTTCGAGTATAGTCGCCAATTCCAGGCTCGGGCGGCCGAGGAACTGGCCCTGCTGCCGGAGGGATCGGCAGTCGTAGAGATGCTGGTGGACTATGCCGTGATGCGGGAGCAGGGGCAAGTGTGCGAGTAGTAGCTCCGCTTCGTCCCACAAACCACGTCTCGAAAAAAGCAATTACTCTGGCTGATGTTTGAGCATAAAAACGCGAGCGTGCACCTCTCTTGGAGAATCACTGTGCCATATCAACACATCATGGTGCCCATCGACCTTGAACATGCCGATCGCATGGGCAAGGCGATCGACACGGCCCGAGCCCTCGCCAAGCAGTTTAGAGCGAAGTTGACGTTCGTCGGCGTCACGTCAGAAGTTCCTGGACCTTCCGCGCACAACCCTGCCGAATTCGAAAAGAAGATGGCGGCGTTTGCGCAAGAAAGTGCCACCGAACTTCCAGAGGGGGCCAGTTCGAAAACCTATGTCGTGCATGATCCGACCGCGCAAATCGACGGTATTCTCCTCGACGCGGTCAAGGAGATCGGCGCGGATCTTGTGGTGATGGCCTCACATATTCCAAACGTGATGAACGCCATCTGGCCCTCGCATGGGGGCAAGGTGGCCTCGCATGCTGATGTTTCGGTCTTCGTGGTTCGCTGACGCGTACCCGCTCAGGATGAAAATAAAATGACTGAAAATACCAAAAACAACGAAATGGAACCGGACGATCAGCCCGAGGTCGAGCCCATCCCCGAACCTGAAGGCGAAACCGAAATCATCGAGACCGACTTCGAGATTGGACAGGATAACATCGCCAGTTCCTGGAAGCTTGAATTCGACATTCACCAGGTCGTGTTCACCGTTTCGGCGTTGGGGATCGTGGCCTTCACGTTCCTCACGATGGCCTACCAGACCGCGCTGGAGCCGGTGTTCCTGAACGTTCGCGATTGGCTGACCGGCAATCTCGACTGGTTCTTCCTGCTGTCGGGCAACATCTTCGTGCTGCTTTGCCTGTTCCTGATCGTGTCGCCGCTGGGCAAGGTGCGCCTCGGCGGCCCCGACGCGACGCCGTCCTATGGCTATGTCGGCTGGTTCTCGATGCTGTTTGCAGCAGGCATGGGTATCGGGCTGATGTTCTACGGCGTCTCCGAACCGATGAGCCATTTCGGGTCCGCCATGGGCGGCATCAGCGTCGGCGAAGACGGCCTGCGCACCGACTGGGCGCCGCTGGGCGGGGCCGAGGGCGATACCGCCGAGGCCGCGCGCCTTGGCATGGCGGCCACGATCTTTCACTGGGGCCTGCATCCTTGGGCGATCTACGCCGTCGTGGCGCTGGCCCTGTCGCTCTTTGCATACAACAAAGGCCTGCCGCTGACCTTGCGCTCCTGCTTCTACCCGATCTTCGGAGAAAAGGTCTGGGGCTGGCCGGGCAATGTCATCGACATCCTCGCGATCTTCTCGACGATCTTCGGTCTTGCCACATCGCTGGGGATCGGCGCGCAGCAATCGGCTGCGGGCCTGAACTTCCTGTTCGGCACCTCGACCGCCAACCCCATGCTGGTCACGCTGATCATCGTCATCACGGCACTGGCGCTGGTGTCGGTGGTGGCGGGCCTGGATGCGGGCGTCAAACGGCTGTCGGAACTCAACATGGCGCTGGCGGCGATCTTGCTAATCTTCGTGATCGGTTTTGGCCCGACGATGGAAATCGCCTCCGGGTTCTTCTCCAACCTCGTGGCCTACGGGGAATACCTGCCGGCGCTTTCGATGCCCTTCGGGCGTGAGGACGCGAACTTCACGTCGGGTTGGACGGCCTTCTACTGGGCGTGGTGGATCAGCTGGTCGCCCTTCGTGGGCATGTTCATCGCCCGCGTCAGCCGCGGCCGGACGGTGCGCGAATTCCTGATCGCGGTGCTGATCGTTCCGACTGTGCTTTCAGTGCTGTGGATGACCGCGATGGGCGGCACCGCGATCGGGCAGGTGGTGAATGACGGCTTCACCGGGGTGCAGGACGCGGCGCTGGAACTGAAACTGTTCGAGATGCTGACCCAGCTGCCCCTGACCGGGCTGACATCGCTGATCGGCATCATCCTGGTGGTGGTGTTCTTCGTCACCTCCTCGGACTCCGGCTCGCTGGTGATCGACACCATCGCGGCGGGCGGCAAGGTCAATGCCCCTACACCGCAGCGGGTGTTCTGGGCCAGTTTCGAAGGCCTTGTAGCCATCGCGTTGCTGCTGGGCGGCGGTCTTGTGGCGTTGCAGGCGATGGCGGTCTCGACCGGGCTGCCCTTCACCATAGTGCTTTTGGGCGCGTGCTATTCCATCGTGCGCGGCCTGATGAGCGAACCGCGCTGACACATCGGCAGGGCGGCTTTGGGTCGCCCTGCCGGCCTTTGCGACCATGCCGCGCGGCGCGGTCGATGGCGGTGCGTTTTTCGGCGGTCGGGCCGCGCGTTCGTCGGCACACCCGGTTTATGCTGAGTTCATGGAACAGTTTCATCGCGCCGTCAGGCTTCTCTACACCGGCACGAGCGAACGCGCCCGCCGCTTTCGCTACGGGCTGATTGCGTTCGATGCGGCCAGCATCGTCTATTTCATCGCGACCGCTGCGCTGCCGGCGACACCAGCCATCACGGCACTCAATGCCGTTTTGGGCATGGTCATATTGTTGGATTTCGCAGCCCGGATGTGGATCGCCCCAAACCGACGTCGAGAATTGCTGCAAGTCCATACCATCGCCGATCTGATCGTTGTCACATCGTTGCTGCTGGCGCCGTTTCTGGCCGAAAACCTCGGGTTCCTGCGCGTTCTGCGCGGGCTCCGATTGATCCGCTCCTACCATCTGCTGCGCGACCTGCGCAGCGAAAGCCTGATCTTCCGCCGTCACGAGGATGCGATCCTGGCGGCTGTCAACCTGTTCGTCTTCATCTTCGTGACCACGTCGGTCGTTTTCGTGCTGACCTTTGACGAGGCGGCCGGCGTGGCGGGCTACATCGACGCGCTTTACTTCACGGTGGCGACGCTGACGACCACAGGCTTCGGCGACATCACCATGACGACGCCGGGCGGCAAGCTGCTGTCGGTATTCATCATGGTGGTGGGCGTGGCCCTTTTCGTGCAGCTTGCGCGCGCCATCTTCCAGCCATCGAAAATCAAGTATAAGTGCCCTGAATGCGGTCTGAATCGGCACGAGCCGGATGCGATCCACTGCAAGCATTGCGGCGAGCCGCTCAAGATCGAGACGGAGGGCGAGACGGGGGCATGAGGGTACCGGCCACGCCCGATCACTGGCCGAACTGCCGCTGTGCCCGGCGTGCCGCATCCGCTGTATGTTGAAAGAAAACACATGTCCGAAGAAGCCGATCTCGACCGAGACGAAGAAAAACAAGCCAACGAATACGCGAAAGTTCCGACCTCGGTGATCTTCGAGGCGATCCGCCGCGAGGGGGAGCACGAACTGTCTCGTCCGCTGAGCGCGCTCTGGTGGTCGGGCGTCGCCGCGGGGCTGGCGATCAGCACCTCGGTGCTGGCAAAGGGGTTTCTCGCGTCGATCCTGCCCCACGCCGACTGGGCTGCGGGCGTCACCAACCTCGGCTATACGGTGGGCTTCCTGATCGTCATCCTCGGCCGGATGCAGCTGTTCACCGAGAACACGATCACGCCGATCCTGCCGCTGTTTCTCGCGCCGACGCGGTCGACCTTCGCGCAGATCGCGCGGCTGTGGGGTATCGTGTTCGCGGCCAACATGGCGGGCTGTCTGGCTGCGGCGCTGGTTCTGGTGCACGGGCACATCCTGCCCGATGCACGGTTCGAGGGCATTGTCGCCATCTCGCGCCACTATGCCGAAGCGACACCGTTCGAGCATTTCGCCTGGGGTATTCCCGCGGGCTTCCTGATCGCGGCGCTGGTCTGGATCTTGCCGCGGATGGAAAGTGCCGGCGAAGTGCTGATGATCGTGATCATCACCTACATCATCGGGTTGGGCGGCATGTCGCACGTGGTGGCGGGCTCGACCGAGCTGTTCGTGCTCGTCATGGGCGGAGAGCTGGGGCTTGCTCCGGCGATCTTCGGCGGCATCCTCCCGGCTCTCGCCGGAAACGTTCTCGGCGGCACGGGCATCTTCGCGGCGCTGACCTATGCACAGGTGCGTGAGGAGATCTGAGGGCGTTCAGTCCTTCTGCACCTCCTCGAGGTCGCGGGCGAGGATCGCACCCAGCGCCGCGATGACGGCGAAGCCGAGTAGGACCGGTGCGGGGCCGAACCGGTCCGCCGCGATCCCGAACAATCCGCCCGCCATGAGCGCGAGACCGATCAGCGTGTTCGACAGCGCCGTGTAGCGGGCGCGAAACGCATCCTCGGCCATGTCCGTCAGGTGCAGCTTGCGGCCCGCGCGCACCCCCTCATAGGCGATCTGGGCGGCAAAGATCGCCGCCGCAGCACCCACCGGCCCGCCGATCCCGCCAAGCGCAACGCCCACGCCGCCCACCACCGCGAAGACAAGTGCTCCGAGCGCGCCCGCAGCCATCAGCGTCTGGCGGCTGGAATGGTCAGACAGCCGCCCCCAGACATAGGACGCCAGTACCGAAGCCGCGGTCGAGGCCATCACCAGTGGCCCCAGTTGGTCGAGCGCGCTGCGCCCCGGAGCTATGCCGGGAAATGGGTGATGGGGCCTGCGAAGGCGGCGTATCGTGGCCGGTGATGAAGCCTGCCAGAACCTCCCGAAGGAGCGATACGCCATGGACGACGATACCACGATCACCCCGCTTCA
>NZ_QPLK01000066.1:4485-5898 GCF_003340565.1 Rhodovulum sp. 12E13 | reverse complement strand
GCCCTTTGCGCAACATGTATAACCGCCCCATGCGCAAGAGGGATTTTGCGGAGCTGGTTTTGGCGCATCGTCGGGTGCTGACATGTATCCGGCCTCGTGATGCGGCCTTGCCTGCCGCGGGCCCGTATGGTGGTCGAGGACCGGGTCCAGATCAAAGCCGCGTGCTCAGTGGCACTCTGTTGCGCCCTGGGTGTCCCGATCCCGTCTCACGATCGCTGCGCCATACCGCTCCTTGCCCTCGTCCGCTCCGACGTTCCCCGATCGCGGTCGGACTACGCCGCCACGACCGGAGCCCTGTAGACGCCGCCCCGGGCCATCAGCGCCCAGACGATCCGCGCCAATTTGTTCGCCAGTGCCACCCGCACCAGCATGCCCGGCTTGCGCGCGAGCAGCCCGCCGAGCCAGGTCCCCGGCTGCGCCATCGGGTTCGTGCGCCGCTTGATGACGACGCTGTTGGCGCCGAGGATCAGCAGCCGCCTCAGCGACCGCTCGCCCATCCTGGTGGTCGCGCCGAGCCGCTGCTTGCCGCCGGTCGAGTGCTGCCGGGGCGTGAGGCCGAGCCACGCCGCGAAGTCGCGCGCCCGGCGGAAGTGCGCGGGCGGCGGGGCGAGCGTCGCCAGCGCGGTGGCGAGCAGCGGACCGATGCCGGGGATCGTCATCAGCCGACGCGCCGTCTCGTCCTCCCGCGCTCGGCGGGCGATCTCCGCGTCGAGCGCGGCGATCCGCTCGCCAAGATGACGCAAACCATCGACCAGGACCTGCAACGTCGCGCGTGCCGTCTCGGGCAGGTCGATCTCGGATCCTTCGATCAGCGCGATCAGCCGACGCATGCTCGCGGCCCCTTGCGGGACGATCTCGCCGAACTCGGTCAGGTGGCCGCGCAACGCGTTGATGGTCTGCGTGCGCTGCCGGATCAGCAACTCGCGCACCCGGAAGATGGCCGCCGCGCCCTGCGTCTCCTCACTCTTGACCGGAACGAAGCGCATGTTCGGCCGCTGCGCCGCTTCACAGATGGCTTCCGCGTCCGCCGCATCGTTCTTCTGCCTGCGCACGAACGGCTTCACGTAGGCCGGCGGGATCAGCCGGACCTCATGTCCCAACTTCTCGATCTCCCGCCCCCAGAAGTGCGCGCCCCCACACGCCTCCATCGCCACCGTGCAGCGCGGAAGCCCCGCCAAAACCTCGAGCACCTGACGGCGCCGCAACTTCCGGCGCAGCACCGCCCGTCCAGATGCGTCCACCCCGTGCAGCTGGAACACGTTCTTCGCCAGATCGAGCCCGACCGTGGTAATCTCCGACATGACCGCCCTCCTCGTGGATCGTCGATGACCCACCTTGGCACACCAGATGCCGTCGGGGGGCGGTCACACCATCAAAGCCCATCCGCTGCACCGAGATTGAGTCAGAGCCCTA
>NZ_QPLK01000066.1:0-4475 GCF_003340565.1 Rhodovulum sp. 12E13 | reverse complement strand
TTCTTCGCCAGATCGAGCCCGACCGTGGTAATCTCCGACATGACCGCCCTCCTCGTGGATCGTCGATGACCCACCTTGGCACACCAGATGCCGTCGGGGGGCGGTCACACCATCAAAGCCGTGACGACCGAGAAGATCGCCGGCTTCACAGCCTTCATGCGGGAAAAGCTGTCCGCAGACGCCGGACGCGCCCGACCCTACCTGTCACATCCCGCGTGATTGTACGGCCGCTTCTTGAATAGTGCCGGCTTCTGGCGATGCCAGTCCTTGAGCGCCTCGATGGGCGTTCGGCCCTGCAGGACGGATTGCGGCAGCTGGCCGTTGTAGAGGCGGACGTAGCGCAGGATCGTCTGCTCCAGATCCTCGCCGGAGCGGAAGCGGTGGCTTTGCAGGACATCCTCGATCCGGCCGTTGAACCGCTCGACCATGCCGTTGGTTTGCGGCCGTATCGGCGGCGCGAGGCGGTGCTCGATGCCGAGATCGGCGCAGAGACGGTCGAAGTCGTGCGTGCCGGTCGCCGGGCGGCGGCGGAGGCCGAACAGCCGGTCGGTGAATTCCTTGCCGATGTCGGTGAGAACCCGGCTGATCCTCATCGGCGCTGCGCGCTCCAGGTCGCGCAGGAAGCGGCGCGCGTTGGCCGCCGTCTTCGCCGGGTAGATGCGCACGAAGACCCGAGCCGGGTGGCGCGGTCGATCGCCACGAAAAGATACCGGCGCCGCTCCTCGTCCGCCATCTGCGGCAGGTACTTCACGTCGATGTGCAGGTATCCCGGCTCGTATGCCTTGAACGGCTTGTGGGCCGGCTTCGGCGCCTTCGGCTTCAGGTCCTGCAGCCGGGAGACCCCATGCCGGCGCAGGCAGCGGTCGAGCCCCGAGCGCGAGACATTCGGGTTCAGGAACTCGCGGACAACCGCGAGCAGGTCGTCGAGCGGCAGCAAGAGCGTCGTGCGCAGCGCGACCGCCACGGCCTCCTGGGCGGGCGTGAGCGTCGTCTGCAGCCGGTGCGGCGTGTGGCTGAGATCGTGGACGCCGTCCCGCTTGCGCCACTTCCACACCGTCTGCTCGGAGATGCCGTAGCGGTCCGCCAGGACCCAGGCCGGCTCGTCGCTCGCCTGGATCGCCGCGCGGATCTTTGGCGTCGTCGTCGCCTGCTTGTGCAGAGAGATCAGCATGCTCGCCCCCGTCTCGAACCTCGCTGAGGATGGAGCGTGCCACGAACAGCGCCCGTCGGCGAGGGTCGATGTGATCATCCGGGATGGGACACCTACCTGCGCGCGCTGATCTCCGACATCCACGTGCGCGGGGACGCAGTGGTCATCAGGGGCAGCAGGGGCAGCAGGGAAAACCTGGAGCAAGCCGTCATGCAGGGCGAGAGGGTGCTCGACGCAGTTCCCACTTTTGTTCCGAGTTGGCGGAAGAGGTGGGATTCGAACCCACGGACGGCTTGCACCGTCGCTGGTTTTCAAGACCAGTGCCTTAAACCACTCGGCCACTCTTCCATGCCTGCCGCTTACGACGTGCTTATCGACCCCGTCAGCGCCAACGGCCCACTCTAGCGAACCTAACCGTAACCCTCTGTAATCACAACCATACCCTGCGGCCCAGGACAGCGGGCGGCGCGAACCTGCAACAGCTTTCAAGACCGGTGCCTTCGACCGATCGGCCACGGCTCCGCCTGCATTACTGCCCCAAACGCCGCGCTCTTGAAAGGGTGCAGAAGGCTTGCTGATGTGGCCGCTCTCCGGCGGCATCGGTGTGCCGGGTACCCAAGCCACGACAAGCGCGGTGTACACGCAGAGCGTCGAGCGTCGAGCGTCGGAAGATTGCTGCGGAAGCCGTCGGAACGCTGTCCGGAGTACGCTGCGACCAAGCGGGGTGTCCGACGCCCGCGACCTTGTCGGACACAGAACAGATCAAAGCTTTTGTTTTCAATGCAAAACACGGTGTTCCGTAGGCCCGGAGGGACTGCCAGAAACGGCATTTGGGCCTTGCTGTGTTGACCCCCCTGGACCACGGTAGGGTCGCACAGGGTCCAATAAGACCAATGGGTTAGGATGAAGGTGGACCACGGCCACTCGCCACGTCGGCCGTCACCAACACTCCACGTCGTCGTCATTCTGATGACAAAGCCACGATCCATCGAGAGGCGCAATCGATGAGGTGGCGATGCAATGAAATTTTCAGCTTTTGAACACCTCAAAAAGGTAACCGCATCGTATTGGCGCGCAAGAATATCGTTGAAGTTCAGGGTGCAGCCAGGAATTTTCATTGCTTTGAGAACTGAGGTTGGTCTTCATGAGCCACCGTGCGGATTCTGGACAGGGACTGGTCCTGAGTATATCGGTTTTCCGGACACACCTCACATAATTCAGATCGATGACAGCATCGACGACCTTGAGGTGCATATTGACTATGGCAATCTTAAATGCGTTCAGGTTAAATTCTACCATTCAACGCACAATAAGTTGAATATTATTGAGGCACTAAAGGCGAAGGCGGCGGAGGAATAAAGGGAGTTTAGCAATGGCTCACTGGCTGGGAGCAAGCTGTCCCGCGTGTGACAGAATCGACAAAGTGAGAGTTGAGATTCGCGCTTGGGCTGAACCAGATGAGGAGGGTGAGCCGCGTTTTGTGAAAGAAAGCCTGGAGGCGGCACGCAACCTGAACGACCATGACGCGGCTGCGTGCACAAACTGTGGCTGGACGGGGAAGATTGAAGATCTCGACTAAGAGTCTTGGCGGCCCTTTGCCAGCCGCCGGATGCGATCAGCCGGCCCGACATGCCGGACATTCCGCACGCCGCCGCCATTGAGGCGTGCCAGTTCGCCGGGCGACACCGCGCCGGATGCCAGGTCGGACTCGTCCTGTGCGCGCGCCTCGGCCTTGTCCGCGGCGCGCTTCTCCGGGCAGTATTCCTCACTCATCGCACCATCTCCCTGATCCGCCCCCGCCTCTTGACCGGACGCGCCAGCGGCGGGCGGTCATTCCGCACCGCATCGACCATCGCTTCGGACGCCTCGAGCGTTGGGCACACGCCCCACTCGGCAAGCTCGTGAGCCTCGTGCGCCCAGCGCAGCTCATTGTGCCGCGACCCCTGGTATCGCGCGATCTGGGCACCGGTGCGCCTCTCATACCCCGCGACGACGCCCGACACGCGGTCATACCAAGCATCGGCCTCGTCGACCGAAGGCGCGCCATCCAGACGACGTGCGTCCGGGGCATTCAGCGCGACGCGCGTGCTGAGAGCGACGCACAGGGACATCGCCAGGCGCTCCTCCATCGGGCCCCAGTCGCCTCCCGCGGCGCGGTGCCGAGGCGCGCCCAGGACGGCCTCTGCGGACTCCTGTAATATGCGCTTCCCATGCGCCTGGGCGAATGCGGTGCCGGACCGCAGCGGCCCCATCGCAGCCAGGTAGTCGAGATCACTCTCAGGGCCGTCCTGCGGCGCGTTCATTTGAAAGAAATCGGACATGTCATATCCTCCGTGTTTTCCGCCGGGGTCGGGGCGGCGGAGGGCGGTCAGGCGGCGGAGAGGAAAGCCTCGCGATCCGCGATGAGGCCGGCTTCCACTGCTTCGTCGACTGTGTATGCAAGGCGACGAAGGCATGCCGCTTTCTCTTCCACGGTATCGTATTTCGAAAGCGCCTCAGCTGCGTATGCGTGCCGCTTTTCTTCTGCCTCTTCCTGGATCTGCGAAATCCGGTCAGAGACGATGCTCCCGAGTTCGCGCATGCGCATTGCGTCGTCGGAAAAGTCTGCCGCGAACAGGAGGCCCAGGCGGACACCACGCAGCGCGTCAATGTCATCGCCGCAGCGTGCAAGCCGCTCATTGAAGGCAAGGCGCTCGTGTGCTGAAATCTGTCCCATGTCTACCTCCGATGCCCGCGGCCGGGCGCTGCTGTGTGCCGCTGAAAGGGATCTGGAAAAATCCGAGACCCCCATCAAGCCAGCGTGTTCACGTATTGTTTCACTGAACTCCGAGCTTCGAGAGCTCCGCCTCAACTTCCGCGACTCGCTTCTCGACAGTCCGGGCGGGGCGGCTTTCATAGACTACTTCCTCGAGCATCGACTCAAGGCCGCGGAGGTGCCGGGTTGCGGCGACCGCGACCCAGGGCCGGACGCGGCCGGAGATGTTGTCCTGGGCGACGGTGCGCGCGGCGCCCTGGATCCGCGCGAGGAGGCGGCCGGCGGCGCCGTAAGCTTCGGATGCATCGGCTTGTGCGGACTGCTGTGCTCTGGTCTTCGACATGGTGTCTCTCCTGTCCTGGGGCGCGCCCCGTGCGCTGCCCTGGAAGGAAGATTGTCCCCGCGGCATCCGGACCGAAGCGATCTGGCGGAAAAATTGCCCGGTCTGGTATAAACCCGCAGTATTCACCGAATGCGTCTGAGCGGCGGATTTGGCGGTCGTGGGCCGGTCGTGAGGACCGGTCGAGGGTTGTGCAGACCCTCCCGAGCGGCGCGACGCCTGTTGACGGT
>NZ_QPLK01000065.1 GCF_003340565.1 Rhodovulum sp. 12E13 | reverse complement strand
GCTGTAGCGTTTCACCCATGGCGTGCTCCGAGGGCTGCTGTCGGACTTGGTGTAGCAACTTGATTCTACAGAGCTTTCGCGGGCACGCCAGCCATTACCCCCGATTTCGATGAATAAGGCGGGCTCAGAGAGTGACGTTGCGCCTTCGGGCCGCCACCACAGTCAACAGCTCATCGCGCATAACCCTCGAAAACAACGGAAAAATCCGGCCGCAGCCGGAGCGGGAGAACTCTTTCGCGAGGGCAAGTGGCGGAGGGGATGGGCCTGACGTCCAACCTTCTCCAGTCTAAATTATTGTTTTCACTCATGCCCCGCACGCGACACGTTCGGCGATAGTATCTGGAAAGCAAGCTCAAGCGGGCTGGCCGAGCTTCAGCCACTTCTGAGCGAAAGCCAGCTTTTCAAGTACTGTGGAGGGTGTAACGAATGGGTAGAGATCGCTGACACCGAGCGCGCGATTCACATGGTTGAGGGCGACGCCGATCTCCATCGCCGCGGTCAGAAGACGAGCGGCGTCCTCTTCCGCATAGGCATCATAGCCGGCTCCGGAAAATGCTTCCGAAGACAGGCGGGCCGCCGCGAAACTGTCGACCATGTCCACAAGGTGCAGTGCATGAGCCGCGCTTTCGGCCCAGTCCTCGTGCGGGTGCGCCGATGCGTAGGACGAGATATGGGCGTTTTCCCATCCCTCGGGCGGGCCTGTCTCGTAGTGCCTCATCAGGGCGGCACCGTAATCCGCGGTCTCGTCGCCGAAAAGCGCGTGAAAACCGTCCCGGAACGTCTCCGTAACTGCCAGACGCTCGAACAGGAAATGCGCGATCTCGTGGCGGAAATGACCCACCATCGTGCGGTAGGGCTCGCCCATCTCCTCGCGTCTGCGCACCCGCTCGGCGGCATCGCTTTCGGCGAGGTTGATCGTGACGAGGCCCGACGCGTGGCCCATCGTGATGTCGGCGGGTCCGGAGGCGGTGGCCTCTGACAGCATGTGGAATTCGGGGCGCGGACCTTGATCTTCCGGGCCGAACCAGCCCCACCGCCGCAGCCCCGCCAGCACCCGCCGCTTCGCCTGCTCGGCCTTCGACCAGAGCAACTGGTTGCCCGCGACAGAAAGATCCGGGAGGACGGTGGTCAGGGCGCAGCTTTCGCAGAGACCGCCGCCAGAGCCGGCGACCCAGTTGCAAGAGATCTGCTCGCGGTTCGCGCAGAACGACGTTTCGGTCACGAAGCAACTTCTGCCGGGATCGAAAGCGACTGCCGCGCCACAGGAACACGACATGTTATCGAAGAACAGGCGACCACTGCAGGTGGGACACTCGAAGATTTTCATTTGCGTGGTCCGGATTGTTGGGGAGTGCGCCTTGGCACGGCGTTCGGCGACGAAACGTGGTGACGGCCGTCAGCTCGTCAATCCTGTGTGGCCGCAGCCGGAGCAGCCTGCTCGTCAAGCGGTACACCATCCCACAGGCCGAGAGCCAGCAAGACTGCAACGACGATCCCAAGTGCTGCTGCAATTCCAAGAATGGCGGGCCAGTGACGGCGTTTCTGCTTTTCGATGTTTGTCTTTGGTGCGGACATGAATATTCCCCTCGATTTGGTTTCTGTAACCAGCTGGTTGGCTTCCGTATTACGGTAAAGCTTCACAAGGACAAGGCATCACGGCACAGGCCCGTCAGCTCGGATCCGATCGGGTGCGGCGCTGCGGATGGCAGCCATTTCCCCAGCCAGAAGTGGCGCGGCCTCGGCACGCGCGATCGCCTCGCGTGACATCGCCATGCAGGCGTGGGCGAAAAGCTCGGGGGCGACGCCGCACAGGGCGGCCAACGCCTTCTGCAGCCTGATCTGGACCTCGGACAGCGCGGAACCGTCGCGCGCGATCGGACTAAAGGCGTCCTCGATCACATCCTGCACAAGGATCGGAGGAACGTGAACCCGGTCGAACCGCACCTCGGCGTCGTCGCGCAGGCGCCACCGCGCCAGAAGCCGGACATGACGTCCGATGATGTCGATCGCCGTGCCAGGATCGTTGACGGCCGGCGACAACGCGCGAGAGGCGATCTCGGTCAGGACGATAACCCCGAACCGCGGATCTTCGTCGAAATTCCGGGACGGCCCGATGGTGACGCCATTGCGCAGGTCGGCCAGCTGCCTGTCGTCGAGCGACGATGTCTTCACCGACAGCAGTGGTGTGCCCGGCGCGACGAAACTGCCGGGCAGACGATGAAGAAACACATCCGTCTCGAGGCTTTCCCCGCAGTCCTGAAGCGCCTGCATGTCGACATGCTGGATGTAGCCGGTGTCTTCTGCACCGATGATCGCGGCTTCCGTGGGCGGCGCATCACGCAGCGGCCTGCCGCCGAGAAAGGGGTTTTCCAACCGCCGCATCAGAGCGTCGCAGGCCGCGCGCTCGACCCGGTCGAGCGTATCGCCCATGCGACCGAACTGCATCAGGTGACCGATCCACCGGATCAGCGCGACGACGACGAGGCCGATCACCAGCACAGTGAACAGGAACACCACCACCTTGCCGGAGGCATCGTAGAAATCTGCGTGAAGCGCCACGAGGCCGACGAGCCCGAACAGAAAGGCGCCAAGAAACGTGGCCAGCACGTTTTGCGTCGTGCGATCCTCCTGCAGCAGCACCGTCGCGCGCGGTGTGGCCGACCCCGCAGCCGCGGCGAAGGCCGAAACCGCGATTGAAAGCGAGAAGGTCGTCACCGCCAGCATCGACGAGGTCAGGATGCCGAGGAGTTGCGACACCGCCTCGGAGCCGGTCTGCAGCGCAAGCGCGGGCGGCAGATACGGCGAAAGGACCCGGGCAAGGACAGCCGCGAGCAAGGCGAGGATCGCGAAACCGACGACGCGGACCCAGACCTTCTTGAGGAACTCCCGAAGATACCAGGCATAGCGCGAGATCACGGCCCGTTCCGCCTTGTCTTGCGCGCCGCATGGGCGTCAATCGAGCGCATCATGGCCCATTGCCTTGCAGTCGGAGAGATCCGACCCGCCCGCGCCCGCGACATCCTTGGCAAGGTCGCGCAGCGCGTTGCGCAGCCCTTCCTCGAGGACCGGGTGGTAGAATGGCATGGCCAGCATGTCGGCGACGGTCATGTGCTGCTCCACGGCAAGCGCCAGCAGATGCGCCAGGTGTTCGCCACCCGGCACGCACATCTCGGCGGCCAGCAGGCGTCCGGTCTCGCGCTCGGCATGGATGCGCAACAGGCCGGCGGCGGTCTGCGCCATGCGGGCGCGCGCCTGTTTCGAGAAATCCGCACTGCCGGTCGCGATGTCCGCATCGCCGAGATCCGATAACGGCGGGCCGACCCGCGCCACCTGAGGGGACGAGAACACGATGGACAGCGGGGCGCGTCGGCACAGCCCGGCGCTGCTTGCGTCCGGCGCGGCCATGCGGCCGGCGATGTGCCCCTCGTCCGCGGCCTCGTGCAGCAGCGGGCGATACCCGTTCGCGTCGCCGGCCAGGAACACGGGCAGATCGCCGATGCGCAAGCTGGCGGGATCGACCTCTGGCAGCCCGTCATCGTCGAGCGGTACGCCGAGCGTTTCCAGCCCGAGACCCTCGATATTCGGTCTGCGCCCTATCGCCGCCAGAACCGCGTCGGCCTCGAAAGACCCGCCCGCGCCGGTCACCCGGATCGCGCCTCCGGTATCCTCAAGGTCCGCCGGAGCGCCGAGATGTAGTGCGATTTCAGCCCCGATCAGCGGGCGGAAGGCGACCAATACCTGCGGATCGTCGATGCCCGCCAACGCCTCGATCGCGTCGAAGCCAGCCACCTCCAGCCCCAGCCGGGCCAGCGCCTGCGCGATCTCGACCCCGATGGCGCCCATGCCGATCACGGCGATGCGAGGCGGCAGGTCCGTCTGTTCGAACAGCGTGTCCGTGGTCAGGATGCGGTCGCCGAACGCGCGCCACGGCTTTGGCACGATCGCGCTGCTGCCGGGGGCGAGGATGATCGCGCGCGCCTCGACCGTCTCGCCTTTCACCTCGAGGCGCCCGGGGCCAAGCAGGCGCGCTCGACCCGAGATGGCACGCTCGCCCAACTTTTCGGGCACCGCTTCGGGCCCCTTCACGAACCCGTCGCGCATCGCGCGCACGCGTGCGAGAACGGCGGGGATGTCCGCGCTCAGGTCGTCCGCACCGCGGATGCCGAATTCCTCGAACGTGCCGCGCCGGTGAAAGGCGTTCGCCGCCTCGATCAGCGCCTTGGACGGCATGCAGCCCACCGCCGCGCAGGTCGTGCCCCAGTGCCCGTCGTTCACCAGCAGGAAATCGTCGGTGTAACGCCGCACCTCGCGCAGGGCCGAAAGCCCCGCGCTGCCCGCGCCCACGATGACGGTGTCGACCTTCACCGGCTCACTCGTCCGCGTCGGCCTCGGCCTTGGTCTCGTGCTCGGTGCCGGGTGCGTGCTCGGGCGGGCTGTAGGTGGTAAAGAGCTTGAGCATCCCCGATCCGGTGTTCTTGAAGTTGTGGAAATGCCCCGACGGCACGATGCTGACATCGCCATCGGCGATTTCGGTCTCGGTCTCGCCGATCTTCGCCACGCCGGACCCGGCGACGAAGTAGAGCAACTGGTCGTGCCCCTCGTGCACCTCGCCGCCGATCTCGCCGCCCTCGGGGATGGCCATCAGCACAAGCTGCGTCTTGTCGCCGGTCCAGAGAACCTTGCGGAACTCGTCGTTCGCGCGGGCGAGTTCGACGACAGGCAGTGTAAGTTTCGTGGTCTCGGACATGGTGCGGCCTCCTCGTGCCATGATTTGACGCGTCTGCTCAGGACTTAGCCCGCTATTCAACCAGCAAGCAATCGGCTACCGTCAGAACGCGTGCATCTGCACCCCCCCCTCAACAGGAAGGAATCGCTCCGATGTCCGAACGCGACCAGTATATCGAAAAAGCCAAGGCGAAGATCGACCAGTGGAACGCCGAGATCGACAAGATGAAGGCGCAGGTCGACGAGGCCGAAGCCGACGCGAAGATCGAGGCGCAGAAGCAGCTCGACGAGGCGCGCAAGCAACGGGACGAGGCGGAGGCCAGGCTGAAGGAACTTCGCGAGGCCAGCGACGACGCATGGAGCGACATGAAGGCGGGCTTCGACAAGGCCTGGGACAGCATCTCCGCCGCCTTCGACAGCGCCATGGCCCGCTTCAAGTGAGGAAATGCCGATGACCTTCCTCGATACCCTGCGGGCGGCAGGGCTCGCAGCTCTGCTCGCCATGCCCGCCGCGGCGCAGGACCCGGACGCGCTGACCACCGCCGACGAGGTGCGTGCGGAAATCTCCGACGCGATGGACGCCATCGCGGCCTATTCGGAGCAGGAGCGCGACCAGGCGCTGGCCGAGGCGCGCGAGGCACTCAACCGTCTCGACGCCGAGATCGAGCGGCGCGAGCAGGCCCTGCGTGAGAACTGGTCGGAGATGTCTGACGCCGCGCGCGAGACCGCCGAGGCGCGGCTGCGCGACCTGCGGCAGACGCGCAACCGCCTCGGCGAGCGCTACGGTGCGCTGGAGTCCGGCGCGAGCAGCGCCTGGGACGAACTGAAGACCGGCTTCTCCGACGCCTGGGGAGCTTTTTCAGAAGCGTGGAGCGCGGCAGACGACGCCTCCAACAACTGACCGTCCGGCCCACGCCGCCCGCGCAAGGATCGCGGGCAGCGAAGGGTCGGACCGAAGCATTTCTGTAGACCCCGCGTTATTCATCGAAATTGGGGGAAATGGCTGACGTGCCCGCGAAAGCTCTGTAGAATCAAGTTGCTACACCAAGTCCGACAGCAGCGTTCGGAGCACGCCATGGGTGAAACGCTACAGCCGGTCGCCACGGGCTTCAACAGGTCTCTGCGTGTCGAGAGCCGGGCCGAGCGGCTGACCAGTGACGCCGGGGCCGTGGTGCTGCGGGA
>NZ_QPLK01000064.1 GCF_003340565.1 Rhodovulum sp. 12E13 | reverse complement strand
GCGCGGCCGAGGTCTTGGGAACCTCGCGCCACAGCGTCTGGCGTTGGCGGATGACCATTATCGGCGCTCTGACGCCCGAGCCCGAGAGCACGCTCGCCGGCATCGTCGAGGCTGACGAAGCCCACCACCGCCTGATCGTCGCCCACGACCCCCTGCGCGCCGAAGAGCAGTCCGACCGGCGAAGGGCCCGCATCGCCGAGCTCGAGGCCATGGCCGAGAAGATGGCCGGCAAGCTCGACGCCCAGGATGCCGGGCAGACGGCCAGGGGGCGGCGCGCCTCGGACCGCGGCGCCTACAGCCGGTTCAGCCGCGCCGTCGCCGAGGCCGAGATGACGCGCTTCCTCAAGGCCGATCTCCAGGCGGACCGCTTCAGCTGGAGCGTCGACGACGACGCTGTCGCCGAGGCCGAACTCTTCGACGGCAAGCTCGCGCTGATCACCAACGCGCCCGACCTGACGCCCGCCGAAGCTGTCGCCCGCTACCGGGCCCTCGCCGATATCGAGCGCGGCTTCCGCGTGCTGAAATCCGACATCGAGATCGCCCCCGTCCACCACCGTCTGCCCGATCGCATCCGGGCCCACGCCCTGATCTGCTTCCTCGCTCTCGTGCTCCACCGCGTCATGCGCATGAGGCTCAAGGCGAGGGACCATGCCGCCAGCCCGCGCACCGCGCTCGATCTGCTCGGCCGCATCCAGCGGCACCAGGCAAAGATCGGCGAGCGATCGGTAGACGGCCTCTCTTCCACGACCCCCGAACAGTTGGAGCTCTTCGAGACCCTGAACCTGCCCAAACCTGCCTGACGACCCGCTCGTAGTCACAAAACGGCGCATCCCGCCGCAAGGAAATCAATTGCTTATCCGTTTTGCTGTCGAACTTGGGTGAGCCATCTTGCTGGCCAACCGCTTGGCGCGGGTGGTGTGGGCGCTCATCCGGACGGGCGAGAGCTACCGGGCCGACCCGGCCTGACGAGACACGCCCGCGTGGGCCGTCTCCGAGACGGTTAGGCGCGTCACGCCGAAGGCGTGCCTCCGGCACGACGTGAGGTGATGGCGACAGGACGGCGAAACGGCAATCGGGACACCCTGTTCGGACCGGAGCACCTTGGAGTGCGTGCCATTGATCGGGATCCGAGCGCCGGCGGACTTCATCAGGGCGCGCAGCGCATCCGCTGCAGATCAGACGCCGCACACATGGCCGCGACCGACCAGACCCACCCACCGAACAACGCCCTTGCCCCGCGGGAGCCATCCACACAGGGTCCGCGAGACAATGGCAAATGCACTTCAGGCGCCACTTGCGGAGGAACGCCTTGCAGCGCGTCTCGATCTCGGCCGCGGTCTCGGCGTAGATCATGTCGCGATAGCCCGCGCTTTGCCTACGACTGAACCCGCCGCGCGGCTATGGTGCTCCCGGCTCCCAAAAAGAAACAGACCACATCCCCAAGGATCGTGATTCCACGGAAGAGCACGGCAGCGAGAAGGGCCGTTTCCGTCGGGATCATTGTTGACAGCAGAGCAACGAACGTGGCCTCTCGCACCCCAATGCCGCCGGGGGCGCCAGGCGTTGCGTACCCGGCGAGCCAGGCTGCGAGCGCCACCGCAGCCGCGAGATGGGGCGCAACTGGGGCCACCAAGGTGGTGACGGCGGCGAATGTCGCGGCGAGAACGGCCATGAAGGCCACGCCGAAGATGAGGGCGGGCGCCAGGCGCGGAAGCCACGCGGCGGCGAGACGGCGCAGCGGCCGACATGCGGCCAGCGCGATCAAGATCCCCGTCACAAGGGCAAGTCCGATGCCTTGGATTGGCTGCGGAAGGAAGGGCAGAAGGGGCAGGAGCAGCACCGCGGCAGCCACCGGCGTCAGCGCGAGTTCCAGGGCCGATGCGCGCAGGAGCGCCGCATTCGAGAGAGCGCCCCCTTGAAGCCATGCCGCGCGGCCGACGATGTGGAACACGTTTCCCGGCAGGTAGCGCGCCACGAGGGTCGCGGTATAGGACGGCCAGGTGCGCGCGCGCGGTAGCTCGCCGAACAGACCGACGATCCGGTGCCACTGCTCGGCGAGAAGGAGCATCGCGGCTCCGTAGAGCACGCCGAGCGCGGCGAGCGTGGCCCACGTCCCCGCGGGCAGGTTCCGCGCGGCGAGACTGTCACGGTAGAGCATAAGCTCCCCGCTGAGATAGGCGAGCGCGGCCACGACGAGCACGAGCCCGGCCGCCCGCGCGAGACGCCTCCACGTCATGAAGCGAGATGCCCCAGAAGTGCCGTTTCGTCCGAATGCGGCAATGCGGGCGCGCGGCCGGGGAACCTGCGGACGGGCAGACCCGCGGACGCGAGAGACGCGCGGTAGCGGCTGCGGTTCGAGTTGTCGAACACTATCAGGCCGTCCGGGGCGAGCCGTTTGAGCGCGTGCCGCAGGCATGCCGGGCGGGCGCGACCGTCCACGACCACCATGTCGAATAGCTCGCCCGGGGTGTCGATGCTGCGCGCATAGGCGGCGAAGCTTCTGCCCTCGGTGCCGGCCTTGGCCGAGCGATAGAGCGCGTTCGGATCGGGGACGGCGTCCGGTGTGACGAGGCGTAGATCGACCTTCGCGCCCTCGGGGCGTACCGCGAGTGCCGCCTGCATCCTTGCGTGCCAGTCGGCGTGATGCTCGATGCTCGTCACCTGTCCGGCGCGGCGGGACAGCCAGATTGTGCTGGCGCCCGAGCCGTATTCGAAGACTCGCGCGCCGGGCCGCCTGCGCAGGAAGCCTTCCACCCGGTCGATGGCGCGATACGTCCACCAAGGCACGTCGAGCCGGATCATCGCCTCGAGGTCATGGATCGCCGTGAGGCTGCGCAGCCAGTGCACCGTCTTCGATCGCGACGCACGCGCGTCGAGCACAGGACCAAGGCCGCTCGTCGCCATCACACGCTCGACCCTGCGCGCGGTGGCGACATAGCCCGATTTCAGAACACCTTCGACCGACATGGCTCACCTATCCTTCTCGATCAGCGGGTCGCGGCAGATCCAGGCGACGCGTTCCGCCTCCAGGCCCTTCGCCTCCGCCCGCGCCGTGCATTCGGCCGCGCTCCATTCCGCGAAGGCCGTGGCTTCATGAGTCCGCAAGTAATGCGTGTAGAACAGGGCTGTCACGGCGGAGAAGGCCAGCCCCGTGGTGCAGGCCACCGCGAGCGCCGCCCGCCGGCTGTGATCGAGGGACCGGCCCGCAACCGATACGCCCAGCAGCGCGAGCGCAGCGATCAGCGGCCAGAGATCGACATGGTAACGCAGAGTGATGGTCGGGTAGGACAACGTGACGACGCTTCCCGCGGCGACGCCCGCGAGAAGGCCCACATAGGGGGCGCCGCGCCGCCGTAGCGCGCCGAGACCGATGCCGGCCAGGAGCGTCCAGAATGTCCACAGGAACAGGATGCCGGCACTCGGTCCCTCTATGCGTCCGTAGCCGGTGCGGGGGAGTGTAGCAGCCTCGTGCAATCCGCGCGCCATCAGGTTGACCTCGGGCGCGACCAGATGGGGCGGCGCCGCGAGATACATCGCCGCGTTCGGAAGGATGCGGCCCGCGTTGAAGCGGCCATGCTCCTCGAAGGCCTGCTGCCGGGGATTGTTCGGCGCCTCCATGTCCCAGAAGGCGATGCCGTACTGGACGTCGCCTGGCGCGAAACTGCCATGGGCGGTCGTCGCGGATCCGAACTGGGCCTTGTTGACCGCCAGATAGCCAAGGCCGGCTGCTGCGAGGATCGCCAGCGCGGCAGCGATCCCGGGAAGCGCCGTGTGGCCTCTCTGCCTGAAAGCCAGCCCCATCGCAATACAGGCGGCGAGGTAGAGCCCGATCGCGAGGTTTGGCCGGGCATGGAGGGTCAGCGCGGCCAGAAGAGCGAGCACCACGACGGTGCGTGCGGTGATGCGGCCCCGCTCGGCCATGCCGGTCCAGGCCAGCGCGAAGGCGCCCGCCGCGGCATAGGCGAGGGCGATCGGCTCATGGTAGAAGGCATGGTTCGTCGCCAGCAGGAGCCCCGGCCCGCCGAGCCAGAGCGCCACTCCGAGGACGGCGAGAAATGTCGGGGCGATCGCGTGCGCCATGCCCACGCGCAGAAGCGCGCCGTGCCAGGCGGCGCTGCCCAGGGTGGCCCAGAGCCAGATCGAGACGGGCGCCAGGGAGGCCGCGCCGATCGTCACGAAGGGATCGAGCAGGAGGCGGGTAAGCAGGGGCGCCAAGCCGTGGTAGGACATGGCCGTCCCGTCCGGCCAGTAATGCCCTTCGAGCCGCAGGACGCGGGCCGGGAGGTCGAGCCGTCCCTCGTTCATGGCCAGCCAGAGCTGATCGTAGATGTCGGCGCCGAAGGCCCCTGGCGTGACCCCGACGGAGCGCAGCATCAGGGCCGCGTAGACCGTCGCACCGATCGCGGCGATGGCGGCCGCAACGGAGAACGGCCCGGTCGCCGCGCGTCGGAGAATCGGCGGCGCGAGTTCAGTCATGGCCGACCGTCGCACGCGTGCGGTGGCCTGGGGCGGGGCGGTCCGTCTTGTCCGATTCCAGCCGGCGCAGGCGGATGAGCGCCTCCTCGGTCAGGCGGCGATTGGTGCCGACGATGTCGCTGAGAAAGGCCACGACCACCGTGAAATAGCCGGCGAGCACGAGCACGCTGCCGAGGATCAGGGACTGCACGTGCCCGTCGCCCTCGCCGATGGCATAGAACCACAGAAAGCGCAGGATCGGCAGCACGCCGATGGCCCCCATGGCGAGGCCGGCCACGAGGAAGGTCTCGAGCGAGCGGTACATCAGGCAGCTGCGCAGCATGGTGACGAGCTGGCGCGAGATGAAATGCCGGGTGGTCCGGGCGAGCCGCGAGGGCCGCGGCGTGACATGGGTCTCCACCGGCACCGAGACGACGGTCAGCCCGCGCTGGCCGGCATGGATCAGTGTCTCCACCGTGTAGCTGAAGCGCGTCATCACCGTGATGCTGAGGGCCGCGTCGCGGGAATAGGCGCGGAAGCCCGTCACCGCGTCCGGGGCATCGATGCCCGACAGGACCCGCACCACGGCGCTGCCGCAGCGCTGCAGCCAGCGCTTGACCGGGGAGAAGGCCCGGTTTTCTCCAGGACGGCGGTCGCCCAGCACGATATCGGCCCGCCCCTCGGCGATCGGACGTACGAGATCGGGGATCGAGCAGCCGGAATACTGGTTGTCGCCGTCGGTGTTGACGATGATGTCCGCCCCCAGGCGCACGGCGTGTTCGATGCCAGTCTGAAAGCTCCGGGCGAGGCCCTTGTTACCCTTCTGCTGCAGGATGTGATGGACCCCGTGGCGCCGCGCGACCTCCACGGTGTCGTCGTCCGATCCGTCGTCGATCACCTGGATCTCGACGGGACCGACGCCGTCGATCAACTCTGGGATCGCCGCAAGGACCGCCGGAAGCGTCTCCGCCTCGTTGTAGCAGGGGATCTGCACGAGGACCCTGAGGCCCGGGCCGTCGCGGAAGGGATTGCGGCCATCGGCCAAGCGGATGGGGAAATTCATTCGGGTCTGCCCTCGCGTTCCGAGCCGGTTGTGCTCGCCAGGGTCATTCTGTCGAAGAATGAGAAGTTTTCATGGCCTGTTGCCGTAGATTAAGTGACCGGCCGGGCTGGTGAGGCGATTAAGTCGGGAAGCGGTAGACCTCCCTCCCGTTCGGTTTGCGGGGCTCTGTCGCCGGGCCAGGTGACGGTTACTCCGCTGCAGCGCTTGCTCGTCCCGCAAAGTCAATGTCCGCGCTTGTGGAAGTGCACTGCAGAATCTGCCCATCTTGCGAGAGCGGATGTGCGCCGACGGCACAGCCGGCGGTGTCAGCAAACCGTGTTGGTGGGGTGGCCTGAAGCGAGGAGCTTCCTGAGGATGTCGCGGTAGCTCCGGTCGGCGTTGTCACGGGCGGCGTGCCAGCGGCCGTAAGCGGCGAGGTTCTTCGACGCGGGTCCGCAGAAGGGCTGCATGAAGGCGCGGAACCGACCGATCAGGGCGTTCACGGTGTTGATGTGATGGCTGCGTGGCGTGAGCTTCGACCGCCGTCCCGCGACGAACACGAAGTGCGGGATCCGTTCGTC
>NZ_QPLK01000063.1 GCF_003340565.1 Rhodovulum sp. 12E13 | reverse complement strand
AAGCTTCTGGCGGCCTGAAACACGGGGCATCTCGGAACCGATCCACACGTCCCGGGCCGCCACCGCCTCAACTTGGAAACCCGCGCCCGGAAAAACGTCCTTCCAGCCGCACTTCTTCAGCGGCCTGCTAAGTACCCGGAGGAAAGGAAATCAACAGATACTCCCCCAGCGCCTGCCGCTCCGGCGTGACGGTCCGGACGATATCGTCGGCGTTCTTCACAGCCGCGACCTGCTCGCGACCACCGACGCGGAGTTCGACGCGCTTGCGCTCATGCGTCCTGCCCCCGCGATCCGGGAGACCCTGCCGGCCCTCGAGGTCATCGACCGACTGCGAACCGCTCCCTGCCACATGCTGCTCGTCCACGACGAACACGGGCATTTCGAGGGAATCGTCACGCCGATGGACGTGTTGGGGACGATTGCAGGGGGCTTCGACGAACCACAGTCCGACGAACCCGAGTTCGTAGAGCGCGGCGATGGGTCTCTGCTGGTCGCAGGCAGGATGCCTGTCGACGCGTTCATGGAGCGGCTCCCGCTGGCGATCCCGCGCCCCACCAACGCCGACACCGCAGCCGGCCTTGTCATGGAGCGCCTCGGCGAAGTGCCGCGCGTCGGCCAGACGGTCGAGATCGGCGGCTGGCGGATCGAGATCATCGACATGGACGGCTTGCGGATCGACAAGCTGCTCGTCCGTCGCGGCCCTGGGTCATCCGGCGCTCCCTCCTGACGCGGATCGAGCTGCCTCTCCATCGGCACTGGCGGTCGCCGTCTCTCAGCGCATGCGGCGGGTCCGCGCGCACGCTGTTTTGACCAGGGAAGTGGAGCCTCCGCGTTACGGCGCGGGTCCGTCCTGGTGCTCCATGAGCGACAAGGCCTCGCGCATGGCCTCGACGAAATGCCGATTGTTGTAGATGTCGTTGTGTCCGACCCCGGGGATGACCCGGTCCAGCACCAGATCCGGTGCCGCGCGGCGGAGCGCCTCTGCCCGTCGCGGCGGCACGATGTCGTCCCGTTCGGCCGTGATGATTGCAACGGGTGTGGAGGAACGGGCGATCGCATCCGCCACATCCATGCGGTGCCGCAGCAGCAGGCGCACCGGCAGCCACGGATAGAGGTCGGCCGCGAGCGCCTCGATGGAGTCGAACGGCGTGACGAGGATAACGCCGCCCACGGGGCGACGGCTTGCAAGATGCGCTGCAGGACCGGCCCCGAGGCTCAGGCCGACGACCACCGTTCGTCCACCGCCGGGGTCGGCGATCACGGTATCGTGGATGCGTTCGGCATCGGCGAGGATCGCGTCGGCCCCCGGTCGGCCGGCGCTCGGCCCGTAGCCACGGTAGTGAAAGGTGACGATGTCCCGGTCGGGAAAGATTGCATGGAGGTGGAGCAAGAGGTGATCCGCGTCCCACGCGTTCCCGCCGAACCCGAGAATGCGCGCGGCCCCGGCGGGTCGCGGGCGGTCGGCAGGCAGTAGGGTTCCGACCAGCGGGCCGACGCCCGGGACGTCGACCGAGAGCCGCTCCGCGTCGGCCGGCAGGCGGACTTCTCCGCCTCCCATCGCCCAACGCGGGAACAACAGGCGATCCTGGAAAAGCATGATCAGGAGCGCAAGGACGAGGTAGAGCGCCGCAAGCCCCCCTGCGAGCTTCAGGAGCGTCACGGCCCCGAGCCCTGCCGGCCGGCATTGGCACGCGCGCGCGGGAGCGGTGCGATCGAGCCGTTCATGCCGCGGGTGCGTACCACAGGAACCCTCTTCCGGCGACGTCCCGACGCTCCTGCAGACCGTTCCGCGTTCGCTCCCGCCACGGCGACGGCGCCGATGACCGCTGCGGGGAGGGTTGCCCCGCCGCATCCCGAAAGCATGACGCTGACGGAAACATCCGTGGGACACGATGCTCGACCGCTTGCGCGACAGCGCATCCATCCGGTGGGGAACTGGCGGGCGAACGGCGCGGCGTGCGTCTCCCGATCGCGGGCGCGGCAGCCCCCGCGCGGCGGGCACGCGCGAGCGCCGGGCGGCGCCCCCCGTTCCGCCCTATCTCACCAGATGCACCGTGCAGGGTGCCCTGCGGACCACCTGCGCGGCCGTCGATCCGTATTCGCCCGCATGGGTACGGTGCGGCGCCAACACGATGCAGTCCACCGCCTCTCTGCTCGCCAGATTGAGGATGGTCTCGGCCGGGTCGCCCTGCAGCACCTTGACGTCAGCCTCCACGAAGGGTTCCGCGATCCGCTCGAGATCATGCTCGACGACCTCCGCCAGCGCCGTGCCGGACGTCGCATGCTCTGTCCGGAACTCCGGCACCGCGCCGATCACATGCAGAAGGGTAATGTGGGCTCCGGGCGCGGCGATTGCCCGCGCCGCCTTGATTTCGGCATCGGGATGGTGGCCAGGCCGATAGGCCAGCGGGACCAGGATTCTCTTGTACATTCTCGTTCCTCCGTGCCGGGCAGTATACCGTGCACCCTGCTTCACCACCTTGACCGAGCGCATTGAACCGGCCCCGCCGGATCCGGCCCGAGCATATCATCAACGGGCCGCGGGAGCCGCTGCACGGCCTGAACGCCCGACTCCCCGCCCTGCGGCGCTCACGGCGTCGCATCGCGACGGGCGCCGGTCCGTCGACGCCAGACGGACGGGGCCTTCACGAACCGTCGGGCGAGTCGCTTCTCGACCTTCAGCACGAACAGCAGCGCCGGACCGATGACCAGGATCATCAGCCCCTCGGAAAGCCCGACAGGGCGCGTGTCGAAGAAGGTCTCCATGAAGGGAACGAAGGTGGCCGAGTTGCCGGCCGATGGCGCGCGCCGTGCCGGCATGGTCGCCGGTGATCATCTTCACGCGGATGCCGGCCGCGCGGCACTCGGCGACGGCGGCCACGGCCTCGTCGCGCGGCGGGTCGATCAGGCCGACGAGGCCGAGCAGCGTCAGCCCGCCCTCGACATCGGCGAAGCGCAGGCCGCGCATCTCGGGCGAGACGCTGCGCGTGGCGATGGCGATCACTCGCTGGCCCTGCGCCGCGATCTCCTGGGCGCGGGCGTGCCACCATGCGGCGTCGATCGGGCGGGCGCCGTCGTCATCGCAGTGCTGGCTCGTGCACATCTCCAGGAGGCGCTCCGGCGCCCCCTTGACGTGGATCGCCGCATGGCCCGCGTGGTCGTGGTGCAGCGTCGCCATGAAGCGGTGCTGGGCGTCGAAGGGGATCGTGTCGGTCTGCGGGTTGGCCGCGCGCAGATCCGCCGGGTCGAGCCCGGCCTTGCAGGCGAAGGTGACGAGCGCCCCCTCCATCGGGTCGCCCGCGCCTCGGGCGCGAGCATCCCCCGGAGCGCCGCGAGCGCCTCTTCCGCCCGGCCCTCCTGCACGAAGCCGATCACGGCGTTGACCGGCACCACGGCGAGGATCACGCTGGTAGCGACCGGGTGGCCGAGCGCCGCCGTCACCGCCGCGGCCCCAGCAGCACGTAGATCAGGAGGTTTTGAACTGTCGTAGGAAGCGCGCGACCGCCCCCGCCCGCGGCGGCGCCGGCAGGCGGTTCGGCCCCGCATCCTCCGACCTTCGCGCCGCCTCGGGTCGGCCAGACCGGCGGAGCCCACAACCAGCGCATCCGTCGCCTCGTCCGCTGCGCGGTCGTGCCAGGGCGCCGGTTCGGGGCCGCGATCCTTTGCGGCCGGGATGTCGGGACGGGACATGTCGCGGTGATCCTGCCGGGTCATCGTCGGCCCTCCGTGTCGCGCGCCCGGGCCGCGCCGGTCGGCGGGCCGTCGCGAGTGCGGCATTCCGGCCCCGACACTGCGAGCGCCTCCGTCCCGGTCAACGCAGCCGCCCTCTGGCCTGATGCGTCACGGGGCAAGGGTGGTCGCCACCGAACCGGGGACCGAGCGCGCCTGCGCACGCGGCCGTGATCGCCGTGTCAAATGCATGTTACCCTTTATCCTTATCGAAAGAGTCGCCCATACTCCAACAGGAAAGGTGACGCAGATGACGGCTTCCCGACTTCTCCTTGCCACTGCCCTGACCGGCGCGCTCGCCGTGCCCGCCCTCGCCCAGGAGCAGGGCGCGAGGAACGTGATCCTGATGATCTCCGACGGCGCTGGCTTCAACGGCTGGCTCGCGGCCGACTACTACCAGGGCCTCGCCGGCCAGCAGTCCTACCAGGTGGCGCGGCCCGACGGCACGACGCCGGTCGTCTACGGGCTGGCGCACGACTCGCTGGCGCTGATCGACGAGATCGGCGCCGTGCTGCCCAACGGCGCCGACCCGGCCGAGGCCGCCGGCGCGGTGGAGCAGGGCTATGACCCGCGCACCCGCTGGACCCGGTTCGAGAACACGTTCCGGAACGACTTCCCGCCGGTGGAGGAGACCTACACCTCCTATACCGACAGCGCCGCCGCCGGCACCACGCTGCAAGCCGGCCGCAAGACCGCCAACGGCCGGCTCAACCTGGACTGGACGGGCACCGAAGAGTTCACGCCCATCGCGCAGATCGCCATCGACCAGGGCCGCGCCGCCGGCGCCGTCTCGTCGGTGATGCTCTCCCACGCCACGCCCGCCTCGACGATCGCGCACAACGTCTCGCGCAACAACTACGTCGAGATCGCCACCGAGATGTTCGAGAGCGATCTCGACGTCATCATGGGCGCGGGCCACCCGTTCTACGACAACTCGGGCAACGAGGTGGAGCCGGAAGACGAGGGCGCCTATCGCTTCGTCGGCGGGCCCGAGATGCTGGAGCGGCTGACCTCGGAGGAGGGCATCGGCGGCGCCACCTTCATCGACGCCAAGGCGCAGTTCGAGGCGCTGGCAGAGGGCGGGGACCTGCCCGAGCGGGTCATCGGCATCGCGCGCGCCGGCTCCACGCTGCAGGCCAGCCGCGAGGGCCTGGCCGAGGCCGACACGCCGTCGGGGATGGCGATGAACCCGGTCGTTCCCGATCTCGCGACCATGACGGTGGGCGCGCTCAACGTCCTGAACCAGAACGAGAACGGCTTCTTCCTGATGTCCGAGGGCGGGGCCGTCGACTGGATGGGCCACGCCAACGACATGCCCCGCTTCATCGAGGAGCAGATCGACTTCAACGAGGCCGTCGACGCGGTGATCACTTGGGTCGAGGAGAACTCGAGCTGGGACGAGACGCTGCTCATCGTCACCTCCGATCACGAGACCGGCGGCATCTGGGGCGAGGGCACCTTCACGAACGTGGGCGGCCCCGCCGTGGCCGAGGAGCGCACCGACGCGGCGCTCGAGGCGGCCAATTTCCACCCGGCCGAGGACATGTTCAACGAGTTCCTCGCCGTGCAGGACCGCGGCGCGGGCAACATCCCCGGCCATCAGTGGGCCTCGGACCGGCACACCAACGAACTGGTTCCGCTCTGGGCGATCGGCGCGGGCGCGGACGCCTTCGCCGAATTCGCGCAGACCGACCTGAAGGCCGCCGAGCTCTGGGGCACGCCCTATGGTTGGGACGGCGCGTTCGTGGACAACACCGCCGTCTTCCATGTCATGAACGAGGCCTTCGCCACCAACGCCCGGATCATGGCACCTTCTCAATGACAGTGATCGGTGGCGCGCGGCCGCGCGCCACCGAGCCGCGACCGGACCGGTTTGCTGCTTCTCCCCAGTTGCGGGCGAACCGCGGCGGGTCCCCGATACGTCGGGGGCCCGTTGGTCGTTCCGGGGCGCCTGTCGCGGACCCGTCACGGCATGCGCGCACGCAGGTTGCGTTCAAGGTGCTCCGGTCCATCTTGACGGGCGTTCGGAGATGCCGGCCTTGCTCCTCACCATCGTGCGCCGTGAGGCGAGCGGCATTTCAGGCGCTGAGGAGACCGCGTATCAATCAGACGGATTACTCGCTGCCTCCAGACTTGTTCTGTATTCGAATGACTGCAATCCGAACGCTGCTCTGCAGTGTTGATTTGCACAGTGAAGGGCAGGTCAGGGCCGTTCGCGAGGACCCCGCCGCTCAAGGTTCCAGGCGCCCGGAAATCACCTGAGCCTTCTGGAGCTTGACGCAGGTCGCGAACGGCGCTGACCTTTTCCTTGTCGGCCGGCACTCGATGGCCCTCCCGACGGATGTCCGTCTTTCGACCGATCTGCGCGACCCGATGTCGTCAGGCGGTCTTCGCTGCCT
>NZ_QPLK01000062.1 GCF_003340565.1 Rhodovulum sp. 12E13 | reverse complement strand
TCCGCGCATCACCATCCCGGCCAGCGGCGCCATGTCAGCCGCACGAACAGGCCTGACAAAAGAACGCACTCGATCACATGCCCCGACGATCAGAAATTCCTTGCAAACCGAGCGGCATCCACAAAAGGACGTTGGAATCCAGAAACCTATCGCTCATGCGCCGCGTCGCGGCTCAGGCGGGCCTCGGCGGGCAGCCGGCCTCGGAACCGCGCAAGATCCGCCAGAATCTCGTCCGGCCGCCGCCGGCGCGAGACGGTCAGCCCCCGGTCGTCCGCGCGAAGATCGATCTGGTCGCCCTCTTTCAGTCCGAGCTCGCGAACAAGGCCCGCGGGGAGGCGGACGGCGAGAGAATTGCCCCATCTGGCGACCTGCAACGTCTCGATCCCCTTCTGGATATACATCTTCTCCTGTGTATCCATAGGGCGTTGTGCTTTCAACAGTGCGGGCCTGCCCGCCCCGACCCGACGACCGCCCCGCGCACTCGGCCCATCGCGTCGGTATCCAGGGTTGCCGGGCAGAACGGCTGGGTGCCGAATTTTCGAGATTGGGGCCTGTTCCATCCCGACGGCAAGGGGCGCGCGCGTCGTATTCCCGGCGGGCTTTGTGTACCCTCTTGCAAAGTGTCAAGAGGTACGCCACGACGTAGAGCACACCGCCTGATTCACTGTGGTCTCGCTCCTGACATTGACTCAATATCAAAGGGTTACGCTGTCTCGTAGCGGGTCCTCCAGCCGGACGAAGGAGACCGACAGCGGCGAGCTCGACAACCTCAACGCCATCGTCAGCGGGTCCTCCAGCCGGACGAAGGAGACCGACAGCTGGCGATGGGCTCCCCGGCGCTTCAACATGCCGAAGACCCGCGCCAGAGACTGGGGCAGCGGATATCGTAGCTGACCAGATGCAAGGGGCGCGCCACGGCTTCACCCCGTGGGCAGGGGAACGGCCAGCCGGGCGCGTCCGCCACGCAGGCCAGAGGCCAGCCGCGCGGCACTGCGGGTGATGGCGTCGCGCCAGCTCGTCTCGGTCTCTCCGTCGCGGAACCGGGTCGACAGCCGTTGCTCGAGCAGACCGAGGGCGCGGCGCCGTCCCTGATCGGTCAGCCGAACGCCGCCCTCGCCCTCCATGGCGAAATCGTCTGCCGCAAACCTGCCCTCGTTGAGACCGGCGAGAACGGCGGCATCCACCACCCCCACGCGGAACGGCTCGACGATATCGAGCGCGAGGGCGGGCCGCCCTGGGCGCTCCGCATGATACATCCCCACGGCCGGGTCCAGTCCGGCGCCGCTCGCCGCGCCGGCGGCCATGCCGGTCGTGACCGCGTAGAGATACGAAAGAAGCGCGGCGGTCGGCCGGGAGGATCACGCACGGTGCAGCCGGCTACGAGACAGCCTTCGTCAGACCAGCGACGAGGTCGTGCAGCCGTTGCCGGACTTTCGGCGTCGACAACAAGGAAAAATGGTCCGCCTCGACCCTCAGGAGTTTGCTGGCCTCGGAGATCTGCTCTGCCGGGATCGCCTCGGTCCACGAGGATAGCGGGCCGGGAACGCTCCCGTTGACGATGTGCACCGTGTTCCCGACCGGCTGCGTTCGGTGCTCGGTAAGTAGGTGCAGATCGCGCTCGACGAGAGGAGCGACGTAGTCCGCGATGTCAGCGGGGGAGATCGACCCGCTCGCGGCGCGCGTGCCGATCTCGGCCCGGACCAGGTCCCTGAGCGCCGCGGCGTCGGGAACATGTTTTGGCCGGATCGGATCGAGCAGGAGCACGTCGCGCGGCGACAGCGCCGTGCCGTCGGTCTGTCGCGCCATTTCGAGCGCGATCGAGGCGCCGAGAGACCATCCGACGAATACGGTGCGCTCGCCTGACACGGCCCTTCCCCTCAGCCGGTCGACATAGGTGGTTGCCACATCCGACAGCTTGCGCGCGCTCGCATCGGCCTTCCTGTTGAGCCCGATGGCACTGACGCCTTCGGGCAGGTCGGCGACCAGATGCGCGTAGCACTGACAGTCGCCGCCCGCGGGATGCACGAAGACGACCTGCGCGTCATCGCCCTCCTTGAGCAGAGCGACGTCGTCGTCGCGGACAACTCCGGCCCTCTTGCTGTCGATCCCATGGGCAAGGCTGGAGAGCGTTCTGCCGCCCAGCAACTCGTGCAGATCGAGCGAGACCTGCATCCGCGAACCGACCTCCGAAAGGAAGGCGACGGCAGAGAGCGAGTCGCCCCCGATTTCGGCGAAGGAGAGATGCGGGTCGATGGCACGTCCGGGGAGAACCTTCTCCGCCGCGGCGCAGAGGCACTCGAGCGTCGACGTGCTGCCCTTGGACGGGTCGGGCGCGTCCCGTTGCAGCGTGGGGTCGTGGAAGGCGGCAAGCCCCTCGGGAGTGGAGAGCTCGCGTGCGATCCACTCGTGGAGGCCACGGTCGACGCCGGTCGGCTCCGGCGTCTCGCGTGCGGGCGTCGCGGGCGCGTCTGGCTGCGGTTCCTCCACGAAGTCTCGCCAGTCCATCGCGGCGAGCCGGTCCACGCCGATGCGGCACGCCGGGCTGTCCATGACGCCGATGCGATCAAGAAAGGCCGACATCGGCGTGTTCCTGTCGGTCGCCTCGAACTCGAAGGCGAGACGGTCAGCTCCTTTCTCGCGGGCAGCCTCCGCCAGCAACCGGGCCAGGCGATACTCGACGCTGCGTCCCAGCGCCCGGCAGCTTAGAAGAAGGTGTGTGACACGCGCTTCTCCGTGAGTGACGGGGCCCAGGGCGAACAGGCCCGCGTTGCCGTAATCGCCGAAACGGTCGCGAACATGCAGCATGAACGCCGCGAGATCATCGCGCGCGCCCATGAGGGTCGCCGCATCGCAGAACCGGCCGTTGAGATTGAATTGGGTGACCCGGCGCGTCATCTGCTCGGCGCGGGGGGCACTCTTCTCGTCGACGGGTGCGACGGCGAGCTTCAGCTCGAGATCGTCGATATAGTCCACAAGGCTTGCCGCGCGGGCCCGGTGGCCCGCGCGGGCCACCTCCTCGCGGTATCGCGAGGTGCGGGCCGCGTCCTCCGCGGTTTGCTGCCCGATGTCCAACGGCCAGTAATGCGCGAGGAATCTTTCCAGATCGACGTCCTGCGGCAATTCGAGCGTCGTCACCTCGGGCACCAGATGTCGCATTTCCGCGCATTCGGCGGGGTTGTCGTCGATGAAGACGAAGGAGGACAATGACAGATCGAGTTCGCGGGCGAGGTCTTGCAGGTTGTGCGCCTTCGGCTGCCAGTTCACCTTTGTCGCAACGAGGTCCTCCTCCCGCAGGACCATCTCGGGTCGCTCACGCAAGACCGTTCGCACGAGTCCCTCGTCGTTCTTGCTGGCGAGCGCGATCAGAACGCCGCGCTCTCTCTGGTTTCGAAGGAAGCGCTGCAGGGCGATGTGCCGGCGCCCCATTCGAATGCCGTCAGGCCCTGCTTCGCCAAGGATACCTTCCCAGAGCGTGTCGTCGCAATCGACGGCGATCACCTTGTGCGGGCGACGGTCATGGAGGTGGATCAGCCGGGCCGCTTCGTAGGCGACCCGGTCGAAGAACGCCGGACGATACGGAATCCGGCCGGCCCGGTATCCGTGAATGTCGATCAGCGACGCAACGTCGAGACACGGATCGTCGAAGCCCTGACGCGCATCGATCGTGCAAAGGCCGGCAATCTTGCGCAAACGGTCATGGAGGGCCGAGAGCGCGCGTGGCTCGGCATGCAGGGACGGGCACAGAACCGCGATGGTCAGGCCATGCGACCGGGCCACGTACCCCTCGAGCGCGTCCCCGACCGCGGCGCAATAGTGGTCGGCCTGGCCGACCGTCCAGTCCGGATCGGGATGGATCATCACGATCTGGACATCGTGTCGGGAAGATCCCTGAAGTCTCTCCCCGCCGACGAGAGCCTCGATGACCTGCTCATGTCCGATCCGGTGCACGTCGCGAGGCCAGCGCATGAAATTCGCCCAGCTCTTGAGCCGTCCGGACATCGGCGCGTCGGTGAAATTGGCGAGCGTCGTGATGCGATGCGGATGAGCGCCCGGGCGCTCCAGGAGTTCGGTCAGACCGAGTGGGCCGGAGACGAACGCCACGCGCCGATAATCGAAGAGCGGCGCCGGTTTCGGGGGCGAGACGAGGAGTTCTCCCGCCTCGACACGCCGAGCTATCGCGGCGTCGAGGTCGTCGACGGCCTCGCAGGTGTGATAGAGCGCCACGGACCGGCCGATTTGCCTCTTCACCGCCTCTCCGCTCACGAGCTCGATTCGTTCCCCGGTTTCGGTCCGGACCATGCAGAGATCGGCGTCCTGGAATCGGTCCCTGATGATCGGCGATACCTCGGCCACGCGGTGGATGCGTTTCAGGTGGTCGACCGCGGTCTGGATATCGGAGACGGCATAGCCGAGGTGGTCGATCGTCGGATCGTCGTGCCGTCGCGCATGCTCGGCAAGGTCCCCGACCGTCGCGTCCGGGTCTTCGACGGATCGTCTCGCGATCTGTTGCAGGGCATCTGCCAATGACGCGATCGTGGTCCGGGAGAACAGGTCGGTGTTGAACTTGAGGGTGCATAGAAAGCGGCCCCCGATATTCATTGCTTCGAGAGCGAGCTCGAATTGTCCACTCTGGATCCGCAAGTCGACGAAACGCGGCCGGCTCGACATTCCGGGAATATCGAGCGGGCTTTCGTCGCCGATGCGGCGAACGATCTCTGCATTGTGGTGGACGAAGAGCGTCTGGAATACCGGTGCGCGACGACGGTCGCAGTCTTCCGCCATCGCTACTATATGAGCGGTCGGAACGGCGCGATGCCGTGCAAGACGGAGGAGCTTGCGTCGCACCGTGCCGAGGTACCGACCAAACGAAGCGCCGGGCGCCAGCGCGGCGGCAAACGGCAAGGTGTTGCTCAGATTCGCCATGAGCTGGCGTTGCGATCGCGTGCGATTATGAAAGGTCGTGCCGATGGCGAAGTCGCACTGGCCATCGCTGAAGCCGTGCAGGGCCGTGGCGAACAGGGCCAGCAGCGGCGCATGCGCAGAGCCGTTCCCCAGTTTCGTCAGGCGGTCGGTCGTCTGCGGATCGAGTGAAAACCGGAGCACATCCCCGTTGAAGGTCTGACGATCCGGGCGGGTGCGGTCATGCCGGACGGCAAAATCGCGGATCGATTTCAGCTCTTCGCGCCAGAAGCCGCGGGATTTTTGGTAGGCTTCCTGCTCGGGATACGCCGCAAGCGCGTCCATGGCCTCGATATACGTGTCCGGCGTGGTAACGGGGACGTCCTGGAGGCCGGTTTCAAGCTGGGCAAGGAGCAGATCCGCCGAGACCCCGTCGAAGATGATATGATGGACGCTGAACAGGGCGAGGAGCTCCTGCGGCGCCTGCTCTTCCCCGAGCGTGATCAGATCGAGCCGGCAGCATCCGCGCGCGAGGTCGACGGGCTGGCGGGCGGCGGCCTCCAGCGCCGCAAGAGGATCGGTGTCTCCCGTCAGCTGCGTCTGCATCACCGGCAGAGGCGCGCCCGGGAAAATACGCTGGCGGACGCCCGCGGGAGTTTCCTCGAACCGCGCCGTCAGTGACGGGTTCGCGGCCGGCAGGCTCTCGAAGGCCATCCGAAGGCGCGCGGCGTCCTCGAGGCTCGGGCGTTCGAGTCGCAGCGCGATCTGGATCAGGTAGGCTGTCGATGACGGATCGAGCCGCCAGAGATAATACATCGCCCGCTGGGCGGGGGCAGTCGGCGTCTCGAAAGACTGGGGGGCGCTCGGCTTGGACACGGGCTTGTTGGACCTCGGCGTTGTGGGGGAGGCGTCTCCACCTGCGGTGCAGGCGCGATGTCACCGCTCCGTGCTGCCACCTTCGGGCGGCAGCCCGGACGGCGATTCTCGCCGATCTCCTGCACGGTGACGGTCGCGATCGAACCGCGCGACGAGGCGGCAAAAACCGGGCGTTCGCATGACGATCACAGGTCGGTACCGGTGCCGGATCCCCGGCGACAGGGGCGCGCCGGGCCCGCGGGGCGCGCCGTCGCCCGGGTGGGGTCCGCGCGGCGCGGGGATCGCGCCTCCCGGCATCCCGGTCGGCCGCCCGGAGGCGCCCGGGGCGCGCCACGCGATGGGTCTTGCACGAGCGACTCTCGCGTGGCACACGTCGTGTCATTCGCAGCGAGGTCGCGCGCTAGGCGCTTGATTTCACGGGATGGCTGACGTTCCTGCCGCCGGAGCCAAGATCCAGAAAACCCCGTGAAATCAACGCTTTGGACCGGAAGAGTCGGTCCGGAGCCGGTGTGCGACACAGGCTGCGACACAAAAGTCGCGTCGAGGTCGCACACATGGT
>NZ_QPLK01000061.1 GCF_003340565.1 Rhodovulum sp. 12E13 | reverse complement strand
TGAAGCGGGGTGATCGTGGTATCGTCGTCCATGGCGTATCGCTCCTTCGGGAGGTTCTGGCAGGCTTCATCACCGGCCACGATACGCCGCCTTCGCAGGCCCCATCACCCATTTCCCGGCATAGCTCAGGACCCGAGCGCTCAGGGCGGCTCGAAAAACCCGCCTGACATGCTTTTCATCGACAGTGCAGGCGGGAGCACTGCCAAATACAACGCTGATCTCATGGTGCGCCGTGGGCGCTATCCGTCGCTCGATCTCGAAGTTGCCGCGATGGCGCTCTACACCATGCAGGCTTTTGCGCCATCAGGCGGGGCCGGCAACAGGACGTCGATGCGGGGCGGCGGCCCCTTGGTGACCCTCGTCGATCCGGGAGAGGGTCTCTGGTCCATGACCTGGGCGAACGTGCCGAACGGCTCTCCCGCAGCGTCGGAAGACCTGCCCTGGATGCGTCAACCGCGGACCTCGGAGAGCGGCAAGCCGCCCGTCTATCCGGAGGACGCGGCTCCGGTGGAGCAGTTCTTCGGAATGCCACGACGGCTCTGGCTCGAAGGCGGCGACAACGTGACCGGCGTTGAGCAGAGGCCATGGGGAACGAACTACGCGATGTGGATCCATTCCACCACCCCATATTACCGGCAGAAGCGAGACGCGGAGTGGCTGCCGCGACATCCACCGTCAGGACGCATGGCCTACCGAAATTGGGCGGGGATAGTATTCGAGGTGGAGGATACGTCACTTCGGCAAAGAGCAGAAGTTCTGCGTCTTTGGCAGTCGCGATCCGACGATGTCGCAGAAATCATCGTGGGGGGCTGGTCGATGGACAACATGAGTCCTCGCGATTTCCTGTGGTCGGTGGTTCCATTGTTCCCCCTCGACAAGGGGGCAGGCGCCTTCGCAGAGGAAATGGTTCGCGCAGCCACGGAAATGGCAGCGCAACTGGCAGGAGCGATGGGAGTATTGCTGCCGAATGGTACGGAAAAGGAAAGCCGGATTGACGCGTTCTGGAGAACGACCGAGAATGATTTCACGCTTGCCCTCGGGAAGCTGACCTCGGCCCGCTCCCTCGGTGAGGGCGCGGAAAAAGGCAATGGGTCGGAGTCGGCGGGGGCACATCGGGAGATCTCAGCCGTTGCCCCTGGAGATCGAAGAGCGCTGGCGGAAGCCTGGCTGAGCCGTTTGGGACAGGAGGCGCTCGACATTTTCGAGCGCGAGGCCCTCGTCGCCCTCCCACAGGCGCGACCGGACAAGCAGGGTGAGATCGTGACGGCCCACGAGCGCCTGCGCGGTTTCGTCCATGGCTACGGAAGGAAGGCGGGCGCGGTGCGCGAGGCGCTCGGGCTGCAGAAGAAGAAGCGCAAGAAGAGGACTGCTGCATGAGCGAAGACGATCCCCGCGCCATCCTCGGCGCCTGGTGGGCGTCCGAAATCGGAGCCCGCGAGCGCAGCGAAGCCCGGGCGCTCGCTGCTCGATTGCGCCGCGCCTCGAACATCGAGGCACTCACGGAACCTCAGGTGCACGCGCTTGCTCGCCGCCTGAACCGCGGCATCGAGAACACCCCAGCACGTCTGGCGCAGATCGTCCGTGTCCTGGCCGAGGTGCGAACGTCCGATGGTCGGTCACTCGCCCGAAAGCTCGGTACGGCAGAGCGCGACCGAGGATCGGCTCACCTTCGATTCCAGCGGCTGGTGCGCTCGGAAGGCGCGGAATTGGAGCAGGCCGTGCGCCGGGTTTTGCCTCTTGTGGATCGCGCCTGCGATCCCGGACGGCTGGGCGCCGACCTGCTCTTCTGGAGCGACAAGGTCCGCGCACGTTGGGCCTTCGATTATTTCGGCGCAGAGGCGCCTCAACAGGACAAGACCGCATGACCACTTTCGTACAATTCCACCTTCTCACGACCTACCCTCTGTCGAACCCGAACCGCGACGACACCGGGCGGCCCAAACAGGCGACGATCGGCGGGGCCCCGCGCCTGCGGCTGTCATCGCAGTCGCTGAAACGGGCCATCCGGGAAACCAGCTACTTCATGCAGGATCTCGCAGGACACCGTGGGACGCGCACGCGGCGGTTAGCGGGCGAGCTGGCGAAGGAGTTGGCAGAGAAGGGTGTCGACGAGAAGCGCGCCGAAGAGATTGCGCGCGAAATCGGGAAAGCCTTTTCAAAGATCGAAGACAAGGAGCTCGAGGCTACGACACTGGCATTCATTTCCCCCGACGAATGGGCTCTCGCGCGCGACCTCGCGGAAAAGGCTGTCGCGGGTGAGAAACTCCCTACCGATAAGGATCTGAAGAAGCGCGTTCTGCGACGGGCTGACGGTGCGGTCGATATCGCGATGTTTGGCCGGATGCTGGCGGATGCGCCGGACTACAATCGGGAAGCGGCTGTGCAGGTCGCACACGCCTTCACCACGCACCAGGCCATCGCCCAGGATGATTGGTATTCCGCGATGGACGAACTGAAGACCCGCGAGGAGGATGCCGGTGCGGGATTCCTCGGTGAGCACGGCTTCGGAGCGGGGGTCTACTACCTCTACGCATGCGTCTCGGTCGATATGCTGATCGAGAATCTCGACGGTGATGTGGAACTCGCGGCTCAGGGTCTCGAGGCACTTGCGAAGGCGTTGGCGACGGCAACGCCCAAAGGCAAGCAGAACAGCCATGCCCATCATCCGCGCGCCAACTACATCCGGATCGAACGCGGCAATCAGCAGCCCCGTGATCTTTCGGGCGCCTTCGTCAAGCCGGTTTCGCTTGCCGAAGGGGAAGTGGAAACAAAGTCGATCTCTGCACTCGAGGACATGGCGCGGCGTATCGACACTTGCTACGGGGCCTGTTGCGATGATTTGCGCGTCATGAGCGTCGCGCGAGGTGAAGGCTCGCTCGATGAAATCGCCGCGTTCGCCGCGGCTTCTGCCCGTGCCTGAGTATCTTGTCTTTCAGCTTGCGGCGACGGTTGGGGCCATGGGTGAACTCGCCGGCCACGCGCATCGCGGAACTCTGGACCGCCCTGGCCGGTCGGCAGTCGTCGGACTTCTGGGGGCGGCTCTGGGGCGACGGCGCGAGGACGATTTCTCGGACCTCGATCAGCTGATGGTTTTCGTGGCGACGTTCGATCCCGGCCGTCCGCTCCGAGACTACCACACGGTGCAGACTGTGCCGACCACAGCGGCGCGCGCCCCGCAGAGCCGACCGGAGGCGTTGCGCCTTGCAGAAGGCGCGGTTCGAACGACGCTGACTCGCAGAGAGTACCGGTCTGGCTGTCTTTTCGGCGTCGCGCTGGCCGGGCCGGGGCTCGCCGAATTGGCAGGGGCACTGCGGTGCCCGGTCTTCCCACTCTATCTTGGGCGCAAGGCATGTCCGCTTTGCGCACCGCTCGACCCGCGGCTCGTCGAGGCGCCGGAGCCTGTAGCTGCTCTAACCCATCTGCGGCTTCCCCCATGGGCACGGTCGCACGCGATCAGAGAAGTCGCCGCAGCAGATGGGAGCGGTCTGGACGGAATAGTCCGGATGGAGACCAGGCAGGACCGCGCGACCGATCGCCGGCGATGGCACTTCGCTCGCTCGCTGACCGGCATCGCCACCCCGCAGGCCCGTGCGCGAGGCGCGGAAGAATGACTCTGTGGCTATCCCGCGTGCGAATTCGGCGCGATCCCTCGGCCGAGGCATTGTCCGCCCTTATCGACCCGGAAGCCGACGCAAGCGACTGCGAAGCCCAAGGGCGGCGGCACGACGCACATCATCGCCTCGTCTGGACGCTCTTCGCAGGAGACAGAGAGGCCCGGCGCGACTTTCTCTGGCGCGACGAGGGCGATGGCGCGTTCACCATCCTTTCCCAAAGGCCACCGGGCGAGGCGCCACTCTTTGAGCCGCCCGAGACGCGCCCCTTCACGCCGGACCTCGCGCCCGGAGACCGCCTTGGCTTCCTTCTGCGCGCCAACGCCACGAAGGCAAAGAGTGGAGTCGGTCGCGTCGATGTCGTAATGGATCGGCTCCACGGGATCCCGAAACGAGATCGGCCCGAGCGTCGGATGGACCTTGCGCAGGAAGCAGCGGCGGACTGGATGGAGGGGCTCGGCCAACGGAAAGGTTTCGCTCCGCTCCGCGTGGCTGTGCAAGACTACAGCACCGCGACCCTGCCGGGATACCGGGGCAAGCGGCGCGGAGAGCCGCGCTACGGCCTGCTCGATCTCGAGGGAGTCCTGACCGTGAAGGATCCCGAGACCTTCATTGAGGCTCTCGGTGATGGCTTCGGGCGGGCCAAGGCGTTCGGCTGTGGCCTCATGCTGCTGCGGCGCGCATGACGAGATGTCGCTCGGAGGTCTACCACCGCCGAAGCCGATTCCTATGAAGGACCGTGCGCAACTCGTGTTCGTCGAGCGCGCGAACCTCGATGTGCGCGACGGCGCCTTCTGCAGCGTCAACTCTGATGGGACAGTAACCCAGATTCCCGTCGGGGGGCTGGCGGGCCTCATGCTCGAACCCGGCACACGGATCAGCCATGCCGCCGTGGCCCTGGCAGGGCGGACCGGAACCCTGCTGACCTGGGTCGGAGAGGGCGGTGTGCGCCTCTATTCGGCCGGGCAACCGGGCGGCGCGAGGTCCGACAAGCTTTTGTGGCAGGCAGCTCTTGCGCTCGACCCGGGGGCACGACTGCGGATCGTGCGCGAGATGTATCGGCGCCGTTTCGATGAAGACGCCCCCCAAAGGCGGTCCGTCGATCAGTTGCGCGGTATCGAGGGGGCCAGGGTGCGTGCGACCTACGACCTTCTGGCGAAGAAGCATGGGGTGACGTGGAACCGGCGCCGCTACGATCCGGGCGCATGGGATGCGGCAGATACCCCGAACCGCTGCCTTTCGGCCGCAACGGCCTGTCTTCATGGTCTTGCCGAAGCGGCGGTGCTGGCAGGCGGCTACGCGCCGGCCATCGGGTTTCTGCACACGGGCAAGCCGCGCAGCTTCGTCTATGACATCGCGGATCTCTGGAAGCTCGACACGGTTGTTCCCGAGGCGTTCCGCATCGCCGGGCTCGCGGAAAAGCGTAAACTCGACATGCCCGTAGAACGGGCCGTGCGCTTGGCGTGCCGGGATTCGTTCAGGAAGAGTGGGCTTCTGGACCACATCGTGCCAACGATCGAGGAAGTCCTCTCTGCTGGAAATCTGCCCAAGCCGGAGCCACCGCCCGACGCGGTCGGCCCAGCCTTTCGCGACGAGGTGTCCGGCGATGATGGTCATCGTGGTTAATCGCGCTCCGCCCCGCCTTCGGGGGCGTCTGGCCGCATGGTGTCTGGAGGTTCGGGCGGGCGTCTTCGTCGGCGCCTATTCGGCTCGCACACGCAAACGGATCTGGGAGCAGGTCCTTTCAGGGATCGACGACGGCGACGCGGTGATGATCTGGCGCGCGCCGACGGATCAGGGCTTCGACTTCGCCACCGCCGGCCGGAACCGCCGAATGCCCGAGGACGTCGACGGTCTCAGACTCGTTCGCTTCTTCCCCCCGAACGGCGAGGCAGGTTAACCTCCGCCAAGGCCGGACAATCCGGTAGGCTCTTTGACATCGTGAATACCTCGGTACATCAACGGGATGCAGCAAGACCGTTCCCCGCCCGCGCGGGGATGACCCGCAAACAGAAGCCGTGTCCCGCGCGGATACCGCCCGTTCCCCGCCCGCGCGGGGATGACCCGTCGGCACTGATGCAAACGTCAACGCATCGGGTCCGTTCCCCGCCCGCGCGGGGATGACCCGCTCGTCCTCGGGTATCAGCCCCGTTTCGCTGGCCGTTCCCCGCCCGCGCGGGGATGACCCGTCACGCACGCCGGTATGCTTCTGCCCGTCCGTCCGTTCCCCGCCCGCGCGGGGATGACCCGAGCGAACAGGAACCGCTCGGCCGTGACCATGACCGTTCCCCGCCCGCGCGGGGATGACCCGGTGGCGCGGTTCAATCCAGCAGGCGTGGCGGCCCGTTCCCCGCCCGCGCGGGGATGACCCGGCACCACCCCCGCCCATCGTTCCCAGCCGCAGCCGTTCCCCGCCCGCGCGGGGATGACCCGCTGTCTATTCTCGCTGAGGCTCGAATAGCCAGCCGTTCCCCGCCCGCGCGGGGATGACCCGGCAATCGACGCGGGCATCGCGCCGAACAGCGCCCGTTCCCCGCCCGCGCGGGGATGACCCGCCCAGGCAGAGGATGGGCCGGTCATTGGCCACCCGTTCCCCGCCCGCGCGGGGATGACCCGCCTCACTGACGACCACCACCGACAGCACAGGACCGTTCCCCGCCCGCGCGGGGATGACCCGGTGAGACAGCGCGGCCTGACGACGCTCATCAGCCGTTCCCCGCCCGCGCGGGGATGACCCG
>NZ_QPLK01000060.1 GCF_003340565.1 Rhodovulum sp. 12E13 | reverse complement strand
CGGCCTCGACAGGGTCCGCGCGCAGTTCACGATGACCATGGCGGCCTGCAATCTGGCCAGGCTGCCGAAGCTTCTGGCGGCCTGAAACACGGGGCATCTCGGAACCGATCCACACGTCCCGGGCCGCCACCGCCTCAACTTGGAAACCCGCGCCCGGAAAAACGTCCTTCCAGCCGCACTTCTTCAGCGGCCTGTTAATGTAGGCGGATCCCCGGATGATCACCCGTCGGGCGTATCTCTGTGGATCGGCTCTGAACTGGCACCCCACCTCACTTGGTCGCAAGCAGTTGAAGACGCCGCATTTTCGAGGCAATCGCGCGATCCCTATCGGCGCCGATCGGGACCCCGTGAAGGGAGCGCTTTGCGTTGCGTTTTCCAAGGCTTGGACCGAGACTGACAGGGGTCACCATTCAAAGCCGAACCACAACGGCCGCCTGCTCGCTCTGGACGCCTTCGTCATGACGGTCGAACAGCGCGCGGCACCGCAGGTACGCGACAGGTCGGCGGAGAGCACGCCGACCACCCGGGCCGAATACCTCCCTCCGATCGAGATCCGGGCTGCGGCCGAGAGAATTCTCGCGGAAAGCGGTCGCATGAATCACGACGACCTCGTCGTCGCCACGGCGCGCCTCCTCGGCTTCGCGCGGACCGGGCAGGATGTGCGCACGGTGATCGGGTCGGCGATTTCCGACCTCGCACGCCAAGGATGAGCCCGGGCACGCATCCACGACGTGACCCCAATGTCAGTCGGGCACGGCGAAGGAGCGGCGCAGATGCTCGGGGACGGGCTCGGGCAGCCGAAACCGAACGGTGATGGGCTGTTCGCCCTCCCAGTCGAGGAAGCGCACCGGGCCACAGTAGATGAACGGGGCCGCGCGGCCCTGCCGCAGCTTGCCCGAGCGCACGAAAAGATGGACTTCGGCGCCGGGCTCGCGGCCGGAAATCATGGCGCCGTGCCGCGAGTCCTGGCGGGTCCGGGTCTGGCTCTGCCACTGAACCGTCTGCGCGTCGAGGAAGGCGTCTTCGTAATGGTTGCCCGTCGCGAGCGCGCCCTTCCGCAACGTCGTCAAGAGGATCAGCCGATTGGCCAGCCGCACGATGCCGGCGTTCCACGCACCCTCGTTGAATGTCGCGCCGAAGAGCCGGGGAATTTCTCTGCGCTCGTAGCTCCGCCACAGAACCGGTCCCTCCGCCGGGAGGTAGGGCGCCGGCGCCTCGGCGACCTCCCGTTGGGGCATCGCGATCTCGTCGATGATGGTTGCGAGTCGCCATTCGATCAGCTCGTCGATCAGCGTCTGGGCATCGGCCTGCATGCCGTCCGGAACGCGGGCGAGCGCGAGGCGCCCGTCGCGCTCGGCGAGGTGCATCGCCCAGATCGTGCCGGCGTCCTCGCTCGCCTCGGTAGCGATCCTTTGCGGATCAGCGCCGCCCGTGGCGAGGCCGGCACGAAGGGCTGCGGCGAGCCAGTGGAGCGCGTCCGCGTCTGCGCGTCGGGCGATGTCGGCAGCGAGGCCGCGCAGCGCCTCGGCCAACCTACGGTCCACGGGCTCGCCCATGTGGACCAGGAACCCCAGCCAGCCGCCGTGGTTCGGCGCCTTCGGGTCGAAGTCGGACATCCAGGTTTCCAGGGCTGTCGGCCGCCGGCCGTGGCGCAGGCGGAAATCGGCGAAGAACGCCTCCATGTCGTCGTCGAGGTCGCGCACTCGGAGCAAGGAACGGAGGATGTCGACGGCTTCGAGATCGTAGGTGACGGCGCAACCGTCCGGCAGGCCGGCGTCGCCCGCGATCGCCGCCTCGAGGCGGGCGGCGAGCGCGCGGTCGCCCTCCGGCGCGGCGAGCAGCGCGCGCACCTTCGTCAGGAAGGAACGGTGATTGCCGATGTAGTCGACGACGTGCAGCGCGTCCTTCCCCTCGGCGCGCCTGAGGCCGCGGCCGAGCTGTTGCAGCCAGACGATGGGGCTCTCGGTCGGGCGGAGCATCAGCACCGTGCCGATAGCGGGCACGTCGACGCCCTCGTTGAACATGTCGACGGCGAAGACGATCTCGAGCTCACCTCGCCCGAGCGCCTCGAGCGAGGAGGTACGGGGCGCCGATGCCGGCCCGGAATGAACCGCGGCGGCACGCAGCCCGGCCTGCCGGAAGAAGTCGGCCATGAAGTCGGCATGCGCGACGGTGCAGCAGAACCCCAGCGCCGGGCCGGCGCCGCGTCGCCTGAACTGCTCCAGCGCGTTGCGCGCCCTGGCCTCCGTGGCGAGCGCACTGGTGAGCTCCACCTCGTCGAAACGCGTGCTTCGCCACGGGATCTGCGCGTAGTCCACCGGGTCGGGCACCCCCCAGTACCGGAAAGGCGCGAGCAGGCCCTCCTCGATCCCCTCGAACAAGTCGCACCGGAAGACGAGGTTATGGTCGCACAGGTGCAGGAGGTCGCCGCCATCGGTGCGCTCGGGCGTCGCCGTGAGCCCCAGCAGGAACCGCGGCGCGAAATGCCCGATGACACGGCGGTAGGTGGCGGCGGCGGCATGGTGGAACTCGTCGACCACGATGTAGTCGAACGTGTCCGGCGCGAAGCGCTCGAGATGGGCCATTCGGCCGAGCGTCTGCACGGAGGCGAAGACGATGTCGGCATCGGCCACCTTCTCGCCCCCGTCGTAGCGGCCGAACCGCGCCTCGGGCCGGATCCGCCGGAACGTCGCCATGGCCTGGGTGAGGATCTCGTCGCGATGGGCGACGAACAGCACGCGGCCGAAGGGCACGCTGTCGAACGCAGCGAGCCAGGTCTTTCCGAGCCCGGTCGCGAGAACGACGAGCCCGGCGCGCGCGCCGCCGTCGCGCGCGCCCTCCAGGGTCTGCAGCGCCCGGCGCTGGATCGCGTGCGGCTCAGGCGGCGGGTCGGGCGGGCTCTCGTCGCGCACCGCTTTGGTGTAGGCCGGCGGATCCTGAACGCTGCGGCGCGCGGCGTAGGCGTCGATCCAGGCGCTATCGAGGGGGCGGACGTTAGGGTGGTGCAGAAGCGCCTCGAACGCCTCCCCCACAGCCCCCCATCGCGCCGGATCCGGGCCGGTCGAGAGGTTCCACTCCACGCCGTCGGTCAGCGCCACGCGGGTCAGATTCGACGACCCGACGACGGCGTCGCCGCAGCCGCGAGCGCGAAAGATCCACGATTTGACGTGGAAGGAGCCCCCGCGCGTCTCGAAGACATGCCGGTGCACGTCGCCGTCCAGATCCATCAGCATGCGCAGCGCGGCCGGCTCGGTCACGTCGAGGTAGTCGCCGACCACGAGCCGCAGGCGCCCCCGTCGATCGAGCAGATCCTGGAGGTACGGGCGCACCAGCGCGACGCCGCTTTCGAGCGCGAAGGCGACAGCGAGGTCCACCGCTTCCGCCCGGTCGAGATGCCCGACGAGATGACCCAGAAACGGGTCGCCGCCGCCACACACGAGCCTCCCCGGCGGATGCCCCGAGTCCGTCGCCCCGAGCCGCAGATGGAAATGCCCGCCCGTCTGCACGATGAAGGGCGTCGCGCCCGGCGGGCAGCCGTCGAGCTGCTCGGCGATCGCGGCCATGACCGCCGACGCCTCCGCGAAATCGAGATCGGCCAGCCGCCCGACATGGCGCCGAGGCGCGACGACGGCGCACCCGTCGATCTGTCCGCGAACGACCGCCGGATCCTGCCCCACGAGACGGCAGACCGGGCAATGAGCGGATTCTTGAGGGTCGTCCGGAGGCATCACGTCGGTTTCGTATCGCCGGGTCGACCGTCCGACCAGGCGAACGTATCGATTTCGACAGCCGGGCTCCGCTCCGCCGGTCTGCCGCCTCGCCGATGTCGAGGTCGCGGGACTTCCTGCACAAACGCTACCGCGAATGGAGACCCGCAAGGCCATCCGGTACGACACGCCCAAGACGAAGCCGGCTCGCCTGCGCACGAGGCTTCCTCGCTCGTCGACGTGGCCAGGCTTGTGATGGCATCGCTTTCATGTGTACGCGGACAAGACGCATCCTCAAAAGACGAAAGGGATGACCGATCTGGCCATCCCTTTCGAGCCCTCAGGGGGGAAGATAACACAGGCCCTCGAATTTCGAGGGTATTTCCTGACCCCTCATGGGCGACAGTCACACAGGCTCCTGCTTGCGCAGGGCTATCCTGACCCCTCATGGGGGACAATCACGCAGGCTCCTGCTTGCGCAGGGCTATCCTGACCCCTCACGGGGGACAATCACGCAGGCTCCTGCTTGCGCAGGGCTATCCTGACCCCTCACGGGGGACAATCACGCAGGCTCCTGCTTGCGCAGGGCTATCCTGACCCCTCACGGGGGAAGATAACCAGATCCGCGCAAAAGGCGCCAATGGCGCTCTTTGCGCAGAACCGACCCTGTGGCCATCGAGACCGCCTCCTGCGGCAGATGACCGGCAGAGCCGGTCGAGAGATGGTTCTGACCGGCGAACCGACAAAACCACTTCCCTTCGGCACCCCCGGCGCGGCATGTCAGCCAACCAGCGGTGCCTGAAAAGCAGATGGGTGGAAGCACTTGAGCGCAGAAGGCTTACGTTGCTTCCCCTTGCGCCGATGGGCGGCGGGAGATCCTGCCTGTCGCATGACATGGACATGCACAGGGCGCCACGAAACAATCCGGACTGCTGTGAACTGGAAACACACCGGAGCTTCGCTTGTCCCCGGTGGCGATTTCGCTCGATCAAGACCTCTGGTCGCCGCGAGAGAATTCGAGCAAAATGAAGGTCGAAATTCTCAGCAGGTCACGCGCCAGCGATTTCCCTCTTTCGCGACGATCGGGGTCGGGTCCAGCGCCAGTTTGCCGAGGACCCTGGCAACGCTCTTCCGCCGCGCCTCTTCGTTGGCCCCTTCGAGGAGGTTTTCCGGCAGCAGTCGGGCCAGGTCGCCCGCCGAGAATCTCTTGTCGAAAGATGAAACCCGGTTTGTGGCGACCAGCGAAACGACGGTCCGGATGACCGCGTGGTGATCCGATTGCGCCCCCCGGCCTTGTTTCTGCGTCTCGCTGGCGGACGGCTCGGTCTCCAGCGCGACGACCGTCGTCCGGGGATCGCCGTCCTGGTCGTCGCCCAGCGTCACGGCGTCGAGCCTGAACGCCCGCGGGGCGGGCTTCGCTTCGTTGCGCTGTTTATCGCAGGAAACCCGAACGCTGCCCTCCTGAGGCGCGAGACGCACTTCGGTATCCACCGCGCTGCGCAGAGCCGAGGAGCCCCGCCCGCCGCGATCCGCGTCTTTTCCCGTGTGATGCACGCACATGACGTGAGCCTGAACGCCCCGCGCCACACGTTCCAGTTGCGTCACGACGCGGGTCATTTCGCCCGCATTGTTCTCGTCTGCGATCCCGATCGACCGTGACAGCGTATCGAGGATGATGAGCGCGATGTCGGCGTGATGGCGTTCCTGCAGTTGGCGGAGTTCCTGCAGGAATATGCCGACTTCCGCTTCATCCGAGAAGTCGACGGGGGCTTGACGGACCAGATAGGGATGGACCGCTTCGTCCCTATTGATCTCGTAGGCCGTCGTGCGATCGAGAATCGCCTTTGGCGCTTCCGCCGCCACATGCACGACGAGGCCGCATTGGACACGTGCCCCAAGCGCACCGGCCCTGAGGACGACGGCCCTGCCGATCATGCCGGCGAACGCGGATTTGCCGACATTCGAAGGTCCATACACGAGGGAGGTCTCCCCCCTGTAGAACCATCCCTTGACGACGTAATCGGTTTTCAGGCTGGGGGAATGATTGCGCGCATCTGCATAGATTGAATTGATGCGCGCCGAGAGCGAGGTGTCCTGGTCCAGAGAGTGCATGGGCGGTGGCGCCTTCCGAGTGCAGTGGGAACGATGTCCGTCAATCGGACAGTGGGACAATGGTCCCGTCGGTCGCTGGACCAAAACGGGATCACGAAAACGTATCCGTGTCGGCCTGCCGGACATCCGGACATTCCCCTTCAGGGGAAATGTCCGGATGTCCGGCAGTCTCCGTACACCAGATTTCCGGCGACCGGCCAGCGGACCTATCTTCATCTCGAAAGCAATCGCATTCGTGGAGATCGAGAAATGAAAGCCGACAGCCTTTTGTCATTGCAGGATACAGCGGCCGTTCTGCAGGTGTCGCCGCGCACGGTGCGCCGATTGATCGATCGTGGCGCGCTCACGCCCATTCGTGTTGGTGCGACGCTCGCAATCCGGTTCACGGACATCCCCGGGCTGTCCCGACCGGATCCTTCGGCCGGCGAACCGCAAGGGCGCCTTCTGACCGTGCACCGAAGTTCGACAGTTGATCCGATAAGCGATTGATATTGTTGGCGGGGAGTTCGCGTTTTTGTGACGACAAGGTGCGTCAGGCGGGTTTCGGCAGGCTCAATGCTTCGAACAGGTCGAGTTGCTC
>NZ_QPLK01000006.1 GCF_003340565.1 Rhodovulum sp. 12E13 | reverse complement strand
TTGCTGGTCGACATCAAGAAACGCGGCCTCAAGGTGCCACCCGAGATCGCCGTGGGCGATGGGGCGATGGGGTTCTGGAAGGCCCTCGACGAAGTCTTTCCGGGCACGCGTCACCAGCGCTGCTGGGTTCACAAGACTTTCAACGTCCTGAACAAGTTCCCGAAATCCATGCATCCGGCGGTGAAGGCCGATCTGCGCGACATCTGGCAGGCCGAGACCCGCGCCGTCGCCGAGGCCGCCATGGACACCTTCGCCGAGAAATACGGGACGAAGTACGCCAAGGCGGTGACCTGCCTGACGAAGGATCGCGAGGCGTTGCTGTCCTTCTACGCCTTCCCTGCCGAGCACTGGGACCACCTGCGCACCGGCAACCCCATCGAGAGCGTCTTCGCCACCGTTCGGCACCGGACAGTCCGAACCAAGGGCGCGCTGTCCCAGAAGACGGCCAAGCTCATGGTCTTCAAGCTCGTTCAAGCCGCAGCGAAAACGTGGCGCCGACTGAAGGGCGCGAACCAGTTGCCACAGGTCATCGAAGGCGTCACATTCACCGACGGGGTCGCAGACCGCGACACCGAAACCCGCGCCGCCTGATCAGGCCGCATCACCCAAAATCGCGCATAGCTCCTTCATCCACCTCGACGATGCCGCTGAGTCTCTCGCTCGATGCGCCTTCCGAGGCCATCAACTCCCGTATGGCGTGGCCGATGCGCCAAGCCGCTTTCTGGGTAATGCCCAAGTGCCGCGCAAGGACAACCGACGAAATCCCCTTCGATGCGTTCAGCACGAGAAAGAACGCAAGGATCCAGGTCCGTAGTTCAAGCTTGGTCGCGTGCATTGGCGTTCGCGTCGTGACCGTGAACTGCCGACGGCACGCGCGCTGACGACACTGGTAGAGTCCCGGCCTCACGGAGGAGCCGCGGAGAGCCGTAGACTCCGTCGAGCCGCAATGCGGGCAGAGCCGTCCCTCCGGCCAGAGTAGAGCTTCGAGAAAGCATCGAGCGTCCTCCTCCGTGGGAAGCAGCGTGTAGATGTCGCGAACCGACCTGATCACCACCGTCATGTCCGACCCTCTGATCAACCGAAGGGGTCTCCTCGCGTGGCGAAGCGGAGGAAATATGGCACGATTCTGGCAAAGCTGGTTCCTCCTTGATGTCAGAAGGTTGCAGGCTCCTGCTTCTTTTGGGGGATAACGGCGAAGGGATTTGCGCCCCGCCCGCCGCGGTGAGGACGCCGAATCCACATTGATCGCCCGAGACCGCTCGTGCGCGGGCAGGCCGGGTCCGTGCCGTTCAGGCGCGTCCGACGCGCGCGAGGAGCGCCTCGCGGACAGCGGGGGTGACGAACTTCGACACGTCGCCCCCAAGCCGTGCGATCTCCTTGACCAGCTTGGAGGCGATCGCCTGGTGCTCGGCCTCGGCCATGAGGAAGACCGTCTCGATCGTGTTGTCGAGCTGGCGATTCATGCCGACCATCTGGAACTCGTACTCGAAATCGGCCACCGCCCGCAGGCCGCGCACGATCAGCTTGGCGCCCACGTCGTTGGCGCAGTCGATCAGCAGGTTCTCGAACGGGTGGGCCACGATCTCGCAGCCCGTGCGGTCGGCTATGGCGGCGACCTCGCTCTCGATCATCTCTACCCGCTCTTCCAGCGTGAAGAGCGGGCCCTTGTCACGATTGATCGCCACGCCGATCACCAGCCGGTCTACCAGCGCGGTGGCCCGGCCGATGATGTCGAGATGCCCGTGGGTGACGGGGTCGAAGGTGCCGGGATAGAGGCCGATGCGCATGGGTCACGCTCCCTGAGCCGCGTTCGGGCGCGCAGGTGCCCCAGCAGGGCCCGAAGCGCAACCCGGGGGCGCGGGGCGCCTGTCGGTGCGTTGCCCTAGAACCCCATGATCATGCCTTCGAGGGCGTCCTTTTCCATCGCCAGTTCCTCGAGCCGGTACTTCACCACGTCGCCGATGGTGATGAGCCCCACGAGCCGGCCGTTCTCGACCACGGGCATGTGGCGGAAGCGCTGCTCGGTCATCGTGGCGAGCACCGACACGGCCTTTTCGGCACGCGTGCAGCTGACGATCTTTTTCGTCATCAGCTTTTCCACCGGCTCGGCGAGGACGGCGGCGCCGCGGCGACCCACCTCGCGGACGATGTCGCGCTCCGACAGGATGCCGATGGGCGTGCCGTCGCCGTCGGCCACGACCAGCGAGCCGAAGCGCTTTTCGGCCAGGCGCCGGGCCGCCTCGAGCGCGGTGGCCCCGGGGCCGATCGTCTCGACATGGCTGCTGCCCTTGGATTTCAGGATGTTGGCGACGGTCATTCTTGCTCCTCCCTGCGTCTCCCTGTGACGCAGGGTCGGGGCCGGCAGCCCGGTCTGTCAACGAAAATACCGTCGCATGCCGTAGCGGGGTGCGGGCGGCGAAACCTCGCTTCCAGCCGCCGGACGGCTCGGCTAGGGTGCGCGCGAACCGGCCAAGGGAGGGAGCGATGGAGCAGATCGGGCACTGGGTGAACGGGGCGCGCGTGACCGGATCGGGTCGCACCGCCGATGTCTACAACCCCGCGACGGGCGAGGTGCAGGCGCAGGTGGCGCTGGCCTCGGCGTCCGAGGTCGACGCGGCGGTGGCCAGGGCCGCCGAGGCGCAGCCCGCCTGGGGCGCGACCAACCCGCAGCGCCGCGCCCGCGTACTGATGGAATTCGTCCGCCTCCTGAACCGCGACATGGACAAGCTGGCCGAGGCGCTCTCGCGCGAGCACGGCAAGACCCTGCCGGATGCCAGGGGCGACGTGCAGCGCGGGCTCGAGGTGGTCGAGTTCTGCATCGGCGCGCCGCATCTTCTGAAGGGCGAGTTCACCGACGGCGCCGGGCCGGGCATCGACATGTATTCCATGCGCCAGCCGCTGGGCGTGGTGGCCGGGATCACGCCGTTCAACTTCCCCGCCATGATCCCGATGTGGAAGTTCGCCCCCGCCATCGCCTGCGGCAACGCCTTCATCCTCAAGCCGTCCGAGCGTGACCCGTCCGTGCCGATGATGCTGGCCGAGCTGATGCAGGAGGCCGGGCTGCCCGACGGCATCCTGCAGGTCGTCAACGGCGACAAGGAGGCGGTCGACGCGCTGCTCGACAACGAGACGGTGCAGGCCATCGGCTTCGTCGGCTCCACGCCCATCGCGGAATACATCTATTCGCGCGGCTGCGCGGCCGGCAAGCGCGTGCAGTGCTTCGGCGGCGCCAAGAACCACATGATCGTCATGCCCGACGCCGACATGGACCAGGCCGCCGACGCGCTGGTGGGCGCGGGCTACGGCGCGGCGGGCGAACGCTGCATGGCGGTGTCGGTCGCCGTGCCGGTGGGCGAGGAGACGGCCGACCGGCTGGTGGAAAAGCTCGTGCCACGGATCGATAAGCTCAAGATCGCCCCCTACACCGCCGGCGACGACGTGGATTACGGGCCGCTCGTGACGGGGGCCGCCAAGGAGCGGGTGCTGGGGCTGGTGAACGCGGGCGTCGAGCAGGGGGCGGAACTGGTGGTCGACGGCCGCGACTTCCAGCTTCAGGGTTACGAGAGCGGCTTCTTCGTGGGGCCGCACCTGTTCGATCGGGTGACGCCCGAGATGGAAATCTACCGGCAGGAGATCTTCGGCCCCGTCCTGTCCCAGGTGCGGGCGGGCAGCTACGAAGAGGCGCTGGGGCTGGCGATGGACCACGACTACGGCAACGGCACCGCGATCTTCACCCGCGACGGCGACACCGCCCGCGACTTCGCCCACCGCATCAACATCGGGATGGTCGGCATCAACGTGCCGATCCCGGTGCCGCTCGCCTACCACACCTTCGGCGGCTGGAAGAAATCGGGCTTCGGCGACCTCAACCAGCACGGCCCCGATTCCTTCCGCTTCTACACCCGCACCAAGACGGTCACCGCACGCTGGCCGAGCGGCTTGAAGGAAGGCGGCGAGTTCCACTTCAAGGCGATGGAGTGAGGGGAGGCGCCCCACGCATCCGGTGACGCTCGGCCCGCCCGCATCGGTCTCGTTCTCCGCTCGATCAGGTGACGCCCGGCCGCAGGCCGGGCAGCGCCCGACCCTCCCCCCGGGAGGGCGCATGGGTGACGGTGCGCACCGGTCATCTGGCATGAGCGATGGTGGCGCCTCGCCCCGGGCAAACGACGCGCGCCCATGCGCCCTGCCCAGGGTCGGGCGCTGCCCTTCTCGCTCCCCGTGCGCAGGCCGCCTCGGTCAGCCCGGCGGGACACCTCCACCATCGCCGCTTGCGCGCCGCCCCGCCGCTTGCCACTCTTCCCCTCACACTAGGGCACAGGGGACGGGCGGATGGCGGAGGCGGCGCCGGCGTTCACGCTGGGGATCGAGGAAGAGTACCTGCTCGTCGACCGCGAGACGGGCGAGCTCGTCGCAGCCCCCCAGGCGCTGATGGACGAATGCGCGGCCGCGATCGAGGGGCAGGTCTCCCCCGAGTTCCTGCAATGCCAGATCGAGATCGGCACCAAGGTCAGCCCCGACATCGCCAGCGCGCGGGAGGATCTGCGCAAGCTGCGCACAACGGTCGCCGAATGCTGCGACGCCCACGGCCTCGCCCCCATCGCCGCCTCGTGCCACCCCTTCGCCGACTGGAAGACGCAGCACCACACCGACAAGGCGCGCTACAACCAGCTCCGCTCCGACCTGGCGGGCGTCGCGCGGCGGATGCTGATCTGCGGGATGCATGTCCATGTGGGCGTCGAGGGCGAGGAGCTGCGCATCGACCTGATGAACCAGCTCGCCTATTTCCTGCCGCACCTTCTGGCGCTCTCCACCTCGTCGCCCTTCTGGCAGGGCGAGGACACGGGGCTGTCCTCCTACCGGCTGACGGTCTTCGACAACCTGCCCCGCACCGGCCTGCCGCCGCAGCTCAACTCGTGGGCCGCCTACGAACGCACCACCGGCGTGCTCGTCGATCTCGGCATCATCGAGGACCAGTCGAAGATCTGGTGGGATCTGCGCCCCTCCTCGCGCTTTCCCACGATCGAGACACGCATCTGCGACGTGCCGCCGCGCATGGAGGACACGCTGACGCTGGCCGCCCTCATCCAGTGCATCTGCCGGATGCTGTGGCGGCTGTCGCGCCTCAACCAGCGCTGGCGGGCCTATGACGGCTTTCTGGTGGGCGAGAACCGGTGGCGCGCGCAGCGCTACGGCACCTCAGCCGGCATGATCGACTTCGGCGCAGGGCGCATCAAGCCGTTCGACGCGCTGGCCGAAGAGCTGATCGGCCTGCTCGCCGAGGATGCCGAAGCGCTCGGCTGCCTGTCGGAGGTGACCCGCGTGCAGGAGATCGTGGCGGGCGGCACCGGGGCCGACCGGCAGCGCGCGGTGCGCGACGAGGCGCTCGCGGCGGGCGCGACCGAGGCCGAGGCGATGCGCGCCGTGGTCGGCCGGCTCATCGACGAGTTCCGCGAGGGCCTCTGACGGGCCCCGGAGGATGGCCCCGCAGGACGGGCCCCGGCGTGGCGGGAGCCTCACATCGTCGAGAGCAGCGCGCCAACCGGCTGGACCGAGACGCGCTCCCGTGACAACTGGTGGGAGGGATTGCCGACAGAAGCGAACCGGAAGCGAGCGAGCAGAATGACCGACACGACACGCCTCACGCGCCGCCGCCTCATGGCGGCCGCCGGCGCCACCCTGCCCCTCATGGCCGCGCCGGCCATCCTGCGCGCGCAACAGGCCGCCGACCCGCTTGTGCAGTCGGGGCCCGCGCCGCGCCGCAACGTCTCGAGCTTCGTCCGGCAGGACTGGCGCGAGCATTTCGACCAGCTCGGCAAGGGGGCCATCGTCTGCGACACGCAGAGCCGTGCGCTGCACTACTGGTCGGGCGACGAGACGATCTACAAGCTCTACCCGACATCGGTGCCCCTGACCGAGGAGCTCACCCGCCGCGGCTACACCGAGGTCGTGCGCAAGAAGGTCGGGCCTTCGTGGACGCCCACCGCCTCGATGCGCGAGCGCGACCCGACCCTGCCCGAGTTCATGCCTGCGGGGCCCGGCAACCCGCTCGGCACCCATGCCATGTATCTCTCGTGGCCGGCCTACCTCATCCACGGCACGCACGACACGCGCAAGATCGGGCGCCGCTCGTCCTCGGGCTGCATCGGTCTCTACAACGAGCAGGTGGAAGAGCTGTTCGCGCTGGTCGAGATCGGCACGCAGGTCCGGTTGATCTGAGGCCTGCGACGCACTTGCGCGTCGCAGGCCCCGTCGCTAGGCCGGACTCCGGAGCGGCGGCACGGGTCGGGAATGGACGTCTATTTCACCGGGTCTTTCTGGCGGGGCTGGGGACCGATCAATGATCTGGTCACCCTGTCGGCACGGCTCTTTGGCGGCGCGGCCGTTCCCTCGGCGGGGCGCAAGCAACGGGTTCCCAAGCTGCGCAAGGCGTTGGCCGGCGTCTGGCCGCATCCGCGCGGCGGCGACCGGGTGGACCTGTGCATCGCCCGCAAACCCGGAGAGGTGACGGGTCTTCTCGCCACCCCGGCCTTCCGCGAGCGCCGCCATGCCCGCGCGCTCTGGATCATCGATAGTTTCTACCTCGAGGAATTGCGGCGTCCCGGCGTCCTGAAGGCCTTCGACGTTGTTGCCTACACCCGCGAGGCCGACGGGCCAGACTATCGGCGCCTTGCGGGCGACCGTGCGATGCATCTGCCCTGGGGCACGGACGCGCTCGACCACGGATCGGCCGCCCCAGCGCGAGAGTTCGACCTGCTGCGCGTCGGCCGTCAGCCCCCGGAATGGGACGACGACGAGATCCTTGCCCGGGCCTGTGCAGAGGCCGGCCTCAGCTTTCACGGTCGACCGCCCGATACTCCGCCCCGCGGGGCTGGCCGCGTCGATACCGCTCATCACGCGTTGATGCACTGGTATGGCCGCGCCCGGTTCGTCGCGGCCTTCTGCAACATCGCCGCTCCCAGCGGTGTGACGCATCCCACGCGAGCCTACCTGACCGGCCGCTGGACCGACGCACTGGCCTGCGGCGCCTCCGTGATCGGCGTTCCGCCGGCGGGCGAGTCGCACCTCGTGGACTGGCCCGGCGCGCTGCTGAAAACCGACGGCATCGACCGCGCGGGCGGCATCGGACGGCTGGTCGGGGCAGTGGCGGCGTGGACACCCGAGCAGGCCGCGCGCAACCATCTGGAGGCGCTGAAGCGGCTCGACTGGCGCTGGCGCCTCGCCGCACTGGCCGAACGCCTCTCGATCAGTGCGCCCGAGCTCGACGCCGACCTCGCCCGCCTGCGCGCCCGTATCGCCGAGTTGTCCGCCGCCGCGCCGCTGACGAGGACCGGGCAGACAGCGGGTTGCGGCACGGCGCCGACTCGACGAAATTGAACGGGCGGTCAATTCGCAGTCGGCGCCGAAGGCGCCCAAGGGAGGACGAGCATGGACTTCGCGCTGAGCGAGGAAGCGCGCGCAATCGAGGACATGGCGCGCGCCTTCGGAGAGGCCGAGATCGCCCCGCACGCGCGGACATGGGAGGCCGACGGCACCATCCCCCGCGCGTTGTGGCCGAAGCTGGCAGAACTGGGCTTCGGAGGTCTCTACGTCTCCGACGAGGCGGGCGGGACGGGGCTGTCGCGGCTCGAGGCGACGCTCGTCTTCGAGGCGCTGTCGCGCTCCTGCGCCTCGGTCGCGGCGTTCCTGTCGATCCACAACATGTGCGCGGCGATGCTCGACCGCTACGGGTCGGACGACCTCAAGGCGCGGTTCCTCGGCCCGGCCATCGGCATGGACACGGTCTTCTCCTACTGCCTGACCGAGCCCGGATCGGGCTCGGACGCCGCCGCGCTGACGACACGCGCCGAGCGGACGAACGAGGGCTGGCGCCTGACCGGGACCAAGGCGTTCATCTCGGGCGGCGGCTATTCCGACGCCTACATCGTCATGGCGCGCTCCGGGGGCGAGGGGCCGAAGGGCATCTCGGCCTTCGTGGTCGAGGAGGGCGCCGAGGGCCTGTCTTTCGGCGCGCTGGAGGAGAAGATGGGCTGGCGCTCGCAGCCTACAAGGCAGGTGCAGATGGATGCCTGCCCCGTCCCCGCGACCAACCTGCTGGGCGAGGAGGGGCGCGGCTTTGCCTACGCCATGGCGGGGCTCGACGGCGGGCGGCTCAACATCGCGGCCTGCTCGCTGGGCGCGGCGCAGCAGGCGCTCGAGGCGACCGTGGCCTACATGCGCGAGCGCCGCGCCTTCGGGCAGGCGCTGACGGAATTCCAGGCGCTGCAGTTCCGCCTCGCCGACATGGAGATCGAGCTGGAAGCCGCGCGCACCTTCCTGCGCCAGGCGGCATGGAAGCTCGACAACGGCGCCCCCGACGCCACCCGCGCCTGCGCCATGGCCAAGAAGATGGTGACCGAGGCGGGCAGCCGCGTGGCCGACCAGTGCCTGCAGCTGCACGGCGGCTACGGCTACCTCGCCGATTACGGGATCGAGAAGATCGTGCGCGATCTGCGGGTGCACCAGATCCTTGAGGGGACGAACGAGATCATGCGGCTGATCGTGGCCCGCTCGATGCTGGCGCCATGAGCACGGTAGAGGTGGACATCCGCAGGGAAGGCCGCGTCGGCCGGATCACGGTCAACCGGCCCAAGGCGCTGAACGCGATCACCCACGACATCGTGCGCGCGGTGTCGGAGGTGCTTCCCGCCTGGGCGGCGGACGACGACATCGCGATGCTGGTGATCGACTCCGCGGGCGACAAGGCGTTCTGTGCCGGCGGCGACCTGATGGAGATCTACCGCGCCGGGGTGGCGGGCGACTACGAACCGGCCCGTGCCTTCTGGCGCGACGAATACCGGATGAACGCCGCGCTCTTCCGCTTTCCCAAGCCCGTCGCGTCGTTCCTGCAGGGCTTCACCATGGGCGGCGGCGTGGGCCTTGGTTGCCACGGCTCGCACCGTGTGGTGAGCGACACCAGCCAGATCGCCATGCCCGAGACGTCGATCGGCCTCGTGCCCGACGTGGGCGGCTCGCTGCTGCTGGCGCAGGCGCCGGGGCGCCTGGGCGAATATCTCGCCACGACCGCCCGGCGGATGGGGCCGGGCGACGCGCTCCACGCCGGCTTCGCCGACTACTACGTGCCGGAGGAGCGCTGGGAGGCGCTGAAGGCCGAGCTCGTCGAGACGGGCGACTGGGCGGCGATCGACCGGGCCGCCAAAGCCGCCCCCGAAAGCACGCTCGCCGGCCTCGCCCCGGAGATCGACCGGCATTTCTCCGGCGAGCGGCTCGGCGACATCCTGTGCTCGCTCCGCGCGGAAGGAGGCGCCTTCGCCGAGGACGCGCTCGGCCGGATCGAGGGGAACGCGCCGCTGGCGATGGCGGCGGCGGTGGAGATGGTGCACCGGCTGCGCGGGCCGGCCGCGACGATCGAGCGGGCGCTCGATCTGGAGCACCGCTACACCTACCGCGCCATCGCGCAGGGCGACTTCCTCGAAGGCATCCGTGCGGCCCTCGTCGACAGGGACCGCGCGCCGAACTGGACGCACGCCCTCGACGCCGTTCCGGTGGCCGAGGTCGCGGCCATGCTCATGCCGCTGGGGGAAGCGGCGCTGGATCTGGGAGGACGGACATGAGGGTGGGTTTCATCGGCCTCGGCAACATGGGCGCGCCGATGGCCGCCAATCTGGCCACGGCCGGGCACGACGTGACGGGCCACGACCTGGCCGCGCCCTGCCCCGAGGGCGTGACACGGGCCGCGAGCGGGGTGGAAGCGGCCCGCGGCGCCGAGGTGGTGATCACCATGCTGCCCGACGGCGCGATCCTGCGGAAGGTGGCGGCCGAGCTGATCCCCGCAATGGAGACGGGCGCGATCCTGCTCGACTGCTCGACGGTCGACGTGGACAGCGCCCGCGCCGTGGCCGATCAGGCCGCGCAGGCCGGGCTCATGGCGCTCGACGCGCCCGTCTCGGGCGGCGTGGGCGGTGCGCAGGCGGGCACCCTCACCTTCATGGTGGGCGGCCCCGAAGAGGCCCATGCCCGCGCCCTGCCCCTCTTCGAGGTCATGGGCGCGAAGGCGGTGCATTGCGGCCCCGCGGGCAACGGGCAGGCGGCGAAGATCTGCAACAACATGATCCTCGGGGCGACGATGATCGTCACCTGCGAGGCCTTCGCGCTGGCCGACAAGCTGGGCCTGTCGCGGCAGGCGATGTTCGACGTGGTCTCGACCTCGTCGGGCCAGTCCTGGTCGATGACCACCTATTGCCCCGCGCCTGGCATCGGCCCGGCCTCGCCCGCCGACAACGGCTATCGCCCCGGCTTCGCTGCCGACCTGATGCTGAAGGACCTGCGCCTGTCGCAGCAGGCCGCCGAAAGCCACGACGCCGACACGCCGCTCGGCCTCGCCGCCATGCGGCTCTACGCGACATTCGTCGAGGAAGAGGGCGGAACGGGAACGGATTTCTCGGCCATGCTGCCCCGCTTCGAGGGGCGCGGGCGCGGCGACAACTGAGAAAGGCAAGGCGGACCGGCGCCGGGTGCCGTCTCGCACGGCCCCCTTCCCGGACCGGCGCCGGTTCAAGGGCGAGAGCGGGCCTGCATGTCGCCGAACGCTACGGGAAGACGCGCGTGGGCGGCAGCCTTGGTGTCAACGGCCTCGGAAGGCGCGCCGACCCGGGCGGTCGGGCGATCCCGACGATTCCCGATGCCGCCGCGGGACTGCACGACCGAGCGCCGACCCTCGCTCGGCGCATGAGGAGTCTGCCCTAACCTCCTGAAATCCATATTTTTGCCAACGCTCTCGCGCGCGGGGGAGGCACTCGACATCACGCCGTCAGGCGCGCCAGCATGTCGCCATCGGCCTCGACCAGCGCCCGACCCGCGTCGATCGCCTCCGCGGCCCGGTCGAGCTCCAGCACGCCGATATGGCCGAGCACCGCCTCCAGCAGGGCGTCCGGCGGGTCTGCCGCCAGCCTTGTGTCGCACAGGTAGCCGGTCAGAATGTCGATGGCGACGGAGACGACCTGCAGGTAGTCGGGCGCGACGTCTTCTTCCCGCTCGTCCTCTTTCACCGGGCGGAAGATTCCCTGAAGCGCCTCGGGCAGGTGCGAGACCAGAGACGGCGCGGCGAGGTCGGGCCAGAGTCCGCCGCCCTTCGGCCGTGTCCAGCAGGGCTGGGCGCCGCGGGCATTCGGGTTGACGCCGAGGATGCGGCGAAAGCCGAGCGCGCGCACCGCCGAGATGGGCACGGGATTGACGAGACCGCCGTCGAGCAGCCAACGCCCGTCGATCCGGTGAGGGCGGAAAACCCCGGGGATCGAGATCGAGGCGCGGACGGCGGCGCGCAGGTCACCGTCCGAGATCCATATCTCGCGGCCCGTCTCCATGTCGGTGGCGAGGAGGATGAGCGGTCGGTCGAGCTCCTCGATCCGCTCGGGCACGTCGAGATCGTCGAGGATGCGCCAGACGGCGCGGCCGGCGACCAGCCCGCCCTGCCCGAGACCAAGGTCGACATAGGACAGCACCTGCGCCCGCGTCAGACCGCGCGCCCATTCCTCCAGCTCCGCCAGCTTGCCGGCCGCCCAGGCCGCACCGACGAGCGCGCCCATCGAGCAGCCGGCGGCACCGCCGGGCGCGTGCCCCTTCTCCTGCAGCGCCCGAAGCACGCCGACATGACACCAGCCTCGCGCGCCGCCACCGCCCAGGGCGACCCCGAACCCCTCGCGCCACCTGTCCATCATGGCACCTCCCCGCACCGTCGCGCCAAGGGCTAGGCGAGGCGGCGCGCAAGGTCCAGAGGAGGCGGGATGCAAGGCCGTTCGAACGGCCTTGACCACGCGCGGGCACCCGCGCGTGCCACGGCGTTTGCAAACGCCGTGATCCAAGAGCCTTCGAAGGCTCTTGGCCTCCGCTCTACTCCGCGGCCAGCTTCCGCTCCGACAGCATGGGCTTGAGGTATCGCCCGGTATGGCTTGCCTCGATGCCGGCCACCTCTTCGGGGGTGCCGGTCGCCACGACCTGCCCGCCGCCATCGCCGCCCTCGGGGCCGATGTCGATCAGATGGTCGGCAGTCTTGATGACGTCGAGGTTGTGCTCGATCACGACCACCGTGTTGCCGGCATCGACGAGGGAATGCAGCACTTCCAGCAGCTTGCGGACATCTTCGAAATGCAGGCCGGTCGTCGGCTCGTCGAGGATGTAAAGCGTGCGACCGGTGGAGCGCTTGGCGAGCTCCTTCGACAGCTTCACCCGCTGCGCCTCGCCGCCCGAGAGGGTGGTGGCCTGCTGGCCCACCTTGATATAGCCCAGCCCCACCTCCATCAGCGCGTCCATCTTCTCGCGGATCGACGGCACCGCCTTGAAGAACTCCTGCGCATCCTCGACCGTCATCTCGAGAACGTCAGCGATGCTCTTGCCCTTCCACGTGATTTCAAGCGTCTCGCGGTTGTAGCGGGCGCCGTGGCAGGTCTCGCAGGTCACGTAGACGTCCGGCAGGAAGTGCATCTCGATCTTGATCACGCCGTCGCCCTGGCAGGCCTCGCAGCGCCCGCCCTTGACGTTGAAGCTGAAGCGCCCCGGCTTGTAGCCGCGCGCCTTGGCCTCGGGCAGGCCGGCGAACCAGTCGCGGATCGGCGTGAAGGCGCCGGTATAGGTGGCCGGGTTGGAGCGCGGCGTACGGCCGATCGGGCGCTGGTCGATGTCGATCACCTTGTCGAGGTGCTCCAGCCCCTTGATCGTCTCGCAGGGCGCGGGGGTGTGGCGGGCGCCGTTCAGGCGCATCGAGGCGGTCTTGAACAGCGTCTCGATGGTCAGCGTCGACTTGCCGCCGCCCGAGACGCCGGTGACGCAGACGAACTTGCCCAGCGGCACGTCCACCGTCACCTCGCGCAGGTTGTTGCCGGTCGCCTTGACGACGGTAAGCTGCTTTCCGTTGCCCTCCCGCCGCTCGGCGGGCACGGCGATCTCGCGCCGGCCGGCGAGGTAGTCGCCCGTCACCGACTCGGGCGTCTCCGCGATCTTCTGCGGCGGCCCTTCGGCGATGATCCGGCCGCCATGCACGCCCGCCCCGGGGCCGATGTCGAGCACCCAGTCGGCCTCGCGGATCGCCTCCTCGTCGTGTTCGACCACGATCACGGTGTTGCCCTGGTCGCGCAGGTTCTTGAGCGTGCCGAGCAGGCGGTCGTTGTCGCGCTGGTGCAGGCCGATGGAGGGCTCGTCGAGCACGTAGAGCACGCCCGTCAGGCCCGAGCCGATCTGGGAGGCGAGGCGGATGCGCTGGCTCTCGCCACCACTTAATGTTCCGGCTGCGCGAGAGAGCGTAAGATACTCCAATCCCACGTTGTTCAGGAATCCGAGGCGCTCGCGGATCTCCTTCAGGATGGCGCGGGCGATCTCGTTCTTCTGCTTCGTGAGGTGATCGGGCACCGTCTCGCACCAGTCGAACGCCTCGCGGATCGACTTCTGCACGACCTGCCCGACATGAACACCCGCGATCTTCACCGCCAGCGCCTCTTCCCGCAGGCGGTAGCCGTTGCAGGTGCCACAGGGGCGGTTGTTCTGGTAGCGCTCGAATTCCTCGCGGATCCATGCCGAATCCGTCTCGCGGTAGCGCCGCTCCATGTTGGGGATCACCCCCTCGAAGGGCCGCGACACCTGGTAGACCCGCCCGCCCTCGTCGTAGCGGAACGTGATCTCCTCCTCGCCCGAGCCGTAGAGGAAGACCTGCTTGACGTGGGCCGGCAGATCCTTCCACCGCGCCTTCGTGTCGAACTCGTAGTGCCTGGCGATGGCCTCGATCGTCTGCAGGAAGTAGGGCGACTTGCCCTTGCGCCACGGCGCGAGTGCCCCGTCACTGATCTTCAGCGTCGCGTCGGGCACGACCAACTGCTCGTCGAAGAACAGCTCCTGCCCCAGCCCATCGCACTCGGGGCAGGCGCCGAAGGGCGCGTTGAACGAGAACAGCCGCGGCTCGATCTCGGGGATGGTGAAGCCGCTGACGGGGCACGCGAAATTCTCGGAAAACGTGATGCGCTCCGGCTCGCCCTCGCCCTCGCCCTGGCGGGGGGCGGTCTCGAGGATGGCGATGCCCTGCGCGAGGTCCAGCGCGGTGCGGAACGAATCCGCCAGCCGCGTTTCCATCCCCTCGCGCACCACGATCCGGTCGACGACCACGTCGATGTCGTGGCGGTATTTCTTGTCGAGCTTGGGCGGATCGTCGAGCTCGTGGAACGCGCCGTCGACCTTCACGCGCTGGAACCCCTGCTTGCGCAGCTCCAGGAACTCCTTGCGGTATTCGCCCTTGCGGTCGCGCACGATGGGCGCGAGCAGGTAGCCGCGCGTGCCCTCCGCCATCCGCATCACCGCATCGACCATGTCCTGCACCTGCTGCGCCTCGATCGGCAGGCCGGTGGCGGGCGAATAGGGCGTGCCGACGCGCGCAAACAGAAGGCGCAGGTAGTCGTAGATCTCGGTCACCGTGCCGACGGTCGAGCGCGGGTTCTTGCTGGTCGTCTTCTGCTCGATCGAGATGGCGGGGGAGAGGCCGGTGATTTGATCGACATCCGGCTTTTCCATCATGTCGAGGAACTGCCGGGCATAGGCCGACAGGCTCTCGACATAGCGGCGCTGCCCCTCGGCATAGATCGTGTCGAAGGCGAGCGACGACTTGCCCGAGCCCGACAGCCCGGTGATGACCGTCAGCGTGTCGCGCGGGATGTCGACGTCGATCCCCTTGAGGTTGTGCTCGCGCGCGCCGCGCACCTCGATGTGCTTCTGCTCCGGCATGAGTCCCACCCCTCTGCTCGCCCGCACAAGGTAGGGGATATGGGGGTGCCGGCCAACGAGAAAATGAGAACGAAAGGTAAACATGCGGGGCGCGGAGAAGATTTCCGCGCAGTGAACGGCGCCCGACCCCAAGCTACGCCAAGAAGCCTGCCCGCAAGGTTGTCAGGCCCGGCGCCGGCGCAGCGCCGCGAGGCCGCCGAGCGCCCCGATCAGCAGCAGCCCGGGCGCAGGCAGCGGGATCACGGCGGGCGCCTCGGAGATCCGCAGGTTGTCCAGCGCCGGGCCGCGGGTGTCTTCGGGCGAGTCCGTCAGGCTCTCGAACGCGAGCGTCATGCTCTCGGCCCCGGCGGTGAAGAAGAAGCTCTCAGTCACCCACCCCATGGACGAGGAGCTCGTGCCGGTCGTGTCGAAATCGAACGTATCGCTCCGCCCGCCAACGGAGACCTGCAAGCTCTTGATCTCGCCCGAGCCGCCATCGGGATTGCCCGCGAGATCGAACAGAAGCGCATAGCGCTGCCCGACCGAGAAGCCGCTCAGCGCCTGCGAGATCGCGCCCTTCTGGTCTCCGTTGAGATCGAGGCTCTGGCTACCGTCCGAGGCCTCCCAAACAGCGGACGGCACAAGGTCCACCGTGCCGCTGTCCACTGTCCAACCTGGAAGGCTCGACAGAGTGTACCCGGTTCCGTCTTCGAAACTCGGACTCTAGATGGTGACGCTCGAGGCACCGGCGGGTGCCGCGGCGAGGGCGCCGACAAGCAGCGCGGCAGAGACGTGACGGACGGGCATGACCCTTTCACCTCCTTCGAACTCCGGGTGATGGTGTAACAGGGGTGCCTGCCATGGCGGCGGGAGGTCAACGGATGGCCCCCCGTGCGATCCGCGGTCAGGTGCCGCAGCCGTCGCGGCGCCCCCTCCGCAGCACCGCCTGCCCCAACGCCCCGAGCGCCAGCGCCAGCGCCAGCGGCCAGACAAGGCCGGGAAAGCCGAAGGCGGCGATGCAGGCGGCGAGCACGGGCACGCCCAGCGTGTTGCCCAGGTTGCCCGTCTGCGCCAGCCCGCCATTGGCCAGCGCCCGGTCGGCCGGCGCAGCGTTGAGCTCGGGCACCGCGGCGAAGCCCGCCCCCTGCACCAGCCCCAGCGCCGCCGCCACCGCGAGACAGAGCGCCGGGTGGCCCGGCGCGGCGAGGAAGGCGAGCGTCAGCGCCGCCGCCGAGGCGAACCCGATCTGCATGACCGCGACCGCCGACATCCACCGCAGGAGCGCCACGCCGAGCGTCAGCGACGCCGCGATCGAGACGAGCGGCATCGCCGTCAGCGTCGCCGTGCGCGCCGCCTCTGGGATGGCGGGGCCGATCAGCGTCAGCAGCGCCACGAAGGCGAAGGTATAGAACAGCCAGCCCGCCGCCGGCGCACCTATCCGGGCCGAGCGGTAGATGCGCGCGCTCCGCGCCATCAGATCGCCCGGCCGCGGCAGGCGGCCCCCCTCGGTCGTCTCGTCCGCCGGCAACAGCGCCGCGAGCACCGCCGCGAAGGCCGCCATCCAGACTGCATGGGCCAGGAACAGCGCAGGCACGCCGTGCCGCTCGGCCAGCGGCACCCCGAAGGCCGCGATGCCGGCGAAGGCCACCCCGAAGAACGTGCCCCACAGCGTCAGCGTGACAGGGCGGTGCCGCGGCGCCGAGAGCTGCGAGATCAGCGTGGGCGCCGCCACGACCAGCGCGAGGTGAAACGCCCCCTCGACAACACGCAAGGCGAGAAACGCCCAGAGCGGCGGCGCCAGAGCCTGCAGGGCCGACAGCGCGGCGCCCCCCGCCAGCCCCGCCAGCATCGCCCGCCGCAGCCCGACCGACGAGACGACGACCCCCGCCGCGACGCCCAGAACGATGCCGACCACGCCCACGAGCGAGACCGCCCATCCGAGCACCGCGCCAGCCCCCGGATAGAGCGCGGGCAGCATGTCGTAGACCAGCGCGACCTTGCCGTATTGCCCGGCAGCACCGAGGCCGCCCCCCCAGAGCGCCAGCACCGGCCAGACCCGCGTGCGCCCCGCCTCGTGCGGCGGGGCGGCCGGGTCAGATGTGGATGACACGGTCGTAGGCGTCGAGCACGCTCTCGTGCATCATCTCCGAGAGGGTGGGATGCGGGAAGACCGTGTGCATCAGCTCCTCCTCGGTCGTCTCCAGCGTCTGGCCCACGGCGTAGCCCTGGATCAGCTCGGTCACCTCGGCGCCGACCATGTGCGCGCCGAGCAGCTCGCCGGTTTGCGCGTCGAACACCGTCTTGACCATCCCCTCCGGCTCGCCCAACGCCAGCGCCTTGCCGTTGCCGATGAAGGGGAAGCGGCCCACGCGCACCTCGTGCCCCTTCTCCCTGGCCTGGCGCTCGGTCAGCCCGACGCTCGCGATCTGCGGCTGGCAATAGGTGCATCCGGGGATGCGGTCGGGGTGGACGGGGTGCACGTCGTTCTTCCCCGCGATCAGCTCGGCCACCATGACGCCCTCGTGGCTCGCCTTGTGCGCGAGCCACGGCGCCCCCGCGAGGTCGCCGATCGCCCAGACGCCCTCGACGCCGGTGCGGCACCAGGGGTCGGTCACGACATGGGTCTTCTCGACCTTCACGCCCAGCTTCTCGAGCCCCAGCCCCTCGGTGTTGCCGACGATGCCCACGGCCGAGATCACGGTGTCGAACTCGGCCGTCTCCACCTTGCCCTCGGCCTCTATATGGGCGGTCACGGTGCCCTTCCCGCGGTCGAGGCCCTTCACGATCGCCTTCCTGCGGATGGTCATGCCCTGCTTCTCGAAGCTCTTCTGCGCGAAGGCGCTGATCTCTTCGTCCTCGACCGGCAGGATGCGGTCCATCACCTCGACGACGGTCACGTCGGCGCCGAGCGCGTTGTAGAAGCTGGCGAACTCGATGCCGATGGCGCCCGAGCCGATGACGAGGAGCTTCTTCGGCATCCGCGGCGGCACGAGGGCGTGCCTGTAGGTCCAGACCAGATCACCGTCGGCCTCGAGCCCCGGCAACTCGCGCGCCCGCGCGCCGGTGGCGAGCACGACGTGCTTGGCGGTCAGCTCCTCGGTGCCCTTGTCGGTCTTGACCGAAACCTTGCCTTTCGCCGGCACGCTCGCCTCGCCCATGACGGCCGTGATCTTGTTCTTCTTCAACAGGTGTCCGACGCCCGAATTGAGCTGCCTGGCGATCCCGCGCGAGCGCTTGACCACGGCATCGAGATCGTAGCCGATCCCCTCGGCCTTGAGCCCGTAATCCTTCGCGCGCTCCATCAGGTGGAACACCTCGGCCGAGCGCAGCATCGCCTTGGTCGGGATGCAGCCCCAGTTGAGGCAGATGCCGCCCATGTGCTCACGCTCGACGCAGGCCACCTTGAGGCCCAGCTGCGCGCCGCGGATCGCGGCGACGTAGCCCCCCGGCCCCGCGCCGATCACGATCATGTCGAAGTTCTGCTCAGCCATGTTGTGCCCTCCGGGCTCCTGTTCGCGCGTCTCGTCCCCGGCTTACCGCATCGCGCGGCCCGGCCCAACCCGGCCCGCCCGCGCCCCGCCGCCGCGCCCCCTCGGTCTGCGGGCCGCGCGCCCGGCTGTCGCGCGCCTGCCCGCGTCGCTCTCGTCCCCGTCCCGCAGGCGGGCGCTGTCCGCGATTCAGACCCTCTGCTTCTTCTTGCTCCAAATATCCCGGGGGGAGTCGGCCGGATGGCCGACGGGGGGCTGGCCCCCCGCCCGTCTCCGGTCAGGCGGCTTCGGCCTGCAGATCGCGCACGACGGCGGCGTAACCGCCCCCCTCGAGGAAGACCTGCTCGGCCGCGGTGGTCCGGCGGCCCAGGGCGGCGTTGCGGTGGGGGAACCGGCCGTGGCGGCGGATCACCTCGCGGTGCGCCCGGGCGTGGAGCAGGTTGTCGGCCCCCGTCCGCGGCATCCGCGTCAGGATCAGGCGCAGCGCGTGTTCCTGGTCGGCGAGCACCTCGGAATGCATCAGCGGCAGGTAGAAGAACTGACGCTGCGGCTCGGCCACCCGCATGTCCCATCGCTGGCCCAGGGCGCGCAGGGCCGCGCGTCGCGCGAGCCGGTCGGTGGCATAGGCGCGGCCGTCGTCGCCGCGGAACATGTTGCGCGGGAACTGGTCGGTCACGATCAGGTAGGCGAGCGATGCCTGAGGCCCGCAGAGCCAGGCCGACAGGCCGCCCGCGCGCGCCGCCGTCCAGGTCTCGGCGAAGCGGTCGCGGATCGCCATGTCGACCGTCTCGTCGACCCGGTACCAGCCGGCCGGCCCGACCTCCTCGACCCAGAACGAGACCACCTCCGCCGGCGTCGCGACACCCATGCACCTGCCCTCCCCGTGAACGCTCCTGCGGAAGCGTGCCAAGAGGCGCGCCCCGCTGCAAGGCCGCGTCGCCGTCGCGGCCGGCTCTCGCAAGCGGAAAGGCGCCGGGCGCGGCTCACGGGTGAGACACGGGGCCCGCCCCGGCCGCGCTCAGGCAGCGCCGCGCCCGCCGCCGCCCTCCGGGTCGTGCGCCTCGTGCGCCTCGGCGGCGAGTTCCTCGGCCGCCTCGACGTAGAGTTCCTGCGCCGCCTCCACCGCGACGGGCGAGGCCGTGGGCGTGATCGGCGCGTAGGACACGGCCTCGTAATCCTCCTCGGCGGCGTAGACCGAGGGCCGGCGGGTCATCCGCCACGCGGCGTAGAGCGCCACCGCCGCCATGATCACGGTCATGAACATCCAGAATCCCGCCGGCCCGAAGGCCGAGAGCATCCAGCCGATCACGAGCGGCCCCGCGATCGCCCCGAGCCCGTTGACGAAGATCAGCCCTGCCGAGGCCCCGGCCATGTCTTCGGGGGGGAGGTAGTCGTTGGTGTAGGCGATGAGCAGCGCATAGAGCGGCTGCCCGAGCCCGCCATTGAGAAAGGCCACGCCGACCAGCACCCAGAACACCTCGCCCAGGACGATCCCCACCGCCGAGAACGCCGCGCCGAGGCCCGCCACGCCCAGGATCAGCAGCCGGCGGTCGATCCGGTCCGACAGCCAGCCGATCGGGTATTGCAGCACCATCGCGCCGAAGAAGATGGCAGCGATGAAGACCGAGATCTGCGGCACGCTCAGCCCCGCCTCGGTGGCATAGACCGCGGCCATGCCGAACTGCCCGGCAAACACGCCCCCCATGAGCAGCATCCCCACCATCCCCAGCGGCGAGACGCGGAACAGCTCGCGCAGACCCAGCGAGCGCGTCGCCTCGAAGGCCGGCGTGGGCTGGATCGACAGCAGGATCGGCGCGAAGGAGAGCGAAACGAGGACGGAGGGGATGATGAACAGGATGTAGCCCGCAGGGTCGCCCAGCGTCAGGATGCCCTGCGCGGCGACGACGCCCATCATCTGCACGATCATCTAGGCCGAGAGGGTCTGTCCCCGGGTCTCGTTCGTGGTCGTGTTGTTCAGCCACGACTCGGCGGTGATATAGACGCCCGACAGGCAGAAGCCGATCACTACCCGCAGCACGATCCACGCCCAGGGGATCGTCGCCACGGGGTAGAGGATGAGCACCGCCGAGATCAGCGAGCCGAGGAAGGCGAAGACGCGAACATGCCCGACCCGGCGGATGATCTGCGGCGTCACCCGGCTGCCCCCGAGAAAGCCCAGGAAATAGGCCGAGGTGACGAGAGACAGCTCGAAGGTCGAGAAGCCCTCGATGGCGCCGCGCACGCCCATCAGCGTGCCCTGCAGCCCGTTGCCCACCATCAGCAGGCCCATCCCGAGCAGAAGCGCCCAGGAACTCGCGATCACCTGCACCATCGGCCCTGTCCCTTGCCGCCGTTCCCGCCCCGCCTAGCCCGTTCGACTCGGGGGCGGCCCGCGTGAATGCGGCATAGCCGCGTCGCGTTAAAGCGGTTTGTCCATGCGCTGCGGGAAGAGCAGGGATGCGTCGCCGTAGGAGAAGAAGCGGTAGCGCTCCGCGATGGCGTGGGCATAGAGCGCCATGATCCGCTCGCGCCCCATCAGCGCCGAGACCAGCATCATCAGCGTCGACTTCGGCAGGTGGAAGTTGGTCATCAGCCCGTCGGCCACGCGGAAGCGGAAGCCCGGGTAGATGAAGATGTCGGTCTCGCCGCGCCAGGGCGCGATGCCGCCTTCGGTCGCGGCGCTCTCGATCAGGCGCAGCGCGGTGGTGCCGACGGCGACGATGCGCCCGCCCTCGGCCTTCGCGGCATTGATCGCGTCGGCGGCCTCTTGCGTCACCTCGCCCCATTCGGCGTGCATCCTGTGGGTCGTCACGTCGTCGACCTTCACCGGCAGGAAGGTTCCGGCGCCGACATGCAGGGTGACATGGGCGAAGCGCACGCCCCTCCGCGCGATCTTGTCCAGCAGAGCCGCGTCGAAATGGAGCGAGGCGGTGGGCGCGGCCACCGCCCCGGCGCGGCGGGCGAAGACGGTCTGGTAATCCTCGCGGTCCTGCGCGTCGGCAGCGCGGCGGGCAGCGATGTAGGGAGGCAGCGGCATGGCGCCCGCTTCGTTGAGCGCGCGGTCGAAATCCTCGCCCGAGAGCGAGAAGGCGAGGTGAAGCTGGCCGTCGCCGCGCCCCGCCACGTCGGCCGAGAGCTCGGGCGAGAACACGATGGTCTCGCCGTCGCGCACCTTCTTCATCGGCTTGGCGAGTGCGGCCCACGTCCCGTCGGCGCGGGCCTCGAGCAGCGTCACCTCGATCTGCGCCTGCGTGTCGCCCTGCGACGTGGCGCGGCGGCGGGTGCCGGTCAGCCGCGCGGGGATCACCCGGGTGTCGTTGAGCACCATCAGGTCGCCGGGGCGCAGGATGTCCGGCAGGTCGAACACATGCAGGTCGCGCGTCGCCTCGCCCTCGGCCAGCAATAGCCGCGCCGAGCTGCGCGGCCGTGCCGGGCGCGTCGCGATCAGCTCTTCCGGCAGGTCGAAATCGAAATCGGAGAGTTTCATGCCGACACCCGCATGGCCCTGCGGTCGAAGGGGCGGCCGCCGACCGTCCCCATCCCCGTCCCAATCCCCGGCCCCGGCCGGATCGGGCGCGGCGCTGCCGGATGCTGCGCGCGATGCGTCGCGCGGCCGGGCGCCTCCACGATGCACCCCATCACCGGCTCTCCGGCAGCTCGGGGGGCGCGGCGCGGAAGATCTGGCGGAAGGCCCCCGGTGTCAGGATCGACAGCGGGTTGACCGTGACGGCGGGCGCACCGGCCGGCCCCCGCACCCGGTAGTTGAAGCCGAACAGCCCCTCCCCCTCGCGCGACACCATCTGCCCGATCGAGTTGACGAAATAGATGGGCGAGAGCACGCCCTGGATGTCGATCCGATCATTGGCCATGTCGTAGATCCCGTCCGCCGAGATGCCGAGCGCCGGCCCGACAGCGGAGGCGGAGGTGAGCTGCACGGCCCCCGGCGTCAAGCGGAACGACGCCTCGATGGCCGAGAAGAGCAGGCCCGGCCCGTTCAGCCGCTCGAGCAGGCCCACGACCGACAGCGTGTTGAACAGCGCGGCGAGGCCCGGCGCGGCGGTGACGCGAATCTCGCCGACCTCGAGCGTGCCGCGCCACGCGCCCCGCTGCGCCTCGGGTGCGAGGGTGAGCGTGAGCGTGCCGCCCTGCGCCTCCTCGAAGGCGCCGGCGGCGGCGAGCGCGCGGCCGGCATCGCCCGTCTGCACGCGCAGGCTGGGGCGGCCGCCCAGGCCGGGGCCGAGCTCTCCCGTCACCGGCGGCCCACCGTCGAGGCGCCCGCGGAACGGGCCGGAGAGGGCCCCGCCAGAGGGCGCGAGATCCGCCGTCACGCCGGTCAGCGCCACGCCCCCGGCCAGCGCCAGCCGGTCGAGCCGGCCCGAAAGCGGGGGCGGCCCGCCGCCTGCCGCGCCGCCGTCTCCTGGGCCGTCGTCTCCTGCGCCGCCGCCGAGCACGGCTGCGGCAAGGTCGAGCGTGCCGCCGGCAAGCTCCACCGCCGGCGGCCGCCCCGCGCCGCGGCCGACCAGCGCCAGCGCCCCGTCGAACCAGCCGCCCAGCCGCGCCGTCTCGAGCGTCAGCCGGTCGAGCCCGCCGCCGGGGGCGAGCGCGAGCCGTCCGCGCGCCGTCAGCCCCGGTGCCTCGAGAGCGACGGTGTCGAAGGCGGGCGGCGCACCCCGGAAGCCGAGCCGCCCGGCCACCTCCAGCCGCCCCGACGCGGCCGCCGGCTTCGACCAGCCGAGGCCGGGCAGGCGCAGCGCCAGCCCCTCCAGCGTCGAGGCGACGGAGAGCGCGGGCGCCGCGCCGCGCCCGAAGGTCAGCCGCACCTCCGCCTCCGTCTCGCCTGAAAGGGCGCCGGGCGGGAGCGCCACCCCGAAGGTGCCGGCGCTTTCGGCGGAGAGGGGGGCGCGGGCCGTCACCTCGGCCAGCCCGGCATCGGGGCCGATGGGCAGGCGGAACGCGCCCGCGAGCGGCACGCCGTCGAGCGCGGCGCGCCCCTCCAGGGTCAGCCCGGTGGGGTCGACGGCGAGCGCGAGCCGGTCAGCGGTCAGCGCCCGCCCCGGCACCAGCGTCTCCGATCGCAGGGCCGCAAGCATGCCGGTCACGTCGTAGCCCACCGCGCCCGGCCGCGCCCCCCGCCCCACGGCGAAGCGCAGGCGCCCCGCCACGTCGGCCCGGCCCTCGGCGAGATCGGCCGAGAGGCCGGCGCGCGACAGCAGCGACAGCGGGGGCAGATCGAGCAGGGCGAGGGCCGCGTGCACCGGGCCGGATGCCGCGAGCCGCAGGTCGCCGTCGGCGGGCTGGAGGCGCGTGTCGGCGATGACGAACGCGGTCCCTGCGAGGTCGATCGGCCCCTCCCCCTCGGGCGCGATCCGCCCGGCCTCGAGCGAGACGGTGAAGCGGTTCTCGCCCAGCGCCGCGCGCCCCCGGCCGCCCTCGACCGGCGGAAAGCCCCGCAGCGGCCGCACCCGCCCCTCGCGGAAGCCGAAGGTCGCCGCGAGGCGCGGCCGCTCGCCCGGCGACAGGCGCAGGCCCGCCCGCGGCCGCTCGATCCGGCCCGAGAGCACGTTTCGGGCCACCCAGTCGCGCGTGCCGGGCGCGGCGGCCAACGGCCAGAGGGCCAGCACCTGCGCCGGCCCTGCCTCCTCCGCGCCGAGATCGAGCGAGGCTGCCCAGCCGCCGGCCGCGGCCGCCACCCGCCCCCGCGCGGTGAGCCGCAGGCCGGGCGCACCGGGATCGGCAGGCAGCGAGACGGGCGTCGCCTGCCCCGCGGCGGTGCCGCTCTCCGTCACGACGGTCACGCCCGCCTGCCCGATCTCGGCCGCGAAGGGGGCGAGGGTGATCCTGGCGTCGAGCGCGCCGTCGGCGAGGCGCAGCCGCCCCGGCAGCGCGGCCTCGGCGCGGATCTCGCCTGCCTCGATCGCGAGTTGGGCGGTCAGCGCGTCGGGCCATTCGCCCGGAGGCCCGGCGAGATCGGCATGGCCCGAGGCCGAGAGCGACAGGCCCGGCGCCTCGACCGCGAGCGAGGTGAAGGTGAGCCGCCCGCCCTCCGGCCGGTAGGTGAAATAGGCCTGCGCCCGGTCGAAGGGCAACGGCCGCCCGCCCTCTGGCGCGAGCCGTCCCCGCCCGATCTCAAGGGTGCCGTCGACGGGGCCGAGCGCGCCCGCCGTGCCCAGCCGCCCGATCAGCGCCCCCGAAACGGCTGCCTCGAGCGGCGCGAGCCAGCCGAGGGCGGGCGCCTGCGCGGCGAGATCGGCTGCCGGCACGCCGTCGACCAGCGCCGAGAGGCGCGCGGTGGGCGGCCCGGTCTCGGGCACCGTCAGGCGCAGCGACACGCGGCCGGGCAGATCGGCGTCGAGCGCCACGGCGATCTCGCCGCCCGTGCGCGCAACCGACAGCGTCGCGTCGTCGAACTGCCAGACGCGGCCCGCGCGCGCGTCGCGGAAGGTCAGGCTCAGCCCCTCGAGCCGCAGGCTCTGCAAGGGCGCCATCGCCTCGCGCGCCAGCAGGCCGCGGATGCGAGCGATCGCCTCGGCGGGCGTGCGCCGCAGAAGCCGCAGCGTGCCGAAGCCGAAATCGAGCTGCCCGTCGGCACGGCGCGTCACGTCGAGCGCCGCGCCCCGCAGAACCAGCGTGCGCGGGGCGCGGCCGGGCGTCAGCAGGCTGCCCGGGCCGAGCACGGCCTCGAGCGCGGGCACGGTCACCCCGCCCCCGCCCGCTGCCCCGCCCGCGCCCCCGGCCGCACCCCCGCCCGCCCCCTCGGCCGCGCCGAGCCGCACGTCCTCGGCGCGCAGGCGAAGTTGCCCGCCCTTTTCGACCGCAACGGCGATTCGGCCCAGATCGAGCGCGGCTCCCTGACCGCCCGAGGCGAGCGCCGCCTCGGCGCGCGCCTCGATCCGGTCGGAGAGGGCCTGCGGCAGGGGCATCTCCCGGCCCTGCGCGAGCACCAGAAACATCAGCAGCGCGAGCGCGACGAGCACCACGGCCTGGAGCGCATGGGCCAACGGCGAGCAGAGCAGCCAGCGCGCCAGCCCGCCCGGCCGCCCCGCACGGCGCCCTGACGCGGCCCTGCCCCCACCACGCCGCGCCCTCGCCGCCGCCTCGGCGGGCTTCTCACGGGCGCGGCCCGCCCCTGCGCCCGGGCCTGCGCCCGTCCCTGCCCCCGGGCCTGCGCCCGCCCCCGCGTCGGGGCCCGCGCCCGGGCGCCCGTCGCGGCCCCGGTCCGCCTTCCGCTCTGGCGCGGCCGCCACTCGCTGTGATCCGTCGCTCGACATGCCCCTTTAACTTCGCCCGCCACGGCCTAGAAAGGAAGCCGAACGTCAGGACCCCGGAGGAACAGTCCATGATCGAGCCCGGCACCAAGGCCCCCGACTTCTCGCTGCCCCGCGACGGCGGCGGCGAGGTCGCGCTGTCCGATCTCGGCGGCAAGACCGTCGTCCTCTACTTCTACCCCAAGGACGACACGTCGGGCTGCACGAAGGAGGCGATCGCCTTCACCGAGCTCATGCCCGAATTCGAGGCCGCCGGCGCCACCGTGCTGGGCGTGTCGAAGGACTCGGTGAAGAAGCACGACAAGTTCCGCGACAAGCACGAGCTGAAGGTCACGCTGCTGTCGGACGACGAGTCGGACGTCTGCGAGCGTTACGGCGTCTGGGCCGAGAAGAGCATGTACGGCAAGACATACATGGGCATCGAGCGCTCGACCTTCCTGATCGACGGCGAGGGCACGGTGCGCGAGGTCTGGCGCAAGGTGAAGGTGCCGGGCCATGCCGAGAAGGTGCTGGAGGCCGTCAAGGCGCTCTAGCGGATCGCCCGCGGCCGGGCGTTCGCCGCGCGTCGGCTCTGGCGCCCGGCGCCCCGGCATGGCACCACGCGCCCCGACAGAGGGGCGCGAGGGAGGGGCGCATGGCAGGCCGCTGGTTCGAGGGCTTCACCATCGGCGAGGTGATCCGGCACGACATCCGCCGCACGGTGACCGAGGCCGACAACGTCATCTTCACGACGATGACGATGAACCCCGCCGCGATCCATCTCGACCATGCCTATTCGGCCGAAACCGAGTTCGGGCGGCCGCTGGTCAACTCTTTGTTCACCCTGGGCCTCGTGGTGGGCATCTCGGTGCACGAGACGACGCTCGGCACCACGGTCGGCAATCTCGGCTTCGAGGAGGTGCGCTTTCCCGCGCCCGTCTTTACCGGCGACACCCTCCACGTCGAGACCGAGGTGGCGGCGGCGCGCGAGAGCCGCTCGCGGCCGGGCCAGGGCATCGTGACCTTCGTCCACCGCGCCTACAACCAGGACGGCGCGCTGGTCTGCGAGGCGCGGCGCGGGGCGCTGATGCTCAAGGCGCCTGCCGAGGGGCCGGAGGGCGCGGCATGAGGCTCACGTCGCTCCTGTTCGTTCCGGCCGACAGCCCGCGCAAGGTGGAAAAGGCGCAGGGCACCGGTGCGGCGGGCGTGATCCTCGATCTCGAGGACAGCGTCGCCGAGGGCGCCAAGGCGGCGGCGCGCGACGGCCTGCCGGGCCTGATCGCCGCGCTTCCGGCAGAGCGCGACTGGGCGCTCTGGGTGCGGATCAACGCGCTCGACACCGGCCATGCCGAGGCCGACCTCGCCGCCGCGATCCGCCCCGGCCTCGACGGGATCGTGCTGCCCAAGGCCGAGGGCGGGGCAGACGTCGCGCGGCTGGCCGAGCTGATCGCGCCGCTCGAGGCGGCGGCTGGCATGGCGCCGGGGCACGTGCGCATCCTGCCTCTGGTGACCGAGACGCCCGCGGGCCTGTTCGCGCTGTCCACCTACGCGCCGGCCCATCCACGGCTCGCGGGGCTGACATGGGGCGCGGAGGATCTGGCCTCGGTCGTCGGCGCCACGTCGAATCGCGACGAGACGGGCGGCTGGACCGAGCCCTACCGCCTCGCCCGGTCGCTCTGCCTGTTCGCCGCCGCGCATGCCGGCGTGCCCGCCGTCGAGACGCTGCACGCCGATTTCCGCGATGCCGACGGCCTCGCCGCGTCGTGCCGGGCGGCACGGCGCGACGGCTTCGCCGGACGGCTCGCCATCCACCCCGCGCAGATCGAGGGGATCGAGCGCGCCTTCGCGCCGACCGAGGAAGAGGTCGCGCTGGCCCGCCGCATCGTCGCGGCGTTCGAGGCCGAGCCGCACCGTGGCGCGATCGGCATCGACGGCAAGATGGTCGACATCCCCCATCTCAAGCAGGCCCGGCGGCTGCTGGCCGCGCTCGGCGAAGGCTGAGGGCCAGGCACGAAAAAGGGGGCCGCAAGGGCCCCCTCTTCCGGTCGAGCGATCGAGCCGATTACTGGATGATCGCCTCGAGCTCGGTGTTGCTCGGCTCCGAATCGGTCAGCTCGAGATACAGCGCCGACACCTGTTCGTCCGTCAGCGTGGCGACATCGGCGTCGATCTCGCGCGTGGCCAGCATGTCCGCGACCACGTTGCGCAGATCGTTCGAGCCGCCCATGCGCGCCATTTCGTCGGGATCGGCCATGATCGCCTCTTCGTCCATCTCGTACTGGCTGTCTGCCACGATGGAATCGACCCGGCCCTGAATGTCGGCGGCGCTGTCCTCGCCGGCGGTGGCGGCGTAGAGCGCGCGCACCTGCTCGTCGGTCAGCGTGCTCACGTCGACATCCTCGAACCGGTTCTCGAGCACGTTGCGGAGCATGTCGGTATCGGCGGCCGCCGGCGCGGCGAGAGCGATGGCGAGCGCGGTGGTCGTCAGAATGCGTTTCATGTCGGTCTCCTTTCCTTTTGTCCGGTCACGGGGGACGCGGCCGGCGGGCCGGCCCGTCTCCCGCGATCTCGACTCTCCAACAGGCTTTCGGCCCATGTGTTCCGGCCGCCGCCGCCTTCGGTCATGCACAGCTCCGCTGCATCGACGCGCAGAGCCGGGCGCGCTCATGACCGGGCACGTCCGGGTCGCACGCGGGCGAGCGGCACGGCGGCACCCTTCCCATTCCCCGCCCCCCGCGGCAGGGTCGGGCAGGGAATCGGGGCAAAGCGGAGCAGCGCAGCATGGCCGGGACGATGATCGGGGTGATCGGGGGCAGCGGCCTCTACCAGATCGAGGGGCTCGAAGGCGCCCGGTGGCGCACGGTCGAGACCCCCTGGGGCGCACCGTCCGACGCGGTGCTGACCGGCAGCCTGGCGGGGGTGCCGATGGCCTTCCTGCCCCGGCACGGGCGCGGTCACGTCCACGCGCCCTCCTCGATCCCCTATCGCGCCAACATCGACGCGCTGAAGCGGCTCGGCGTGACCGACGTGATCTCGGTCTCGGCCTGCGGATCGTTCCGCGAAGAGATGGCCCCGGGCGACTTCGTGGTGGTCGACCAGTTCATCGACCGCACCTTCGCCCGCGAGAAGAGCTTCTTCGGCCCCGGCTGCGTGGCGCATGTCTCGGTCGCGCACCCGACCTGCCCGCGGCTCGGCACCGCCTGCGCCGAGGCCGCCGAGGCGGGGGGCGTGCGCGTCCATCGCGGCGGCTGCTACCTGGCGATGGAGGGGCCGCAATTCTCGACCCTCGCCGAGTCGCGGATGTATCGCACCCACTGGGGCGCCGACGTGATCGGCATGACCAACATGCCCGAGGCCAAGCTCGCCCGCGAGGCCGAGCTCTGCTACGCCACCGTCGCCATGGTGACCGACTATGACAGCTGGCACCCCCAGCACGGCGAGGTCGACGTGGCCGACATCATCGCCACCCTCACCGGCAACGCCGAGAAAGCCAAGGGCATGGTCGCCCGGCTGCCCGCCCTTCTGGGCGGTGCGCGCGCACCCTGCCCCCACGGCTGCGACCGGGCGCTCGACACCGCCATCCTCACCGCGCCCGAGGCGCGCGACAATGCAATGCTGGCCCGGCTCGACGCGGTGGCGGGGAGGGTTCTGTGATGAACAACGGCAAGACCGTCCGCGACTACATCCGCACCATCGCCGACTTCCCCCACGAGGGGATCATGTTCCGCGACGTGACCACGCTGTTCGCCGACCCGCGCGGCCTGCGCATGGCGGTCGATCAGCTGCTCCACCCGTGGTCCGGCCAGCCGATCGACGCCGTGGCGGGGCTCGAGGCGCGCGGCTTCATCCTCGGCGGCGCCATCGCGCACCAGCTTGGCAAGGGCTTCGTGCCGATCCGCAAGAAGGGCAAGCTGCCCGGCGCGGTGATCTCGGAGGCCTACGTGCTGGAATACGGCGAGGCGGTGATGGAGATGCACGACGACTCGCTCGCGCCGGGCGCGCGCGTGCTGCTGGTCGACGACCTGCTGGCCACGGGCGGCACGGCCGAGGCCGGCATCAGGCTGATCGAGCGGCTGGGCGGTACGGTGGTGGGCTGCGCCTTCGTCATCGACCTGCCCGATCTCGGCGGCCGGGCGAGACTTGAGGCGATGGGGCAGGATGTCCACGCGCTCTGCGCCTTCGAGGGCGACTAGCCGGCCCGGGACGCGCCCCGAGGCCCCGCGTCCAGGCCGCGCATCCGTGCCCCGCGTCGCGCGCGGGCGGCGCCGCGAGATTGCGTATTTGCGACAGAAAGAAGCCGGGGCGCGCTGTTGCGCGAGAAACGCCCCGGCGCCGCAGCCGTGCCTCGCGCGTGCGCCGCGCCTGCTTCTTCTTGCGTGGATCCCCCCCGGAGGGCCGCCCTCGGCCCGCGCCTCACGCAGGGTCGGGCGCGCCGCCGGCCGCCACGCGCAGCACCGCGCCGGGGTTCATGATGCCCCCAGGGTCGAGCGCGGCCTTGATCGCGCGCATCGCGGCGAGCTTGGCCGGATCGCCGTAGCGCTCGAGCTCGGCAACCTTGAGCCGGCCAACCCCGTGCTCGGCGGAAACCGAACCGCCCATCTCGTGGACGAGGTCATGCACCGCGGCCTTGATGGCGGGGCGCAGCGGCTCGTAATCGTCGTGGCCGCGGCCGGGTGCGGGAAAGACATTGTAGTGCAGGTTGCCGTCGCCCACGTGGCCGAAGCAGTTGATCCGCATGTCGCCGAGTTCGGCGAGCGCGGCATCGGCCCGCGCGATGAACGCGGGGATCGCCGAAAGCGGCACCGAGATGTCGTGCGACGAGACCGAGCCGATACGCCGGTTGGCCTCGGGGATCGTCTCGCGCACATGCCAGAAGGCGGCGCGCTGCGCCTCGCTCTGCGCGATCACCCCGTCTGTGGCCAGGCCCGCCTCGAAGGCTTCGGCAAAGAGGTCCTCCAGTGCCGCGGCCGGATCGAGCCCCTGTGCAAGTCCGACATCGATCAGCACGCACCAGTCGGGCGCGGGATCGACCGGGCGGCGCACCTCGGGCATCGTCTCCTCCAGGAAGCGCAGCCCCTGCCCGCCCATGAGCTCGAAGGCGCTGACGCCCTCGGCCATCCGCCCGCGGGCGAGCGCCAGCAGCTTCAGCGCCGCCTCGGGCGAGGGCACGACGACCAGCGCCGCGCCTTCTGCGGCGGGGCGCGGGTGCAGGCGCAGCACGGCGGCGGTAATCACCCCCAGCGTCCCCTCGGCGCCGATCAGCAGGTTCTTCAGGTCGTAGCCGGTATTGTCCTTGCGCAGCCGCTTCAGTCCGTGATGCACCGACCCGTCCGGCAAGACCGCCTCGATCCCGAGGCAGAGGTCGCGGGCGTTGCCGTAGCGCAGCACGCCCACGCCGCCCGCATTGGTGGCGAGCAGCCCGCCGATCCGCGCAGAGCCGCCCGAGGCGAGCGAGAGCGGAAAGGTCAGCCCCGCAGCCGCGGCTGCCGACTGGACGTCGGCGAGGATCGCGCCCGCCTCTGCCACCAGCACCGCCTCGTCGGGGTGGACGGAGCGGATCGCCGTCATCCGTTCGAGCGACAGCAGGATGGGCCGGGGGCCGGCGCTCGCGATCTGGCCGCCGACGAGGCCGGTGCCGCCGCCATAGGGCACGACCGGCACACGCGCCGCACCTGCGACGCGCACGACATCGGCCACCTCGTCGGCCGTGGCCGGGGCCACCAGCAGCGCGTCCTCGGTGCGCCAGCGTCCGCGCGGCTCCTCGAGGTAGCGCGGCTCGAGCGGACGGAAGGCGGCGTGGGTAAGGCGGGCCCGCAGCTCTGCCTCGATGCTGTCGGTGACGGGGTGGAGCATGCTCAGTCGATCGCCCTGGGCGCCGGGCGCGTGCCGTCCGCGCCCTCTCCCGCGCCGTCGTTGAAGCCGAGGAAACGCGGGCGCAGCACCACCACCGTCGGCTCCGACGGCAGCGTGCGCAGCGACACCTCGATCTCGCGCCCCTCGCGCCGGTCGATGCGGAACTCGTCCTCCATTCCCGCAACGAAGGCCTCGAGCGAGCGGCCCGAGAACCAGTGCATCGGGATCACCACCGACGATTTGAGCCGCTGCAAAGTCTCGATCATCTCCGGAAGGCTCAGCGTCAGCCCGCCGTCGACCGGCGCCATCACCACGTCGAGCCGCCCCAGCGCGGCGAACTGCTCGGCCGAGGGCACGTGGTGGAGGTGGCCGAGATGGCCGATGCACAGGCCCGCCACCTCGAACACGAAGATCGAGTTGCCGCCCTCGATCGACGCGCCGCCGAAACTGCTGCCGCGGATGTTGGTCGACACGTTGCGCACGAGCATCTCGCCCAGGTCGACGTGATGCTCGATCTCGCCGCCCGTCGACGGATCCCACCCTGTCAGGACGTGGGGGATGTCCGGGTGCGGCTCGCGCGTCCAGTGGGTGGAATGGGCCTGGTTCATCGTCACCACGGCCGGCACGAACGCGGTCGGGCCGATGAAGCCGCTGTAGTCGGTCACCGCCGACAGCCCGCCGGCCGTCTGGATCAGGAACATCGCGTGGTCGATGTAGCTGATGCGCACGCTCTCCTCGGGCACCGGCGCGGTGAAGGAGGCCCGATGCAGGTAGCGCAGGCCGGGCGTGTCCTCGACCAGCGCGATGCAGTGCGAGGGGCGCCGCTCGCCCTCCTGCGCCGGGGCGGGCGCGGCGGCCAGCAGGGCCAGCGCGGGGAGGGCGATCAGGGCGAGGGCGCGTGCGAGCATGGGAAGCCTCCTGTCGTGAGGCAGGGTAGCGCAGGGGAAGCGGGGGGCAAAGCCACCCCGCGCCGGGCTGCGATCACCGGGCCGTGAGCGGCGCCCCGAGGGCCGCGCGCCCCGCGCTTGACGGGGCGCGGCGCCGGGCGTATCGGAAAAGGGTCGCGGGTGTAGCTCAATGGTAGAGCAGCAGCTTCCCAAGCTGACGACGAGGGTTCGATTCCCTTCACCCGCTCCATCCGGCCCCGTCGGGCCACGCGCAGCCCCGCCGACGCAGGCCCATGACGCTCCCCTATCTCACCCCGCTGTCGCGTCCGCAGATGGAGGCCTACGGCGTGCCCGCGGGCTGGCCCTTCGGCCTGATGGACCGGGTGCGCTTTTCCGAGATCGACGCGCTCGACCATGTCAACCACACCGCCTACCTGCGCTGGTTCGAGAGCTTGCGCGTGCTCTACATGCGCGAACGCGGCATCAGCCCCTATGACGGGAGCGGCGCGCTGATCGTGCTGAAATCGGTGAGCATGGACTACCGGCGCGAGATGGTCCTCGGCGAGGATTACGTGGTGACGGCGCGCACCGTCGCCTTCCGCCGCGCCTCGCTCGAGATGCACTACGCCGTCTTCGCGCCCGACCTGCGGGCGGAAGGCACGGCCGTGATCGTGCTGATGGCGCGCGACGGGTCGGGCAAGCACCCGCTCACCGACCCGCAGAAGGCCCGGCTGGTCGAGCTCGACGGCGCCCGGGACGCGAGCGGGTGAGCCGACAACTCAGGCGCTCGACGCGGCGAGGCGCTCTTCGAGCGCTGCAATCAAGTGCGGCGCGGAGTTGCGCGCATTATCAGCCGGGCTGTGGAACGGCTGCCACGCCGGCAGTAGATGGCGTATCGGCTCGAGCGCGCCGGAATATTGCTTGTTATCGAACTTGAACCCCGTTTCACAGACGAGCACACGGCCCGACTCACGCTCGACCAGGACATCATGCGCGTAGAAGCCCGGACCGAGCGCATCGGACACGCGGCGCGCGATGTCACTCAGATGATCCCATGTCGCCTCCACCAGTCGTTCGTGTAGGTCATTGATCATCCGGGCGTCGACAGGCGTGTCCTTGGTATGAACGCTTGCGTCATTCTGCGCCGCGTCACGCGCGCGCACGAAGGCGTGTGTGATTTTGGCCCCGATGCACATCACGCGCACGGTCGAATAGTAATCTTTGCCACCGTATTCTATGCGCGTGTCGATGAACTCGGTATTGTACCGAAACGGGTCGAGCGAGGCGCCGCTTTCGACGACTTGAACCGGCTGGGCCGACTCCGCGACCGCATTGCTGAAGACGGGCGCGTCGGCGGCGCTGACCATCCGGGGCATGGGCACCCCGGCCGCCGTGAGCACCTCGTTCGTCCGCCTCTTGTCGGCGACGATGCGCCCCGTCTCGGGGTGGTTGAAGACCAGCTCCGCGCGGGCGAGCGCGGCGTCGAGCCGGGCGCCCGACGGGATGTCGTGCTCTTCTCGGTAGATCATCACCACGAACGCCGGCAACGCGCGATCGAGAGCGCCCTCCAGCGCGGCAACCGAGGTGACGAACCGCGTGTCGAAGCCGGCCTCTCGAAGAACGGTGCACAAGGCCGGGAGGTAGGTTTCCGCGGTGACCTTGCCCGGGTTAGACAGATGGAAGCGGGACAAGCCGGCGAAAACCACCACCCCCTTGGGCCTGCGCGGCCGGGGGTGCGCGACCTGTCGTTCCAGCCACCATGCCCGATACGCCTTATTACCACGGACCCGACGCCGGAGCGATGCGGGTATCAGTCGCTTCAGCGCCATGTCGCCGCACGCTCCCCTTCGGTCAATCGGCGGTTACAAATGCGCCAGTGGGGTGTCAAGTCGGCCTCGTGGCGCCGACCTCAGCGCACCCGGCGGATGTGGGCGGCGAGAAGGGCGGTGGAGCCGTCGGCGGGCTGTGCGTCCTGCCGGCCTTCGACGATGGGCAGAAGATCCTTCGCCAGGTCCTTGCCGAGCTCGACCCCCCACTGGTCGAACGAATTGATGCCGAGGATCACCCCCTCGACGAAGACCCGGTGCTCGTAGAGCGCGATGATCTGGCCCAGCATCTCGGGCGTCAGAAGCGGGTAGACCAGCGTCGTCGAGGGGCGGTTGCCGGGGAAGGTGCGGGCGGCGGCGGCGCGCGCGGCCGCCTCGCCGGTGAGGCCCTGCGCCTCGGCGATGGATTGCGCCTCCTTGTGGCTGCGGCCGGTCATCAGCGCCTCGGACTGGGCGAGGCAGTTGGCCACGAGCAGCCGGTGCTGGTGGGCGAGGTCGTCCTCGTGGCCCCTCGCGCCGACGAGGAACTCCACCGGGATCACGTCGGTGCCCTGGTGGAGAAGCTGGAAGAAGGCGTGCTGCCCGTTCGTGCCCGGCTCGCCCCAGACGATCGGGCCGGTCGGCCGGTCGACCGGGTGCCCGTCGCGTCGCACGCGCTTGCCGTTGCTCTCCATCTCGAGCTGCTGGAGATAGGCGGGCAGCCGCGCCAGCCGCTGCTCGTAGGGGATCACCGCGCGGGTGGGGCAGCCCAGCACCTGCCGGTGCCAGATGCCGACGAGCGCCAGCAGGACCGGCAGGTTGTCCTTGAACTCGGCGGCCCTGAAATGGCGATCCATCGCCTGACCGCCGCGCAGGAAGGCCCGGAAGGCGCCGGGCCCGATGGCGATCATGAGCGACAGGCCGATCGGCCCCCACATCGAATAGCGCCCGCCCACCCAGTCGGCGAAGCCGAAGACGCGGGAGGGGTCGATGCCGAAGCGCGCGGTCTCGTCCTGCGCCGAGGACAGGGCGGCGAACTGCTCGCCCGGCTCGTCGACCGCCTCGCCCATCCAGGCGCGGGCGGTGGCGGCGTTGGTCATCGTCTCGACGGTCGTGAAGGTCTTGGAGGCCACGATCACCAGCGTCGTCTGCGGGTCGAGGCGGCGCAGCACGTCGGTGACATGCGCGCCGTCGACGTTGGAGACGAAGTGCACGCGCGGCCCGTCGTGGTAGGGGGCCAGCGCCTGCACCGCCATGGCCGGGCCGAGATCGGAGCCGCCGATGCCGATGTTGACCACGTCGGTGATCGGCCCGCCCTGCCCCTCGAACACGCCGTCGCGCACGTCGTCCGCGAAGCCCTCCATGCGGCGGAGCGTGTCGAGCACCTCGGGCATCACGTCGGCCCCGTCGACCGTGACCGGCCCGCCGTCGAGGTTGCGCAGGGCCGTATGCAGCACCGCGCGCCCCTCGCTCTCGTTGATCTTGCGCCCCGAGAACATCGCGTCGCGCCACTTCGCGACGCCCGCGCGCTCGGCCAGCTCGAGCAGGAGCCAGCGCCCCTCGGTGTCGATGTTGGTCTTGGAATAGTCGAACAGCAGGTCGCCGAAGCTCGCCGAGAACTCGCGCGCGCGGTTCGGCGTGGCAAACAGGCCCGCGATGCGGCGCTTGCGCACCTGCGCCGCGTGCGCCTCGATCCGGCCCCAGGGGCCGCTGGTCTCGCTCATGCTGGCTCGTCTCCTGGCCGGGGGCGCGTGCCGGTCACGGCGCCCAGTGTACGGTCGCGTTCGTCAAGACCGCGTGAACGGGCGCCTCCTGCACCGGCAGCTTCGACGCCCGTTCGAGCGCGGCGCGCTTGTCGTCGCCGGTGACGACGACATGGGTCGAGAGCGCCCCCCAGAGCGCCGGCGCGGTCAGCGTCACCCGCGCCTCGGGCTGGCCGGCGGGCCGGGTCACGGCGAGCGGCGGGGCGGTCGCGTCGAGCGCCGCGTCGAGGCCCGGCGCGCCGGGAAAGAGCGAGGCGGTGTGCATGTCGGCCCCCATGCCCAGCAGCAGCACGTTGATCGGCATCATGGGCGCGACGGCGGCGTTCAGCCCCGCCAGCGCCTGCTCGGGCGTCACGCCGTCGACGTAGAGCGGCCGGAAGCGCGCCGCCGCCGCCGGCCCCGTAAGCAGCCGCTCGCGGATGAGCCGCGCGTTGGAGCGCTCGTGCGCGGGGCCGACCCAGCGCTCGTCGGTCGGCATCACCGTCACCCGATCCCAGTCGAGACGCAGGCTCGACAGCGTGTCGAAGAGCGGCCCCGGCGTGGTGCCGCCCGGCACGGCGAAGGTGACGTGATCGTGGGTCATCAGAGCCGATTTCAGCTCGCTCGAGAGCCGGTCGGCGAGATCCATCATCATCAGGTCGGAGTCGGGGTATTCGATCAGGCTCACGCTCGTATCTCCCGCCAGCGTCGGTTGTCGCGGTGCATCAGTATCTGGGCCTCTTCGGGCCCGGCGCTGCCCTGTTCGTAGGGTGCCGGCACGTCGCCGCGCGCCTCCCATGCGGCGATCACCGGGTCGGTCCAGGCCCAGGCCGCCTCCACCTCGTCGCCCCGCATGAAGAGGGTCTGGTTGCCGCGGATCACGTCCATGATCAGCCGCTCGTAGGCGTCGGGGATCTCGTCGGCCTCGGGGCCCAGCGCCTCGGCGAAGGACATGTCGAGCGGCACGTCGACCAGCCGCATGCCACCCGGACCCGGCTCCTTGATGGTGACGCCCAGCTCGATCCCCTCGTTCGGCTGGAGCCGGATCGACAGCAGGTTGCGGTGCCGCCCGCGGTCGGCCCCGAAGATCGAGTGCGGCGCATCCTTGAACACCACGGCGATCTCCGAGGCGCGGGCGCGCAGCCTCTTGCCCGTGCGCAGGTAGAACGGCGTGCCGGCCCAGCGCCAGTTGGAGATCGACAGCTTCATGGCGATGAAGCTCTCGGTGCGCGAGCGCATGTCGTCGACGTCGTCGCGGTAGGAGGGGCCATCCGGGCCCGCCTCGTACTGCCCGCGCACGATGTCGGCCGGCTCCACCTCGTCGAGCGCGCGGATCACCTTGAGCTTCTCGTCGCGCACCGAATCGGCCCCGAAGCGCGATGGCGGCTCCATCGCGATCAGGCATAGAAGCTGCATGAGATGGTTCTGCATCATGTCGCGCATCGCGCCCGCGCGGTCGTAGTACTCGCCGCGCCCGCCCACGCCCACGGTCTCGGCCACGGTGATCTGGATGTGGTCGACATACTGGCTGTTCCAGAGCGGCTCGAACAACACGTTGCCGAAACGCACGGCCATCAGGTTCTGCACCGTCTCCTTCCCGAGGTAGTGGTCGATCCGGTAGATCTGCGTCTCGTCGAAATGACGGGCGAGATTGGCGTTGAGTTCCCGCGCGCTCTCCAGATCGTGGCCGAAGGGCTTTTCCACGACGATGCGGCTCTCGGGCGTGGCGATGCCGTGATCGTGCAGGCGCTCGGCGAGCGGCAGGAACAGGCCGGGACCGACCGAAAGATAGAAGGCGCGCACCCGCCCCGCCCCCATCCGCGCGGCGAGACGCGCCCAGCCCGCCTCGCCCGTCGCGTCGATCTGCTCGTAGCCCACGCATTCCAGAAAGCGCGCCATCGCCTCGGGGTCGCGCCTTGCCTCCGGCACGAACTCCTCCAGCGCCTCGCGCACCATCGCCCGGTAGCCCGAGTCGTCGAGTTCCGACCGCGCGGCGCCGATCACCCGCGCGTCGTCGGGCATCTGGCCGTCGGCGAGCCGGCGGTAGAGCGAGGGCAGGATCTTGCGCCGGGCAAGGTCGCCCGTGCCGCCGAAGATCACCAGGTCGAACGGATCGACGGGAATGATGCGCGCGACCATACGCTCTCCTTGTTGTTCGCGCCGTCCCGGGCGGCCGGCTGCCTTGCGAGAGCCCGCCCGGCACCGGTCGCCGATGTTAGCGCCACCACACCTAGCGGCTGCCGCGGCCGGGCGAAACCCGTCGCCGGCCTGTCCCGCGCGGCGCGGCCCGCGCCCATACCTGCCCAGCCGGGCCCGGATGGCAAGGCGGCTTGCCGTCTCGCCGGCCGGGCCGGCCGCGTGCCGTGGCTTGCCCCCCGTCGACCCCCGTCGCCCCCCGCCGCGCGGACGCGCGTGTGCTGCCCTTGTGGTGACCGTCCGGCCGGGGATAGATGCCGCCATGACCGCCACCGACCTTCCCGATACCGCCGTTTCCGACGCCCGCGCCAAGCGCAACGTCGCCGTGCTCGTCGCCGCGCAGGCCATCCTCGGCGCGCAGATGCCGATGATCTTCACCGTGGGCGGGCTGGCGGGCACCATGCTCGCGCCCAATGCCTGCCTCGCCACGTTGCCGATCTCGCTGATCGTGTTCGGGTCGATGACGACGGCCCCGTGGCTGTCGTCGGTGATGCAGCGCACGGGCCGCGTGCCGGGCTTCCTCATCGGCGCGGCCGGCGGCGCGGCGGGGGCGGCAATCTGCGCGGCGGCGCTCTTGTGGAACTCGTTCCCGCTCTTCCTGCTCGGCAGTTACATGACGGGCATCTACCTGTCGGCGCAGGGCTTCTTCCGCTTCGCCGCAGCCGACACGGCGTCGGACGCGTTTCGCCCCAAGGCGATCAGCTACGTCATGGCGGGCGGTCTTCTCTCGGCGATCATCGGCCCCGCGCTCGGCACCAGCCTCGTCGACAGTTTCATGGTGCCCTTTCTCGGCACCTACCTCGCGGTGATCGCGCTCAACGCTCTGGGCCTGTTCCTGTTCTTCGCCCTCGACATTCCGAAGCCGCCCAAGCCGAAGCCCGGCGCCGGGATCGGCCGCACGCGCCTCGAGTTGCTCAAGGAGCCCGCCATCGCCGTGGCCATCGTCTGCGCCATGGTCTCCTACGCACTGATGAACCTGGTGATGACCTCGACGCCGCTCGCCGTGGTCGGCTGTGGCTTCGAGACGACGACTGCTGGCCATGTCGTCACCGCCCACGTGCTGGCGATGTATGCGCCCTCGTTCGTCACGGGACACCTGATCGCCCGCTTCGGCGCCCGCACGATCGTCTGGGCCGGCCTCGTCATCCTCGCCGCTGCCGGCGCGGTGGCGCTTCAGGGCGTGGACCTCGCCAACTTCTTCGTGGCGCTCGTGCTGCTCGGTGTGGGCTGGAATTTCGGCTTCATCGGCGCAACGACGATGCTCTCCGCCGCCCACGCCCCGGAAGAGCGCGGCGCGGTTCAGGGCATGAACGACGCGCTCGTCTTCGGCTGCGTGACGGTCGCGTCGCTCGCCTCGGGCGGGCTGATGAACTGCTCGGGCGGCGACGCGGTCGCCGGCTGGTCGGCGGTCAACCTCGCCATGGCACCCTTCCTCGCGATGGCGGGCGGTGCGCTCATCTGGCTGTCGCTCCGCCCCCGCGACGCCTGACCCATCCGGAGACGGCCCCCGCCCGGCGCGCCGCAAAAGCCTTGCCAAGGCTTTTGCAAATTCCTTCTCGAAGGAATTTGCCGGCTCACCAGCCGCCCAGCAGGACCCGCCGCAGCAGCCCCGCGCGGCGGGCAAACTCGCTCTCGGCGAGTTCGCCCCGCGCGACTCGGCCCGGATCGGCCACCGCGCGCCTGAGCGTCGCCTCCGTCCGCCACCCGGCGAGCAGTGCCGGCCGCACCGCCTGCGGCACCGTCCCCCGCGCCGCACGCAGGCGCGCAAGCCCCTCGTGCGCCCATCCGCGCACCGCCTCCGGCCGGCCATCGGGCAGGGGGTGCTTTCCGCGCGCCTCGAGGTCCGGGATCGCGCGCAGGTAGGCGGCCAGCCCCGCTGCCCAGCCCGCTGCGCGCACCCGTGGCTCGAGCCCGGGCTGCGCTCCGAGCAGGCGGGCCGCCGCCCATGTCAGCCCGGCCCCGGTCGCATCGAGGAACTCCTCGACATGGCCCGCGTCCTCGAACCCGCTCGCATCGAGATGCACCCGGTGCGCCGCGACCAGCCGGTCGAGCGTCTCCAGCTGCAGCCGCCCCTGCGCCGCCACCGACGCCAGCGGCCCGGCCACCTCGTGCGCCCGTGGCGGGGCGCCCGCGCCGATCTCCGCCACCACGTCACGCCACCATTGCAGCCGCATCTCGCCGATCATCGGCTCGGCGCTGACGAAGGGCGCGCGCGCCACCTCGAGGTTGAAGGCGTAGAGCGGAAACAGCAGCGCCCGTGCCGGCACCGGCGCCGCCATCGTCGCGCGAAACCGGTCGGGATCGCCCCGCGCCACGATCTGCGCGCAGGCGGCGACGCCCTCGGGGTCGAAATCCACCCCGCCGGAGCCTGCCCCCCCAGCGCCCCGGCCGGCGCTCACCGCGCCGCCACGGCGACGCGCTCGGCCGCTCCGTCGCGCACCAGCTTCCAGCGGATCGCGTCGGTCAGCGCCTCGAAGGACGCGTCGACGATGTTGGCCGACACCCCCACCGTCTGCCAGCGACGCCCCTGCGCGTCCTCGCTGTCGACAAGCACGCGGGTCACAGCGTCCGTGCCGCCATCGGTGATCCGCACCTTGAAGTCGACGAGCCGGATGTCCTCGATGAAGGGCTGGTAGGGGCCGAGATCCTTTGCGAGCGCGCGCGCGAGCGCGTTGACCGGTCCCCTGTCCCGCCCCGTGTCGTCCATCGACTCGCTGACCGATAGCTTCTTCTCGCCGCCCACCTTCACCACGACCACGGCCTCCGACAGCGACACCATGCGATCCCGCTTGTTCTTGCGCCGTTCCACCGTCACCCGGTAGCGCTTGACCTCGAAGAAGTCGGGCATCAGCGCCAATTCGCGCCGCGCCAGCACCTCGAAGCTCGCCTGCGCGGTGTCGTAGGCATAGCCCTCGGCCTCGCGCTCCTTCACCGTCTCCAGCAGCCGCGGCAGCGCCGGGTCGTCGCGCTCCACCTCTATGCCCGCCTCGGCCAGCCGGGCCCGCAGGTTCGACTGCCCGGCCTGGTTCGACATCGGCACGACGCGCACGTTGCCCACGAGCGCGGGGTCGACATGCTCGTAGGTCGCCGGGTCCTTGACGACCGCCGAGGCGTGCAGCCCCGCCTTGTGCGCGAAGGCCGAAGCGCCGACATAGGGCGCGCTCTTCACCGGCACCCGGTTGAGGATGTCGTCGAGGAGCCGCGACACCCGCGTGAGCTTCGCCAGCGCCTCCCGGCTCACCCCCGTCTCGAACCGGCTCGCCCAGGGCTCCTTCAGGAGCAGCGTGGGGAGCAGCGTGGTGAGGTTGGCATTGCCGCAGCGCTCGCCGAGACCGTTCAGGGTGCCCTGCACCTGCCGCGCGCCCGCCGCCACCGCCGCGAGGGTGCCCGCCACCGCCGTGCCGGTGTCGTCGTGGGTGTGGATGCCGAGCCGCTCCCCCGGCACGCCGGCGGCGATCACCTCGGCCACCACGCGCCCCACCTCGTCGGGCAGCCGCCCCCCGTTGGTGTCGCACAGCACCACCCAGCGCGCGCCCGCCTCCAGCGCCGCCCGCAGACAGTCCATCGCGTAAGCGGGATCGGCCGCGTAGCCGTCGAAGAAGTGCTCGGCGTCGAAGATCGCCTCACGCCCCAGCGCGACGAGGTGCGCCACCGAGGCGCGGATGTTCGCGAGGTTCTCCTCCCCGGTGATCCCCAGCGCCCTCTCGACATGGAAGGGATGCGCCTTGCCCACGAGGCAGACCGTCCCCGTCCCGGCATTGACCACACCTGCCAGCACCCCGTCGTTCTCGGCCGAGCGCCCCGCGCGCTTCGTCATCCCGAAGGCCGCGAGCCGCGCCCGGCCCAGGCGCGGCGCCGCCTCGAAGAAGGCGCTGTCGGTCGGGTTGGCCCCCGGCCAGCCGCCCTCGACATAATCCACCCCCAGCCCGTCGAGCAGCTCGGCGATGCGCCGCTTCTCGTCGAGCGAGAACTGCACCCCCTGCGTCTGCTGCCCGTCCCGCAGCGTCGTGTCGTAGAGCCACAGCCGCTCCCGCGCGCCGTCCACGCCTGCACCTGGATCACCGACCATGCCCTGCCCTCGCCCCATCATCCTGGCCGAAATACTCCGGGGGCGTGGGGGCTGGCCCCCACTCCTGCCCTCTCCGCCGGCGCGCCGCGAGGGTCACCGCCCGGCCTCCGGCTCGGCGGCGAGCGCCCGCAGCCGCTCGCCGTCGAAATCGACGCCGGGCACCAGGTCGATCCCCTCCTTCGACATGCGCACCTCGACGCCCGCCGCCTTCAGCGCGGCCTTCAGCCGGTCGACCTCGGTGAAATCCCCGCTCGCCTTCGCCGCCTCGCGCGCCGCGCCGAGCTGATCCTTCAGCTCGACGAGGCAGGTCATGTCGGCCCCGCTGGCCGGGCCCGCCGCGGTCCAGCCGCCCAGGTCGTCGGTGAGCAGGCCCATGACCTCCGCGGAGGCGCGCAGCGCCGTGCTGTCGCCCTCGTTCGCCAGCCGGTGCAGCTCCGCCAGCGCCCGGGGCGTGTTCAGGTCGTCGGCCAGCGCCCGCTCCACCTCCGGGTGCACGTCGCCCGGAGGCACGCCCCCGGTCAGGGCCCGCCATTTCCGCAGCGTCGCCTCAGCATGCTTCGCCTTGTCGTCGGTCCAGTCCATCGGCTTGCGGTAATGCGTCGACAGGAACACGAACCGGATCACCTCGCCGGGAATGCCCCGGTCGAGCAGGTCGCGCACCGTGAAGAAGTTGCCGAGCGACTTCGACATCTTCTTGCCCTCGACCTGCAGCATCTCGTTGTGCATCCAGATCCGGGCGAAGCCGCCCCCGGGATGCGCGCAGGCCGATTGCGCCAGTTCGTTCTCGTGGTGCGGGAACATCAGGTCGTTGCCGCCGCCATGGATGTCGAAGGTCTCGCCCAGCAGCGCGTGCGACATCGCCGAGCACTCGATGTGCCAGCCGGGCCGGCCGCGGCCCCAGGGGCTCTCCCAGCCCGGCTCGCCCTCGGCGGAGGGCTTCCACAGCACGAAATCCATCGGGTCGCGCTTGTAGGGCGCCACCTCGACCCGCGCGCCCGCGATCATGTCGTCGACCGAGCGGCCCGACAAGGCGCCGTAATCGGAAAAGCTCTCCACCGAGAACAGCACGTGCCCGTCGGCCGCGTAGGCGTGGCCGCGCGCGACCAGCCGCTCGATCATGGCCACCATCTGCGCGATGTAGGCCGTTGCGCGCGGCTCGTGGGTGGGCGGCAGGACGCCGAGCGCGGCCATGTCCTCGTGGAACCAGCGCGTCGTCTCCGCGGTGATGTCGGCGATGGGGCGGCCCGTCTCGGCGGCGCGCGCGTTGATCTTGTCGTCGACGTCGGTGATGTTGCGGACATAGGTGACGGCATGCTCGCCGTAGACATGCCGCAGCAGGCGGAACAGAACGTCGAAGACGATGGCGGGCCGCGCGTTGCCCAGATGCGCCCGGTCGTAGACGGTCGGTCCGCAGACGTAGAGGCTCACCTTCCCCGGCACCACGGTCGGCTCCAGCGGCACCTCGCGGCGGGTCCTGCTGTCTCTCAGCCGGATCTCGGCCATGCCTGTCCTCCTCGCGTGTCGCATCCTCGCGTGTCGCGTCCTCGCGGGCGCCGCGGCGGGTCAGGGTCTCGACGAAGGGATACGAGGGCCGGCCCGCCTGACGCTGTCAGCCGGTAATGCAAAAGATGATGCAGCTGGGCGCCGTCATGCGGCGCGGCATATCCCGAATCGGGTGCCGCGCCAAGCCCGGAAGCACGCCCGCCCGCGCCGCCGGCTGGCCCCGCGCGATCCGGCGCTCCGCGGTCTCGCGCCTCCCGGCCGCGCGGCGCGCGCCTGGCGGCTTCTTTCTGTTCCAAATACGCAAAGGCGGCCGGTCTCCGCCCGCGCGCCGCCGGGGCGGGGCGCCCCGCACGATTGACAGCGCGCACCGCCCGTGCCCTCTGCGGCGCATGCAGATCTCGCGCAGACTGGCCCACCTCCTGCCAGGAGGCGACGACGGCTGGCACGTTCACTACCGCGCGCAGGCGCTGGCCGCGGCGGGCGAGGCGGTCGTGCCGCTCACGGTGGGCGAGCCCGACGCGCGCACCGACCCCGCCATTCTCGACGCGATGGACCGGGCCGCGCGCGCGGGTGCCACGGGCTACGCCCCCGTCGCGGGCCTGCCCGGGCTGCGCGAGGCAGTGGCCGCGCGGGTGGCGCGGCGCAGCGGCACGGCCACGGGGCGCGACAACGTGCTGATCGTGCCCGGCGGCCAGGCCGGCCTGTTCGCGGCCCATCTCGCGGCCCTCGGCCCCGGGCAGGCGGGGCTGATCGTCGACCCCTTCTATGCGACCTATCCCGGCACGGTGCGCGCCGCGGGCGGCCGCGCCGTGACGCTCGCCGGGCGGGCCGAGGCCGGCTTCGCCCCCGACCCCGCCCGCATCGTGGAAGCGGCCCGGGTGGAGGGTGCCGGCAGCCTGCTCGTCAACTCGCCGGGCAACCCGACCGGCCAGGTCTGGCCCCGCGCCACGATCGAGGGGATCGCGGCGGCCTGCGCCGAGGCGGGGCTGTGGCTGATCTCGGACGAGGTCTACGAGACGCAGGTCTGGGAGGGAGAGCACCTCTCGCCGCGCGCCCTGCCCGGCATGGCCGGGCGCACGCTCGTCGTCGGTTCGATGTCGAAGTCTCACGCCATGACCGGCAGCCGCATCGGCTGGGTCGTGGGGCCGGAGGCGGCCGTCGCCGCGATGGCCGATCTCGCCACGCATACCACCTACGGCGTGCCCGGCTACATCCAGCAGGCCGCGCTCTGGGCGCTGACCGAGGGCGGCGACGCGCTCGAGGCGCGCATCGCCGCGCCGTTCCGGCGGCGGCGGGCGCTGGTGCAGGCGGCGCTCGGCCCCTGCCCGGCCCTGCGCCTGCTCCCGATCCAGGGCGCGATGTACGCCCTCGTCGACATCCGCCGCACGGGCCTGTCCGGCACTGCCTTTGCCGAGGCGCTGCTCGCGGCAAAGCGGATCGCGGTGATGCCGGGCGAGAGCTTCGGCCGGGCGGCGGCTGGGCACGTGCGGATCGCGCTCACCGCTCCCGACGACGTGCTCGGGGAGGCGCTCGACCGTATCGCCCGATTCGCCGCGGCGCAGGCGCAGGCGCAGGCGCAGGATCGCGCCGCGACTGCCGGCTAGGCGCGGGCGGCACGCCCGCCGCGCCGCCTCTCGTGCCACAGCCACAGCTCCAGCAGCGCGAGCCACGGCAGGAAGAAGGCCCAGACCTGCACCCGATCGAAGACGTCGGTGAAATCGGGCGTCGAGGCGATGCCCCCGGTCGCCGCATACCAGATGCCGTACTGCACCCGGTAAAGCCAGGAGGCGATCGCCAGAACGACCAGACGCAGCGCCCAGGTCCGGTGCCGCGCATAGGCCCCCGCACGAGCGAAGCGCCAGGTCTGCGCGGCGGCAAGGGCCAGAAGCGCGCCGTAGAGGGCGAAGGCCACGCTCATCTCCGGCCCGCCGATCGTGCCGCGCGCCCCGATCCAGGCGAGGCCCGCGGCAGCGGTCACGAGCGACAGGCAGACGACGATGCGCCCGGCAAGGCGATGCAGGGCCGGCGCCCGCGCCCGGATCTGGGGCACGAGTTGCAGCGGCGCGAGCACGGTGATCGCCGCGCCCGTGGCCATGTGCAGGAAGATCGCGGCCGAGACCGCCACGCCCGGCGGGTCGAACCGGCTCTCGGGCCACAGGTCTCGCGTGAGCCCCGCCCAGCCCAGTTCCGCCGCGTGGCGGGCGAAGGGCGCGGCCATCAGCGCCAGCAGCGCCAGCGCGATGGCCGCGCCCCGGCGGGGTGGGCGCCGGGGCGCGGCTGCGGAGGGGACGGGGCTCGGCATCTCTTCTCCTCTCGGCCGGCAGAATAGCGCTGCGCGGCGCGGCGTCGCCAGCGAAAGGGAGCGGTGCCGGGCAGGGGCGTCGCGGGGCGGGGCAGCGTCGCGGGGCGGCGGCGCTCGGCGGGCCGGCGGCGATCAGCCACCCGAGCGCGCCTTCATCTCCCACCGCCCCGATTCCTCCGACCAGTATTGCGCGTCGGCACCCGCGGCGGTCAGCGTCTTCCACTGGCCCCGGGCGTGGGCGAGCTGCCCGCCATCGGCCCCGTCGAACAGGATGCAGACGCGGGCGAAGCGCGCCACCTCCTCCGGGCCGACCTCGGCGCCGTCGACCGCCATCAGGCAGTCGGGCGCGTTGGGCGCATCGGCGGCGTCGGTCAGCAGCACCGGCTGGCGCGCGTCGTGCGCGCCCCCGGCAAGGCCGTGCGGCAGGAACCGCTCCTCGGGGCCGAGCCACAGCGCCTGGTCAAGCTGGCCCAGCCGCGCACGATCGGTCCCCCGCACGGCGACGCGCCAGCCCCGGGCGAGCGACTTTTCCAGCAGCATCCCCAGGGCGGCGGGCAGCCCGCTGCGGGTGAGGTGGTAGAACAGCACGTCGCCCATGCGGCCCCCTGCGCCGTTGCCGCCACTATCCCTCGAACCGGTCGCGCACCAGCCGGTCGAGCGCCAGCACCCCCCAGCCCGAGGCGCCCTTGGGCGCGAGATCGGGCTCCGAGGCGGGCTTGGTCACGCCGGCGATGTCGATGTGGATCCAGGGGCATCCCTCCTTCACGAAGCGATGCAGGAACTCGGCCGCCGTGATCGAGCCCGCCCAGCGCCCGCCCACGTTCTTGACGTCGGCGATCTGGCTCTTGAGCAGCTTGGCGTAGGAGGGGCCGAGCGGCATCCGCCAGGCGCCCTCGCCCTCGGCCTCGGCCGCCGCGAGGAAGGCGCCGGCAAAGGTGTCGTCGTTGGAAAAGACGCCCGCCCGGTCATGCCCGAGCGCCACCAGCATCGCGCCCGTGAGCGTGGCGAGGTCGACCATCGCGGCGGGGGCGAACCGCTCATGCGCGTACCACATAACGTCGCCCAGCACGAGCCGGCCCTCGGCATCGGTGTTGATCACCTCGACGGTATCGCCCTTCATCGAGGTCACCACGTCGCCCGGCCGCTGCGCCCGTCCCGAGGGCATGTTCTCGACCAGGCCGACGAGGCCCACCACGTTGGCCTTCGCGCCCCGCGCGGCGAGCGCCTGCATGGTGCCGGCGACGACCCCGGCGCCGCCCATGTCCATGGTCATGTCTTCCATGCCGCCGGCGGGCTTGATCGAGATGCCGCCCGTGTCGAACACCACGCCCTTTCCGACCAGCGCCAGGGGCGCCGCGCCCGCCTCGCCGCCGTTCCAGCGCATCACCACCATCTTGGAGGGGCTGTCGGAGCCCTCGCCCACGGCGAGCATCATCTCCATCCCCTCGCGGCGCAGGTCGGCCTCCTCCAGCACCTCGACCTCGACGCCGAGCGCGGTCAGCGCCATCAGGCGGTCGGCGAAGGTGGTGGTGGTGAGGATGTTGGCGGGCAGATTCACCAGATCGCGGGTAAAGGCCACCCCCTCGGCGAGCGGGCGCATCGCGAGCACCCGCTCGGCGAGCGCCTCCGGCTTCGGCACGGCGAAGGTGAAGGGGCCGGGTGCGTCGTCGTCATCGTCCTCGCCGGCGCTCTTGCAGTCGCGGAAGGCGTAGGCGCGCAGCATCGCTCCCAGCGCCACCTGCTCGGCCGCGGCGATGGCGCCCGCGAGCACCAGGGCGGGCCGCGCCCCGACCGCCCGGGCGATGGCGGCCCCCGCGCGGCGGGCGGTCAGCGCATCGGCCTTGCGCGGCAGCTTGACGACGACGAGCGATTCGGCCGCGAGCCCGACGGGGAAGGCCATGCTCTGCGCCTCGCCCGGCTTGGCCTTGCCCCAGCCGTCGCTTTCGAGCAGCCGCGCCAGCGCCCCCTTCGTCAGCCGGTTGACCCGCCGCGCCGCCCGGTCGAGCCGGTCGGGCCCTTCGGCGAACACGACGACACGGCCCTCGGCCTCGGCGATGGCATCGAGGTCGAGAGCGGTCACGGGGCAGTCGGGCAGATCGGTCACGGGGCCTCCTCCGGCGTGGTTTGTCCCATGACTAGCCCGGGCCGCGGGCCGCCGCCAGCACCGCATTTCGCCACCCTTTCGCACCCCGACCCTTTCCGCCCCCGGCGGGTTTCGGCTAGGCTCGGCGCACGGGCCGCGGGCTGCCGCCCCCGGCACGCCGCGCCCGTCCGGGGCGCCGACACGGGGGACAGGGGCCGGTGAAGCGGTTCGACCGTTACGTTCTTTCGCAGCTTCTGCTGCTGTTCGGGTTCTTCGCCCTGATCCTCGTGTCGATCTACTGGATCAACCGGGCGGTGATCCTGTTCGACCAGCTCATCGCCGACGGGCAGTCGGCCGGCACGTTCCTGGCGCTGTCGCTGCTGACGCTGCCCAATGTCATCCGCATGGTGCTGCCCATCGCGGCCTTCGTCGCCACGGTCTATGCCGTCAACCGCCTCACGGTGGAGAGCGAGCTCGTCGTCGCGCAGGCGAGCGGCCTGTCGCCCTGGCGCCTCGCCCGGCCCGTCGTTGCCTTCGGGCTGATCGCCTCGGCGCTCATGGGCGTGCTGGTGCATGTGCTCGTGCCGCAGAGCCGCATCGCGCTGGCCGAGCGCGAGGCCGAGATCGAGGCCAACGTGACCGCCCGCATCCTCAGCGAGGGGCGCTTCCTGCACCCGACGGGCGGCGTGACCTTCTACATCCGGGAGATCACGCCGCAGGGCGTGCTGCAGGGCGTGTTCCTGTCCGATGCCCGCGATCCGGGCACGCGGACGACCTACATGGCCGCCGAGGGCTACATCGTCCGCGAGGGCGAGAGCGGGCAGCCGACGCTGCTGATGCTCGACGGCTCGGCACAGACCTACGAGGTGAGCGCGCAGCGTCTCTCGACCACGGTCTTCGACAGCTTTTCCTACGACGTGGCCGACCTCGCGGGGGATGCCGGGCGCGGCAGGCGCGACGTGCGCGAATACCCCACCCACGTGCTGTTCGCGCCGTCCGCGCAGGCGCTGGCGGAGACGGGCGACGAGGTGGGCGACTTTCTCTACGAGGCCCATCTGCGCGTCGTGCAGCCCTTCACCCCGCTCATCGCCGCGCTCGTGGGCTTCGCCGCCCTGCGGCTCGGGGGCTATTCGCGCTTCGGCGTCTGGAAGCAGATCGGGCTGGCGGTGGGCGTCATCATCCTCGTGCAGGTGGGCGAGAACGCGGTCGCCGACGCCGCGCGCCGCGACACCGACCTGTGGCCGCTGATCTACGCGCCGTTCCTAGGGGGGCTCGCGGCGGCGCTGACCATGCTGTTGCTCGCCGCGCACCCGCCGGTGCGGCTGCGTCCGCCGCCGCCCGAGCCCGGGAGCGAACCGGCAGCGGGGGCGAGGGCATGAGGCTGCATCTCTATTTCGCGTGGAAATACCTGAAGGCGTTCGCGGGCATCGCCTTCGTCCTCGGCGTCGTCATCACGCTGCTCGACATGGTCGAGCAGCTCCGCCGCTTCGACGCCTCCGAGATCGCGCTCGCAGGCGCCATGGAGCTGGCGCTGCTGTCGATGCCGCAGGCGCTCTACCGCATTTTCCCGCTGCTCGCGATCCTCGCCACCATCGCGCTGTTCCTCAACTTCGCGCGCACCTCCGAGCTGGTCGTCACCCGCGCCGCCGGGCGCTCGGCCCTGCGGGCGCTCGCCGCGCCGGTGGCGGTGGCGCTCCTGATCGGCGCGGCGGGGGTGGCGATCCTCAACCCCATCGTCGCCGCGACGCTGGCCCGTTACGAGGCGCGGGCGGCCGAGGTCTCGTCGGAGGGCGGCTCGGTGCTGTCGATCAGCGCGGAGGGGCTGTGGTTGCGGCAGGGCGGCGAGAGCGGGCAGACCGTGATCCGCGCCAGCCGCGCTAATGCCGACGGCACGACCCTTTTCGGCGTCACCTTTCTCGAATTCGCGCCGCCGGGCGACGGCAGCGCACTCGGCGCCGTCCGGCGGATCGAGGCGCACTCGGCCTCGCTCTCGCCCGGACAGTGGCATCTGACGGACGCCAAGGTCTGGCCGCTCGACCAGCTCAACCCCGAGTCGAACGCCACGACCGTCGCGCAACTCACCGTGCCTACCACGCTCACGCCGGACCAGATCCGCGACAGCTTCGGCACGCCCGCCTCGGTGCCGATCTGGGAGCTGCCGGCCCATATCGACAGCCTGACCCAGGCGGGCTTTTCCGCGCGCCTTCACCGCGTGTGGTTCCAGATGGAGCTGGCGCTGCCGCTGTTCCTCGCCGGCATGGTGATGATCGGCGCGGGCTTTACCATGCGCCACACCCGCTTCGGGCGAACGGGGCAGATGGTGATGCTGGCGCTCGCCATGGGCTTCGGCATCTATTTCATCCGCAACTTCGCCCAGATCCTCGGCGAGAACGGCCAGATCCCGGTGGCGTTGGCGGCCTGGTCTCCGCCCGTGGCGGCGATCCTGCTGTCGCTCGGGCTGCTGCTGCATCTGGAGGACGGATGAGCGCGGGCGCACTCCTGCGCGCCGCCGCTCTGGCGGCGGCCCTCGCCGCGGCGCCGGCCGCCGCGCAGGACGCGCCCGACGGGGAGGGGGCGGAACCCGCCACCCTGCTCGCCGACCGGGTGGAGATCGACGCCGCGGGACGCCTGATCGCCAGCGGCGACGTCGAGGCCCTGCAGGGCGAGACGCGCCTGACCGCGAGCCGCATCGTGTATGACGGGGCGACCGGCGCGCTGTCGGTCGAGGGGCCGATCACGATCGCGCAGGGCGCGGGCGAGGCGCTTCTGCTGGCCGACGCGGCCGAGCTCTCGCCCGATCTGCGCGACGGCCTGCTGCGCTCGGCCCGCCTCGTGCTCGACCGCCAGCTCCAGCTCGCCGCGGCCGAGATCAACCGGGTGGAGGGGCGCTATACCCAGCTCTCCAAGGTGGTCGCCTCGTCCTGCGAGGTCTGCGCGGCCAACCCGGTGCCGCTCTGGCAGATCCGCGCCAGCCGGATCGTGCACGACACGCAGGAGAAGCAGCTCTACTTCGAGAATGCGCGCTTCGAGCTCTACGGCGTGCCGGTGCTCTACTTGCCGCAGCTGCGCCTGCCCGATCCGACCCTCGAGCGCGCGACAGGCTTTCTGGCACCGCGTTTCGTGCGCACCGACGAGCTGGGCTTCGGCATCAAGGCGCCCTATTTCATTGCCCTTTCGCCCAGCCGCGACCTGACCCTCGCGCCCTACGTCTCGGCCCGGTCGCTGACGGTGGAGGGGCGCTACCGGCAGGCGTTCCGCACCGGGACGCTGCAATTCGACGGCGCCATCTCGCGCGACGACATCGTGCCCGACGAAGTGCGCGGCTACCTGTTCGGTCGCGGGGCCTTCTCGCTGCCCCGCGGCTATCGGCTGACCTTCGATGTCGAATACGCCTCGGACGCCGACTACCTCGACGATTACGGCTTTTACGGCAAGCGCAGGCTCGACAGCTCGCTGCGGCTGGTGAAGGCCGAGCACGACTACCTGTTCGAGGCGGAGGGCCTTCATTTCTACGTCCCCGGCGCCGATGTCGGCAACGAGCGGCGCCCGTCGCTGATCGGCGATCTCTCGGTCACCCGCCGGTTCGATCTCGCCGGCGGCACCGGCAGCCTGCGGCTCGCCGCGCACGGCCACGAGCGCCCCTCGTCCGAAGACGTGCTGGGCCGCGACGTCGGCCGGATCGAGGCCGAGCTGGGCTGGCGCGGCGACGCGGTGCTGCCGGGGGGGCTGCTGTTCGCCGCCGAGACGCGCCTGCTCGCCCAGGCCGACGCCTACGGCGACGACAGCGACAACCGGGACACGCAGACACGGGTGATCCCGGCCGCCGCGGTGGAGTTGCGCTGGCCGTGGGTCAAGCAGGGCAGCGGCGCGTCCCACGTGATCGAGCCCGTAGCGCAGATCGTCTGGACGGGCGAGGAGGCGCTGACCGACCGCCCCGCCGAAGAGAGCGGGCAGGTCGCGCTCGACGAGGGCAACCTCTTCTCCTTCTCGCGCTTCCCCGCGGGCGACCGGCTCGAGGCGGGGCTGCGCGCCAATCTCGGCCTCTCCTACACCCGGCACGACCCCGGCGGCTGGTCGCTCGGCCTCGCCGCAGGCCGGGTGCTGCGCGCCGACGACGAGGGGCAGTTCGCCCGGTTCGACGCGCTCGACGGCGCGCGCTCCGACTGGCTGCTGGCCGCCCGGCTCGATCTGGCGCAGGGCTTTCGCGTCGACGGCCGCGCCCTTGTCGACGACGACCTCGAGGCCGAGCTGATCGAGGCGCAGTTCGGCTGGGCGGGCGAGCGGCTCGACTTCGCCGGCAGCTATACCTGGCTCGAGGCCGCGCCCGCCGAGGCCCGGCCCGAGGCGGTCAACCAGTGGCGCGTCGACGGGGCGCTGCGCTGGAACGACCGCTGGAGCGCCTCGGCCGACATCGCCTACGACCTCGCCCGCGACCGCGCCGCCGACGCGACCTTCGGCGTGGAATACCGCGCCAACTGCGTCACCGTCGATGTCGGCCTGCGTCAGCGCTACACCGAGCCCGACCAGGACGACCCCTCGACCTCGATCGACTTCGGCATCGAGCTCGCGGGCTTCGGCGGCACCTCCGACGGCCCTCGCCCCCGCAACCGCTCGTGCCTGCGGTGAGGGGCGTCCGGGCCGCAGCCCCGCCGTGGTCTCGTCGTCAAACCTGCGCGCCGGACGGGCGGCGACGGCTTGGCACCGCCGACCGCCTCGCCTACACAGGGCGCAGGATGCGCGCCGGACGGCGCCCCCGACCGACGAGGTGACTCATGGGCCTCCGGCTCTTCTCCGTGATCCGCTCCCGCGCCGCAGCCCTTTCGGCCGCGCTCGTCGCGGCGGCACTCGCCCCCGTCCCTGTCGCCGGGCCGGCGGCGGCGCAGTCGAACCCCTTCCGCCCGGTGGTCGAGGTCAACGACCGCGTCGTGACGCAATGGGAAATCGACCAGCGCGCCCTGCTGCTGACGCTGTTCCGCTCGCCGGGCAACCCGCAGGAGGCCGCCCGGGAGGCGCTCGTCGACGAGCGCCTCCAGCTCGCCGCCGCCGAGCGGCTCGGCATCGCCCCCGCCCCCGAGGAGGTCGAGGCGGGGATGGCGGAATTCGCCGGGCGGGTCGACCTGACCACCGAGGAGTTCATCGCCCGGATCGGCCAGGCCGGCGTGGCCGAAGAGAGCTTTCGCGACTTCGTGCGCGCGGGCGTCGCCTGGCGGCAGGTGGTGCGGGCGCGCTTCGGCGCCCGTGCGCAGGTGACCGAGGCCGAGATCGACCGCGCCCTCGCCCTCACCTCGCGCCGGGGCGGGGCCGAGGCGCTCATCTCGGAGATCATCATTCCCGCCCGCAATCCCGACGAGCAGGCGCGGGCCGAGCGCATCGCCGCCGACATCTCCGCCAATGTCCGCGGCGAGGGGGCCTTTGCCGCCGCCGCGCGCCAGTTCTCGGCCGCGCCGACCCGCACGGCAGGGGGGCGCGTGTCGAACGCGGTCGACGTGGGCAACCTGCCGCCCGAGCTGCGCGCGCAGATCCTGACACTCGCGCCCGGCGAGGTCTCCGACCCGGTGTCGCTTGGCGGGGCTGTGGCGGTGTTCCTCCTGCGCGACCTCCGCGAGACCGGCGTGGCCGAGGCCGAGAATGTCAGCCTCGAATACGCACGCTACCTGATCCCGGGCGGCGCGAGCGAGGCCGCGCTGCAGGAGGCCGCCAGCGTCGCGGCGCGTGTCGACACCTGCGACGATCTCTACGGCGTCAACCAGGGCCAGCCGGCCGAGCGACTGACGATCGAGACCCGCGCGCAGGGCGACGTCCCGTCGCGCGAGGCGCTGGAACTGGCCAAGCTCGACGAGGGCGAGACGGCCACCTATGCCGAGGGCGGGACGCTGGTGTTCCTGATGCTGTGCGGGCGTACCGAGATCCGCGAGGAAGAGGTCGACCGCGCCGCCGTGCGCCGCCAGCTGATCGATCGCCGCCTTTCGGCCTATGCCGACGGCTTCCTTGCCGAGCTGCGCGCCGACGCGATCGTCCGCGAGCCGTGAGCGGGGCGCCGCGCCCCCCGGCGCAGGCCGGCAGCGCCCCGGCGGCGAAGCCGCTCGCGCTGACCTGCGGCGAGCCGGCCGGGATCGGCCCCGAGATCGCCGCCCGCGCATGGGAGACGCTCGGCGCCCGCCTGCCCTTCGTCTGGATCGGCGACCCCGCCCACCTGCCGCGCGGAACGCCCGTGCGCGAGGTGACGCACCCGTCAGAGGCGCCGCGCGTCGCCGCCTCCGCCCTGCCCGTCCTGCGCCATGCCTTCCCCGCGCCGGCCGCCCCCGGCCGCCCCGAGGCCGGGAACGCCGCCGAGGTGATCGCCGTGATCGCCCGCGCGGTGCGGCTGGCGCAGGAGGGGGCCGTGGCGGGGCTGGTGACGGGGCCGATCCACAAGAAGGCGCTGCAGGAGGGGGCGGGCTTCTCCTATCCCGGCCACACCGAGTATCTCGCCGCCCTCGCCGGAGTGGACAGGGTGGTGATGATGCTCGCCTGCGAGCACCTGCGCGTGGTGCCGGCGACGATCCATGTTCCGCTCGCCGAGGTGCCGCATCTTCTCACGCGCGACGTGCTGATGCAGACCATCCGGCTGACCCATGCGGGTCTGCGGCGCGACTTCGGCATCTCCGTGCCGCGGATCGCGGTGGCGGGCCTCAACCCCCATGCCGGCGAGGGCGGCGCGATGGGGCGGGAGGAGATCGAGACGATCACGCCGGTGCTCGAGGCGTTGCGCGCCGAGGGGCTGGTGCTGTCGGGGCCGCTCTCGGCCGACACGATGTTCCACGCCGCGGCGCGGGCGCATTACGATGCGGCCGTGTGCATGTACCACGACCAGGCGCTGATCCCGATCAAGACGATCGACTTCGCCGGCGGCGTGAACGTGACCCTCGGCCTGCCCTTCGTGCGCACCTCGCCCGACCACGGCACGGCGTTCGACATCGCGGGCCAGGGCCGGGCCGATCCGACGAGCCTGATCGCCGCGCTCCACATGGCCGAGCGGATGGCCCATGCAAGGAGGGCGGCGTGAGGCGGGAGGCGTCGCGGGGGGCGCTGCCCCCGTCGGCCCTGCGGCCGACTCCCCCGGGATACTTGAAGCAAGAAGAAGCAGCGGGTCTTTGCCCGGCAGAGCCCGGCGGCGCGCGCGCAGGCGAGGGGTCGCCGGGGCGGGCGGGCCGATGCCACAAGGCGAGGTCCGCGCCGGCCCGGGGCGCGGCGGGCGGAGGCGGAGCGGACGTGGGCGTGGGCCCGGGCGGAGCGGGCGTGGGCGGAGCGGGGCGACGAAAGGCCGTCGGATGAGCGCCATCGACGGGTTGCCGCCCCTCCGGGAGGTCATCGCGCGGCACGGTCTGCGGGCGCGAAAGGCGCTGGGCCAGAACTTCCTGCTCGATCTCAACCTGACGGCCCGCATCGCGCGCGTTCCGGGCGATCTGTCGGCGGCCTCGGTGCTCGAGGTCGGGCCCGGCCCGGGCGGGCTCACGCGGGCCCTGCTGGCCGAGGGGGCAGGCCACGTGCTGGCCGTGGAGAAGGATGCGCGCTGCCTGCCCGCGCTGGCCGAGATCGCCGCGGCGTGGCCGGGGCGGCTGAGCGTGATCGAGGGCGACGCGCTCGAGGTCGACCCGACCGCGCATCTCTCTCCGCCGATCCACGTCGTGGCGAACCTGCCCTACTACGTGGGGACCGAGCTTCTGGTGCGCTGGCTCACGCCGCCGTCATGGCCGCCCTTCTGGGCGTCGCTCACGCTCATGTTCCAGCGCGAGGTGGCCGACCGCATCGTGGCGACGCCCGGCACCCGCGCCTACGGCCGCCTCGCCGTCCTGGCCCAGTGGCGAACCGAGGCGCGCATCGCCCTGACGCTGCCGCCCGAGGCCTTCACGCCGCCGCCCAAGGTGCATTCGGCGGTCGTGCATCTCCGCCCGCGGGCGCGACCGGTGGCCGAGGCCGACGCGGCCGTGATGGAGCGGGTCGTGGCAGCGGCCTTCAACCAGCGGCGCAAGATGCTGCGGGCCGCCCTGCGCGGCCTCGGCGATGCCGAGGCGCTGCTGGCCGACGCGGGCGTGGCACCCACCGAGCGGGCCGAGCGGCTGAGCGTGGCGCAATTCGCGGCACTCGCACGCGCGCTAACAGCGCGGGGCTGACCGCGACAACCGACGGATCCGGGCCCGAGAGCGGGCACGTACCCGGCCGGCCCGGCGAAGCCCCGACCTGCGGGGCCATGGTCTCTATTCGGCCGCCTGCGTCGTGTCCGATCCGCCCTCTCCGGCCGGATCGCCGCCCGCGTCGGTGCCCTTGTCCGAGGTCTTGTCCCCGGCGGCGTCGGTGGCCCCCTCCGACGCCCCGGCGCCCTCACCGGCCGCCTTGCCGCGCGGCTTGGCGCGAGCGCGGCTGCGCTTGGGCTTGGGCGTGTTCTCGGGCGTCTCGACCAGCGTGCTCTGCCCCTCTTCGGAGGGGTCGATCACGTCGGAGCCGGCCTCGCCCTTCTCCACGCGGCTTCCCCCGCGCCGCCGGCGGGAGCGCCCCGCTTCGCGGACGTCGTCGCCGGCCTCGCGCGTCGCATCGCCCTTCTCCGCGTCGGAGAGGCTCTCCTCGCGCCGGCCCTGCCGATCATCGTCATTCGGCTGCGCCTCGTCCCGCGTCTGAGCCTCGTGCCGCGTCTGGGCCTCGACACGGGCGGACGTCTCGTGCCGGGCGCCGTTCTGTTGGCCACCGCTCGGTTGGCCCCCATTCTGCTGGCCCCCACCCTGCTGGCCGGAGTCCTGCTGGGCTCCACCCTGGCGCGCGTGGCCCTGCTGGTCGCCACCCGGCCCGGCATGGCCTCCACCCTGTCCACCGGCCTGCCCCCCGTGGTGCTGACCGTTGGCCTGGCCGCCGCCGCCGCCATCCTGGCTCTCGCGCCGGGCCTCCAGCTCGCGCATCGCCTCGCCCAGCATCCGCGTGTAGTGCTCGGCGTGCTGCTGGAAGTTCTCGGCTGCCACACGGTCGTTGGCAAGCTGCGCATCGCGGGCGAGCTGGGTGTACTTGTCGATGATCTGCTGGGGCGTGCCGCGCACCTTCCCCTCGGGCCCCGAGGAGTCGAACACACGGTTCTGGATGTTGCCCATCGAGCGCGAGCGGTTCGACTTCGACCGCGAACGTGACTTGGATGATCTCATGTGGTTACTGGTCCGCCTTGTTGCGGTATCGTGGATCAGGGAGCGGCCTGCCAGCCCCCGACTGAGAGGGCGCGCCTCTCGCCGCTGGATCCGTCTTCTCCGGGCGTACGCGCAGGACGTGCGGCCAACCGCTCCGAAATGCGCGGACCCTGATTGTCATGTCATCGGTCCGCTGGCAAGCCCAAATGCTCGTGGGGCGAGCCCGCGGCTGCTCGCTGCGGCGACCGCGCGACAGAGATGTCATGCGGTGCGTGCCGTGACCGCGCGTTCCCTCCCATCCATATCGGCGCGAGTCCCCGTGAGGGCAAGGCCCGCGGCGGCAAAGAGTTCCGCGACGGCCGCCGCCTGACCCGGCCCGGTTTCGACGATCAGCCGGCCACCGGGCGCCATCAGCGCGGGCGCGGCTGCGGCGATCCGGCGGTAGGCCGTCAGCCCGTCGGCGCCATCGGTCAGCGCCCCCCATGGCTCGTGGCAGCGCACCTCGGGCGCAAGGCCCGCCATGTCCGCCGCCGCGATGTAAGGCGGGTTCGACACGACAAGGTCGAACCGTCCGGCAAGCCCGGCGCCCCAGTCGGCCTCGACGAGGTCGAGCCGCCCGGCCACGTCGTGCCGCTCGGCGTTGACCCGCGCGACGGAGAGCGCGCGGGGCGAGATGTCGGTCGCCGTGCCCGTCGCCGCCTCCCGCTCGGCGAGCAGAGTGACGGCAAGACAGCCGGTGCCGGTGCCGAGGTCGAGAAGCCGCGCGAAGGGCGCCTCGAGCGCGGCGGCGACGAGGGTCTCGGTCTCGGGGCGCGGGTCGAGCGTGTCGGGCGTGACCGCGAACTCCCGCCCCCAGAAGGCCCGCGCGCCCACGATCTGCGCCACCGGCCGACGCTCGAGGCGCGCCGCGAGCGCGGCCTCGAACCTGTCGCCGGCCCCGGGCGGCAGCGGCTCGGACATGTGCAGCGTCAGCCGCTCGGGCGCGAGGCCCGCGGCATGGGCCAGCAGGCGCCGCGCGTCGCGCCCCGCGCCCGCGATTCCCGCCCCGGCCAGCCGGCGGGTCGCAGCGCGCAGCGCCTCGGCCAGCGTCATGCGCCCGCCCCCTCGATCTCGGCCAGTTTCTCGGCCTGATCGTGGGCGGCGAGCGCATCTGTCACCTCGTCTAGATCGCCCTCCATCACCTGGTCCAGACGGTAGAGCGTCAGACCGATCCGGTGATCGGTCAGCCGGCCCTGCGGGAAGTTGTAGGTGCGGATGCGCTCCGACCGGTCGCCCGAGCCGACCTGCGCCTTGCGCGTGGCCGCCCGATCCTCGGCCGCGCGCCGCCGCTCCATGTCGAACAGCCGCGCGCGCAGCACGGCAAGCGCGAGCCGGCGGTTCTGGTGCTGCGACTTCTCCGACGAGCTCACGACGATCCCCGTGGGCAGGTGCGTGATCCGGACCGCCGAGTCCGTGGTGTTGACGTGCTGCCCGCCCGCTCCCGACGCCCGCATCGTGTCGATCCGCAGATCGCCTTCGGGGATGTCGATCTCCACCTCGCCGGCCTCGGGCAGCACGGCGACCGTGGCGGCCGAGGTGTGGATGCGCCCCCCGCTCTCCGTCTCGGGGACGCGCTGCACGCGGTGGACGCCCGATTCGTACTTGAGCCGCGCAAAGACGCCCTCGCCCGTCACCCGGACCACCGCCTCGCGGATGCCGCCCAGCTCGCTCTCCTGCGCCTCGATCACCTCGAAGCCCCAGCCCCTGGCTTCCGCGTGGCGCTGGTACATCCGCAAAAGGTCGCCCGCGAAGAGCGCGGCCTCCTCCCCGCCCGTGCCGGGGCGGATCTCCAGCATCGCCGAGCGGGAATCGGCCTCGTCCCTCGGAACGAGCGCCAGCTTCAGCGCATTCTCCAGCTCCGGCAGCCGCGCCTCGAGCGCCGCCTTCTCCTCGGCGGCGAGACCGGCCATTTCGGGGTCGGCGAGCAGCGCCTCGGCCTCCGCCAGCGCCGTCCTCGCCCCGCGCCACTCGGCGATGGCGGCGACCACCGGCTTGAGCCCGGCATAGTCCCGCGACAGGCGGGCGATCTCGGCGCCGTCGCCCGCCTCGGCCATGCGCGCCTCGAGATATTCGAAGCGGCTCAGGATCTCGTCCAGTCTGTCCTCGGGGATCATGAAGCGCGCATGTGGGCGAAACCGACCGTCCGGTCAAGGCTCCACCCCTCCCGCCCGTGCCGCGGTCGCGCTCGAGCGCGGCCCCCCGCCCCTTCTTCTTGCTGCAAGTATCCCGGGGGAGGCGCCGCAGGCGACGGGGGCAGCGCCCCCACCCCGCCCGAAGGGCACAAGGGCATGCGCCGCGTTGCGTCGCGGCCGGCTCAGCCCAGCGCGACGTCGAGGAAGAGCATGATCGAGAGCCCCGCGGCCAGGCCCGCCGTCGCCCGCCGCTGGTGGCCGCGCCGGTGCGTCTCGGGGATGATCTCGTGGCTGATGACGTAGAGCATCGCGCCCGCGGCGAAGGCCAGCCCCCAGGGCAGGAGCGCCTCCGACAGCCAGACGGCGCCGGCGCCGACGAGGCCGCCGAGCGGCTCGACGAGGCCCGTCGCGCCCGCCACGGCAAAGGCGCGCACCCGCCCGTACCGCTCGCCCAGCAGCGCCACCGCGACGGCCAGGCCCTCGGGCGCGTTCTGCAGCCCGATCCCGACGGCGAGCGGCAGGCCGCTGTCGTGGCCCTCGGCAAAGCCCACGCCCACCGCCAGCCCCTCGGGCAGGTTGTGGATCGTGATGGCGAAGACGAAGAGCCAGATGCGCCTGAGTTCGGCCGCCGCCGGCCCCTCGCGCCCGGTGCCGAAATGCTCGTGCGGCAGCAGCTCGTTCAGCGCCGCCACCGCGCCCATGCCCACAAGCAGCGCCGCCACGACGATCGCCGCCGGCATCGCGCCTTCGCCGTGGCGGTCTGCGGCCGCCTCGAGCGCGGGCAGGATGAGCGAGAAGAACGACGCCGCCAGCATCACCCCGGCCGCGAAGCCGAGCATCAGGTCGCGCGTGGCCCGCGAGGGCGTGCGCCCGAACAGGACGGGCACCGCGCCAACGGCCGTCATGGCCCCGGCGGCGAGGCTGCCGAGAAAGCCCAGAAGCACCGGCGACATCGTCTCCAAGAAAGCCTCCCTTCAGCCCCGTTGCGGCAGGGCCGCGCCCCGGTCTCAAGCCGCGAACCGGGGGCCGGGTTCCTCAGCCCGCACGCAGGGCCGCGCGCCTGCGCTCGAGGGCGAGCGCGCTCAGGATCAGCGGCGCGTTGCCCGCCTCGCCGGTCTCGACCAGCGCCATCAGCCGGTCGAAGGGGACGACATGGGCGCGGATGTCCTCGTGCTCGTGCGCGACCCCGCCCAGGCCGGCGGCCGAATCGGGCAGCTCGGCCAGGCCGATGTAGGAATGGATGAACTCCGATTTCGCGCCCGGCGAGGGATAGTAGCGCCCGATCGGGATCAGCGGCCCGATCTCCAGACCCGCCTCCTCGCGCGCCTCGCGGCGGGCGGTCTCCTCCGGGGTCTCGCCGGGGTCGATCCGGCCGGCGATCGCCTCGAGCGACCAGGGCTGCGCGTCGCCGCGGGCGAAGGGGCCGGCGCGGAACTGCTCGATCACCATCACCCGGTCGCGCCCCGGGTCGTAGGGCAGCACCGTCACCGCGTCGGCCGAGACGAAGGCGGCGCGCGTCATGGGCTCCGACATTCCGCCGGCGAAGCGGGCGTGGCGCAGTTCGTATTCCTCGACCGCGAAGAAGCCGGCATAGGGCGTGCGCCGCTCCGCCACCGCGACGTCGCCCGGCCCGGCGCGGCGGCGCAGGGTGGTGGGCGGCGTGTCGGACGCGTTGAGCCGGGCCTGCGCACGGGCGCGGATCACCGGCCAGCGCCGCGCCGTCTCGTCTGCGGGGCGCATGCCGCGCAGCGCCATCGCCTCCTCGGCGGCGAGGCGCGCGAGGGGCGCGTGTCGCGCCTGCCAGTCGGCGAGATCCCACGCGCGCCTCGCGCCGCCCGCAGGCGGCAGCGCCTCGGCGCCGCAACCGACGGGGCGCCAGACCTGCGCGGCACGCGGGCCCTCGGCCGTCTCGACCGTCGCTGCCTCGCGGGCATAGCCGAACAGGCCCTCGTACCAGTCGGCCCGCGCCAGCGCCTCGGCCCCCAGCGCGGCGAGCAGGCCCGCGGCCCGCCCCTCGGGCGCGGGCGCGAGCACCGGCCAGTCGCCCCGCGCGACGCGGGCGACGGCCCAGCCGGGCAGCGCGGCCGGCACGACCGGCGCGTCGTCGCCCAGCACGACCCGTCGCAGCGTCGCATCGCGCAGCGTGCCGAACAGGAAGACGGGTGTGGTGGTCATGGCCGGGCCTGATCGAGAGGGGTCGTGCCCCCCATGCCCGCCCGCCCTCACGGGCGCAAGCTCAGGGGCGCAAGCTAAAAGGCGCCAGTTCAGGGGCTCAAGCTCAGGGGCGCAAGCTTACGGGCGCAAGCGGACGGGGCCCGCCGCTCAGGCGGCCTGCTGCGCCTGCCGCGAGGCCCATTCCGCCAGGAAGCCGGCCAGGATGCCGCCGCCCACGACGGCCACCGGCACCTGCGGGTCGGTCAGCCCGAGCTGGACATAGGCGATGGCCAGCGCCACCATCTGCTGCAGCGCCTCGACCGGTCCGTCGTAGCGCATGTCGGTCGCCCGGTCGAACATCTCGACCCCCGACCAGATGAACAGCACGTAGAACAGCGCGATCGCCGTCGTCCGCAGGCCCGAGGTCAGCGCCATCGGCCATCCGTGGCCCGCGAGGCGGCCCATCACCATCCAGCCGGCAATCCCGGCCACCAGCATGTTGAGCGGCGTGAACATGCCCATTCGCGTGCCCTCGGGCAGCAGGGGCTTGTAGAGCTCTGTCGCGAAGAACGCCATCGCAGCGAAGCCGAGGAAGGCGAACAGGCGGGTTGCGGTGGGCATCTCTCTGCCTCCGGGGCGCGGATCCATGCATCGGTCCGGCCGCCCCGCGGCGAGAGGGCTCACGCGCGCCGGGCGACCGTGACCTGTGTCACATCACAGATGTTTGACGAAAATGCGGCCGCACAGGAGCAGAGATAGAACTCCCACATCCGGCGGAAGCGCGCGTCGAAGCCGAGCCGCGCGATCTCGTCCCATCGCTCCTGGAACGTCTCGTGCCAGCGCCGCAGCGTCTGCGCGTAGGACTGGCCGAACTCGGCCGAGGACCGGAAGTCGAGGCCCGCGCGCCCGATCTCGGCGCGCAGCACGCCGGGCGCAGGCAGCATCCCGCCGGGAAAGATGTATTTCTGGATGAAGTCGACGCCCTTGCGGTAGCTCTCCCACCGCGCGTCCTGCACGGTGATGATTTGCAGGACGGCCTGCCGCCCGGGCTTCAGCCGCTCGCGCAGGGTGCGGAAGTAGACGGGCCAGTACTTCTCGCCCACCGCCTCGAACATCTCGATGGAGGCGATCCCGTCGAACTCGCCCGACACGTCGCGGTAATCCTGAAGGCGGATGTCGACACGATCCTCCAGCCCCGCCCTGCGGATACGCTCCACCGCGTAATCGTGCTGGGCCTGGCTGATCGTCAGGCCCGTCACCCTGAGGCCCCGCTCGCCGGCGGCGTATTCGGCGAAACCGCCCCAGCCGCAGCCGATCTCGAGCACGTGGTCGCCGGGCGCCACGCCCATCCGGTCGACCATCGCGGCGTATTTCGCGGTCTGCGCCTTCTCGAGGCTTTCCTGCCCGGTCTCGAACAGCGCCGAGGAATAGGTCATCGTGTCGTCGAGCCACAGCGCGTAGAAGTCGTTGCCGAGGTCGTAGTGGTGGGCGATGTTCTTCTTCGCCTGGGCCTTGTGGTTGCGCTGGAGCCAGAAGCGCAGCCGCTCGTAGGCGCGAATCAGCCCCATCCCCGGAAAGCCGTCGTACACCGCCGCGTTGTCGTTATGGACGAAATCCATGAACGCCATGAGGTCGGGCGTCGACCACCAGCCCTCGAGATAGGCGTCGGAGAAGCCCAGGTCGCCCTCGCGGATCAGACGCGCGAACAGGTCGGGCTCGTGCACGTCGAACTCGGCGACGGGGCCGGGCCTGTCGCCCTCGACGCGAAACACGCGGCCATCGGGCAGACGCACGTCGAGCCGGCCGTGGCGGATCGCCCGGGCCTGTTCGAAGGCGGGCGCGAAGTATCGGGGCAGGCCGCGCTCGCCCGTGGTCGTCGTCTTTACCGTCGTGTTGGTCATGCGTCGTGCGTCTCCGTCCCCCGCAGGCGCGCCCCCGCGCCCTGCCCCTCGAGTTAACGGGATTTAATTGACGCCTCCGGATGGGTGGTCAACCCCTGCACCGCGGACGGGGCGCCGACCGGGCCGCGCCGCGATGCCCCGAGCGCTCAGAAGGAGCGGTTTTCGTAGGCTGCGAGCGCCCGCGCGCGCCCCTCCCTCGCGTCGACCACGGGGGCCGGGTAGGGATCGTCGGGCGACAGGCCCCAGGCGGGCGGGATCGCCTCGAAATAGTCGAGCGCCTCCGGCGCGGGCCGTGCCTGGCCCTCGGCGATCCAGCGGCCCGTATAGGCCCTGTCCCGGTCGAACTTGTCGAGCTGGGTGACCGGGTTGAACACCCGGAAATAGGGCGTGGCATCGGGCCCCGAGCCCGCCGACCACTGCCAGCCGAGGGCATTCGAGGCCGGGTCCCAGTCGACCAGATGCTCCTCGAACCAGTCGAGGCCGATCTTCCAGTGCGTAAGCAGGTGCTTGGTGAGCACGCTCGCCACGATCATGCGGGCGCGGTTGTGCATGGTGCCGGTGACATACATCTCGCGCATCGCCGCGTCGACGAACGCCAGCCCCGTGCGCCCGCGCTGCCAGGCGATCACCGCGTCGGTGCGGTCTTCGTTCCAGGGGAAAGCGTCCCATTCCTCGCGCCAGTTGCCGGTGGCGAGCCGCGGCGTGTGATAGAGCAGGTGGTAGGCGAATTCGCGCCAGACGAGTTCCTGCAGGAAGGTCTCGGCGCCGCGCTTGCCCTCGTCGCGCGCGGCCGTGCCGGCGTGCCAGCAGGTGCGCGGCCCGATCTCGCCCAGCGAGAGATGCGCCGAGAGGCGCGAGGTGCCGTCTTCGGCCACGCGGTCGCGGCTCTCGGCGTAGCCGTCCACGATCTCGGCCATGAAGTGCCCCAACCGGCCCTGCGCGGCCCGCTCGCCCACGAGGATGTGGCGGCGCACCACCTCGGCCCCGCGCCGCATGCCCGCGCCGAGCCGCCAGTCGGCGAGGGTCTCGCTTGCGGGCCAGGTCTCGGGCGACGGCAGGCGGGCGGGCGCGGCGTCGGGGGCGGGCACCTCGCGATCCTTCACCGCGCGCCACATGGGCGTGTAGACCCGATACATGCCGCCCGACTTGGTCTCGACCGTCCACGGCTCGAACAGCAGGTGCCCGCCGTGGCTCTCGGGCGCGAGGCCGTCCTCCTTCAGCGCGGCCTTCACGCGCGTGTCGCGCTCGACGGACTGCGCGTCGTAGAGGCGGTTCCAGTGGATGGCGCGCGCGCCCGTCTCGGCAGCGACCGCGCGCAGGGCCTCGCGCGCATCGCCCGAGCGCAGCACGAGGCGGCTGCCCTTTTCCTCGAGCGCGCGGGAGAGCGCGGCCAGCCCCTCGCCCAGCCGCCACGCGGGCGCGGTGCGCAGCCCCTCCACCGCGCCGTCGCGGACGAATACGGGGATCACCGGCCCGCCGCCCGAGAGCGCGCCCGTGAGCGCGGGGTTGTCGGTCAGCCGCAGGTCGCGCCTGATCCACCAGATCGCCGGAGCCTTGTCGCGCATGCCGCCTCCCGTCCCGTTCGGGGCGACAGCTAAAGGGCCGGGCGCCGAAGGCAACTGCCCCGGCCGCTCGCACCGCCCTCGACGCCCGCGGGCATCGCCCGGCCGCAGGCGCCGCGCCCCTCGCCCAGGGAGGGCGCACGGCTCACGTCGAGCACCGGACGCTCAGCGCGTCGCGTCACGCACCGGCACGCCGCTCTCCGGCGCCTGCACCGGCTCGGGCACCGGCTTGAGCACCGGCCATCCCGCTGCACGAACGGGCGCGGCACCGCCCCGGCATGGCCCGCGCGCGGGCCGCGATCTGACGCCGCCAGCCCGCAGGACGGCGGTCACCCCCTCAGATCTCGGCGTCGAGGGCGGCGATCAGGCGGTCGACGTCCTGCTCCAGAGTGTAGTGCAGAAAGCTCAGCCGCAGCACGCCCTGCCCCGGCGGCACCCCCATCGCGGCGAGGGGGCGGGGCGCGTAGAACTCGCCCGCCCCCGCCATGATGCCATGCCGCGCGAGCCGCCGCGCCACCGGCTCGGCCGGCCGGCCGAGATCGAGCGCGAAGGTCGGCGCCCGGTCTCGCGCGCGCATCGGCCCCAGCAGCCGCACCTCGCGCGCCCGCCCGGCGAGATAGTCGACGAGCGGCCCCATCAGCGCGAGCTCGCGCGACCGCATCGCCTCGGCGATGGCGACGGCGCGCCCCGCCACGTCGCGCCCCGCCTTGGTATGGTGATGATAGAGCGCATCGATATAGTCGACGATGCCGGCGCAGGCCGCGATCTGGGCGTGGTCCGGCCCCGCGGGCGTGAAGCGCTTCCACAGTTCGTCGCCGTTGAAATCGAACGCCTGGTTGGGCAGCCGCATCCCCAGCGAGCGGCGGATGACCATGATGCCCTGGTGCGGCCCATAGGTCTTGTAGGTCGAGAACAGGTAGATGTCGGCCCCGATCCGGCCGATATCCGGCAGGCCGTGCGGCGCGTAGGACACCCCGTCGACGCAGCTGTAGGCCCCCGCCCGCCGCACCATCGCGCAGATGCGCCGCGCGTCGTTGATCTCGCCCACCACGTTGGAACAGTGCGGAAAGCAGACCAGCCGCACCTTGCCGTCGTCCATCAGGTCGGCGAGGTCGTCGTCGTCGAGATGGCCGGTCTCGGGGTCGATCCGCCACTCGCGCACCTCCACGCCCGCCTGCGCAAGCCGCCGCCACGGCGCCGAGTTGGCCTCGTGATCCTGCTCGGTCACCACCACGGCCTCGCCCGGCCTGAGCCAGTCGCGGAAGGCAGCGGCGAGAATGAACGCGTTCTGCGTGGTCGACGGGCCGAAGCTCACCTCCTCGGCCTCGACCCCCAGCACGAGCGCCAGGCGGCGGCGTGCCTCGTCCATCTCTTCGCCCGCGCGCTCGGAGGCGGGATAATCGCCGCACGGCTGCACGTTGCGCTCGCGGTAGAAGCGGTGGAGCCGCCAGATCACGTAACGGCAGGCAAACGAGCCGCCGGCATTCTCGAAATGGGCCCAGTCGCGCAGCGAGGGCTCGCTGAAGGCCGGGAACTGGCCTCGCACGAATTCCGGCGACAATCTGATCACGCGGGCCCCTGCCTCAGCGATGCCCCGGGCGCCACGCAAAGGTGTATCCGGGACAGGTGTTTGGTAGCCGCCGTGGCGGCGCTTGAAAAGTATGCAACCGCATACGCTTGGATCGCACGCGCACAGCGCGACCCCGCCTGCGGCGCCGGCCTGTGATCTGGCCCGCCGCGCGCCCGTGTCACCGGGCCAGTTCCGCGCAGGGCGCCGGTCACACCGGCCGGTTCCCGCGAGAGACATCGCCGCGCCCGGAATCGCAGGCTGCGTTCGCCTCGGCCCGGATCAGGCGGTGACGTCGACGACCACGCGGCCCCGCACCTGCCCGTTCAGGATCGCCGCGCCAAGGCCGGGCAGGTCGGCGAGGCCTGCGGGCTCGATCATCGCCTCCAACTTGTCCATCGGCAGGTCGGTGGCGATCCGGCCCCAGGCGCGCACCCGGTCCTCGTAGGGGCGCAGCACGCTGTCGATGCCGAGCAGGTTCACGCCCCGCAGCAGGAACGGGATCACCGTCGCGTTGAGCTGCGCGCCGCCTGCCAGGCCCACCGCGGCGACAGAGGCGCGATACTTCATCTGCCCCAGCACGCGGGCGAGCATGGTGCCGCCCACCGCGTCGACACAGCCCGCCCATGTCTCGGTTTCGAGCGGTCGCTTGACCGGCTCCGACAGCTCGTCGCGCGGCACGATCCGCGCGGCGCCGAGGCCCTTGAGATAGCCCTCCTGCTCCGGTCGCCCGGTCACGGCCGCGACCGTGTATCCCAGATGGCCGAGGATCGCCGTCGCGACCGAGCCGACGCCGCCGGCCGCCCCCGTGACCAGCACCTCGCCGTTCCCGGGCGCCAGCCCGTGATCCTCGAGCGCCATGACCGCGAGCATCGCGGTGAAGCCCGCCGTGCCCACCGCCATCGCCTGCCGGGTGGTGATCCCGTCGGGCAGCGGCACCAGCCAGTCGGCCTTCACGCGCGCCTTCTCGGCGTAGCCGCCCCAGTGCCGCTCGCCGACGTGCCAGCCGGTCAGCACCACCTGGTCGCCGGGGCTGTAGCGCGGATCGTCCGACGCCTCGACCGTGCCGGCGAAGTCGATGCCCGGCACGTGGGGATAGGTCTTGACCAGCCCGCCGCCGGGGCCGACGCACAGACCGTCCTTGTAGTTGAGGGTGGAGTATTCGACGGCCACCGTCACGTCGCCCTCGGGCAGCCTTTCCTCGCCGATCTCCTGCACCGACGCGCTGGTGGAGCCGTCTTCCGCCTTCTCGACGATCAGTGCGCGCATCCTCTTTCCTCCCGTTCCTTCATGGCCTTGCAGATCGTTCCTCACACAGAGCGCGAGGATCAGGCGAGCGCGTCGTCCGGCGCCAGGGCGAGATCGGTCACGCCGAGGTCGCGCCCCGCCGCCGTCAGCATCGCGTGGACCTGGCCGCGATGATGGGCCTGATGGTTGAACATGTGCACGACGCACAGCGCAATGGGCTTCGTCACCTCGGCCCCCGTCGCGCCCGAATGCCATGTCAGCTCGCCGCGCAGCTGCGCCGGGCGCAGGTCATCGGCCCAGACGACCAGTCGGCCGTCGACACGTTCGCGCTCGGCCTGCCAGGCGGCATGGGTGGGCGCGAGCGCCACGCTCTCGGCCAGCCCGCCCTCGGGGCGGCGCCAGCCGGCGAGGCGCGACATCCACATGCGGTCGGCCCAGAGCACGTGGTTGAGCGTGGCGAGGATCGACCCGAAGAAGGCACCGCGGTCGGCGCGCAGCTCCACCTCGTCCATGCCCGTCAGCGCTGCCATGAGGGAGCGGTTCTGCCACGCATTGTAGCGCGCCATCGTGGCCGCGTAATCGGTCGAGATCATGCCGCTGTCCGCTCCTGAGCCGCCGGCGCCCTTGTCGGCGCCCGCGGGACGGGTGTCAACGCTTGGGCCGGCGGGGCTGGCGCCTGCTGCCGCGCTCTCTGCCACCGCGCCCGTTGGCGCTCGACCTCTTGCCGCCCCCCCACTGCCTCCGGGCCCCCTGCCGCCGCGCCCCTTGCCACTCGGCCCCGGCGCGACGCCCTTCCTCGCGGGGCACCCTGCCCGGTCGGCGGCGCAAGGCCCGCGGGCGCCGTGTGGCCCGGGCCGCCCCGTGGCGAGGGCCACCGCGATGATGAGCGGCCGCGTCCTCGGTCGATGCCATGCCCCGGACCACCGTCTCCCCGGACCGCCGTCGGCATCCGGGGAATCTCCCAGCGAGACGGGTAGACCGGACGCGGGAGCCTCGCGCACGCTCGGCGCCGCGAGACGCGAGCGGTCGGACGAGGGGCGACGAGGGCGGCACCAACCGGGCGGGACTTGTGCCGGCTCGATCAGGCCCGCCGTGGAGGCACCCCACCTGCCCACCTGCGCCCTTGAAACGGCGCTTCGCCCTGCGTATCTTCCCACTGTCCCGTCAGGGACTATGGCGATAAACGCGCCCGTAATAAGCGGATCGGACCCGGGGGCGGTACCCGGCGGCTCCACCATAAACCCTTCATTGGCGGGGATCATGGGGCCGAAACAGGATCGACGGACGTCTAAAGGGGTTAGCTTTCGCCCGGTGAGGTACCACCGTTATCGGTCCAAGCATGATAGTTGCCAATGACAACCGTGCTGCGGTGGCCGTCGCTGCGTAAGCAGTGACCAAACCGAAATCTCAAGCCCTTGCGTCTAGCAACGCAAGGCGGGGTTCGCAGGCACCTGGCAACAGAAGCCTGCATCTTCCCCTCGACGTGATCCGCGGCCGGCTGGCGTGACCCCCCCCGACGGCCTGTCCCCCAAGCTCCGGTATACGGCGGCACACAAAGATATATGCAAGGATGAACTTTTTGCGAGCCGTTTGACCTCGGTCAAGTCGCGCCGCGCGCCTCCCGCTCTATCGCGGTCGAAAACCGCAGGGGAGACGCCATGACGACCAGCCAGACCGACCACCCCGCCGCCGACGGCGCCCGCGGCCCCCTGCCCCTCCTGCCGCCGCCGCCGCTGTTCCTGCTCAGGCCCCTGCTCGCGCGGATCGTGCGCAAGGTGGCCGCGCGGAACCCCGGCATGTTCGCCCGCCTCGGGCCGCATGCCGGCGAGCACTTCCTGATCGACCCGGTGGACATGCCCTTCATGCTCCACCTGCGGCCCGACCCCGATGCGCTCGACTTTCGCGCGGTCGGCCGCCGCGGCGCCGCGCCCCCGCATGTTGCGCGCATCTCGGGCACCTTCCTGAACCTCTTCACCCTGATGGACTCGGAGCAGGACGGCGACGCGCTGTTCTTTTCGCGCGACCTGGTCGTCACCGGCGACACCGAGGCGGTGGTCTGCCTGCGCAACGCCCTCGACGACGTGGAGGAGCCGATCGCCCACACCGTCGCCGCGATGTTCGGCCCGCCGGGGCGCCTCGCGCTCGACCTGATGCGCTCCGCCGCCGACACCCGCCGCCGCCGAGAGGAGGCCCAGCCATGACCACGCCCGCCCCGATCAAGCCCGAGCTCGTCTGCCCGGCCGGCACGCCGGCCGCGCTGCGCGCCGCCGTCGATGCCGGCGCGGAGAACGTCTATTGCGGCTACCAGAACGCCACCAACGCGCGGAACTTCGCCGGCCTCAACTTCACCCCCGACGAGATGGCCCAGAGCATCCGCTACGCTCACGAGCGCGGCTCGAAGGTGCTGATCACGCTCAACACGTTCCCGCCGGCCGGAAAGGTCGACCTCTGGACCGACATGGCCGACCTCTCGGCCCGGCTCGGCGCCGACGCCTGCATCGTCGCCGACATCGCCGTGGCCGACCACATCCGCCGTCACCACCCGCAGATGCGCATCCACCTGTCGGTGCAGGCCGCCGCCTCCTCGCCCGAGGCGATCGCCTGGTATGTGCGCGAGTTCGACGTGAAGCGCGTCGTGCTGCCCCGCATCATGACCGTGAGCGAGATCAGGGGACTGGTCGACGAGATTCCCTGCGAGGTCGAGACCTTCATCTTCGGCAATCACGGCCTCATGGTGGAGGGGCGCTGCTCGCTGACCGCCTACGTCACGGGGCAGTCGACCAACATGGACGGCGCATGCTCGCCGGCGGCCTGCGTCGCCTACGAGCAGCAGGACGACGGCAGCCTCGCCACCCGCCTGAGCGGCGTGATGATCGACCGTTTCGCCGCGCAGGAAACGGCGGGCTATCCCACGATCTGCAAGGGCCGCTACCTCGCCGAGGCGCGCGACGGCGGCTACTATGCCTTCGAGGAACCGGTGAGCCTGAACGCCGCGACCATGCTGCCCGAGCTGATCCGCGCGGGCGTCCACGCCTTCAAGATCGAGGGGCGCCAGCGCTCGCGCGCCTACGTGAAGAAGGTCGTCGCCGCCTTCCGCGAGGCGGTCGACACCGTGATGGCAGGCGACGAGCCGAAGCTTGCCGACCTCGTGGCGCTGACCGAGGGGCAGAAGCACACCGAGGGCGCGCTCAAGTCGAAGACATGGAGGTGAAGATGCAACCCGAACTGACGCTGGGGCCGAACCTCTTTCACTGGCCCGCCGAGGACAAGCGCGACTTCTACTTCCGCATCGCCGACGAGAGCCCGGTGACGAACGTCTACCTGGGCGAGGTCGTCTGCTCCAAGCGCACGCCGTTCTTCGACGATATCCCCATCATCGACAAGGTGGCCGACCGGCTGGCCCGCGCGGGCAAGCGTGTGGTCTGGAGCTCGCTGTCGGAGGTGGTGATCAGGCGCGAGCGCAAGCTGCTCGAGGCGTGGTCGCGGCAGGAGGGGCGCGAGCTGGAGGTCAACAACACCGCCGCGCTGATGGCGCTGTCGGGCACGCCGCACCGGATCGGCGCGCTGATGAACGTCTACAACGAGGCGACGATGGACTGGCTCGCGCGCCGCGGCGCCACCCATTTCGCCCTCTTGCCCGAATTGCCCCGCCACGTGGTCGCCGTGCTGGCCGAGACGGCCACGCGGCTTGACGTCGGCCTCGAGGTGCAGGTCTTCGGCCGCGCCTCGCTCGCGCTCTCGGCCCGCTGCTACCACGCCCGCGCCCACGGCCGGACAAAGGACAACTGCCAGTTCGTCTGCGGCGAGGACGCCGACGGAATGACGCTGTCGACGATGGAGGGACGGCCCTTCCTCGCCATCAACGGGATCCAGACCCTTAGCCACGGCTATCTCGACCTGATGGAGGACATGGCCGACATGGCCGCCCTCGGCGTCACCCATTTCCGCGTCATGCCGCACTCCTGCGACATGGTGGCCGTCACCTGCCTCTACGACGCGGTGCTGCGCGGCGAGATCGACGCCGAGGAGGGCGGGACGGAACTGCGCGCGCTGGGAATCGAGGCGCCGTTCGTCAACGGCTTCTACCGCGGCCGGGCGGGGGCGGACTGGGTGCCGCGCCAGCACGCACCCGCCTGAGGCGCGCCCCAGCCGTCGGGGCGAGCGCGGCGCAAATTCCTTGAAGGAAGGAATTTGCAAAAGTCTTGAGCAAGACTTTTGCGCCGCATCCTCCGACGGTGCTCACACCTGCGTGATGGTGCGGCGCGCTCCGACAAAGCGTTTGATCCGGGCACGGAGCGCGGCCACCATCGCCCGAATGTCGGGTGTCTGGGCAAGACGGGTGAGGGCGATCGTCGTTGCGGGAGCCCTCTGGGGCGAGACCGCGCAGGCCTGCGAGACGGCCCTGCTGCTCGCCGTCGACGTGTCCAATTCCATCGACGCGGGCGAATACCGCATCCAGACCCGAGGCATGGCCGCCGCGCTGCGCGACGCCGTGGTGGTCGATGCCATGGTTCAGGGGCGCAACGCCATCGCCGTGATGCAGTGGTCGGGCACCGGAATGCAGGAGATGACCATCCCCTGGCGGCGCATCGGCAGCGCCGCCGAGATGGAGGCGCTGGCGGCCGAGGTCGAGGGGATGCGCCGCGCCTATATCGGCGCCAACACCGCCATCGGCGAGGCCGTTCGGCGGGGAGTGACGCAGTTGCTCACGCAGCCGGATTGCGCGCGCCTCATCCTCGACGTCTCTGGCGACGGTCCGGACAATGCCGGCACGCAGATCGACGACGCGCGCTGGCAGGCGACGCGGGCGGGCGTCACGGTCAACGGGCTGGCCATCGACGGCCTCGGCGCGGCGACCACGACCTATTACGAGCGCCGCCTCGTCACGCCCGACGGCTTCGTCGAGACGGCCAGGGGCTTCACCGATTTCCCGCGCGCGATCTGCGTCAAGATCCGCCGCGAGGTCAGCCGGATCATGGGACTGGGCGTCATGCCCCTGTCACATCCCGTTGCCACCGATCCCGGGTGACCGACGCGCCCACCTCCCCGACCCGACCGACCGAGACCGACGCCGCTCCGTCCCTCGCCGAGCTGACCCGCGTCTTCGCCCGGATCGGGGCCCTGTCCTTTGGCGGCCCGGCGGCGCAGATCGCCCTCATGCACCGCACCCTTGTCGACGAGCGCGGCTGGCTGAGCGAACGGCAGTTCCTCGGCGCGCTGTCGTTCTGCATGCTGCTGCCGGGGCCGGAGGCGATGCAGCTGTGCACCTATGCCGGCTGGCGCCTGCGGGGCGTCACGGGCGGCCTGATCGCGGGGGGGCTGTTCGTGGCGCCCGGCGCAGCCGTGATCCTGGCGCTGGCGCTCCTCTACCTTCAATACGGCGCGCAACCCTTCGTGCAGGATGTCTTTCTCGGGATCAAGGCGGCGGTCGTGGTCATCGTGGTGCAGGCGCTTCTGCGGGTTGCCGGCAAGGCGTTGACGGGTGCGCTGGCCTGGGGCCTCGCCGCGGCGGCCTTCGTGGCGCTCTTCGCCTTCTCGGTGCCCTTCCCGGCGGTCATCGCCGCCGCCGCCCTTGCGGGCGCGCTCGCCGCGCGGGGCGCGCGCGCCGGTCCTTCCCCGGTGCCCGCGCGCAGCGCGGGGCGCACGGCCGCGGTGATCGCCGCACTCGGGGCGCTCTGGGCGGCGCCGCTGCTGCTTGCCTGGGCCGTGGGCGCGACGCTCATGCTCGAGATCGGCCTGTTCTTCTCCAAGCTCGCAGTCGTCACCTTCGGCGGCGCCTACGCCGTGCTCGCCTACATGGCGCAGGAGGTGGTGGCCGAGCGCGGCTGGCTCGGCCCCTCGCAGATGATCGATGCGCTCGGCCTTGCCGAGACCACGCCGGGGCCGCTCATCCTCGTCACCGAGTTCGTGGGCGCCCTTGCCGGCGCGGCCTCGGGCGGGGTGGCCGGCGCGATCGCGGGCGCCGCGATGACGCTCTGGGTGACGTTCGTGCCCTGCTTCCTGTGGATCTTCGCCGGCGCCCCCTACATCGAGTGGATCACCGGCCACCCCCGCCTCAAGGGGGCGCTCGACGGAATCACGGCGGCGGTGGTGGGCGTGATCGCAAACCTCTCGGTCTGGTTCGCGGCCCATGTCTTCTTCGGCGAGGTCGGCGAGGCGGCCCTCGGCCCGTTCGAGACGATCGCGCCCCGCCTTGCGAGCTTCGATCCCGCAGCCGCCGCGCTCGCCCTGCTCGCCGGAGCGCTGCTCGTGTGGCGCAAGACGCCGCTGCCGCTCACGCTCGCCCTGATGTCTGGTTTCGGCCTCGCCGCGGGCGCCCTCGCCTGACGTTGCGCGGCCGCGGGGCCCGGGCGGGACGGGCCGCGCGGCGGCCGCTCTGCGGGGCTATCATTCGGCCGTGAATCGCTTATGGTGACCCGACCATTCCGAGGGGCTCCCCGCCATGCCGCGCAAGATCGACTACGGCAAGCTGATGCATCGCGCGATGCGCGGCCTCATCCAGGATGTCCTGGCCGACGTCGCCGAACACGGGCTGCCGGGAGAACATCACTTTTTCATCACGTTCGATACCGGCCACCCCGACGTCGCGATGGCCGACTGGCTGCACGATCGCTACCCCGAGGAGATGACGATCGTCATCCAGCACTGGTTCGACGCGCTCGAGGTGCGCGACGACGACTTCTCGATCACGCTCAACTTCGGCGACAATCCCGAGCCGCTGGTGGTGCCCTACGATTCGATCCGCACCTTCGTCGATCCCTCGGTCGAGTTCGGCCTGCGCTTCGAGAGCCACGAGGCCGAGGACGACGACGAGGACGCCCCGATGATGGAGGACGCCGAGCCCGACGAGGACGGCGAGCGCGCGCGCGGCGACGCCGAAGTCGTCAGGCTCGACAGCTTCCGGAAGTAGCCGGGCGACGGCGGCCAGCCGCCTCAGGCTGTCGCGCGCCCCGGGCGGCGGCGCAGCGCCGCCAGCCCGCCGATCCCGACGATCAGCAGCGTTGCGGCGGGCGGAAGCGGCACCGGCGTGAGGCTGCCGAACTGGATGTCGACCTTGGCCGCTTCCTGTCTGCCGTTCGCGCCGAGGGGGCCGGAATAGGTGAGCGTGCCCTCGAGGGTGTAGCTCGACGCGACCTGGAAGCCCCAGATGTAGTAGGTGTTCGTGCCGCGGGGCGCGGGCGGCAACGGCCCCTCCAGAGCACCTGAAGGCGAGACCGGATTGCCGTTCACTCTCAGACCGCTCAGGGCAAATGTGTTGGCAGTGCCGCCAGACCCGCCATTGTAACGCGGCCCCGTGATGGCCACGAGAAGGGCGTTGACGGCCCTCGACGGCGCCGCAACCGGTTCGCTGGCGGTGGACGCTCCGTAGATCGCCGAAACGACATTCGACGCAGGGTCGAACGTGGCGCTGAAGGATTGACTGGCGACATAGGTGAAGTTCGTCGAGTCCCGGTTCGATCCACTACCGAGATTCGTGCCAACGTAGAGTTCGGCGCCGCCGGACTGACCGCGGAACCGGACAGCCGGGTCGATGCTGGAGAACGCGACGCTCGCGAAAAGGCGTGTATCAGCCGAGACGGTGACCGCCGCAACGGGGCCGGCGAATGCCACGAGTCCCAGCCACAGGGCGGTGACGGCACGGGCGAGCAGGGAACGTGCAAGTGCCAGATCGGTCGTCCTCGAAAACCATATCCAGAACACGATACCCGGTCTATCGATCACGCGGCAGCATCGACGCAGCATTGTGCGCCGGCTGTGGCGACTATGCCGCGTCCCGCGCGGCGGCGCCATGCGGGCGCCGACCGTTGCCCAATCCGGCGCGAGCCGCTATCCGGCATGCGACCGCATACCGGAGGATCGGATGACCGCTACCCGCACCGAGACAGACAGCTTCGGCCCGCTCGAGGTTCCCGCCGACCGATACTGGGGCGCGCAGACGCAGCGCTCGATCCTGAACTTCCCCATCGGGTGGGAGCGCCAGCCGGTCGCTGTCGTGCGCGCCCTCGGCGTCGTCAAGAAGGCCTGCGCGCAGGCCAACACCGACGCCGGCAAGCTGCCCGGCGAGATCGGCGACGCGATACAGGCCGCCGCGCAGGAGGTGATCGACGGGACGCTCGACGATCATTTTCCGCTGGTCGTGTGGCAGACGGGCTCTGGCACGCAGTCGAACATGAACGCCAACGAGGTGATCGCCAACCGCGCCATCGAGATGCTCGGCGGCGAGATGGGCTCGAAGAGCCCCGTTCACCCCAACGACCATTGCAACATGGGGCAGTCATCGAACGACACCTTCCCCACCGCCATGCACATCGCCGTGGCGATGACCGCCCGCGATGTGACGTTGCCTGGGCTGAAGAAGCTGCACGCGGCGCTGGAGGACAAGCGGCAGGCCTTCGAGCACATCATCAAGATCGGCCGCACGCACACGCAGGACGCGACGCCGCTTACGCTCGGGCAGGAGTTCTCGGGCTATGTCCACCAGGTCGCCATGGGCATCCGGCGGGTGGAATCCGCGCTCTGCCACATCCACGAGCTCGCCCAGGGCGGCACGGCGGTCGGCACCGGCCTGAACACCCGCACCGGCTGGGCCGAGGAGGTGGCGGCGAACATGGCCGCGATCACCGGCCTGCCCTTCGTTACCGCGCCCAACAAGTTCGAGGCGCTCGCCGCGCACGACGCGCTGGTCGAGATGTCGGGCGCGCTCAAGACGGTGGCCGCCTCGCTCTACAAGATCGCCAACGACATCCGGTTCCTCGGCTCGGGGCCGCGCTGCGGGCTGGGCGAGTTGATCCTTCCCGAGAACGAGCCGGGCAGCTCGATCATGCCCGGCAAGGTCAACCCCACCCAGTGCGAGGCGCTCACCCAGGTCTGCGCCCACGTGATGGGCAACGACGCCGCGGTGGGCTTCGCCGGCAGCCAGGGCCATTTCGAGCTGAACGTGATGAAGCCGATGATGGCCTACAACGTCTTGCAGTCGATGCAGCTCATCGGCGACGCGGCCTCGGCCTTCACCGACAACCTCGTGGCGGGCCTGCAGGCCGACGAGGCGCGGATCGACAAGCTGATGCGCGAGTCGCTGATGCTGGTGACGGCGCTCGCCCCCGAGATCGGCTACGACAACGCCACCACCGTCGCCAAGACCGCACACAGGAACAAGACGACGCTCAAGGAAGAGGCGATCCGCCTCGGATTCGTCGACGAGGAGACGTTCGAGCGCGTGGTGCGCCCCGAGAAGATGGTGGGGCCGAGCGGCGGCTGAGCCGGACGCGCCTCGGGCAGTGGCGCTAGCCGGCCCAGTCGGTACAGTTCCGCTCGAAATGGAGGGCGCGCACGTCGATCCAGCCCAGGATCGACGGGCCGCCCGACGAGGCCGAGATCACGGTCCAGTCGCCCTCGCCGATCCAGCCGAAGCCGACGCGGTCACCCGCGGTCAGTCTCCCCAGAGCGGCCGTGCCCGGCCCCTTGCCCGCGTGCAGCACCGCCTCGGGCCCCGCCCAGGTGCAGGCCGAGCCGCCGTTGTCGGGCAGCGGCATGTCGACGAGCCGGCGCAGCTGCGCCATCCCGGTCACGTCGAGCGTGGTGGCGGCTGTATCCACGCGGCACCCGATGTCCTGCTCGAGCGCGCGGATGCGGTTCGCCTGCACCGTCTGCTCCGGGCTCAGCGTGATGTCCTTGCCGCTGCAATCATCGTTGTCGTAGAGCGCCTGCCCGAGCGGCGAGCCGAAACAGTAGCCGGCCCGGTCCATGATCAGGTTGCGCATGAACCAAAGCTGGTTGCACTCGGCCGCGCCATACTTCCAGACCTCCGCCCGGGCAGCGGGCGCCGCGGCGCAGCACAGGGCGAGTGCGACAGCAAGGGGGGCGAGACGCATGGCGGAGAACCTCGGACGACGGGCTTGTACGCAAGGTAAACTCGCACCGGGCCGACATGCGCGTCAACTCCGCCGCCGGGCTTCCGGCGGCGCCCGCCTCGCGCTAGACTTCTCCTCATGACAGAGCCGGTGAATCTCAACAGGGTGCGGAAGGAGCGGGCGAAGGCCGAGGCAAAGCGCAGGGCTGACGCCAACGCCGCGTTCCACGGCCTGACGAAGGCGCAGAAGCAGGCCGCGCGCGCCGAGGCCGCGCGCGCCGCCGAGCGCCACGCGGCCGGGCGGCGGGAGTCGCCGCAGGACGAATGAGCCGCCCCGTCAAGCGGTCGCTGACGCTCGCCGGGCACAGTACCTCTGTCTCGCTGGAAGACGAGTTCTGGCAGGCCTTCCGCGAGATCGCGTGCGAGCGCGGCCTCTCGCCGGCCGGTCTCGCCACCGAGATCGATCGCGACCGGGGCCTCGAGGTGGGCCTCGCCACCGCGATCCGCCTGTTCGTGCTGCGGGACTACCGGGATCGGCTGGGTCTCGAGTAGCGCAGGGTTAACTCTGTCGTGTCGATGTCCCGTCATGGATGCCGGCCCGCAGCCTGCTCCGCCTGCCCGGCCCCGACGCCGCGCGCTGGCGCAAGCAGATCTTCGCCTGCCGGGCGGCGGCGCAGGGCGGCTTCGTCCGCCGCAAGGCGGCCGACGTCGACCGCATCGTGGGCCGGGCCGCCTTCGTCGCAGAGATGCGGCGGAGGGGTTTCCCGGTGGACGAGAATGCCGGTCAGTACGCGATCTTCTGCAACTCGGCTCCGATCCGCCGGCTGTGCTGAACGCCGTGCAAAAGCCTTGAAAAAAGGCTTTTGCAAATTCCTTGTTCAAGGAATTTGCCGCGCGCGGCGCGCGAGTCGCAGCCAGATGCCGTCGCGGGCGCGCACCGTGAGGTGGGCGACGGGTACCGGCGGTCGCGACGGCTCGGGCGAAAGCCGGACCGCGCGCGTGATCAGCGCCAGCAGCAGCACTCCCTCGGCCATCGCGAACCCTGCCCCGGTGCAGACGCGCGGCCCCGACGAGAAGGGAATGAAGGCGTCGCGCGCGCACGCGCGGCCGTTCTCCGTCGCCCAGCGCTCGGGCGCGAAGGCATCGGGCGCCTCCCAGAGCCGCGCGTGCCGGTGAAGATGCCACGGCGAGAGAACGACCTGCGCTCCCCGGGCCACATCGCGGTCGCGGAAGCGCTCGGGCCGGGCCGCCTCGCGCACCATCATCGGCACCGGCGGGTAGAGGCGCAACGTCTCGCGGAAGACGTCGCGCGTGAAGGCGAGTTTCGAGAGGTCGGAAAAGCCCGGGCGGGCGGGCAGCGTCGCGGCTTCTGCCGCGACCCGCTCCTGCGCATCGGGGTAGAGGGCGAGCAGGTGCAGCCCCCAGGCCAGCGCCGAGGCCGATGTCTCGTGCCCGGCGAGAAAGAAGATCGCCACCTGGTCGACCATCTCGGCCACGTCGAACCGCTCTCCCGTCACCGGGTCGGCGGTGGTCATGATCTTGGTGGCGAGATCGTCCGGCGCCGTGCCGGCCTCGATTTCGGCGAGCCGCCGCTCGACCATCCGCGCGATCAGCCCGCGGATCGAGCGCGCCGAAGCCCGCACGCCCCGCCGATGGGGGCGCGGCAGCCAGCGTGGAAGGGGCAGGAAGGCGGCGAGGTTCACCAGCGGCTGGCGGCGCTGGTAGGCGCGGAATGCGTGGAAGACCCGGCCCGCGATCTCGTCCTCGATCGGCACCGAGAAGAGGGTGCGGAAGATCACGTCGGCCGCGGCGAAGCTCGCTTCTTCCTCGATCTCGACCGCGCGGCCGTCGGCGCGCGCCATCAGGCGGGCCAGAGCCGCCTCGGCCGCATCGACCATCGCGGGAAACGTCTCGCGCAGGCGACCGCCCTCGAAGGCCGGGTCGATGATGCGGCGCTGCCGCTCCCACTGCGCGCCGTTGGTCACGAACACGCTCTCTCCGAGGAGCGGCGCGAGCCCCTCGCGCACCCGGCGGGACTTGGGGAAGTCGTGCGGCCGCTCGGCCAGCACCAGCCGCACGAGATCGGGCTGATTGACCAGATAGGAGCGGAAGAACGGCGTGCGGAACTCGGCCATCCACGCGCGGTAGAGGCGCGCGGGCTGGGCCGACAGGATATCCTGCCGGAACAGGCGCATGTAGCGCCACAGCCCCACCCGGTCGGCGCGGGCCGGCGGCTTGGGCGGCAGCGGCCGGTCGGGCAGCGCGGGCGCCTCGGGTCGCGGGCTCATGGGCGCGAGCACGGCTTCGGCCTCATGCCGGCTGCGGCGCCGGCGCCGCCGGATCGGCCGCCCCGTAGCCGGCCAGCGGCCGCTCGATCCGGCTGGGCGACGGAGCCCGGGCGCCGAGGCGCTCGGCCAGCGTCAGAGGCCCTGCCGTGATGCGGAAGTAGTCGTACTCGTCGCGGCGCCCCGTCAGCGCGTCGAAGGCGCAGAGATACTGGAAATGCAGGCGGAAGAAGCGCCACCTGAGCGCCCTCCACCGCGCGGGCGTGAGCGTGCGCGTGAAGGCGGCCGAGAGCACCAGGGGCCACCGCTTGCCGGGGCCCGCCGCCCCCGACACCGCCACGGGGTCGCAGAGCGCGAAGGCGCAGCCATCGCCCGGCGCGGTCACGTCGACCCAGGACAGCCTGTCCGAGCGCGACACCAGCGACAGGTCGGCGCGCAGCGCCCCCGCCTCGGGCAGGAACGACACCATCGGGATGACCTGCCCGAGCGTCAGAAGAGACAGGGCCGGGCCGCCGGCCGGCAGGCGCCCCGACCGGATCAGCCGCGCCAGCACCGACACCGCGATATGCGCGCCCGAGGAATGGCCGACCAGGAGCACCTCGTCGGCCTCGTCCTCCAGCGCCTCGGCCACATGGTCGGCGAAGGCGTCGATCCGGGCCGACAGTTCCGGCGGGTCGGCGCCGCGGAAACGGGCCACGAACGCGTAGTCGTGCATCAGGTAATGCGCGTAGAGCCGCCCGTCGAGCAGGCGGAACCACCACAAGAGCGGCGGCACCAGCGCGAGCCCGCCCCAGGCCGCGAGCGGGTGGAGCAGCGCGAGCGCCCCGCCGGCGAGCCTGGCCGCGACCAGCGCGACCCCGAGTTGCCCCAGAAGCACCGCGACCGGGTAGAGCGCGGCGATGACCGGCCCCTTGCGCAGCCGCGCCAATCGCGGGAGCGCGCCGGTCGAGAGATAGACCCATGCCGTCCGCACGAGGTGGCTGTAGGTGGTGACCACACCCCCCTCCATCGAGCGCTTGACGATGTCGGACCAGACGAGCACCTCCAGTCGCGCCTGCGTCTGCGCGCCCTCGATCTCGGCCTCGACCTCCCAGGCGAAGGTGCCCCTCGCCGCGCCGCGCGCCGGTGCCCGGGCAGGCCGCAGCCTGAGCGCGTAGCCCGACAGCCGGGCCTGCTCGGCCCCCTCGGCGCGATACATCTCGCGGTATTTGCGGGCGGGCACGGGGTCGTATCCGGGGATGTAGATCACCCGGCGGCGGCGCACGCTGCCCCTGTCCGCGCGCGAGGCTGTCTCGACGCTCTGTCTCACGCGCCGAGGCTATCGCGGGATTCGGGCGAAAGTTGGGTTAATGGCGCCCCCGCGCCCTCAGCCGAGCTTGGCGAGCGCCGGGAACGTCTCGAGCAGCCAGAAGGAGAACTGCGAGAATCCGCCCGTCAGCATCATCAGGCCGATCGTCCACAGAAGCAGGCCCATGACGCGCTCGATCTGCTCCATGTGGCGCTTCATCCAGGCCATCAGCCCGGTCATGCGCGGGAAGAAGGCCGCAACCAGCAGGAACGGGATACCCAGGCCCGCGGCATAGACGCCGAGCAGCGTGGTGCCGCGCGCAAGGTCGGCCTCCGAGGCGGCGAGCGACAGGATCGCGCCGAGCTGCGGGCCGATGCAGGGCGTCCAGCCGAAGGCGAAGGCGAGCCCCAGCACGTAGGCGCCGAAGGCCGAGCCGCCCCTGTCGCCCGCGTCGAGCCGCGCCTCGCGGTCGAGAAAGCCGATCCGGTAGATGCCGATGAAATGGGCGCCGAAGGCCATCACCAGCACGCCCGCCACGGCGTTGAACACCTGCTGGTTCTGCAGGAAGAACGCCCCGAAGGCCGAGGCGGTGAAGCCCAGGAAGAGAAAGACGGTCGACAGGCCGAGCACGAAGAACAGCGCCGCCAGCATCACCTGGCGGCGGCCCGTGTCGACGGCGAGCGCCTGCCCGTCGGGGCCCACCTCGATCTCGCCCGACAGCTCCTTCATGGAGATGCCCGACATGTAGGCGAGATAGGGCGGCACGATCGGCAGCACGCAAGGCGACAGGAAGCTGATCACGCCGGCCAGCAGAGCCACCGTGGCCGCGGGCAGCAACGAGGCGTCGATGATGTCGATCCCGAACATGCGGGCACCCTAGCCGAGCCTGATGCTCCGGTCACGGGGCGCACTCATCACAAGCCCGTAGCAGGTGGACGCAGGGCCGCAGGGCGGCTACCTCGCGCGCATGGAGACGCACGAGACGATCGACGCGGTCGGGCTGATCTGCCCCCTGCCCGTCCTGCGACTGCGCAAGCGGCTGGCCGAGCTGCCGATGGGCGCGACCGTGGTGCTCGAGGCGACCGACCGGGCGGCGATGATCGACGTGCCGCATTTCTGCGCCGAGGCCGGGCACCACCTGGCCGACACGCAGGAGGCGGCCGGGGGCCGCCTCCTGTTCACGATCGTCAAGGGCTGATCGAGCCTCAGCGGCCGAACGACCACCAGCCGCGCTTCTTGGGCTTCGGCTCGTCTTCGCCGCGCGCCTCGGGGGCGTCGCCCGCCGTGGCGAGTTCGCGCTCGCGCGAGGCATCTTCCGCGGGCTCCGTCCCGGCCGGCTCGTCGCCGGTAGCGGACTCGGCGGGGGCGGGCTCGGCGGGGGCAGGCTCCGGCGGCGCGTCGGCGGCTTCGCCGGCCGCGGACTGCTCGGCGGCGGGTGCAGGCTCGGGCTGCGGCGCAGGCTCGGGCATGCTTTCGGGCGCGAACGCGGACGCGGCTTCAGGCTCTTGCGCCGCTGCATCGGGTGCAGGCTCGGGCTGCGGCTCGGGCGCAGCCGCGGCAGGCGCCTGGGCGGCCCCGCTCTCGGCCGGCGCCTCCCCCTCGGCAGCCTTGCTCTTGCGGCCCCGCGAGGTGCGCCGCACGCGCGTGCGCTTGGGCTTCTCCTCCGCGGGCGCCTCGTCCTGCGGCTCGGCGGTGCCAGCCACCTCGGCCTCGTCCGCCCCCGCGGCCGTCTCCGGAGCCGGCGCGGCGTCCGCGGTCGCGGGAGCGGAGTCGTCTCCCGCAACGGCCGGCCCGGCCTCCGCGCCGGCGCTTGCCGCGCCCTGGTGGTCGCCCTCCAGCGCCGCGCCACCGTCGGCCTCGTCACCCCGGCCCTCGGCAGAGGGCTGCTCGCCCGAGCCGGAGCCGGAGCCGCGCCCGCGGCGGCGGCGGCGGCGGCGCTTCTTCTTCGGCCCGCTCTCGTCGCCGGCCCCCTCCTGCGGGGGCGCCGTCGCCTCGTCCTGCCGCGCCTCGTCGGCCTCGTCCTCCTCGGGCATCTCCGGCATGTCGGAGGTATCGACGGAGATGACCGGCGCCGACGGCTCGGGAACCGCCCGCGTCGCCGTCTTGGACCGGTCGATGGTGAAATCGGGGCTGATCATCATCGCGTCGCCCTCGATCCGCACCGACAGACCGTAGCGCGCCTCGATCTGGGCGATGTGCTCGCGCTTCTGGTTCATCAGGAAGTTGGCGATGGCCACGGGGCAGCGCACCGTCACCTCGCGCGACTTGCCGCGTACGCCCTCCTCCTCGATCTGGCGCAGGATCTGCAGGCCGAGGCTGTCGTTGGAGCGCAGAAGGCCGGTGCCGTGGCAGGCCGGGCACGGCTGCGTGGTGGCCTCGAGCATGCCCGGGCGCAGGCGCTGGCGCGACATCTCCAGCAGGCCGAAGCCCGAGATGCGGCCCACCTGGATGCGCGCGCGATCGGTCTTGAGCTTGTCCTTGAAGCGCTTCTCGACGGCGGCGTTGTTCTTGCGCTCTTCCATGTCGATGAAGTCGATCACGATGAGGCCGGCGAGGTCGCGCAGGCGCAGCTGGCGCGCGATCTCTTCCGCCGCCTCGAGATTGGTCTCGAGCGCCGTCTCCTCGACCGAGCCCTTCTTGGTCGCCCGGCCCGAGTTGACGTCGATCGCCACGAGCGCCTCGGTCACCCCGATCACGATGTATCCGCCCGATTTCAGCTGCACCGTGGGGTTGAACATCGAGGCGAGATAGCTCTCGACCTGGTAGCGCGCGAAGAGCGGCATCGGGTCGGCGTAGTGCCGCACGTTCTTGGCGTGCGACGGCATGATCATCTTCATGAAGTCCTTGGCGACGCGGTATCCGCCCTCGCCCTCGACCAGCACCTCGTCGATCTCGCGCGAGTAGAGATCGCGGATCGAGCGCTTGATCAGGTTGCCCTCCTCGTAGATCGGGGCGGGCGCCACGGATTTGAGCGTCAGGTCGCGGATCTGCTCCCACAGCCGCTTGAGATACTCGTAATCGCGCTTGATCTCGGTCTTGGTGCGCTTGGCGCCGGCGGTGCGGATGATCAGGCCCGCACCCTCGGGCACCTCGATCTCGCCCGCGATCTCCTTGAGTTTCTTGCGGTCGGCCGCGTTGGTGATCTTGCGGCTGATGCCGCCGCCGCGGGCGGTATTGGGCATCAGCACGCAGTAGCGGCCGGCGAGCGACAGGTAGGTGGTCAGCGCCGCCCCCTTGTTGCCGCGCTCCTCCTTGACGACCTGCACCAGCATGATCTGGCGGACCTTGACGACCTCCTGGATCTTGTAGCGGCGCGGACGCGGCTTGCGCGTATGCCGGATCTCCTCGGTCACGTCCTCGTCGGCGACCGACTCGATCTCGCTGTCGAGTTCGGTGGCGTGGTCGACAGCGGCATAGGGCTTGTCGCCGTTCTCGTCGGCATCGCTCGCCTCGGCATGCGGCGTGCCGGCCTCGGGCGCCCCTTCATGGGAAGCACCGTCACCGGGGCCCTCGGAGGCCGTCGCCGTGTCCGGCGCGTCGGCGGAAGCGCCGTCGCTCTCGTGCTCGGCCGCCTCGGGCTCGGACACGGGCAGCGCGTCACCCGCGCCGGTCGTGCCGGGCTCGACCACGTCCATCCCTGCGACGCCGCCCGCCTCCGGAGCCTCGCGCGTCTCTACCGCGTCGCCCTCCGCGGCCCTGGCCGACTTGGCGGCGGGGCGACGGCGGCGCCTGGGCTTGGCCTCGCCCTCCTCGGCGGCCTGCGCCTCGGCGTAGGCGCGCTCCTCTTCCAGCAGCGCCTGCCGGTCGGCGACCGGGATCTGGTAGTAATCGGGATGGATTTCCGAGAAGGCGAGGAAGCCGTGGCGGTTGCCGCCGTAATCGACGAAGGCCGCCTGCAGCGACGGCTCTACCCGCGTGACCTTGGCGAGGTAGATGTTGCCGGCGAGCTGGCGCTTGTTGACCGTCTCGAAGTCGAATTCCTCGACCTTGTTTCCGTCGACCACCACGACGCGGGTCTCTTCCGCGTGGGTGGCGTCGATAAGCATCTTCTTGGGCATGTAGGGCTTTCACGGCCCGGCGGCGCCCGTCTCGCATGGGGAGGCGGGGCACGGCGCGGACTTGTCGCTGGGGCGATGGCGGCGGACGGCGCGGCGCCGGCGCGGGCCGCTGGGGCCTCTGCCTCTGCCTGCTGTGAGCCTGTCGCGCTCTTCATCGCGGTTCGTCTCCGATGCGCGCGGACGGGCCGCCGCATCCGTTCGGTGGTCGCCCGGGGCATGGGTGCCGGCAGGCGGTTTGACCCGTCAATGGGTCGATGACGCCGGGCACCGCGCGGATCCCGCGCCGGCGCGCCGGAGAAATCTGGTGTCGGGCGCGACGGGCCGCTCGGGGCTGGTCACGCACACGCCCGCGACCCTAACGGGGAACAGGGGCGGAACACAATCCCGAAAGCATGGTCAGCGCGCCAGGCGTGCCCTGCCCTGGCCGAGCCCGGCCACGGAATGTCGGCGCTGCCGCTCCCACCAAGCGGCCGAAAAGTCTTCCCAAGACTTTTCGCAAATCCCTTTTTCAAGGGATTTGCCGCTCGCTCAGAGGTAGTCGGCGCGCTGCAGGCCGTATTTCGCCATCTTCTCGTTCAGCGTCCGGCGCGGCAGGCAGAGCTCATCCATCACCGCCGATATCGCGCCCTTGTGGCGGCGCATCGTGTTGTCGATCAGCATCCGCTCGAAGGCCTCGACATATTCCTTCAGCGGCTTGCCTTCCGTCGTCATCACCGGCTCGGCCGCGTCGCTCTCGGCCATCAGCAGCGAGGCGATCGTGCCCGAGCCGCGCCGGTTCTGCAGCACGGCGCGCTCGGCCACGTTGATGAGCTGGCGCACATTGCCGGGCCACGGCGCCTGAAGGAGCTGCGCCGCCTCCTGCGCCGTCACCTCGGGCGCCTCGCAGCCGTATTCCTCGGCGAATTGCTGGCTGAGGCGCGTGAACAGCTGCAGGATGTCCTCGCCGCGGGCGCGCAGCGGCGGCACCGTGATGCGCATGGCCGCGAGGCGGTAGAACAGGTCGGGGCGCAGCGCGTCCTCACTGGTCTTGCCCTGCTCCTGCAGGTTCGACACCGCCACGATCCGCGTCTCGGCCGGCGTGCCCTGGTCGTTGATGACGGTCAGCAGCCGCGCCTGCAATTGCGGCGACAGCGCCTCGACGTCCTCGAGGCACAGGGTACCGCCGCGCGCCTGCTCCACCGCGGGCAGAAGGCCCGCCTCCGCATCGCCGTCGAACAGCCTGCGGCCGAGTTCCTCCTCGGCGAAGGCCGCGCAGGCCACCACGACGAAGGGCTTGGCTGCGCGCGCGCCCACCGCGTGCAGCGCGTGGGCGGCGAGCGTCTTGCCGGTGCCCGTCTCGCCGTCGATCAGCACGTGACCGTCGGCCTGGCCGAGATCGAGGATGTCCTCGCGCAGGCGCTCCATCGGCTGGCTCGCGCCGATGAACTTCTGCATGATCTGGCCGCCGTCCGACAGCTCGCGCCGCAAAAGGCGGGCGTCGAGCACCAGCCGCCGGCGCTGGGTGGCGCGCTTGGCGAGGTCGGTCATCCGCTCGGGGTCGAAGGGCTTCTCGAGGAAGTCGAAGGCCCCCACCCGCATCGCCTCGACCGCCATCGGCACGTCGCCGTGGCCTGTGATCATGATGACGGGCAGCGCCGAATCCTGGCTCATCAGGCGCTTGAGGAAGGCCATCCCGTCCATGCCCGGCATCCGGATGTCGGAAACCACGACGCCGGGATAGTCCGGTCCGATGCCCTTGAGCGCGTCCTCCGCGCTCGCGAAGGTCTCGGTGTCGTAGCCCGACAGCGCCAGCCACTGGCTGATCGACTGCCGCATGTCCATCTCGTCGTCGATGATCGCGATCTTCATGGCCTTCGCCATGGCTGTCTCCCTCCGGCCTCGCGCCGTGCTCCGTCTGCCGGGCCGCGCCGGGGCCGCGATGGCCCGCCGCGATGGCCCGCCGCCCTGCACCCTCGGCGCGCGCCCCGTCACTCCGCCGCGCGCACCCCGTCACTCCGCCGCGCGGACCTGAGCCCCATGGGATGCCGCGTCGAGGGGCAGCATCACCTCGAAGACGGCGCCGCCCGCGCGGGCGTTGCGAGCGGTCAGCCGCCCGCCGTGGTCGTTGACGATGCCGGAGGAAATGGCAAGCCCCAGCCCCACCCCGTCGCCCGGTCCCTTGGTCGTGTAGAATGGCTCGAACAGGGCGTCGAGGTCGGCGATGCCGTGGCCGTTGTCGCGCACCGTCAGCGTCGCGGTCTGGCCGAGCGACAGGATAAGGTCGATGCGCGGCTCCGGCGTCTCCTTGGTCGCATCGAGCGCGTTGCGGAAGAGGTTGATCAGCACCTGCTCCATCCGGAGCCGGTCGGCGCGCACCAGCACCGGGCGCTGCGGCAGCGAACGGGTGATCGCGACGTGCCGGCGCTTGAGCTGCGGCTCCATCATCGACAGGGCCGAGCTCACCACGTCCCGCATGTCAAGGGTTTCGAAGGCCGTCTCGCCCTTGCGCGCATAGCTCTTGAGCTGCCGCGTGATCGCCCCCATCCGGGCGATCAGGTCGTCGATCCGCGCGAAGGACGACAGCGCCTCGTCGACGCGGTTGCGGCGCAGCAGCAGGCGCGCGCCGGCGAGGTAGGTCTTCATCGCGGCGAGCGGCTGGTTGAGCTCGTGGCTGACAGCCGCAGACATCTCGCCGAGCGCCGCCAGCTTGGAGGATTGCGCCAGCGTCTGCTCGGCCACTTCGAGCGTCTTCTCGGCCTTCTCGCGCTCGGCGATTTCCTGCTGCAGCCGCTCGTTCAGCAGGCGGAGCTCCGCCGATTCCCGCTGGAAGAGGCGCGAGCGCGACTGCGCGCGCCGCGACAGCACGAAGAAGGTGCCCGCCAGAACGAGGGCGAAGCCCATGATCTCCAGGGCGAGCACCCCGTTCACCCGCTCGCGGACCGACGAGTAGGTCGTGAACGACACGATCCGCCAGCCGCGGAAGGGGATGCGCGCCTCGGACCGCATCACCGCCTCGCCGAGAATGTAGGCGTCGGGCGGCAGGAAAGACCAGTCGGCGGTGGCCTTGAGCGCGCGCTCGATGGCCGAGGGCGGGTCCTGCGCGGCGAGGGCCTCCTCCACCGTCTTGCCGCGCCACAGGGGCTCGGTGGCGAGGATGATCTGACCCTCGCTGTCGGTCACCAGCACCGCGTCGGCGATGCCCGCCCAGCTCTGCTCGAACTTCTGCAGGTCGACCGACACGACGATCACGCCGACGAGCTCCCGGTCGGAGGTCACCTTGCGCGAATAGGTGAACTCGCGCGCGCCCGTCTCGCGCTCGGTCACCGAGAACACCGTGTCCGACGAGCGCTGCGCATCTACGAAATAGGGCGCCGAGCGGTGCTGCGAGCCGATCAGGTTCCGGTCGGTCGAGGCCACCGTGCGCCCCGACCCGTCGAGCAGCATCAGCTGGGCCGCCCCGATCTCTTCGCGGAACGATATCAGCCGCTGCGAGGACTGGCTGAAATCGCCCGAGTTGAGCGCGCCGATCAGGGCCGGGTCCTGCGCGAGCAGCAGCGGCACGACCGAGTTGCGCTGCAGTTCCGAGACGACGTTGCCCGAGTAGAGCGCGAGCCGCAGCTCGGCACGGTTGCGCGTGGTCTCGGTGAACCGCTCGGTGAGATAGGCGTTGGTATAGTAGAGCACCACGCCTGCGAGCCCGACGATTCCGAGAAGGATCGCCCGCAGCAGCCAGGGCGGCCGGTCGTCATGGGCGCCCGACGCCCGAGGGCGCGCGCGCGCCGGCCAGGTGCGAGGCGCCTGATCGGGCGTGGCGGAAATCGGCCGCATCATGGCGCGAGGATACGCGAGGCGCTGCCGAAACCCAAGCCGCGAGACAGTGGGGCCATGCGCGTACCCATACCCGCACCGGGCATGAGCGCGTCGGGCCCGCGCGCCGCGCTCCCCCGCTCACGGCCCGTCCGGCCCGACACCCCGCGCGAGGTGCGAACCCGCCATGCTGCTGTCCCGAGGCTCTGCCCGCTGCTCTCCTGCAATGACCTTCCCCTCCCCCGAACGGCCCGGGAGACGCGCCAAACTTCCCTGTCACCCCGCCCGCACGGGCGCTGCGCCACGCGTCGCAGCGTGTGCCGCCTCTCGGGTCGTCTGCCCATCATCTTGGTCCAAATACTCCGGGGGAGTCGCCCGGAACGGGCGACGGGGGCAGCGCCCCCGCACGGCGCGCCGCCCGGCGCCGTGGCGTCGCTCGCCGCCGGCATGCAGCCGGGATCGCCCCGTGGCCGCGGCGCGGGCCGGTTCAGTTGATCAGCGTGGGCTTGCCCAGAGGCGCCGAGGTCTGTGGCAGAACGCCCAGCCGGCGCGCCACCTCGGTATAGGCATCGGCAAGATCGCCAAGGTCGCGGCGAAAGACGTCCTTGTCGAGGCGCTTGCCGGTCTTGATGTCCCACAGGCGGCACGAGTCGGGGCTGATCTCGTCGGCCACGACGAGGCGCATGTAGTCGCCCTCCCAGATCCGGCCGATCTCGATCTTGAAATCGATGAGGCGGATGCCGACCCCCAGCAGCGCGCCCGAGAGGAAGTCGTTCACCCTCAGGGCCAGCGCCACCATGTCGTCGAGATCCTGCTGACCGGCCCAGCCGAAGGCCAGAATATGTTCCTCCGTCACCAGCGGGTCGCCCAGCGCGTCGTCCTTGTAGTAGAATTCCACGATCGGGCGGGGCAGCGGCTCGCCCTCGTCGATGCCCAGCCGCTTCGAGAACGAGCCGGCCGCGACGTTGCGCACCACGACCTCGAGCGGGATGATCTCGACCTGCCGGATCAGCTGCTCGCGCATGTTGATCCGCTTGATGAAGTGTGTCGGCACGCCGATCGCGTTCAGCCCCGACATGAAGAATTCCGACAGGCGGTTGTTGAGCACGCCCTTGCCCTCGATCACGTCGTGCTTCTCGGCGTTGAAGGCGGTGGCATCGTCCTTGAAGTACTGCACGAAGGTGCCGGGCTCGGGGCCTTCGTAGAGGACCTTCCCCTTGCCCTCGTACACTTTCTTCCGTCTGGCCATGAAGACTCCGAACATGAGATCAGGGGGCGCCGCGCCGATAGCCGCACCCCCTGCGACCGTCAGCATATAGGGCAATGGCGGGAACGGAGCAAGCGGGACGGCCCCCGCCCGGCGGCGGCCTGCGGGCGCGCGGCGCGGGCGGGGCGGCGCCGGCACGAGCCGCCGAGTTGTGCCGGACCGTGCCGGCCGCGTCGCCCTTGCCGTCCCCGCCGCGTCCTCGCCCTCGGCCCCGTGCGCGCCCCGGCGGGTCGAGACAGAAGCGGCCGCGGCCGGCGGCGAGCGCATCGCCCCCCCGTGGCCCCCGAGCCGGGCCTTCCTCTTTGCCCTGCCGCGCATGGTCGCCCTCTCCCGGCCGCGCCCATTCCGAATGCGCTCTCCCTCGCGGCGCCGCCTGCCGGCCCGCCGTGCCGAAGCCGCACGCGGGCCGACCCCGTCCCCTCCACACGCGAGCGCGTCATGCGCCGGCGCGCGCGCCTGCACCGCTCCTGTCCGTCCCGCATTGCACCCGCCGCCCGGGCGCGTATGTGACAGCAAGGAGACGCTTGCCGCGCCGACTCTCCCCCGCGACGGGGAGGAGCGGCGCGAGCCCGGCGGACGCCGGGCCGCGCAGAACGGAGGGCGGATGAGAGAGGATTTCGCGCTGGTCGATTTCGCGCTCGTCGCCGCGGCGCCGGAGCGCGTCGTTCAGGCGCTCGGCCAGGTGCACGCGCTGCAGGCCCGCGCCGGTGCAGCGGCTGCCGCGGCGCGCGGGCAGCCCGGCGCGACAGGGGGCCGGCCGGGTCTGCTCTCGCGGCTTCTGCGCCGGGGCGGAGGGGCCGCCGGCGGCGGCGCAGCGCCCGCGCCGCTGCTTCTCCAGCCAGAGGGGCACTTGCCGCCGCCGCCGCTCGCGCGCCTGATGCTCGACGGCCTCGGCTTCGGCGCGGGGGCGACCCCGTTCCGCATTACCGCGCCGGTGGGCGAGGCCGAGCTGGCGCTCGTGGAGTTCCGCGAGGCCGACGCCGAGCACTCGCCGGTCTGCGCCGCCCTGTCGGCGGAGCTGCCCGGCACCGAGGTTTTCCGGTTCCGCCTGTCGGGCGCGCGCCATCCCGGTGCGGAGACGGCCTTCCACGTATATCTCGACGGGCACGCCGTGCGCCGCACCGCCTCGATCAGCACCGAGGGCACCGCGCCCGAGGCACCGTGGCGCGTGGTCGACACCGGCATCCCGCACCCGGTCGAGGCCGACAGCCTGCCCCATGCCCGCGCCCGCGCCTGGGAGGTGATGACGCCCGCCCGGCAGGGCGCGATCCTCACGTCGATGGGCGTGGAGCCCGACACCCTGTTCGACCCGTTGCCCGGGCGCGTGGCGCTCGTGCTGTCACCGGCCGAGGGGGGGCGTCCGCTCTCCTCTGCCGCACGCCTGTTCCGCGCCGCCCGCCCGGATGGCGCGCCCGACGGCGGATCGCCGGGAGCGCCGCCCGGCATGGCACCCGGCATGCCCCCCGCCCCCGCCGCGGAGAGGGCCGCCCCGTCGCCGCCGCCGGCGGCGGGCCGGCCGGAGCCGACGACCGATTCCGGACCGGGCGCCTCGCGCGCAGCCGGGGCAGCCGGCACCGCCCCCGGCGACCCCGGCTCCCGCTCGCCGGGCCGCGAGCCTCCCGCCGCCTCTGCCGCTTCTCCGGGCACTCCCCCTGCCCCTCCGAGCGCATCCGGCGCCGGGTCAGAGGGAGATCCGGGCACGTCCTGGGAGGCCGAGGTGACGGCCATCCTCGTCGCCGCCGTGGCCCATGCGCTGCCCGAGCAGGAGCAGGTGCCCTGGCTGACCGCCCTCACCGCGCGGCTCGAGGCCGGCGACGTCGCCGACGCGCTCGACGAGGCCCGCGCGCTCATCGCCCGCGGCGATCGCCCCGAGGCAGAGCGCGCCGCCGACGCGGCCCGCCTCGACGCGCTGTTCGGCGTCGACCGCGGCTGAGAGCCCCGTTCCCCGGCATCGGGGCCTTCACGGGCACGCCCGCTGAACGGCCTCCCGCGCCCTCTGACACCGGCTGCGACAAATACGACGCCGGCGAGTGACCATGGGGCACATGTCTCCGACCCGACGCCGTCTTTGCAAACCCGGACGGCTGGCCTAGAGAGGAGCCGACGCGCGGCGCCCGGGCAGCCGGGGCGCGCCACGATCCAAGTTCCCACGGGGAGGCCAGCGCCCATGACCACCTTCGACGACCGCGAATCCGCCTTCGAGAACAAGTTCGCCCACGACGCCGAGATGGAGTTCAAGGCGGAGAGCCTGCGCAACAAGCTGATCGCCTACTGGGCCTGCGAGCTGATGGGCCGCTCGGCCGAAGACGCCGCCGGCTACGCCAAGGAGGTGATCCGCGCCGACTTCATCGCGCCCGGACACGACGAGGTGGTGCAGAAGCTGGTCGCCGACCTCGGCAACCTCGCCGACGAGGCGACGATCCGCGCCAAGATGGCCGAGTTTCTCGAGGAGGCCCGCCGCAAGGTCCGCGAGGGCAGCTGAGCGCCCGGCATCGTGCGACAGGGGCGCGCCCCGGCGCGTCTCTCCACGTCTCTCCGGCGCGGCCTCCCGTCCGGCCGAGCCCCTTGCCACCGGGAGGGGCGTGGCGAGGGGAAGACACCCCCCTGTCCATCGCCCCGCCCCCTGCCGCCTCGCGGCACAGGCCGCAGCGGGAGGCCGCTCCGACCGGCGCGGCGGCCACAGCCCGGAATCCGGTGGCCGATATCGCCACCTGCCCGCCTGCATTCGGGCCCCCTGGCGCACCACCGCCCGTCCGCGCGACGGTGGGGCGCGCGCAGGCGAGGGCTGCCGGGGTGGGCGGGCCGATGCCGAAGGCGAGGTCCGCCGCAGCCCGGCTCCGGGCCGGGGCCGGCGGCCCGTCCTGCCGCAGGCGCGCGCGCATCCCGCCGCAGGGGCGCGCGCGAAACCCTTTGCCTCCGCCCCGTCGGCTCGGGTAAGGGCGCTGCCGCTGCCCACCCCTTGCGAGACCCCGCCATGACCGACCCGAGCGCCGCCCCGATCCCCGACCCCCTGGGCCCCCTGCTCGCCGAGCGCGACTGGCTCATGGCCGACGGGGCGACCGGCACCACGCTGTTCGCCATGGGCCTCGAGGCGGGCGACGCGCCGGAGCTGTGGAATGCCGACCACCCCGACCGGATCGCGCGGCTCCATGCGGGCGCGGTCGATGCCGGCTCCGACATCTTCCTCACCAACACCTTCGGCGCCAACGCCGCCCGGCTCAAGCTGCACGACGCCGAGACTCGCGTGGGCGAGCTCAACCGCCTCGGGGCGGAGATCGGCCGCGAGGTGGCCGACAGTGCGGGGCGGCGGGTGCTCGTCGCCGGCTCGATGGGGCCCACCGGCGAGATCCTCGAGCCCACCGGCACGCTGTCGCGCGCGGCAGCGGTGGAGATCTTCCACGAGCAGGCCGAGGGGCTGAAGGCGGGCGGTGCCGATCTGCTGTGGGTCGAGACGATCTCGGCGCTCGAGGAATACGAGGCGGCCGCCGAGGCCGCCCGACGTGCAGGCATGCCCTGGTGCGGCACGATGAGCTTCGACACCGCGGGACGCACGATGATGGGCCTCACCTCGGCCGACCTCGCCCGCGCCGTCGCCTGCATGGATCACGGCCCTCTCGCCTTCGGCGCCAATTGCGGCGTCGGCGCGTCGGACCTCCTGCGCACCGTTCTCGGCTTCGCCGCCGCCGGCGCCGACCGGCCGGTGATCGCCAAGGGAAATGCCGGCATCCCGAAATACGTGCATGGCCACATCCACTACGACGGCACGCCCGCGCTGATGGCCGATTACGCCGTGATGGCCCGCGACGCGGGCGCGCGGATCATCGGCGGCTGCTGCGGCACCACGCCCGACCACCTGCGCGCGATGCGCGCCGCGCTCGAGGAGCGCCCCCGCGGCCCGGCCCCGACGCTCGAGGGGATCGCCGCCGCGCTCGGCCCCTTCTCGTCGGCGACCGACGGCACCGCCCCGGGCGCCGCCCCGGATCGGCCGCGCCGGCGCCGTCGCGGCTGAGGTGCACCGAGGGGCGGGCGGGCTCCGCCGCCCCCCTCGGGCCCGCCCGACGCCATCTTCCGGCCACGCTGCCCGGCCAGGGTGGCGGCGGTGAAACGACCGGAAGAGTCCCCCGTGACCGACACCCCTCTCGGAGCGAGCGCCCTCACCCTGCGCCTGCTGGGCGGGCTCGCGGTCGTCGCGCTGCTGGGCGGCGCGGCGCTAAACCTTGCGGGCGCCACCGGCCTCGCCGCGCTCTCCGGCGTGTCCGCCTCCGATTTCGACATGTTCCACGTCGTGGCCCGACTCGCCCTCGCGGGCCGGATCGAGGAAGCCTACGATCTCGACGCGATGCTCGCCGCCCAGATCGCGATGGGCGGCGTGCCACGCCCGATGACCTGGACCTACCCGCCGCCCTTCGACCTCGCGCTCGCCCCGCTCGGCGCACTGGGGCGCGACGCCGCCTATGCCGTCTTCGCCGGCACGAGTCTCGCCCTCTACCTCGTCGGCGTCGCCCGGCTGGCCGGCAGACATGCCGGCGTCGCGCTCTTCGCGGCGCTGCCGGCCGCCGTCATGTCGATCGGCAGCGGGCAGAACGGCCTGCTGATGGCGGGGATCGCCGCGCTGGCCTGCGACGCGGCCCTGCGCGGCCGCGAGGGGCGGGCGGGTGCCGTGCTCGGCCTGCTCGTGCTCAAGCCGCATCTGGGTCTGGGGCTCGGGCTGTGGTGCCTGGCGGCCGGCCGGTGGCGCATGCTCGCCGCCGCGGCTGCCGTGGCGGCACTCGCCTGCGCCGCATCCGTCGCCGCCTTCGGCGCCGAGCTCTGGGGCGTGTTCCTCGCCGCCGCCGGCGAGGCCGGCGCGCAACTCGCCGCCGGGGCCTATCCCGCCCACCGCATGGCATCGCTCCACGTCGCGCTCACGAGCCTCGGCCTGCCGCACGGGACGGCCATCACGCTGCAGGCGGGTGTGGGGCTGGCCGCCGCGGCCGCCGTGGCCCTCGCCGCCCGCCGGCTCGCCCCGCGCCGCGCGCTTGCGGTGGCGCTCCTCGCCACGCCGCTCTTCAGCCCGTATCTCTACGACTACGATCTCGCGCTCCACGGCCCGGCGCTCGCGCTGCTGCTGCCCGAGCTCGACCGGGCGGGGCGGCGCGCGCTGGTGCTGCCCGCCGGCGCCCTGGCGTGGGTCGCCGGCGGCACGGGGCTGTTGCAGAACGCCCGCGGCGCCGAAGTGGGGCTGGTCGCCCCCGTCACCGGGGCAGGCTTCGCGGCGCTCGCCCTCGCCGTGCTCGCGGCCGCGGCCCTGTGGCAGTCACGCGACGCCCCGGGCGCAACGGCACGGCGACGAGCCGCGCTTTCCTGACCCCCGGATCCGGGGCCGCTCGGAGACGGAGGCCGGTCAGAAGAGCGAGAGCTGGTCGCCCGCCCCGGGCGGCACGCGGAACAGGTCGGTACGCAGCGGCGGCACGCGATCTGCAAGGCCCAGCCGGCCGCAGGCGAGGCGGAAGCGGCGGCGGATCAGGCCGGCCACCTCGCCCTGCCCCGTCAGCCGCCGCCCGAAGGCCGAATCGGTGTCCTGGCCGCCATGCGTCTCGCGCACCCGCGCCATGACGCGCGCCGCGCGGTCGGGCCGCGCCTGCGCGAGCCACTCCCGGAACAGCGCCGACACCTCGCGCGGCAGGCGCAGCAGCGCGAGGCTGGCCGAGGTGGCGCCGGCCGACGCCGCCGCCGAGAGGATCGACTCGACCTCGTGGTCGGTGAGGCCGGGGATCACCGGCGCGAGGCAGACCCGCACCGGCACGCCGGCCCGCGCCAGACGTTCGACCGCGCGCAGCCGATGGGCCGGCGATGGCACCCGCGGCTCCATCGAGCGTGCGAGGCCCGCGTCGAGCGTCGTGATCGACACGCCCACGCGCGCCAGACCCGCGCGGCCCACTTCGCCCAGAATGTCGAGATCGCGCGCAACGAGCGTGCCCTTGGTGACGATGGCCACGGGGTGGCGGAACTCCGACAGGACCTCGAGGCAAGCCCGCATGACGCGCCGCTCGCGCTCGACCGGCTGATAGGGGTCGGTATTGGTGCCGATGGCGATCGGCGCGGGCGCGTAGCCCTTCACCGACAATTCGCGCCGCAACACCTCGGCCGCGCCGGGCTTGACCGTCAGCTTCGTCTCGAAGTCGAGGCCAGGCGACAGCCCGAGATAGGCGTGCGAGGGCCGCGCGAAGCAATAGACGCATCCGTGCTCGCAGCCGCGATAGGGATTGACCGAGCGGTCGAACGACAGGTCGGGCGAGGCGTTGCGCGTGATGATCCGGCCGGCGCGCTCTTCGGTCAGCTCGGTGCGGAGCGGCGGCAACTCCTCCGCGATGTCCCATCCGTCGTGGACCGCTTCGCGCGCGTGACGCTCGAATCGCCCCGCTGCGTTGCTGCAGGTGCCGCGCCCCACCGCACGCGCGGTGCGCGGCGCCTGCGGGGAGGAAGGGGCGGACGCCATGAACATGGACTAGAACACAAAGAGAACATCCGCAAGTCCCGACGCGGTATGTCTGCCCGGCGCCCGGCGATGGCGCGAATTCGAAGGGAGAGGTCGGTGGCGCCCCCGTGAATGTCGCAATCAGGAGCGCGCCAGGTCGCGTTCGGGCGCTTGCTGGGCAGACCACCACCAGAGGGGCGCCAGGTCCAGGCGCACGCGCCCCGGGCAGGAGACGACCATGGCCGACGAAGACGACGACATCATCCTCGCGGAACTCGACGACGACGAGCTCGTCCAGCAGATGCACGACGACCTTTACGACGGTCTCAAGGACGAGATCGTCGAGGGGGTGAACATCCTGCTCGAACGCGGCTGGCAGCCCTACACGATCCTGACCGAGGCGCTGGTGGGCGGCATGACCATCGTCGGCAAGGACTTTCGCGACGGCATCCTCTTCGTGCCCGAGGTGCTGCTCGCCGCCAACGCGATGAAGGCCGGCATGGCGATCCTCAAGCCGCTGCTGGCCGAGACCGGCGCGCCCAAGCAGGGCAAGATGGTGATCGGCACGGTGAAGGGCGACATCCACGACATCGGCAAGAACCTCGTGTCGATGATGATGGAGGGCGCCGGCTTCGAGGTGGTCGACCTCGGCATCAACAACCCCTTTGAGACCTACCTCGACGCGCTCGAGGCCGAGCAGCCCGACATCCTCGGCATGTCGGCCCTGCTGACGACGACCATGCCCTACATGAAGGTTGTCATCGACGCGATGGTCGAGAAGGGCCTGCGCGACGACTACATCGTGCTCGTCGGCGGCGCGCCCCTCAACGAGGAGTTCGGCCGCGCCATCGGTGCCGACGCCTATTGCCGCGACGCCGCCGTTGCGGTCGAGACGGCCAAGAGCTTCGTCGCGCGCAAGCATAACCAGCTCGCCGCCACCGCCTGAGACGCACCGCCAGGCGCAGGGCGCCCGCCGCGCCGGACCTGCCCCGCGCCGCGCGCAACCCAGCCCCCCGCCCCGCCCGGGCGGGGCGCCGCCCCGGCCAGCATCTCGCCCGACCTCTGCCGTGACGCAACTGCTGCGCCCGCGTTCCCCGGCGGCACGCATCTAGGCACCGGCGGCCGCCATCGTTACCTAGGCGCGGTGGACGAGAGGCTGGCATGGTGATCGGGCGCATCGCGGACGGGGTGATGGGCGGCGTCGAGAGCGTCGCCGGCGGCGTGACGTCGCTCTTCTCCGAACCCGTGATCCGCCTCGGCGTGACCGGCCTCGCCCGCGCGGGCAAGACGGTGTTCATCACCTCGCTCGTCGCCAACCTGATGGACCGGGGCCGCATGCCGGGCCTGCACGCCGCCGCCTCGGGCGCGATCCGGGCCGCATGGCTCCAGCCCCAGCCCGACGACACGGTGCCGCGCTTCGCCTACGAGCGGCACCTCGCCGCGATGACCGGCCAGCCGCCGGCCTGGCCAGAGAGCACCCGCGCCGTCTCGCAGTTGCGGCTGTCGTTCCGCATCCAGCCGTCGGGGCTGCTCGGCGCGGTGTCGGGGCCGCGCACGCTGCATCTCGACATCGTCGACTACCCCGGCGAGTGGCTGCTCGATCTCGGCCTGATGGACCGCAGCTTCGCCCAGTGGTCGGAGGAGGTGCTGGCGGCCGCCGAGCGGCGCCCCGAGGCCGCCCCCTTCCGCGCGGCGCTGGCCGCGACCGACCCCGCCGCGCCGCTCGCCGAGCCCGATGCCGAGCGGCTGGCGGGCGCCTACACCGCCTACCTGCGCGCGGCGCGAGAGGCCGGCTATTCCGACTGCACGCCGGGCCGTTTCCTGATGCCGGGCGAGCTCGAGGGCTCGCCGGCCCTCACCTTCGCGCCCCTCCCGCCCGGCGAGGCCCCGCGCGGCTCGCTCGCGCTAGAGATGGCGCGGCGGTTCGAGGCCTACAAGAGCGGCATCGTGCGCCCCTTCTTCCGCGATCACTTCGCCCGGATCGACCGGCAGGTGGTGCTGGTCGACCTGCTCGACGCGATCCATTCCGGCCCCCGCGCGCTGGCCGACCTGTCGACCGGCCTCGACCGGACGCTGCGCGCCTTCCGGCCCGGGCGCACGTCGTGGCTCGGCCAGTTGCTCGGACAGCGCCGGGTGGGGCGCATCCTTTTCGCCGCGACAAAGGCCGACCACCTGCACCATTCCCAGCACGGGGCGCTGACCGCGATCCTCGAGGCGATGCTGCGGCAGGCGAAGGACCGCGCCGCCTTCGCGGGCGCCGAGACGCGGGCCATGGCCATCGCCGCCCTGCGCGCCACGGTGGAGGAGGAGCGCGAGCATCGCGGCCACCGCCTGCCGATGGTGCGCGGCACGCTGGACGACGGCAGGCAGGCCGCGCTCTATCCCGGCGCGCTGCCCGACGACCCCGCCCGCCTGCTCAACGCGGCGACGTCGGGCGCCGAGAGCTGGCTCGACGGCGACTACTCGGTGATGCGCTTCCGCCCGCCCGGCACGCCGCCGCGCGCCGGCGAGGGGCCGCCGCATATCCGCCTCGACCGGGCGGCGGAATTCCTGATCGGCGACCGGCTGAGGTGAGCGATGCGCGAGCGTGACGACAGAAGGGGCGGCCCCGTCCTGATCGAACTCGGCGACGAGAGCGCGCCCGACCCGGCTGACGCCCCGCCCCTGCCCGACACCGAGCCGCCGCAGGGCGCGGCGATGCAGGCGGTCGCCGCCCTCGGCGCGCGCCGGGGCACGGCGCTCGGCCGCTTCTTCTGGGGGGCGCTGGCGGCGCTGATCGGCTTCGTCGTCTCGGTCGCGGCGTGGGATTTCGTCACCGGCCTGATCGTGCGCAACGCGCTGCTCGGCTGGATCGCGCTGGCCCTCGTGGCCGCGGTCCTGCTGGCGCTGATCGCCCTCGCCCTGCGCGAGGCGGCGGCGATCGCGCGGCTGGGCCGGCTCGACGCGATCCACCGCGCTGCCGCTGCCGCCCATGCCGGCGCTGACCGGAACGCTGCGCGCGCGGCGGTGGAGCGGCTCGAGGGCCTCTACGCCCACCGCCCCGACACCGACTGGGGCCGCCAGCGGCTGGCCGAGCGCCGCGCCGAGGTGCTCGACGCCGACACGCTGCTCGGCATCGCCGAGGCGGAATTGCTGGCGCCGCTCGACCGTGCCGCGGTGCGCGAGGTCGAGGCGGCGGCGCGGCAGGTGGCGACGGTGACCGCACTCGTGCCGCTGGCGCTCGCCGATGTCGTGGCGGCGCTGACGTCCAACCTGCGGATGATCCGCCGCATCGCCGAGATCTACGGCGGCCGGTCGGGAACGCTGGGCGCCTGGCGCCTCACCCGCGCGGTGCTGACCCACCTCGTCGCCACCGGCGCCGTGGCGGTGGGCGACGACCTGATCCACTCGGTCGCGGGCGGCAGCCTGCTGAGCCGCGTCTCGCGCCGTTTCGGAGAGGGGGTCGTGAACGGCGCGCTCACCGCGCGGGTGGGCGTCGCCGCGCTCGAGGTCTGCCGCCCGCTGCCCTTCGTGCGCACGCCGCGCCCCTCGGTCAGCGGCATCGTGCGCCGCGCTCTGACGGGCCTCTTCGGGCAGGGCGAGGCGCGCGAGCGCTGAACGGCGCCGCGGCGCGCCATGCGGGCGCGCCCCGTGCGTTCAGGCGTTCAGGCGGTCAGGCGTTCTCGCTGAGCATGGCCGCGATCTGGTCCTTCAGGGCCATCCGGCGCTTGCGCAGCTCCTGCTGGGTGAAGTCGTCGGTCGGCTCGACGTCGGTCTCGGCACGGTGCACCTGCCGGTTCACTTCGTGATATTCCTCGGCGAGACGCGCGAAATGCGCGTTCTCCCTCTTGAGGCGGGCGATGGTCTCGGCCGCCTCGGGAAAGTCGTCGCTCAATTCGTGGGGCACGTGGGACATGTCTCGGGCCTTTCTCCTGTTCCTGCATCCGGCCATCCGGCCGGGCTGCCTGCCGCACAGCCTGCGCCGGCGCCAGTCGGTTGCGCCTTGACGCAGGTCAAGCGCCGCGGCTCGGCGCCGCGCCCTCCGCCAGCCGGCCGCCCGCGCCTCGGCCTCCGAGCAGAACCAGCGCTCGCCGCGCCCCTGCGAGATGCGCGTGCGGTCGTAATGCTGCTGGCCCGGCATGTGGTAGATGCGCCCGTTGTCCGAGATGTTGCCCTTGATCGCGCACCCCTCTGGCGCCTGCGGGTCGGGAGCGGCCCGCAGCACCTCGGGCCGCGTCGCGCCGCCCTGCCAGACACCCCGGCCGGCAAACGCCGCCGCGCGCTCGGCGGCAACGTAGTCGCGCCCGTAGCGCGGATAGGCGAAGGCCGCGCCCGAGCGCACCAGCGTCTCGGCCACGTCGCGGCCCCCGGCGAAGCACTTGGCGACAAGCCGGCCATAGCGGTCGCGCTCGCGCCCCTCGCAGCGCAGGCCCCCCTCGGCGAGGCCCCGCAGCGCCCGAGTCGCCGCCTGCCCGCATGCCCATCGCTGCCCCGCATCGTCGGCGCAGCGCTGCCCGGCCTCGGGCGCATCGACGGCGTGCAGGCGCACCGTCTCGCCCGCGATCTCCAGCGTGTCGCCGTCGATCACGCGCACGGCACCCGACAACACCTGCGCCCCGCCCGACTGGGCGGACGCCACAAAGATGAAAGCGGCCGCCAGGGCGGCGACCACCGGATTTCCTCGCACCATGCGCGAAATGTCGGAAATCCGCGCCCGCGCTTCAATCCCGCGTCAATGAAAAGGTTAACGTGGCGTGGGTCTCCGGCGACGGGCTGCTGCCGGGTCAGGCGCCGGGGGCGCGCAGGTCACCTGTCACCGCCTTCCGGCCTGCGCCAGCTCCCGCCGCTCCTGCGGCTCGACCGCGCGCTCGGCGCCTTCGCGGCCCGCCTGCGCCTCGCGCTGGGCGGTCTCCCAGTCGGGCGCCTCCCACCAGCCGTCCTGCTCGCGCGGCAGGGGCGGGCGGCCGAGGATCAGGTCGGCCACCTTCTCTCCCACCATGATCGAGGGCGCATTGAGATTGCCGTTGGTGATGCGGGGAAAGATCGAGCTGTCGGCAACGCGCAAGCCCGCCACCCCGATCACCCGCGCCTGCGGATCGACCACCGCTAGCGGGTCGTCGGCCGCGCCCATCCTTGCGGTGCCGCAGGGGTGATAGGCGCTCTCGGCATGCGCGCGGATCGCCGCGTCGAGCGCCGCATCAGATTGCGCCGCCGGCCCCGGCAGAAGCTCCGCCCCCCGGAAGGCGTCGAAGGCCGGCTGCGCCACCACCTCTCGCGCCAGCCGGATCGCCGCGCGAAAGTCGCGCCAGTCCGCCTCGGTCGACATGTAGTTGAACAGGATCGAGGGCGGTGCCGCCGGGTCGGGCGAGGTCAGCCGGACGCGGCCGCGTGCGGGCGAGCGCATCGGCCCCACATGCACCTGGAAGCCGTGCCCCTCCGGCGCCGCCCGCCCGTCGTAGCGCACCGCGAGCGGCAGGAAGTGGAACTGGATGTCGGGATAGCGCACGCCGGCCCGGGAGCGGATGAAACCCGCGCTCTCGAACTGGTTCGACGCGCCCGGGCCAGCGCGGCCCAGCAGCCAGCGCAGGCCCACCCAGGCCTTCCCCGCCAGCGACCAGTATCGGTAGAGAGAGACCGGCCGCGTCGCGGCATACTGGACGTAGAGCTCTAGGTGGTCCTGCAGGTTTGCGCCCACGCCGGGGCGGTCGGCGACGACGCCGATCCCGTGCCCGGCCAGCTGCGCGCCCGGCCCGATCCCCGACAGCATGAGCAGCTTCGGCGTGTTGAAGGCCGAGGCCGCCAGCACCACCTCGCGCGCCGCCGGGATCTCGCGCCCATCGGCCAGCACGACGCCGCGCGCCCGCCCCTCCCGGATCGCCACGCGCGCCACCTCGCCGCGCATGAGCGCCACGTTGCCGCCCGCGAGCGCCGGCCGCAGGTAGGCCGAGGCCGCCGACCAGCGCCGCCCCTGCCAGATCGTCGCGTCGAAGGGGCCGAAGCCCTCCTGCCGCCAGCCGTTGTAGTCGCCCGTCGCGCCGTAGCCCGCCTGCACGCCCGCCTCGACGAAGGCGCGCACGAGCGGGTTGTCGCGCGCCCCCCGCGTGACGTGCAGCGGCCCCTCGCGCCCCCGCCGCGCCGGGTCGCCGCCGTGGCCGCCGTCGTGCCAGCACTCCAGGCGCCGGAAATAGGGGGCGACGTCGGCCCAGCCCCAGCCGGTGGCGCCCTGCTCGGCCCAGTGCTCGTAGTCCAGCGGGTGGCCGCGCACGTAGATCATGCCGTTGATCGACGACGAGCCGCCGATCAACCGCCCCCGCGGCGCGGCCAGCCGCCGCCCCCCCAGATGCGGCTCGGGCTCCGTCCGGTAGCCCCAGTCGTAGCGCGCCATGTTCATCGGGTAGGACAGCGCGCCCGGCATGTTGACGAGCGGCCCCCGGTCGCTGCCGCCCGCCTCGACCACGATCACCCGCAGCCCCGCCTCGCCGAGCCGGAACGCCAGCGCGCAGCCGGCCGAGCCCGCGCCCACGACCACGACATCCGCCTCCATCACGCCGCCCCCCGCGCCGGCCGACCGCGCCCCGCCCGGAGCGGCGCGCCAAGGGCCTGTTCCCCGGAGCCGCCGTCGCTGGAGGCGTGCGGAGCGATCCGCCCCGGCCGGTCAAGGGTCCGCAGGACGGCCGCAGGCCGCGCGCCCTTGACCGGCCGGGGCGGATCGGTCAGGCGCCCGGAAGCGATGGCGGCTCCGGGGGGCAGGCCCGCCCCTGTTCCCTGGTGAGCCCGAGCCCCCTCACCGATGCGGCTTGCTCGGTCCACGGCCCAACCCGTGCACCCGCGCCGCGCGCCGGCGCGCGGCGCCGGGCCCAACGGCGCGAGGCGCGCGCGCGCCGAGCGGAGGCGGGAGCGCCCCCGGCCGGGTCGACCCGGCGCAGGGTTCAGAACGGCGCGGCGACATCGCCGGTCCCCACGTAGACGGACTTGAGACGCGTGTAGTGCTCGATGGCGGCGTGGCCGTTCTCGCGGCCGAAACCGCTCGCCTTCACGCCCCCGAAGGGCATCTCGACGGGAGTGAGGTTGTATTCGTTGATCCAGCAGGTGCCCGCCTCGAGCCGGGCGACCACCCGGTGCGCTCGGGCGAGGTCACGGGTGAAGACGCCCGCCGCCAAGCCGAACGGCGTGGCGTTGGCGCGCGCCACCGCCTCGTCCTCCGCCTCGAAGGGCATCACGCACATGACCGGGCCGAAGATCTCCTCCCGCGCGATGGTCATCTCGTCGGTCACGTCCGCGAAGACGGTGGGCGCCACCCACCATCCGGGGCGGTCGAGCCGCTCGCCGCCGCAGACCAGCCGCGCGCCCTCGGCGCGGCCTGCCGCGATGTAGCCCAGCACCTTCTCCAGCTGCGCCGCCGAGGTCATCGGCCCCAGCGTCGTCGCCTCGTCGAGCGGATCGCCCGCGCGCGCCCCCGCGGTGCGCTCCGCCAGCCGCGCGAGGAACGGCTCGTAGACGCTGCGCTCCACGAAGACGCGCGTGCCGTTCGAGCAGACCTGCCCGGTGGAGTAGAAGTTGCCGTTGATCGCGGCCGAGACCGCGTTCTCGAGATCGGCATCGGCAAAGACGATCAGGGGCGACTTGCCGCCCAGCTCCATCGTCGCCTGCTTCATGCCCCGCGCCGCCGCCTCGTAGACGCGCCGCCCCGTGGGCACCGAGCCGGTGAGCGAGACCTTGGCCACGCGCGCGTCCTCCACCAGCGCCGCCCCCACCGCGCCGCCACCCTGCACCACCTGGAAGAGCCCCGCGGGCAGGCCCGCCTCGGCGTAGATCTCGGCGAGCTTCAACGCCGAGAGCGGCGTCACCTCGGAGGGTTTGAAGACCATCGCGTTGCCGCAGGCGAGCGCCGGCGCCGATTTCCACGCCGCGATCTGGATGGGATAGTTCCACGCCCCGATCCCGGCGCAGACGCCCAGGGCCTCGCGGCGCGTGTAGAAGAAATCGCCCCCCAGCGAGACATGGTCGCCGCCCAGCCCGGCCGCGAGCCCCGCGAACCATTCGAGCGCGTCGGCGCCCGAGGCGGCGTCGGCCACCAGCGTCTCCGACAGCGGCTTGCCGGTGTCGAGCGTCTCGAGCACCGACAGCTCGCGGTTGCGGGCGCGCACCAGTTCGGCCGCCCGCATCAGCACCCTGCCCCGCTCGATGCCGGGCCGGGCGGCCCACTCGGCCTGCGCCGCGGCAGCGCCCGACAGCGCCTCCTCCAGCACCGCCGCCGTCGCCTCGTGGAGCTGCGCGACCTCTTCACCGGTCGCGGGGTAGAAGACCGGCATGGCAGCGCCGGCGCGGTCCTCGCGCGGAGCGCCGTTCACGAAATGGCTGGCGGTCGGCCGGGCGTCGGGCAGGTCGGTCATCGGGCGGCTCCCAGCATCAGGTCGAGATGGGCGCGCAGGGCGGCCTCGGCCTCGGCCCCGGTCGCGGGACGGTCGGACAGGGCCGCGCGCAGGTATTGCCCGTCGATCATGGCGCCGAGCATGTCGGCCGCCGCCTCGGCGCCCTCCCCCGCGAGCGGGCGCAGGCCGGCCAGCAGGTTCGAGCGCAGGCGGGCGTGATAGACGCGCAGGAGGCGGCGGAAGGCCGGCCGCTCGCGCGCCTGCACGTAGAAGACGAGCCACGCCGCGATCACCTCGGGCGCGAAGTTCGGCGCCGAGAACGAGGCGCCGATCACCGCGTCGAGCCGCGCGCGCGGGCCCTGCACCCCCGCCAGCGATGCCCGGACCGCGGCGCCGTAGTCCGACAGGATCGCCCGCATGGCGGCCTCGAAGAGCGCCTCCTTGCCCCCGAAGTAGTGGTGTGCGAGCGGTGCCGACATGCCTGCCGCCCGTGCGACCCGCGCCATCGTCACCTCGAGCGAGCCCGCCTGGGCGACCTCGGCGATGGCGGCTTTCACCAGAGCCGCCTTGCGGATAGGCTCCTGTCCGACCTTGGGCATGCGTGCTCCGTGCTGCGATCGTGCAGGGCGCGCGTAGCCCGATGTTTATTGACTCGTCAATCAACAAACACGTCACAGGGAGACACGAATGAAACGCATCGCCCTTTCGACCGCCCTCGCCGGCTTGCTCGCCGGCCCTGCCCTCGCGCAGGAATGCGAGACGGTCGTCTTCTCCGATGTCGGCTGGACCGACATCACCGCCACCACCGCAGCCACCACGCTGGTGCTCGAGGCGCTGGGTTACGAGACCGACGTCAAGGTGCTGTCGGTGCCGGTGACCTACACCTCGCTCGCGGAGGGCGACGTCGACGTGTTCCTCGGCAACTGGATGCCAACGATGGAGGCCGACATCGCCCCCTACCGCGAGGCCGGCACGGTAGAGACGATCCGGGCCAACCTCGAAGGTGCGAAATACACGCTGGCCACCAACGCCGCCGGGGCCGCGCTCGGCATCGCCACCTTCGGCGACATCGCCGGACAGGCCGAGGCGCTGGAGTCCGAAATCTACGGCATCGAGCCGGGCAACGACGGCAACCGCCTGATCCTCGACATGATCGCCGACAACGCCTTCGGCCTCGGCGATGCCGGGTTCGACGTGGTCGAAAGCTCCGAGCAGGGGATGCTGGCGCAGGTCCAGCGGGCCACGCGGCGCGACGAACCGGTCGTGTTCCTCGGCTGGGAGCCGCACCCCATGAACGCCAATTTCGACCTCACCTACCTCGAGGGCGGCGACGACTGGTTCGGCCCCAACCTCGGCGGCGCGACCGTCTATACCAACACCCGCGCGGGCCTCTCCGAGGAATGCCCCAACCTCGGCGCGTTCCTGCAGAACCTCTCCTTCACGCTGGAGATGGAGAACGAGATCATGGGCGCGATCCTCGACGACGGCGAAGACCCGCGCGACGCGGCGCTCGCCTGGATGAAGGGCAACCCCGAGGCGGTGATGGCGTGGGTCGAGGGCGTCGAGACGGCCGATGGCGGCGACGGCCCGGCCGCCGTCGAGGCGATGCTGGCCGAATGAGGCCCTGCGCCAGGGTCCGGGGCCAAGGCCCCGGACACGCCCCGAGGCATCCGCTCCCGCGAAAACGCGGCGCGTCTCCCGGCGCAGGCCCGGCGCGGTGCGGTGAGGCCCCCGTCACCGGCCGTGTCAGGGGGCACCTCGGGGGGCGCCTCCGAGTGCGCCTCGGGGGCGTTTCGCGCCTCACGGCAAGACCATACCGGCCTCGCGCAAGGCGTCGCGCCGCCGCCCGTCCGGGGTCGCTCGTCCGGGAGCGTCCATGCTGAACTGGCTGACCGACCGCAAGATCCCCGTGGGCGACGGCGCGGCGGCGCTCTTCGACTGGCTGCAGACGGCGGGGGCCGGCCTGTTCGACGCCATCTCGATCGGGCTCGAGGAGGTGATCGACGCGATCCTGTCGCTCTTCCTCGATCCGCCGGGCACGGCATGGCTCACCGGCGTCGAGGGCGCCACGCTCTGGCCGGAGGAGCTTCACCCGCTGATCGTCATCGCCGTGTTCACGGCGATCACCTGGGCGCTGCAGCGCAACTGGAAAGTCTGCCTGCTGACCGCGCTCGGCTTCCTCTTCATCGTCAACCAGGGCTACTGGGAAGAAACGGCCGAAAGCCTGACGCTGGTGCTGTCGGCCTGCCTCGTCTGCATGGGGCTCGGCGTGCCCATCGGCATCTGGGCGGCGCACCGCCCCCGCGTCTACGACTGGCTGCGCCCCGTGCTCGACCTGATGCAGACGTTGCCCACCTTCGTCTACCTCATCCCCGCGATCGTGCTGTTCGGCATCGGCATGGTGCCGGGGCTGATCGCGACGGTGATCTTCGTGCTTCCCGCGCCGATCCGGCTGACGCATCTGGGCATCTCCTCCACCCCGCAGCCCCTGCTCGAGGCCGCCGACAGCTTCGGCGCGACGCCGATGCAGAAGCTCTGGAAGGTCGAGCTGCCCTCGGCCTTTCCGCAGATCATGACCGGGCTCAACCAGACCATCATGCTCTCGCTGTCGATGGTGGTGATCGCCGCGCTCGTCGGCGCCGACGGGCTGGGCGTGCCGGTGGTGCGGGCGCTGAACCAGGTGAACACCTCCCTCGGCTTCGAATCGGGCCTCGTGATCGTGGTGGTGGCCATCGTGCTCGACCGGATGCTGCGGGTGGAGCGATGAGCGCCGTCGTCGCCTTCAAGCGGGTATCCATCGTCTTCGGCGAGCAGCCCGAGCGGGCGATGCCCCTCGCCGACGCGGGCCAGTCGCGCGCCGAGATCCAGGATGCGACCGGCCAAGTGCTGGGCGTGCACGACTGCACGCTCGACGTGGCCGAGGGCGAGATCGTCGTCCTGATGGGCCTGTCCGGCTCGGGCAAGTCCACCCTTCTGCGCGCCGTGAACGGGCTGAATCCGGTGACGCGCGGCGCGGTCGAGGTCCGGGGTGCGGAGGGCATGACCGACGTCGCCACCTGCTCGGCCGCCACCCTGCGCGAGATCCGGCGCAACCGCGTGGCGATGGTGTTCCAGCAATTCGGGCTGCTGCCCTGGCGCAGCGTGGCCGAGAACGTGGGATTCGGCCTGGAAGTGTCGGGGCTCGGGCGCGCCGAGCGGCGGGCACGCGTGGCCCGGCAGCTCGAGCTCGTGGGCCTTTCCGATTGGGGCGACCGGCGGGTGGCCGAACTCTCGGGCGGCATGCAGCAGCGCGTCGGCCTCGCCCGCGCCTTCGCGACCGACGCGCCCATCCTCTTGATGGACGAGCCGTTTTCCGCGCTCGACCCCTTGATCCGCACCCGACTGCAGGACGAGCTTCTCGAGCTGCAGGGCGCGCTGAAGCGGACGATCCTGTTCGTCAGCCACGATCTCGACGAGGCGTTCAAGCTGGGCGACCGGATCGCGATCATGGAGGGCGGGCGGATCGTGCAGGAAGGCCGCCCGCGTGACATCTACACCGCGCCGGCAACGGGTTACGTGGCGGATTTCGTCGCCCACATGAACCCGCTCGGGGTGCTGACCGCCCGCGACGTGATGGGGCCGGACGCGGGCGAAGGCGGCGACGCCGGAACCAGGGTCGAAGCAGAGACGCCCGTGCGCGACGTGATGGCGGCCCTCCAGACGGCGCCCTGCCTGATTGTGGCCGAGGGCGGCCGCCCCATCGGCCGCGTGACGCGCGAGAGCGTGCTCGCCCGGCTCGGCGACCGGCAGGCCGGCTGAGGCGGAGCGCGCAAGAGCTTTCGAAAGCTCTTGCCCCGCGCGGGCGGCGCACGCGCGCCCTCTCCGAAGGCCGCTCCGGGCACCCGCCCGGCGCTTGCTCCGCGGACGCCCCGCGCGACGGTCCAAGAGCCTTCGAAGGCTCTTGCGCCCGCGACCGGCCGGGGCGCGACAGGGCTGCCCTTGCGCCCTCTCGCCCCTTCGCCTAAGGCCCCGGCGACCTGACGGGGAGCCGCGATGGCGCTTCTGGTGATGAAATTCGGCGGCACCTCCGTCGCCACGCTCGACCGCATTCGCCGCGCTGCCAAGCGCGTCGGCCGCGAGGTGGCGAACGGTCACGAGGTCATCGTCATCGTCTCGGCCATGGCCGGCGTCACCAACGAGCTCGTCGGTCACGTGCAGGAGACCTCGCCGCTCTTCGACGCCCGCGAATACGACGCCGTCGTCTCCTCGGGCGAGAACGTCACGGCCGGTCTGATGGCGCTGACCCTGCAGGAAATGGGCATCCCCGCGCGTTCCTGGCAGGGCTGGCAGGTGCCGCTGCAGACCACCGCCGCCCACGCCGCCGCGCGCATCGAGCGCATCCCGACCGACAACCTCGGCGCCAAGTTCGCCGAGGGCATGAAGGTGGCGGTGGTCGCGGGCTTCCAGGGCGTCAGCCCCGAGGGCCGGATCACCACGCTCGGCCGCGGCGGCTCGGACACCACCGCCGTCGCCTTCGCCGCCGCCTTCGGCGCCGAGCGGTGCGACATCTACACCGATGTCGACGGGATCTACACGACGGATCCCCGCATCACCAGGAAGGCCCGCCGCCTCGACCGCATCGCCTTCGAGGAGATGCTGGAGCTCGCCAGCCTCGGAGCCAAGGTGCTGCAGACGCGCTCGGTGGAACTGGCGATGCGCTACGGCGTGCGGCTGCGAGTGCTGTCGAGCTTCGAGGAGGGGGGCGACGAGGCCGGCACACTCGTCTGCCGAGAGGAGGATATCGTGGAAAGCAACGTGGTCTCCGGCGTCGCCTACAGCCGCGACGAGGCGAAGATGACGCTCATGTCGGTCGCCGACCGCCCCGGCATCGCGGCCTCCGTGTTCGGCCCGCTGGCCGAGGCTGGGGTGAACGTGGACATGATCGTGCAGAACATCTCCGAGGAGGGGCGGACCGACATCACCTTCTCCTGCCCCACCGACCAGGTGATGCGGGCGGAGCGCGCCCTGAACGAGGCGCGCGAGCACGAGGCGATCAGCTTCCACGACCTCGTGGTCGACACCGAGGTCTGCAAGGTTTCGGTCGTGGGGATCGGGATGCGCAGCCATGCCGGGGTCGCCTCGCGCATGTTCAGGGCGCTGTCGGACGAGGGTATCAACATCAAGGTCATCACCACCTCCGAGATCAAGGTGTCGGTGCTGGTCGACCGCAAGTATCTCGAGCTGGCCGTGCAGGCGCTGCACAACGCCTTCGGCCTCGACCGCGCGCCCGACGCGGCGCAGGGCTGAGCCGGGCCGCGGGGGCTAGCCGAACAGGTCCTGCCCGACCGCGTTCACCAGGGCGGCCACCACGATCGCACCCGCGATCGCCAGCACCATGACGCTGAAGATGTGGAACAGGATCGCCGAGGCACCGAGCGCCATCCCGGCCACGGCGGGCCGCTTCGCCTCATGCCGGATCAGCCCGTAGAGCGCGCTCACCACGGCGCGGCCCGCGAGCACCGCCGCGACCGCCGAAAGCAGGCGGTCGATATCCCACGGGACAGGCTCCGGCGCCGGTTGCGGCGCGCCGCGCATCTCCCGCAGGGCCGGATCGCGGACCTCCGCCGCGAGCTCGCCCAGGCTCCCCCCGGCAGCCTTCTGCGGCGCCAACGGCCCGGCCCAGAAGTGGACGAGCACGAGAACGAGGGCGGCGGCGGCGAGCGCGAACCCGGCGAGGCCGGCGACGGGCCGCGGTCGCGCTGCGGCGCGTGCGCTGGGTGTCATGCGTGTTCCTCGGCGTCGTTCCGGCTGCAATCTCTCCGGGCGTGGCGCCTGCTCCCGGCGAAAGCGTGGCAAGGCGGTGGCGCCGCGGGAGACCGCTCCGGGCGGCGCGGCGGAGCACGACAACCGTCGCTGCAGCTGCACATCACCGGCTTTCCCCGGCGGCCGCGCTGTGGTCTAACCTGAGGCCGGCCGGAGAAGCCGGCCGCTCGTGGGGCACGCGCACAATGGCAGACGGCAGCAACAGCGAAAGCGGCAGCCGCAGGCTGCTCGGCCGCCTGAAGGCGGCGCTGGCCGAGCCCGCAGAGGGGCAGGAGCGGCTAAACCGTGTCGTGCGGCTCATCGCCGAGGAGATTCAGACGCCGGTCTGCTCGATCTACCTTTTCCGCGACCCCGAGACGCTGGAGCTCTGCGCGACCGAGGGGCTCAATGCCGAGGCCGTCCACAAGACGCGGATGCGCCTCGGCGAGGGCCTGGTGGGCCGGGTGGCGCGCAAGGCGCAGCCGATCAACACCGCCGACGCGCCGGGCGAGCCGGGCTTCCGTTACATGCCCGAGACGGGGGAAGAGATCTATTCGGCGTTCCTCGGCGTGCCGATCCAGCGGCTGGGCGAGCGGCTGGGCGTGCTCGTCGTCCAGTCGAAGGAGGCACGCGCCTATTCCGAGGACGAGCTCTACGCGCTCGAGGTCGTGGCCATGGTGCTGGCCGAGATGGCCGAGCTCGGCGCGTTCGTCGGCGAGGGGGCGGCGCTCAAGCCCCTGCACCAGCAGGCGGTCTTGCTGCGCGGCACCGTCGGGCAGGAGGGCACGGCGATGGGCGCCGCGTGGCTGCACGAGCCGCGGGTGATCGTGACCAACCCCTTCGCCGACGATTCCGCCGCCGAGACGGCGCGCCTGCGCGACGCCGTGGACCGGTTGCGCGTCTCGGTCGACGAGATGCTGGGCGATCCGCGCCATGCCCCCGACGGCGACCACCGGCAGGTGCTCGAGGCCTACCGGATGTTCGCCAATTCCAAGGGCTGGATGCGGCGGATGGAGGAGAGCATCGCGCGCGGCCTGTCGGCCGAGGCGGCGGTGGAGCGCGAGCAGACCCGCGCGCGCACCCGGCTGGAGCAGGTTCCCGACGCCTACCTGCGCGAGCGGCTGCAGGATCTCGACGACCTGTCGAACCGCCTGCTGCGGCTGCTGACGGGACAGGGCGACGAGACCGGCGCCGAGATGCCCGAAAGCCCCATCCTCGTGGCGCGCAACATCGGCCCCGGCGAGTTGCTCTCCTACGGGCGCACGCTGAAGGGGCTCGTGCTCGAGGAGGGCTCGGTCGGCAGCCACGCGGCGGTGGTGGCGCGGGCGCTGGCGATCCCGCTGGTCATCAACGCGCGCGGCATCCTGCAGGAGGCGCTGAACGGCGACGCGCTGCTCGTCGACGGCGAACAGGGGATCGTGCACCTGCGCCCCGAGGAGAACGTCGCCAAGGCCTTCCGCGACAAGATCGCGATGCAGGCCAAGGCGCAGGAGCGGTATGCCTCTATCCGCAGGGTGCCCGCGACCACGGTCTACGGCCCCACCATCGCGCTGCACATGAATGCCGGCCTCATGGCCGACCTGCCCTCGCTGAAGAACTCCGGCGCCGAGGGGGTGGGCCTGTTCCGCACAGAGCTGCAGTTCCTGATCCGCAACCACGTGCCGCGGCGCGACGAGCTCGCCATGCTCTATGGCCGCGTGATGGACGCCGCCGACGGGAAGCGCGTGGTGTTCCGCACCCTGGACATCGGATCGGACAAGGTGCTGCCCTACATGAAGCGCGATCACGAGCCGAACCCCGCGCTCGGCTGGCGCGCGATCCGCGTCTTTCTCGACCGGCCGGGCGTGATGCGGATGCAGCTTCAGGCGCTGATCCGGGCGGCGGCCGGGCGGCCGCTGGCGATCATGTTCCCCTTCATCGCACAGCTCGACGAGTTTCTCGCCGGCAGGGCCGCCGTGCACGACGAGCTGGAGCGCGAAGAACGGCTCGGCCGCCCCCTGCCCTCGAAGATCGAGATCGGGGCGATGCTCGAGACGCCCAGCCTCGCCTTCTCGCCGCGGCGCTTCTTCGAGTCGGCCGACTTCATCTCGGTTGGCGGCAACGACCTCAAGCAGTTCTTCTTCGCTGCCGACCGCGAGAACGAACGGGTGCGGCGGCGCTACGATTCGCTCAACGTCTCCTACCTGACCTTCCTCGAATGGATCGTGCAGCGCTGCGAGGACACGGGCACGCCCCTGTCGTTCTGCGGCGAGGATGCCGGCCGCCCGGTCGAGGCGATGTGCTTCGCCGCGATGGGGTTCCGCACGCTGTCGATGCGGCCGGCCTCGATCGGCCCGGTCAAGCACCTGCTCAGGCGCACGAACCTCGCCGAGGTGCGCGAGGTGATCGACGAGGCGCGCGGCTCGGGCGCGCAATCGGTGCGCCCGGCAGTGATGGAGTGGCTCCGCGCCCAGGGCTGAGCGGGTGAGAGCCGCGATCGGCTGCGCCCGGGCGGCCCCCTCGGGGTATCCGGAGGCGCGGCTGCCACGGCCCTTCGCGCCGGGCACGCCGAGGCGCGCGCGTGGATCGGGCGACGTTGCCTCGTGTGTTGCCTCGCGTGTCGTCGGGGAGATCCGGGCGACGTGCCTCGATCCGTTGCGGGGCCTTCGCCTCCGACATCGCCACCGATCTGCTCCGAGCCACGCGGCTGGCGTTCGCGGCGCGCGGCGGGACGGGGCACCGCGACCCCACCGGCGCCTCCGCTCAGCCGCCGGTGTGGCTCATGTGGCGCGGCACCTGTCCCGAGACCTCCTGCCGGGAATAGTCGAAATCGTGGCCCTTCGGCTTGCGCGCGATGGCGGCGCGGATGGCGCTCTCCAGCGGCGCGTCGTCGCCCGGGTGCGCCCGGAGGGGCGCGCGCAGGTCGGCGTTGTCCTCCTGGCCGAGGCACATGAACAGCTCGCCCGTGCAGGTCAGCCGCACCCGGTTGCAGCTTTCGCAGAAATTGTGCGTGAGCGGCGTGATGAAACCGATCTTCTGACCCGTCTCGGCCAGCTTGACGTAGCGCGCCGGGCCCCCCGACCGCTCGGCGAGATCGACCAGCGTGAAGCGCTCGGCCAGACGCGCGCGCAGATCCTTGAGCGACCAGTACTGGCCGATCCGGTCCTCGCCGCCGAGATCGCCCATCGGCATGACCTCGATGAAGGTCAGGTCCATGTCGCGGCGCGCGCACCATGCCTGCAGGTCGAACAGTTCCCCCTCGTTGAAGCCCTTGAGCGCGACCGCGTTGATCTTGACGCGAATCCCGGCCTTCTGCGCCGCCTCGATCCCCTCGAGCACCTGCGGCAGGCGCCCCCAGCGGGTGACGCGGGCGAATTTCTCCTCGTCCAGCGTGTCGAGCGAGACATTGACCCGCCGCACCCCGAGCGCCGCCAGATCGGGCGCGAAGCGGGCGAGCTGCGAGCCGTTGGTCGTCAGCGTCAGCTCGTCGAGCGCGCCCGACTCGAGATGCCGCGCCATCGCCTCGAAATAGGTCATGATCCCCCGCCGCACGAGCGGCTCTCCCCCGGTGATGCGCAGCTTGCGCACCCCCAGCCGGACGAAGGCCGACGACACGCGGTCGAGCTCTTCCAGCGTCAGGAGCTCCTTCTTGGGCAGGAAGGTCATGTTCTCCGCCATGCAATACACGCAGCGAAAGTCGCAGCGGTCGGTGACGGAGACCCGCAGGTAGGTGATGGGGCGGGCGAAGGGATCGATCAATGGCGCGTTCATGGCGCGCAGGCTAAGGCCATGCGCCCGCACGGGCAAGCGGCCCGGACGTATCGGCCCATAGCCGGCCTCTATCGCCGCCCGCGATTGCGCGGGAAGGGCCGGACGGCTACCACCGAAAGGACACGCCGCGCGAAAGGAGGGGCGCATGACGGCCAGACGGATCATCGCGACGGGGGCCTCGGCTCTGGCGCTCGCGTCGCTCGCGGGCTGCGCCGAGATCCCCTTCCTCGAGCCGCGCGACGAGAGCGCCGCACGGCCCGTCGCCGTCGCCCCGCCGCCGGGTGCGGCCGCCTCGCCCGGGGCCGCCGCCGGCGCACCGCCCGCCAGCGCGGTCACGGTCGAGGAGTTCGACACCACCACGCCGGAGGAACGCGCCGCGGCCGCCGCGCCCACCGCCGGCGGTGAGGACGCGCTCGGCACCACCGTCGCCTCCCTCGGCAGCCCGGCCGAGCCCGGCTTCTGGGCCGAGACGCCGCTCGTCTCCGCCGTTCGGCCGGGGCGGCTCACCAACCCCGCCACCGGCGCCTCGGTGCAGGTCGAGCTGCGCCCCTCTGGCGGCGCGCCCGGCTCGGGCAGCCGCGTCTCGCTGCCCGCCTTCCGCGTGCTCGGCGCGCCCCTGACCGCCCTGCCGGAACTCACCGTCACCGGCCTCTGAGGCCGCGGCCACGCACGGTGGCGGGCGGGTGCCCCGATCCAGAAGATGCGCAGCCGTAACGGGCACCTACGAGCCGTTGCAAGCCCACGGTCGCTGCCTGTCCACGTGGGTCGGCCCGTGGCGCCGCGCTCCGTCGCAGAGGCCAAGTCGGCGGCGCGTCAGGCAGGGTGCCGGGCGCTGTCCATGCTACTCGCCGGGGCGCTTGAGCTCGAACACCTCGCGCACCACCGCGTAGTCGCGGTAGCCGCAGCGGGCGAGGGGCTGGACCGCGGTGATGTCGAAGCGACCCTCGCGCAGGCAGTCGTTGCGCAGGTGCACGCCCGTCACCTCGCCGAACACCACCTTGTTCGCCTCGCCGGGCAGATCCACGATCCGTGTCAGCCGGCATTCGAGCGCCGCCGGCGCCCCGGCCACGCGCGAGCAGGTGATCGTCTCGCACTCCGCCCGCGCCAGCCCCGCATGGTCGAACTCGTCCACCTCCTTCGGCCAGGGGCCGGAGGTGGCGTTCATCGCCGCGCGGGCGGCGTATTCGACGACGTTGACGCAGAACACGCCCGTCTCGGCAATGTTGGCAACGCTGTCCTTGGTGCCGTCGCGGTCGGGCTTGGCCGAGGTCGAGGCGAACATCACCTGCGGCGGCACGTAGGCGACCGCGTTGAAGAACGAGTAGGGCGCGAGGTTCTCGGCCCCGTCGGCGCCGCGGGTCGAGATCCAGCCGATGGGCCGCGGCGCCACCACGGCGCCGAAGGGGTTGTGGGGCAGCCCGTGCCCCTCGTCCGGCCGATAGAACAATGCCCTGCCTCCTGCCTCCGCCCTGCCTCGCCCGGCGCGCGGGATCGCGCCCGCCTTTGCCCCCGCCCTAGCCGCGTGCTAGGCGCCGCGCCAGCCGAAACCGCCGCCCGGCGGGGCTGCGCGGGCGCAGGGCAGCGGAGGGTGGGGTGGAGCTCGAGCAGGAGAGCCCGGAGGATTGGTGGGAGGTCGAGGCCCTGTTCGACCTGTGCTTCGCGCCTGGGCGCGAGGCGCTCTCCTCGTATCGTCTGCGCGAGGGCGTGGCGCCGATCGCGCCGCTCTGCAGGGTGGGGCGCGGCGATGGCGCGCTTGCCTGCGCCATCCGGGCGTGGCCGGTCCGCGTGGGCGGGGCGCCGGCCGCTCTGGTCGGCCCGGTGGCCGTGCACCCCACGCGGCAGGGCGAGGGCCTCGGCGCGGCGCTCATCGGCGATCTCGCGGAGCGCGCGCCGTCGCTCGGCTGGTCGCGCCTGCTGCTCGTGGGCGACGCGCCCTATTACGGCCGCTTCGGCTTCTCCCGGCTCTCCGCCGTCGAGATGCCGCCGCCCACCAACCCCGATCGCGTGCTCGGACGCGGCGACTGGGCCGGCGTTTCGGGGCCCGTCACCCGATGGAGCGATCCGCCCGCCTGAGACGCCCCGCCCCGACGGCGACAGGTCGCGGAGCGTGCGCCGGGGCCGTGTCGCCGGACCCGGATGTCGGATGTGCCGAGCGGCGAGCGCGCGGCGCGCCGTTCTCCGACATGCTCCCGGAGAGCCTCGGCCGGGGCAGAGCGGTCGGCCACAGGACGGTGGCCGGCGGTCGCCCGTGGCGGTGGCACCGGCCCGCCCCGGCCAGCGCCGTTTGGCCGGCGGGCACGATGGCACGGGCACGGCGGCACCTCCGTCTGGCAGATCGCGCGAGCGGTCGGGCAGCCGACGACAGGGGCGGGGACTGCTCGGTGCCGCGCCGGGGCTGCGCTGGCGCTGCCCGCGTCTCGTCGCGCGCGCCCCTCCCTCCACGCCGGGCCGGCGGCCATCGGCAACACCGTTCGGTCGACCTGCGAGCGGAGGGGGCTGTCAGGCCCAGCCCGCGCCGAGGTCTCGGGCCGCGCGGTCGATCCAGTGCTCGCGCAGCCACGGCACCGCGCGGCAGGCACGCAGGGGGCTGCCCCACCAGCCCGCCACCGCCTCGTGCATCTTTGGGTGCCCGTGAAAGCAGACCACCCGCGCCTCGCGCGGCAGACGGGCGGGGCGAATCCAGTTCAAGGGCGGCAGGTCGAGGCAGTCGTGCTTGAAGCTGACAACCTGCTCCGGCGGCAGGTAGGCAAAGGCGCGCTTCTCCTGGGCGAGCGTCGAGGTGTAGCGCTGCTCGGAGCCGCGCGCGCGGGCAACCTCGCCGGCCGGGTCGGCGGCGAGCCGGTCGTAGAGCCACGGGTGCAGGGCAGGGTCGAAGCGAAAGACCGAGCCGTGCCCCGTGGGCCGGCCGCGCCGCGCCTCCACCCAGTCGGCGCGCATGGCGACCGTGCCCGGCGCATGGGCCAGCAGGTCGTCGAGCGGTCCGGTGATGACCACGTCGAGATCGAAGCCGAGCACGGGGCCGTCGAGCCCCGCGATCAGGCCGGGGCGAAAGAGGCTCACCTTGCGCATCGCACCCTTGCGGTCGGCCACGGCGAGGGCGGCGTCCATCTCGGCGCGGAAGGGCTCGTCCGGCAGCGTCAGCACCTCGATGTCGGGGTGCAGCCCCTCGGGCCGCTCGGTCATGCACAGGAAACGGACGGGCACCGAGAGGTTGCGCCGCACGCCGGAATAGAGACGGTTGACGTATTCGGGCCCGAAGAGGGTGCCCCACTTGATGCAGGCGACGGTGGCGGTCATGCGCCCCCCTACCCCGCTCGGCGAGCCGCCGCCAGCCGACGACCGAGCGGCTCGCGACTCGGCCGTCCCGCGGCTCCCGCCGCGCGCCCCTGCGCGCGGCCGGGCCCAACGGAGCGAGGCGCGCCCGCGCGCCCGAGCGGAGGCGGGAGCGCCCCCGGGCCAGCGCCATGAGTGCGGGCGGTCAGGCCGCCGGCATCCGCCGCTCGACCACCTCGGCCCAGTAGGAGCAGCCGGCCGGGATCGACTCGTCGTTGAAGTCGTAGGCGGGGTTGTGGACCATCGCCGTCTCGCCGTTGCCGACGAGGATGTAGGCGCCGGGCCGCTCGTTGAGCATGAACGAGAAATCCTCGCCCCCCATCGTCACCGACGCCTCCCTGATGTCGCCGGCCACCGCGCGCGCCACGTCGCGGGCGAAGTCGGTCTGCTCGGGCGCATTCACCGTGACCGGGTAGTTGCGCTTGTAATGCACCATCGCCTCGCCGCCATAGGCGGCCGCCGTGCCGGTGGCCACGGCCTTGAGCCGCGTCTCGGCGAGGTCGCGCATCGGCTCGGAGAGCGTGCGCACGGTTCCCCGCAGCGTCACCTTCTGCGGGATCACGTTGAAGGCTTTCGACTCGGTCTCGAACGAGGTGACCGAGACGACCACCTGCTCGACCGGATCGACATTGCGCGCCACCACCGACTGGAGCGCCACCACGATGTGCGAGGCGATCAGCGTCGTGTCGGTCGCCTCGTGCGGCTTGGCGGCGTGGCCGCCCTTGCCCTCGACCTCGATCTCGAAGAGGTCGGCCGCAGCGAAGAACGGCCCCGTGCGGATGGCGAAGGTGCCGGCCGGCACGCCGGGCCAGTTGTGCATGCCGTAGACCTCCTGGATGCCGAAGCGCTCCATCAGCCCGTCCTCGACCATCTCTCGGCCGCCGCCCTCGCCCTCTTCCGCGGGCTGGAAGATCACCACCGCCGTGCCGTCGAAGTTGCGCGTCTCGGCGAGGTAGCGCGCCGCGCCGAGCAGCATCGCGGTGTGGCCGTCATGGCCGCAGGCATGCATGGCGCCGGGCGTCTTCGAGGCGTAGGGGGCGCCCGTCACCTCGGTCATCGGCAGCGCGTCCATGTCGGCGCGCAGGCCGACCACCTTGCCCGACGCGGTGGAACGACCACGGATCACGCCGACGACGCCGGTGCGGCCCACGCCCTCGACCACCTCGTCGATGCCGAAGGCGCGCAGCTTTTCCGCCACGAGCACCGCGGTGCGATGCGTCTCGAAGCCCAGTTCGGGATGGGCGTGGATATCGCGCCGCCACTCGGCGATCTCGGGGTGCAGCTCGGCGAAGCGGTTCTTGATGGGCATGGGGCCTCCTGGGTGCGGGTGACAGCGCAGAGATACGCGCGGATCGCGCCCGCTTCCAGCCGTCGAGGCGCGCTCGGTCGAGGCGTGCGCCGCTCAGCCGGCGTCGGGCATCGCGGCGACGGGGTATTTCAGGCGCGCGGCCGCTGCGAGAGCCTGCCCGAGCCCGGGCCCGCGGACAGGGCCGCCCGGGGCGGATAGCACGTCGTCGGCCAACACGGCGTCAAGGGGCGCGTATCGCGGGTCGGCGCGGGCCTCGCGCTTCGACAGGAACCCCATCGGCAGACCTTTCCCGATCTCGCGGGCCGTGGCGGGGAGGGTGCGATGCCACAGCACGCGGTGGCGCGAATCGGCCTCGATCGAGCGCCAGAGCGCGGCGAGCCCCTCCTCGGGGCCTTCGATGAGCTGGGCAAAGGTGCCGTCGTCGTAGTACAGCATGCCGGAGCAACCGAGTGGCGCGTTGCGGGCATCGCACACCCGCAGGATGTCGAGGATCACCGCCTCGGGGGGCCTGAGCGGCGCACTGCGATAGACGAGGCGACGAAGCATGCGCGCCACGCTCCTGATTACATTCGAATAAGAAACTACCATACCCGCCTCGCCGCGTCCGCTCTTACTTCGGGGCGGCGGACGCGGAGACGCAATCCGCAACGGACGCCGCCAGCCTCTGCGCCAGCCTTGCGGAAAGGACCGGCTTTCCACGCGCGGGCGACCCGCCGGACCGAGCGTTCCGGCCCATCCCGACGGCGGAACGGCCGTTCGGCAGCCGCCCCGCGGGGCGAACGGGCGTTCGCCGGGCGGCGCTTGTCCAACCCTGGCGTGCCCCCGTATGCCCCGGCCGGAACCGGACAGGCATTCGCGGGAGACGCGCCATGTATGCATCCCTGGGCTTCGAGACACTGACGGCGCCGCAGGCGGCCGTGTGGCTGGGGGCGCTTCTGGGCCTCGCCTTCGGGGCGGCGGCTGCCGTGAGCCGCTTCTGCCTGCGCCGCGGCCTCGTCGCCGGGCCGGAGCGACGGGCGGCACTGGCCGTCTGGGCCGCGGGGCTGGCGGTGGCGGTGCTGGGCACGCAGGCGGCCGTCGCGGCGGATCTGGTGGCATTCGGCGCACACCGCTTTCACGCCGCCGAGCTGCCGGTTCTGGCGGTGCTGCTCGGGGGCACGCTCTTCGGCGCGGGCATGGTCCTGACGCGCGGCTGCCCTTCTCGCCTGCTGGTGCTGGGCGCGGGCGGCAACCTGCGCGCGCTCTCGGTGATCGTCGTCTTCGCCCTCGTGGCGCATGCGACGCTAAAGGGCGTGTTCGCGCCGGCGCGCGTGGCGCTGGGCGGCGTGACCGTGCCGCTCGGCGATGTCGCCGCGCTCGGCGCCCTGCCCGGCGACGGCCTCGCCTGGGCGGCCCTGCTCGCCGCGGGCGCGCTCGCGCTCGCCTGGCGCGCCGGCGCCCGGCCCCGCGACCTCGCCCTCGGCGCCCTGATCGGCGCGCTGGTGCCGGCGGGCTGGGTCGGCACGGGCCACGTCCTGTTCGACGATTTCGACCCGGTGGCGCTCGAATCGCTCTCCTTTACCGCGCCCGCGGCCGACTCGCTCTTCTTCGCCATCGCCTCGACCGCCGTGCCCGCGACTTTCGGCGTGGGGCTGCTGGCGGGGACGCTCGCGGGCGCACTCGTCGCCGCCGTGCTCCGCCGCGAGGCGCGGTGGGAGAGCTTCGAGAGCCCGCGCCAGACCGGCCGCTATGCCCTCGGCGCCGTGCTGATGGGGGTGGGCGGCGTGCTTGCGGGGGGCTGCACCGTGGGCGCGGGGCTGTCGGGCGTGGCCACCCTGGGGGTGTCTGCCCTGCTCGCGCTCGCCGCAATCGTGGCCGGCGCGCGCGCGGCCGACGCCCTGCTCACTCGAGGTGGCGCCGGATCCGCTGCACCATCAGCCACACGCCGAGCACTACCGGCGGAGTGAGCAGCGCGGTGGCGAGCCCCTCGGACAGCCCCAGGGGCGCCGTCACCGGATAGGCGAGGTAGGCGACGAGATTGACCGCGTAATAGCTGATCGCCACCACAGACAGGCCCTCGACCGTGCGCTGCAGGCGCAGTTGCAGATCGGCTCGGCGGTCCATCGAGGCGAGCAGGTCGGCGTTCTGCGCCTGCCGCTCGACATCGACCTTGGTGCGCAACAGGTCGCCCGCCCGCATCGCCCGCTCGGCCATCTCGGTGAGCCGCCCCTCGGTCGACTTCACGGTGCGCATCGCGGGGTCGAAGCGGCGGGCCATGAACTCCTGGAAGGTCTGGCGCCCCTCGAAGCGTTGCTCGCGCAGCACGCGCACGCGGTCGTTGACGATGGCCTCGTAAGCCGCGGTCGCCCCGAAGCGGAAGGTCGCCTGCGCGCGCAGCGCCTCGAGCTCGGAGGCGACGCGCAGCAGGCTCTCGAGCGAGTGCTCGGGCGTCTCCATCGGGCCGGTCATGTCGGTGACGAGGGCGGTGAGCGCCTGGTCGAGCTCGCCCATCCGCGCCGACAGGTCGCGGGCCCGGCGGTAGCCGAGCATCGACATGGTCTTGTAGGTCTCGATCTCGGTCAGGCGCTGCACGATCCGCCCGATGCGCCGCGCCCCCGTGTCGGGCCGCACGAAGACGGCAAAGCGCATGTGCCCGCCCTCGTCGATGCGAAAATCGCCCGCCATGATCGCGGTGTCGTCGAGCACGCGGCTGACGGCGAGGCTTTCGGGCACGAACCACGAAAATGCCTTGGGCAGAACGCTCGCCTCGTCGGCCTTGGCCACCTCCTCGACGCGGATCAGCGCCGAGGTGATGCGCGCGCCGGGCGCCCGCGCCAGCCAGTCGGCCGGCAGCACCTCGAACGCCTTGGGGTCGAACGGCCGTTCGGAGACGTCGGGAGTGAAGATCGTGTAGGTGACGAACTCGGTATGGCACTCCCACTTGATCTGGTGCTTGCCGAGATCGCCGAAATAGTGGGTCGCGCCGGGCTTGGGGTGGGTCGCGCCGAAGCGATCGAGCAGCTCGAGCAGGTGGGCGCGGTCGGCGCCGCGGTCGCGCGCGGCGGCCTCCCTGGGCTGCTTGATGGCGAGGTAGACGACCCGGCACGGCGCGTCGAGCGAGGGGAAGGGCCGCGCATGCAGCTCGTTGGCCAGCTCGTAGCGGAGCGGGTGATCGGCGAGCGCGGTGGGGGGGGCGGCATCATCCATGGGCGGCAGATAGCGCCCGCCTGACGCCCTGTAAACGCGGGCCGGTGGCGCAGAACGCATATACTTCGGCATACCGCACTCCTGCCTGCCCCGGCGGCGCGGACCGGGCCCGGTGGCGCGGGATCGGGCGTCGCGCCCCCCGTGTTCGCCCCGCCGGCCCCTGCCCGGTGCCCGGCCCCGACCTGCGCCGAAACGCGCAGGCGCGGGCGCTTTACAAGCCCGAGCGTTTCACTAAGGTTATCTGCAGCCACCCGACGGGAGCCAGCGCCGACAGCACGGGCGCGCACGGCAGCGGACAGCGTGCGCCCGAGACCACGACAGGAGAGGCCCATGGACGGAGACTTTCGCGGCGCCCCCGCCCGGCGAGACGACGCGACACAGCGCGGCGCCGGCCATGGCTGGCACGACGGCCGGGGCGGGGCGCGGCGCAGCCCGGGCGAGCCCGCCCCGCACGCAGCCGCCCCGCCGCCGGTCGGCGGGGCCGCGCGCGCCCTGCCCGCCCACGACGTTCGTCAGCTCATGCGCAACGGCACCCAGGCGGTGCTCATGCTCGACGGCACCGCCTATTCGCTCCGCATCACGCGGGCGGGAAAGCTGATTCTCACCAAGTAAGAGGACGATCGCCTTGGCCAGGAAAACCCCCAGCCCCTGCATCGATGTCTGCAAGTTCCGCCGCGACGGGCCGGCGGGCGAGCATTGCATCGGCTGCTCGATGACGAAGGTGCAGAAGAAGATGTTCAAGGGGCTGAAGAAGGACGACCAGCGCATCGCCTTCATCGCCCTGATCCGCGCCCAGCAGGCGCAGATGGGCAAGTATTCAGCCTGGGCGCCGGCCTATCTGCGCCGCTGTCTCAAGAAGGGCATCAAGCCGCCCAAACCGGTGCGCGACGCCGCCTGACCCGTTCGTGCCGGGCCTGATCTTGCGCACGGAGTCGAAAAGCGCCGCGGCGAGACGCAGCGGCGCTTTTGCTTCCGCGCAGGCGCGCGGCGCTCACTCGAGATGGGCGCGCAGCATCCAGGCGAACTTCTCGTGCTTCTGGCCACGCGCGATGCACAGGTCTTCCGTCAGCGTGTCGCCGTGCTCGGCCGACAGTTCGCCGCACTGGGCAAGCGTGGCGGCCACGATCTGCTGCGCCTCGAGCATCTTCGCGATCATCTCGCGGTCGGTCGCGCGGCCCTCGTGTTCGGTCACCTTCGAGCGGGCGAGCATGCCCTTGAGCGTGCCTTCGGCATGGCCGCCCAGCGCCTTGATCCGCTCGGCCAGATCATCCTGCCCCTCGAAATGGTCCTCGTAGATGTCCTGGAACATCTCGTGCAGCGGGCCGAAGGCCATGCCGGTCACGTTCCAGTGAAAGTTCTGCGCGAGCATCGTGGTGACGACGGTCTCGGCGACGGACTGGTTGAGCGCCTCGCAGATGGCGGTCGTGGAATCGGGGCTGAGATCGGCGGCGGTGCTTGTCATCTATCGTGTCCTCTCGGTCGCGTCAGGGCGCGTCTGGCGCCCTCGTTTGGATGCCGCCCGCGCGGGACTGCCCGGTGACGGTCTGTGGCTGGCGGCGGCTAGCTTGGAATTATTCTAATTAGTCTTTCTCCGGCGTCCAGCCCCGACCGGAGAAAAAACGCGCGCCGCGCCATCGCCGCCCGGAACGACGCGGCACAGACCTATCCCGACCGCCCCGCTCAGACCACGCGCAACAGATCGAGGAAGGCGCGGCGCATGGCCGGGTGAACCCGGCGACCGGTCAGCAGGGCAAGACTGTCACTGTCGCGGGCGGCCTGCGCGGCCCGGCACCGGCACAGCCACGCCTCGTCGAACGACGCCATCCGGGCGCCCGGCGCGTGAAAGACGGGGCGGCGCCCAAGAACCTCGGCCAGCACGCGCACCAGCACCTCGGCCGCGCCAGAGGCGGCGCCCGGACAGGCGAGACAGGCCTGCGCCTCGGCCAGCGACATCTGGCGCCCCGCGCGGGCGCGGCGTGCCGCCTGGCGCAGCTTTTCAAGCATCGGCGCCTCTCCCGCCAGCGCCTCGACCGGAACGGCGGGGGGCGGCGCGATCTCGCGGCGCCGCTCGGCGGGGGAAAGAAGGCGAAGGGCGTCGGTTCGGGCGGTGGCAGTCATTGGCGGTGCAGCGTCCCTCTGGTTACCTACAAATATAGTCGGGATAGGCGCGGCGCGCCAGCCCCGGCAGGCGGGCATGGCGCCGCAGGGGCGCCGGCGATGATCGTGTCGCATCGGAACGCCGGCGGCGAGCCCGGCGCGGGGTCGCGGGACAGCCCGCCGCAGGGCGCGCCCCGGCCCTCCCGTTGCGGCGTATGCGACCGCATGCTATTTCGACAGCCATGAACGGGAGTCTTCCGGATATCTTTCGTGGCGCCGGCCTCGCCTGCCGCGCGGTGGCGATCACGCTGCTTTCGGGCTGGCTGACGGGGCGCGACTTTGCCGAGGTCGAGCGCCGCCTCGCCGCCCGCTCGACGGGCGAGCAGGCCGCGATCGTCGGCGCCGTGCTCGCCGCCCTGTTCCTGCTGGCCCTCCTCGCGGCACAGGCGGGCATCGTCGGCCTGGCGCTCTACGGCCTCGCCGTCGTCGTCGTCGCGCGCTGAGCGCGCCGCCCCCTCACACTCTCGTGACCTGACCGTCCTGCGGCGCTGACACCCGATAACGTGCGCGTTCGAGACGGCTTTTCGGCGTCGGTTTACACCGCGCCGGCGCGCGGCCCCTGTATGCCATTGTATTCTTTGGCAGAACGGCCCGCGCCGGTGATCCGGCGCGCCTGCGCCATCGTTAGCCGGACATTCACCACGGCAGCGTTGCCGGCCGGTGAGACGACAGACACGCAACGAAGCTTTGCAAGGAGACGGCAATGGACTTCGGACTTGGCATCCTCACTTTCGGCACGCTTGGCTTCATGGTGGCCTTCGGTTATCTCAGCGTGCGCGCCATCGAGAAGCAGCGCCGCGAGGGCGGCCCGAAATCGACCCTCGCCGCCGACGGCCCCCGCCGCCGTGTACCGGCCGGGTCCGCCGGGCAGACCGAGACCGCCTGACCTCTCAGCGGTCCGGGGCGCGCCGAGTCTCCTCTCTTCCCGGCGCCGCCCCGGGCTCGCCCTCCTGCCTCCGCGGCCCGCGAAAGCCCGTGGCGACGACGAACTTCTCCGAACTGTCCGAACGGCTCGCCGGCGGTTTCACGTTGGCCACCTTCGCGAACCGGCGCTTCAACTCGGCCTGAAGGTCGGCTTCGGCGCCGCCCGCCAGCACCTTGGCGACGAAGGTGCCTCCCTCCTCCAGGACGTCGAACGCGAGCGCGGCGGCCGCCTCGCCGAGCGCCACGATCCGAAGGTGGTCGGTCTGCTTGTGGCCCGACGCGGCGGCGGCCATGTCCGACATCACCACGTCGGCCGGCCCTCCGAGCCACGCCTTGACCGCGTCGTCCGCGCCCTCCTCCAGAAAATCCATCTGCCAGAGTTCGGCCCCCGGGATCGGCTCGACCTCCTGCAGGTCGAGGCCGAGCACGCGCCCCACCGGCTTGCCCGTCGCCTTGCCGAGGGCGTTGACCCGCGCCACGGCCACCTGGCTCCAGCCCCCCGGCGCGCAGCCCAGATCGACCACCCGCGCCCCCGGCCGGAGGAAGCGATACCTGTCGTCGATCTCGATGATCTTGAAGGCGGCCCGGCCCCGATACCCCTCTCGGCGCGCCCGCGCCACATAGGGGTCATTCAACTGTCGCTCCAGCCAGCGCGTCGACGACAGCTTCCGCCCCCGTGCCGTCCTGACCTTTACCCGCAGTTCGCGCTGCCCGCGCCCGCTCGTCTTCTTCGCCATCCTCGCGCCCGTGCCATCCGTTGCGATGAAACTTCGCTGCCTTCGGCGAGGATATTTGAAGCAAGAAGAAGCCCGGCGCACGCCCCGCCCCTTCTTCTTGCCGAAAATATCCCCGCCGGAGGCAAGCCGCCGCAGGGCGGCTTTCTCAGAACGGCCCCTCTTCCAGCACGCCGTCGGCCGACATCTGCGCGTAGAGCAGGCCCTCGCGCAGGCCACGGTCGGCCACCGACAGCCGGTCGGTGGGCCAGACGCGCATCAGCGCCTGCAGGATCGCCGCGCCCGACATGATCAGGGCCTGCCTGTCCTTGCCGATGCGCGGATCGGTGCGCCGCCCCTCCTCGCCGAGAGAGAGATAGTCGCGGATCACCGCGTCGATCTGGTCGGATGTCATGCGCAGCCCGTCGACCTTGGAGCGGTCGTAGCGGCGCAGGCCCAGGTGCGAGGCCGCGACCGTCGTCACCGTGCCGGAGGTGCCGATGATCTGGAAGCCCTCGCGCGTCTGATCGGCCTGGTAGGGCGTGAACTCGGCGAGCTGCTCCTCGAAATACCAGCTCATCAGCGCGAAGCGTCCCGAATCGTCGGCCACGTCGCGGAACTGGTCGCGCAGCGTCGCCACGCCCAGCGGCACGCTGATCCAGTCGACGACCCTGGCGGTGGGGAACGGGTCGGCGCCCGGGTGCAAGGCCGACTGGAAGCCCTTGTGCAGCCGCATGATCGCGCGCGGACGCTCGGGACTCGGCACGCGGGAGAGATCGATCCACACCAGCTCGGTCGAGCCGCCGCCGATATCGACCACGAGCAGCTGCTCGGTCTTGGTGGAGACCAGCGGCGCGCAGGAGACGACGGCGAGGCGCGCCTCCTCCTCGGGCTCGATGATCTCGAGCTCCAGCCCCGTCTCGCGGCGTATATAGGCGATGAAGTCGCGCGCATTGGTCGCCCGCCGGCACGCCTCTGTCGCCACCAGCCGCATGCGGCGGACGTTGTGCTTGACGAACTTCGTCTTGCAGATCTTCAGCGCCTGCACGGTGCGCGCCATCGAGGCACGGCTGAGCCGGCCCGTCCCTTCCAGCCCGGCGCCGAGCTGCACCGATTTCGAGAACGAATCCACGACGTGGAACTGGGCGCCCTTGGGCTGGGCCACCAGCATCCGGCATGAATTCGTGCCCAGATCGAGCGCAGCGTAGGGCTGCACCGGATCGGGCGGTGTCGGCGCGGGGGTATCGACCGGTCTCGGGAACGCGCCCGCACCCGTGGGACGCCTGGGCGCCATCGTCGCGCCCTCCTTTTCGAGTTGTCTCGAACGTAGTCGCTCAAGGCGCGCCGCGCAAGATTCGCGCGATGGCGCCACCCGCGCGCGCTGCCCCGCGTGTCCCGACGCGGCGCGGAGGTCGCCAAGGCGCCTCACCATGTCGAAAACGAACCGGAGCGCCGCCGCATGCCCGCGTATGCAGGACGGGCGAATTCAAGGAGCCGCCCCATGCCCGAGGTGACCGTCGTCTACTGGCGCGACATTCCCGCCCAGGTGATCGTGGGCAAGGGCCGGCGCGCGGCGAAGGTCGCGCTGCCGGAGCGCTTCGAGCAGGCCATCGATCGCTGCGCGATGCGGATCGGCGCGAAGGACGCCGACGCCTATCTCGCCGAATGGCGCAAGGCGCCGGCCTACGCGGCCGACGGCGTGCCCGGGGAGATCGCCGCGCGCGAGGCCGCCCGGATCGAGGCGGCCTGCGACGCCGCCGCGCTTCGCGCCCTGATCGAGAACGACGGCTTCGCCACCGAGGCCGCGCCCCGCCCCCGCGTCTCCGGGACGGGTCCGTGAGCACCGCGAGCGGACCGACACCCTGACCCCACCGTTGCATGGGAGGCCCCGATGGCCCTGCTGAGCTTCAAGATGCGCGACCCCGCGCCCACGCCGGCCGCCACAGCGGCCTTCCTCGAGGGCTACTCGATCGAGGTGATGCCGCGCACGGCCGCGAAGGTAGCCGATTTCCACGCGCTCCTGCCCGAGGCCACGCGAGTCTACATCGCCCATATCGCCGGCACCCCCATCGACGACATGGTGGCGACGGCGAAGCGGCTGGCGCGCGCGGGCTACGAGGTGATGCCGCATTTTCCTGCGCGCAACATCCCCGACATCGCCACGCTCGATGACTGGATCGCCCGGTATCAGGGCGAGGCGGGCGTGCGCGAGGCGTTGCTGCTCGCCGGCGGCGAGGCGCAGCCTGCCGGTGCGCTGCACTCGTCGATGCAGCTGCTCGAGACGGGGCTGTTCGACAAGGCCGGCTTCACCCGGCTTCACGTGGCCGGCCACCCCGAGGGGAACCGCGACATCGACCCCGATGGCGGCGAGCGGGGCGTGACCGAGGCGCTGCGCTGGAAGCAGGCGTTCTCCGAGCGCACCGACGCGCAGATGGGGCTGGTCACCCAGTTCGCCTTCGAAGCGGCACCGATCGTGGCGTGGGCCGACCGGCTGCGGCGCGAGGGCATCGACCTGCCGATCCATGTGGGCGTGGCCGGCCCGGCGAAGCTGCAGACGATGATCAAGTATGCCATCGCCTGCGGCGTCGGCCCCTCGCTGCGCGTGCTGCAGCGGCGCGCGAAGGACGTCACGAAGCTGGTCAAGCCCTACGAGCCCAACGAGATGCTGGGCGAGCTGGCAGCGCACAAGCGGGCCGATCCGGCCTTCCAGGTCGCGCAGGTCCACGTCTTCCCGCTCGGCGGCATCGCCGCCTCGGCGGAGTGGGCGGCGCGCCTGCTCGCCGCCGCGCCGGGCCCGCGCGAAGCCGCCGCCCGCTGACCCCCCCGCCCTCAAGGGCCCAGAGACTGCGAAAGAGACAAGAATGGCGCGCACCGTCGTCGAGAGCAGGACCCGCACCGTCACCATCGGCTTCGACGAGCCGTTCTGCGTGATCGGAGAGCGGATCAATCCCACCGGCCGCAAGAAGCTGGCCGCCGAACTGGAGGCGGGCGATTTCTCGACCGTCGAGAAGGACGCGCTGGAGCAGGTCGCCTGCGGGGCGATGGTCCTCGATATCAACGCGGGGGTCGTCTACAATTCCAACCCTGACCCCAACCAGACCGAGCCGCCGCTGATGCGGCAGGTGCTGCGCACGGTGATGGCGCTGGTCGACGTGCCGCTCTGCATCGACTCGTCCGTTCCTGCCGCGCTCGAGGCTGGTCTGGAGGAGGTCGAGGGACGCCCGCTGCTGAACTCGGTGACCGGCGAGGAGGAGCGGCTGGAGGCGATCCTGCCGCTTGTCAAGAAATACGACGTGCCGGTCGTGGCGATCTCGAACGACGACACCGGGATCAGCGAGGACCCGGACGTGCGCTTCGCCGTGGCGAAGAAGATCGTCGAGCGCGCCGCGGATCACGGCATCAGGCCGCACGACATCGTGGTCGACCCGCTGGTGATGCCCGTGGGCGCGATGGCCAGCGCCGGGCGGCAGGTCTTCACCCTTGTGCGGCGGCTGCGCGACGAGCTGGGCGTGAACACGACCTGCGGCGCCTCCAACATCTCCTTCGGGCTGCCGAACCGGCACGGGATCAACGCGGCGTTCCTGCCGATGGCGATCGGGGCAGGCATGACGTCTGCCATCATGAACCCGGTGCGCCTGGTCGAGATGGAGGCGATCCGCGCGGCGAACCTGTTGATGGATCACGACCCGAACGGGGGCCGGTGGATCGGCTTCTCGCGCGTCGCGGAAGCGGTAAACGCGGGCGCAAGCTTTCCCGACGCCGCCCGCGCCGCCGCGGACGCAGGCGCCGGCCGGGGCGGCCGCCGCGGCCGGCGGCGCAGCGCATGACGGTTAGCATGGCGTTAACCATGGTCGGGTCAGTCTGGCAACATGAACATGATGCCAGCGCCCCCCGTCACGTCGGCCAGTCAGCACTGGCTGGAGCAGATCTTCTCCGCCAAGGCGGCGCAGACCGGCGGCGTGGTGCGCCGGAAAGTGAGCGACGTCGAGCGGCATCTGGGCCGCGATCGCCTCGAACTGGAGGTGCGACGGCGCGGGTTTCACATGGTCGAGGTTGGCGGACAGTTCGTCATCCTCTGCAATCGCGGGCACATGACGGTGATCTGCTGACCAGAATATTGCCCAATATTCTGGTTAACCAAAATTCTTGGCCAAGAATTTTGGGGGCCCGGTCCCGGGGCCGCTCATGACGGATCCGCTCCTCGTGTTCACCCCATCGGGCAAGCGGGGCAGGTTCCCGGTGGGCACGCCCTTGCTCGCTGCCGCGCGCCGCCTCGGCGTCGACCTCGACTCGGTCTGCGGCGGGCGCGGAATCTGTTCGCGCTGCCAAGTCGCGCCCGCCTTCGGCGACTTCGCCAAGCACGCGGTGATCTCCCGCGAGGGCGCGCTCTCGGAATGGAACGCAGTCGAGCAGCGTTACCACGACAAGCGGGGCCTGAGACCCGGGCGGCGCCTCGGCTGCCAGGCGACCATCCAGGGCGACGTGGTGATCGACATCCCCGCCGAGAGCCAGGTGCACCGGCAGGTCGTGCGCAAGGCAGCGACGGAGCGCGCGATCGAGATGGCCCCCGCGACACGGCTTGCCTTCGTCGAGGTTCCCGAACCCGACATGCACGACCCGGCCGGCGACCTGCAGCGCCTGCGCGTCGCACTGCGCGAGAGCTGGGGCATCGAGCGCGCCGAGTGCCCGCTGCCGGTGCTCGCCCGCCTTCAGCCGGTTCTGCGCAAGGGCGGCTGGCAGGTCACCGTCGCCCTTCACCAGCCAGAGCCCGACGGGCCGGCGACCATCGTCGACGTCTGGCCCGGCTTCGTCGAGGGGCCGCTGCACGGCCTCGCCATCGATCTCGGCTCGACCACCATTGCCGCGCATCTGTGCGAGCTGGTCACGGGCCGCGTTCTCGCCTCGTCGGGCGTGATGAACCCGCAGATTCGCTTCGGCGAGGATCTGATGAGCCGCGTCTCCTACGCGATGATGAACGCGGGCGGCGCGGGCGAGATGACCGTCGCGGTGCGCGCCGCGCTCGACGAGCTCGCCGGCGCCATCGCCGAGGAGGCGCAGGTCGATCCCCGCACGGTCGTCGAGGCGGTGATCGTCTGCAACCCGGTCATGCACCACCTTCTGCTGGGCATCGACCCGGTGGAGCTCGGCCAGGCGCCCTTCGCTCTGGCCACATCCGACGCGGTGAGCCTCGCGGCGTCCGAGCTTGGCCTGGCCGCGATCAGCCGCGGCGCGCGCGCACACATCCTGCCGTGCATCGCCGGTCATGTCGGTGCCGATGCCGCCGCGGTGGTGCTGTCGGAGGCGCCCGACAAGGCCGACGCCCTCACCCTGATCGTCGATGTCGGCACCAACGCCGAGATCCTGCTGGGCGACCGCGAGGGGGTGCTCGCCTGCTCGTCGCCCACCGGCCCCGCCTTCGAGGGGGCGCAGGTCAGCGCAGGCCAGCGCGCCGCGCCCGGCGCCATCGAGCGGATCGAGATCGACCCCGCCACGAAGGCGCCGCGCTTCCGCGTGATCGGCTGCGAGCTTTGGTCCGACGAGCCGGGCTTCGCCGAGGCCGTCGGGCCGGGGGGCGTGACGGGCATCTGCGGCTCGGGGATCATCGAGGCCGTGGCCGAGATGCGCATGGCGGGCATCGTCGACGCGAGCGGCCTGATCGGGTCGGCCGAGCAGGTCGGCACCCCGCGCTGCGTCGCCGAGGGGCGCACGCACGCCTACCTGATCCACGACGACAGCGCGGCGGGCGGGCCCCGCATCGCCGTCACGCAGGGCGACATCCGCGCGATCCAGCTCGCCAAGTCGGCGCTCTATGCCGGCGCGCGCCTGCTGATGGATGCGCGCGGCGTCGACCGGGTGGAGCGCATCGTGCTCGCCGGCGCCTTCGGCGCGCATATCTCGCCGAGGCACGCCATGGTGCTCGGCATGATCCCCGACGCGAAGCTCGAACACGTCACCTCGGCCGGCAACGCCGCCGGCACCGGCGCGCGCATGGCGCTGCTCAACCGGCGGCTCCGGGCCGAGATAGAACGAACGGTGCGCCGGATCACCAAGATCGAGACTGCGATCGAGCCCCGCTTCCAGGAGCATTTCGTGGCGGCCAACGCGCTGCCCCACTCGGTCGACCCGTTCCCCGAACTTGCCAGCATCGTGCCGCTGCCGGACGTGTCGTTCAATACCGGCGGCGGCGAGGCCGCGGGCGGGCGACGGCGGCGGCGCAGGGCCTGAGGCGGCCCGCACGGTTCCCTCGCGCGGGCGGGCCGTGTATCGGCCCCGGGCGATGCAGCCCACAGCCACGCGAGAGCCCCGATCATGCAGACCCTCACCGAGATGGCCGTCGACGTGCTCACGACCGCCGACGGGCGAGAAAAGACCGCCCGCGCCCGCGCCCATGCCGCCACCTGGGCCGAGGCACGGGCCGCGGGGCGCACGATCCCGCTGGGTCAGGCGCGCCCGCCCGACCGCCCCGCCCGGCCGGAGCGGCCCGAGCTGCTCGACCCGCGCGACGTGCCCAGGCGCCGACCGGGGACCGAGGCGGGCCGCATCGCGCTGCTGCACGCCGTCGCCCATATCGAGCTCAACGCGGTCGACCTGCACTGGGACGTGGTCGCGCGGTTCGCCGATGCCCCAGTGCCGCTGTCGTTCTTCGACGACTGGGTGCGCGCGGGCGACGAGGAGGCGAAGCACTTCAACCTCGTCTGCGACTGCCTCGCGGCGATGGGCAGCGACTACGGCGCCCTGCCCGCCCATGCGGGCATGTGGCGCGCGGCCGAGGACACCGCGGGCGACCTGCTCGGCCGGCTCGCGGTGGTGCCGATGGTGCTCGAGGCGCGCGGGCTCGACGTGACGCCAGGCATGATCGACATCTTCCGGAAAGCGGGCGCCGAGGAGGCGGTCGCCGCGCTCGAGGTCATCTACGCAGAGGAAGTCCACCACGTCGCCTACGGCTCGAAATGGTTCAACTGGCTGTGCGGGCGCGACGGCCTCGACCCGACCGAGACGTTCCACGCCCTCGTGCGCCGCTACTTCCGCGGCGGCACAAAGCCGCCTTTCAACGAGGAAAAGCGCGCCGAGGCCGGCCTGCCCCCCGATTTCTACTGGCCGCTCGCGGGCGGCGCCTGACGCCGAACCGCCGCGCGCCACGCTCGACGAGTGGCCGCCTTGGCGTGGCTCTGCGGCCGCGCTTTCGGCGGCAAGCCGCCGATTTCGGGCCTCTTGAGGCCGGAATTGGACAGCCAACTTGCCCAATGCGGGCGCTTTGCGTATCGAGATCGTGAACCGGGCGGCCGCGTGGGGACGGCGCCACGCCCGGATCGAGCAGCGACGCGACATACGGGGACAGGTCTTGCGTGGGATCTTGGCACACCGCTTCCGCGGCATTCTCGAGGGCTATCTGCCCGAACAGAGGCTCTACCTGAGGTCGGATACCGACCAGACCCGCTTCATCCGCCTCTCTCCCGGAACGCAGGCCGCGGCGATCTTCGGCTCCGCCGCCGTGGTGGGCTGGGCGATCATCGCCACCGCGATCCTGCTGATGGATTCGATCTCGGCCGGCGACGCACGCGAGCAGGCGCTGCGCAACCAGGCGCTCTACGAGCAGCGGCTCAACGCCCTCTCTGACGCCCGCGATGCCCGCGCGGAGGAGGCACGGGCCGCGCAGGAGCGGTTCGCCGCCGCGCTCGAGCAGATCTCGGTGATGCAGTCGCAGCTGCTCGCCTCCGAGGACAGGCGACGCGAGCTGGAAACGGGCATCGGGGTGATCCAGGCCACCCTGCGCCGCACGATGGACGAGCGCGATGCCGCCCGCGGCGAGCGCGACCGTCTCGTCGCGGCGCTCGAGGGTGGCGAGATGCCGGGGCCCGAGGGCGAGGCCGAGCTCGCCGAGGTGGAGACGACGCTCGCCTTCCTCAACGCCGCGCTCGAAGCGACCGCGGCCGAGCGCGACAGGATGGCCGACGAGGCCGCCGAGGCCCTGGCGCTCGCCGAGGAGCTGGAGTTCGAGCGCGACCTGTCGCGGGCACGCAACGAAAAGATCTTCGCCCAGCTCGAAGAAGCGCTGACCGTCTCGGTCGAGCCGCTGGAAAAGATGTTCTCGGCCGCCGGCCTGCCGCCCGAGCGCCTGCTCGACGCGGTGCGGCAAGGTTATTCGGGCACCGGTGGCCCGCTTACGCCGATCAGCTTCTCGACCAAGGCCGCCGAGCCCACCGAGGAGGAGCTGCGCGCCAACGCCATCCTCAGGGGGCTCGACCGCATGAACCTGTACCGTCTCGCAGCGGAGAAGGCGCCGTTTTCCATGCCGGTCAAATCGGGGTACCGCCTGACCTCGGGCTTCGGCCAGCGCTGGGGACGGCTGCACGCGGGCACCGATTTTGCCGGGGCGCACGGCACGCCGATCTACGCCACCGCCGACGGCGTGGTGACGCATGCGGGCTGGCTGTCGGGCTACGGGCGGCTCGTGAAGATCCAGCACGAGTTCGGCATCGAAACGCGCTACGCTCACATGAGCCGAATCCGCGTGAGCGACGGCGAAAGGGTAGTGAAAGGCCAGCGCATCGGTGATATGGGCAACACCGGACGGTCCACGGGAACGCATCTCCACTACGAGACGCGCGTGAACGGCGAGCCGATCAACCCCATGAACTTCATAAGGGCAGCCCGCGATGTTTTCTAAGAGCCGAATCAACGAGCCCGGTCCCGGCACCAGAGAGGGCGAGGCCCCCAAGACGGCCGAGCCGTCCTACGCGCCCGCCGCCGGCACCGACTCGCGCCCCGCGGCGCCGAAGTCGAAGCCGCCGGCATCCATCCTGTCCTCCGACCTCACCGTCACCGGCAACCTCAAGACGACCGGCGACATCCAGGTCGAGGGCACGGTCGAGGGCGACATCCGCGCCCACCTGCTGACCGTTGGCGAGGGCGCCACGATCCGCGGCGAGTGCATGGCCGACGACGTGGTGGTGAACGGACGCATCGTGGGGCGCGTTCGGGGCCTCAAGGTGCGGCTCACCTCCACCGCCCGCGTCGAGGGCGACATCATCCACAAGACCATCGCCATCGAGTCCGGTGCCCATTTCGAGGGTTCGGTCCAACGGCAGGAGGATCCGCTGAACGCCGGCGCGTCGGGGAGCGGCACCGCATCGGGCACGGCGAAGCGGGCTGCGGCGCCGGCAAACAGCGCCCCCAAGGCCGAGGCGAACGAGGCCTGATCTGCCGCCGCACCCGCGTCTACTCGGGCGGACGTGCACCGGCCGCCCGCATTTTGCTGATGCAATAATGGCCACGGCGACCGTGGATCGGCACACGGCGCCGGGCCAGGACAGCACAACACGGCCCCGGGCCAGGGCAGCACGATGGGTCAGGTTCGGCCAGGTGACGCGATCGGTCAGTTGACGGGGGGGGCCGTGTCGCCGGCCTCGGCCAGCGCCGGGCGAATCCGGCGTTCCATCACCTCGGGCGTGAGCGGGCCGGCATAACGGAGCAGAACCGTTCCGTCGGCGCCGATCACGTAGGTCTCGGGCACGCCGTAGAGGCCCCATTCGAGGCCGGTCCGACCCGACGGGTCGGCGCCATTGGTCTCGTAAGGTGTGCCGAGCTCGGCGAGAAAGCCGAGCGCGTTGCGCTCCTCGTCCTTGTAATTGACCCCGTGGATGGGCACGCCCTCTTCGGCAAGGTCCATCAGCAGCGGGTGCTCCGCCCGGCAGGGGCCGCACCAGCTCGCCCAGAAGTTGACGAGCTTTGCCCCCCCCTCCTCCAGCACTGCGTCGGTCAGCAGCGGCCGGTCGCCGAGCGGCACGAGATCGACCGCGGGCGCGGGTTGCCCGGCCCGCGCCGAGGGCAGCGCGTCAGGGTCTTCGCGGTTCATGCCGACGTAGAACAAGGCCGCGAGGCCGGCAAAGAGCAGCGGCGGCGCAAGAACGAGCGGCGAGAGCCTAGCCATTGGCGGCCTCCTTGACGGTGCCGGGGGCCTCTGATCGGGCGCCATCGCGGCGACCGGGCTTGCGCCCTTCCTCCATCGCCTGCAGCGCGCGCCGCGTCCGCCGTGCCTGCAGGATCGACAGCATTGTGATCGAGGCCAGCAGGGCAATCGACACGCCGTAGGCCGACAGAACCCACAGCGCGTATTTTCCAAGATCGGGCATCATGCGGCCGATATCCTCGCCCGGGTTTCCAGCGCCTTGATCCGGCGGGCGCGGATCTCGGTCCGCGTGCGCAGGAAGACGAGCGCCACGAAGAGCAGCACGAACCCCGCGATGCAGACGAGCAGCGGGTACCAGAACACGTCTGCCACGTTTTCCTCCGCGTCGAGGCTGAGCGAGGCGCCCTGGTGCAGCCCTTGATTCCAGAACACCAGCGCGTAACGGCTGAGGACCGCGAAGACCGAGCCCACGAGGCAGAGCACCGAGGTCAGGTCGGCCGCGGTGTCTGGGTCCTCGATGGCGGCCCAGAGCGCCATGTAGCCGAGGTAGAACAGGAACAGCACGAGGAACGAGGTGAGCCGCGGGTCCCATTCCCACCATGTGCCCCACATCGGCTGCCCCCAGAGCGCGCCTGTCGCCAGCGCGATCAGCGTGAACGTCGCGCCGACGGGCGCGGCGGCCTTGGCGGCGAGCGCGCTGACATGGTGCCGGCGGATCAGCCAGATCAGCGAGGTCGCCAGCATCATAAGCCACGCGTTGATGCCCATCAGCGCCGAGGGCACATGCAGGTAGATGATCTTGACCGTCGATCCCTGGCGGAAATCGTCGGGCGTGAAGAAAAAGCCCCAGGTCAGACCCACGGTCAGGCACACCGCGGTCAGCGCCCAGAGCCAGGGCAACGCGACGCCGGTGACGCGCATGAACTTGGTGGGGTTGGCATATTCCCAGATCGACATGGGCGGAACTTATGTGCGCGGGCACGCGGGGGCAACTGACATGGTCGTGCTCCCTCAGCGCAGGTTGACGCGGAGCGCGGCGGCCGCCGCGAACGGAAGCAAAGCCACGCAGGCGAGCGAGATGGCGGCAAGCGCGGCGAGCGGGGTGGCGGTCGCCTGCGCCTCGGCGCCCCGGCGGGCCACCTCGGCGCCGAAGATCAGCGTGGGCACGTAGAGCGGCAGCACGATCAGCGACATCAGCAGGCCCCCGCGCTTGACGCCGACCGTCAGCGCCGCGCCGAACGTGCCGATGACCGAGAGCGCCGGCGTGCCGAGGGCGAGCGACAGCGCGAGCCAGACAAAGCCCTGCGGCGGCAGGTTGAGCAACACGCCGAGGGCGGGCGCGGCGAGCGTCAGGGGCAGGCCCGTCGTCAGCCAGTGGGCCGCGGCCTTGATCGCTGCGGCGCCCTCGAGCGGCAGCGGCGAGGTGGCGACGAGGTCGAGCGCGCCGTCCTCCCAGTCGAGCGCGAAGATGCGGTCGAGCGAGAGCAGACAGGCCAGCAGCGCGCCGAGCCAAAGGATGCCGGGCGCGATGAGAGAGAGCGTCGCGGTGTTCGGGCCGACGGCAAAGGGCGTGAGCGTGACGACGATCAGGAAGAAGGCGAGCGCCAGGCCGAAGCCGCCGCCGGCCCGGATCGAGAGCCTCAGGTCGCGGGCCAGCAGCGCGATCACAGGTAGGCGCTCCCGTCGTCGTCGCCGAAGGCGTCGGCGGCATGTGCCGCCTTGCCGGGCAGCGCGGTAGCGCGGAAGGGGGTGACGTCTAGCGTGCGGGCGTGCGGCAGACCGAGGTCGATGTGGGTGGCGATCACGGCGAGGCCGCCCCGGCGCAGATGCGCGGTCACGGCGGTGGCGAAGCGGGCGACGGCATCGCGGTCGAGCGAGACCGTCGGCTCGTCGAACAGCCAGACGGGGCGGCGCGTCAGCACCATCCGGGCGAGGCCGAGCCGGCGCTTCTGCCCGGCCGAGAGCGCCGCGGCCGGCCGGTCGGCGAGGGCGGCTAGGTCGAAGGCGGCAAGCGCGGGGGCGATCTCGGCGTGGCCGTGGATGCGCGCCCAGAACCGGAGGTTTTCCTGCACCGTGAGCGTCGCCTTGATGCCGTCGGCATGCGAGGCATAGGCCATCGCGTCTGCCCCGGGGGCGACGATACCGTCGGCGGGCGGCTGCAGGCCGGCGAGCGTGCGCAGGAGCGTCGTCTTGCCCGACCCGTTCGGCCCCCGCAGGATCAGCGCTTCCCCCGGGGCGACCTCGGCTTCGAGGCCGGCAAGCACCGGCACCCCGCCGCGGGCGACGGCGAGGCCCGCGATGCAGAGCGGTTCGGGCACGATGTCGAAAGGCGGCTGCGCCGCGTCTGGGTCGGACATGGCGCGGCCTTAGCCCATCGGCCACCGCTTCGAAAGACGGGCAAGAGAGAGGGCGGACAGGCGCGTCGGCGCGACGGCCGCCGCGGCTCAGGCGCCGAGCGCCACCGCGTCGCCCGCGTCGACGCCGGGTTCGGGATCGCGCAGAACGTAGCCCCGGCCCCAGACCGTCTCGATGTAGTTGTCGCCGTCGGTGGCGGCGGAGAGCTTCTTGCGCAGCTTGCAGATGAAGACGTCGATGATCTTGAGCTCGGGCTCGTCCATGCCGCCGTAGAGATGGTTGAGGAACATCTCCTTGGTCAGCGTGGTGCCCTTGCGCAGCGACAGCAGCTCGAGCATCTGGTATTCCTTGCCGGTCAGGTGCACGGGCCGGCCAGACACCTCGACCGTCTTGGCGTCGAGATTCACCGTCACCTTTCCGGTGCGAATGATCGACTGCGCATGGCCCTTGGAGCGGCGGATGATGGCATGGATCCGCGCGACGAGTTCCTCGCGGTGGAACGGCTTGGTGAGGTAGTCGTCGGCGCCGAAGCCGAAGCCCTTGACCTTGTTGTCGGTGTCGTCGGCCCCCGACAGGATCAGGATCGGCGTCTCGACCCGGGCGAGGCGCAGCGCGCGCAGCACCTCGTGGCCCGTCATGTCGGGCAGGCCGAGATCCAGCAGGATCAGGTCGTAGTCGTAGAGCTTTGCGAGATCGATCCCCTCTTCGCCCAGATCCGTCGTGTAGACGTTCAGATTGGCGTGGGTGAGCATCATCTCGATGCTCTTCGCCGTCGCAGGATCGTCTTCCACGAGCAGAACGCGCATCTCGTCAACCTCCGCTAGCCGTCCCTTACGCGACGAACATTCCCCGCAAATGGTTAATTTGTCGTTACTCGCCTTGAGCATGAATCGGCACAACTCATGGTTGCCAAAACCGTTCCCCCGAGCCAGCCGATCCGCAGGTCTGCGTGGTTTTGCCGCACCAGGAAGGTCCGAACACGGCCGCAACGCGCCTCCGGTCGCGCGGAACGGCGGACATTCTTGCCTTCCGAGCGTATCGCGCCGCCGGGTCTCGCGGGCCGCGAGCGGTGCTGTGTCGGCCCATGGGAAGCGGGGCCGGTCACTCCGACGGGGGCTGGGGCGAGCGATACTTCTGCAGGGCGGTCGTCTTGAGCGCCTGCTCGCCATGTTCGGCAACGGCGTTGGCCCAGCTTTCGAACTCTTCCTGCGACAGGCCGTAGCGCGATTTCGCCTCGTCCAGCGTGATCAGGCCGTAGCGCACCGCCCGCACGACCGCTGCCTTGCGGCTGGCCACCCAGCGGCGCGTGTCGTCGGGGGGCAGGTCGGCCCGGGTCATGATCGAGCCGTCGGGCAATGTCACGGCACGCGGGCCGTCGATCTTCTTGATGAACATCCGCTCGATCTCCCAACTCGCAGAAGGGAGGCTTGGCGTGCGCCGCTTAACGCTGGCTGAATGCGCCGGTTGCGAGTATGGGCAATTTTCCTATATTCCCCGCGCGGTTCCGCCCTGCCCTCCCACCGATCGGACCTGTCCCATGGCGCTCGACACCGACGTGACGACCAATTCGCTCGGCTTCGCCAAGCCCCCCGCCGAGACGCGGGTGGTGGTGGCGATGTCGGGCGGCGTCGATTCCTCCGTGGTCGCGGCCGAGCTCGCGGCCGAGGGCTACGACGTGGTGGGCGTGACGCTGCAGCTCTACGATCATGGCGCGGCGCTGGCGAAAAAGGGCGCCTGCTGCGCGGGGCGCGACATCCACGATGCGCGCCGCGTGGCCGAGGCTATGGGCTTTCCCCATTACGTGCTCGACTACGAGAATGCCTTTCGCGAAGCGGTGATCGACGAGTTCGCCGACAGCTATCTGGGCGGGGCGACGCCGGTGCCCTGCATCCGCTGCAACGAGCGGGTGAAGTTTCGCGACCTGCTGGAGACGGCGCGCGACCTCGACGCCGACTGCATGGCCACGGGGCACTACATTCGCCGAGAGGCCGGACCGCGCGGCCCGGAGCTGCACATGGCAGCCGACCCCGCGCGCGATCAGTCGTATTTCCTGTTCTCGACGACGGCCGAGCAGCTCGCCTTCCTGCGCTTCCCGCTGGGCGGGCTCGCGACCAAGGCCGAGACACGGGCGCTGGCGGCGAAGCACGGGCTGGCGGTGGCCGACAAGCCCGACAGCCAGGATATCTGCTTCGTGCCGAACGGCGATTACGCCTCCGTCATCGAGAAGCTGCGCCCCGGCGCGGGAGAGCCGGGCGAGATCGTGCATCTCGACGGACGGGTGCTGGGCGAACACCGCGGCGTGATCCACTACACGATCGGGCAGCGGCGGGGTCTCGGCATCGGCGGGCTGTCCGAGCCGCTCTACGTCGTCAAGCTCGACCCCGAGGCGCGGCGCGTGATCGTTGGCCCGAAGGAGGCGCTGGCCACACGCACCGTCCCCGTGAAGGAGATCAACTGGCTGGGCGACGCGGCCCTCGAGTCGCGCGCCGAATGGCACCTTTCGGCCCGGATCCGCTCCACCCGGCCGCCGCGCGAGGCGATCCTGCGCCCCACCGGCCCGACCACGGGCGAGGTGGAGCTGATCGTGGCCGAGGAAGGCGTCAGCCCAGGCCAGGCCTGCGTCTTCCACGCGACGGGCGGCACCCGCGTCTTCGGCGGCGGTTGGATCCACAAGGGCTGACCGCCGCGTCCTCGGGCCGGCGCCTCGCCATGCGTATTTGAAACAGAAAGAAGCAGGGGGCGGGGCACGGGCGCGCGAGGCAGCGCGCATGCCCCGCCCCCCGCGGAGATCAGCCCTCGGTCGCGGGGGCGTGCAGGGGCGCGTGGTGCTCGGGCGCGTGGCCCAGCGGATCGGCGACCGTGGTCGGCATCGCCCCGATCGCGGCCGGGTGCATCATGGCCGGCAGCGGGCGGGGCGCGGGCGCCTCGGGCATATGCGTCGGGCGCGGCGCCGTCCAGTCGCCGTGCAGGAAGGCGGCGAGCAGCGCCGCGCCCTCGGGCACGTCGGCGGAAAACCCCTCGGGGTGGAACTGGGTGCCGAAGATCGGCCGGCTCTCGTGCGCCATCGCCTGCACGACCCCGTCGGCCGAGCGCGCCAGCACGCGGAAGCCCGGCGGCACCTCGCAGACGTGCCAGTAATGGACATGCAGGAAGCGCGGGCTCTCGGGCAGCGCGTCGAACAGCGGGTGCGCCTCGGCGCGGTGGGCGGCGAGATAACCCACCCGGCCGTGCGGGCTCTCGACCCGGAGCTCGCGCAGGTCGGACGAGGCGAGGCAGGGCAGGTCGGCCGCCGGCACGGTGCCCGGCGTGATCGGCCCGGTGCGCCCGCCATGCGCCTCGGCGATCAGCTGGTGGCCGCCGCAGATGCCCAGGAGCGGCAGGTCGGGATCGCGCGCATAGGCCAGCACCGCGTCGCGCGTGCCGGGGGCGTAATCCGACACCTCGGTCATGTGGCCGCCGAGGATGACCGCACGCGCCCCCATTCGCGCCGGCATGTCGGCCGTGAAGCGATCGTGGCGGACGATGAGCACCGGGCACGCGGCAATCTCTTCCAGCCGGTATTTGGCCTTGAGCGTATGCTCCGCCCACATCCGGCTGATCCCGGGGGCGATGTGAGAGCCGTGGGGCTCCATGTCGACGAAGACGATCATGGGCGGACACCTCTCGACGGGGCGCCCCTCGGGGCGCGCGGTGGGACGCGGCCGGCCTGTCCGGGCCGGTGAGGTCTCTTTTCGCGGGGTCGGCACCGGGCGGCGCGGCCAGGCCGATACGGGCCCAGTGTCACGGATGATCGGCGGCAGACGCAGCGAAAACGACATCGCCGCGCCGCGGCGCGACACCTGCCCTTGCGGCAGGCAGTCGGCAGGCGTCCGTGACCGGAAATCAGGCGGGAGGCGCCCCCTGCTCCAGCCCGTCGAGCACCGCCCGGGCGGCCCGCAGGCCGGGCGGCGCGCCTCCCCTTCCCAGCCGCTCCATCGTGAGGGCCATGGCGGCGCGCTGTGGGGCGGGCTCGGCCAGCACCGAGGCGAGGGCACGGGCGATGCAATCGGGGGTGCAATCGCGGCCGAGACATTCGGGCACGACGCGCGTCTCGGAGACGAGGTTGACCAGCGTGACGGTGTCGATCCGCAGCATGCGCGAGACGATGGCGCGGGTCAGGGGCGCCATGTCGTAGGCGATGGCCATGGGCGTGTCGGCCGCGGCGAGCTCGAGCGACACCGTGCCGGAGGCGGCCAGAGCGGCGTCGGCCGCTGCGAAGGCGGCGCGCCTGGCGGCCGCGTCGGGCACGAGCACGACCGGGGCGCCCGGCCAGCCTGCAACCTCCTGCCGCAGCCGGCTCTCCAGATGCGGCAGCGTCGGCACGATCACCTTCAGGTCGGGCCGGGCGACACGCGCGAGCGCCGCGCCGAAGCGCGAGACGAGCCGGGCGATCTCGCCCCGCCGCGAGCCCGGCAGCACGGCGAGGATCGGCGCGTCGCCGAGAGCGTGGGCGCTGCGGAAGGCGGCGATCTCTGCCGCGGTCGCGACCGGCTCGGCGGCCACGGGGTGGCCCACGAAATCGCAGCGCACGCCGGCGGCCTCCATCAGCGGCGGCTCGAAGGGCAGGAGCGCGAGCACCTGGTCGACGCGGTCCGCCATCTTCTCCGCCCGCCTCGGCCGCCACGCCCAGACCGAGGGCGCGACGTAATGGACGATCCGCTGGCCGGGGCGCTGCGCGCGCACCGCCCTTGCCACCCGCAGGCAGAAATCGGGACTGTCGATGCCGATCAGCACGTCGGGCGCCGCATCGACGACCGCCTCCGCGGTCTGCGCGATCCGCCGCTTCAGCGCGACGTATTTCGGCAGCACCTCGGCCAACCCCATCACCGACAGCTCCTCCATCGGGAAGAGCGAGCGCAGCCCCTGCCCCGCCATCTCCGGCCCGCCCACGCCGGAAAACGCGGTGCCCGGCGCGAGCTCCGCAAGGCCCGCCATGAGCGCGGCGCCCAGCCGGTCGCCCGAGGGCTCGCCCGCGATCAGGAAGGCACGGATCATTCCGGGTCGGGCTGGGCGCGGCGCACCCACAGGAAGAGGCCGGCCGCGTCGGCCGCTGCCACCGTTTCCTCCCGGTCGAGCACCATCACGCCGCCCGCCTCGAGCGCGATGCCGTCGAGGCGGGCGCGCGCGGCGGCAGCGACCGTGTCGGGGCCGATCAGCGGCAGGTCGACCCGCCGGTCCTGCCCCGGCTTCGGCGCCTTGTAGAGCAGACCCCCGGCGCAGAGGTGCTGCGGCAGGTCGGGCGGAAGCGCGGCGAGGCTCTCGAGCATCCAGTCGGTGCCGGGCAGCGCCTCGACGGCAAGCACATGGCCGCCGCGCACCACGCAGGCCTGACCGACATCGGCCCGGCCCATGAGCGCGAGCGTCTCCACGGCGCGGGAGGCGTCACGGGCATGGCCCTCGGCGGGGTCGCGTGCCGTCAGCACGCCTTCGGGCGGCAGGAGGCCCGGCACGAGATCGGCCGCGCCGCGCACGGCCAGCCCCGCCTCCTCGAACAGCGACAGCAGCACGCGCAGCGCCCCGTCGTCGCCGCCCGCGGCGAGCGCCCCCGTCACGCGCTCCATGAGGGGCCGGGTCGCCGGGTCTATGCAAGAGGCGTCGAGTTGGGGGCGCTGCACGGCGCCGGCGAGGCAGGCCTCCTGCGCGCCCTCGGCCTGCAGATCGGCCAGCAGGCGGCCCAGCGTCTCGAGGCGGAAGGGCCTGTCGTTGCGCGGCAGGTCCTGGGCAAAGCCGTCGAGCCCGCAGACGGTCACACTGTCGCCCCGCGCCTCGCAGGCGGCGATCAGCCGGGCCGGAAGCGCCCCCCGTCCGGCGACGAGGGCGATATGGGTCACGCCTCGCCCCTCTGCGGCGTCAGGAAGGAGCGCCCGCTCGCGGCGGTGACGAAATCCACCACCTCGCGCACCAGCGCGCTGTCGGTGTCGAGGGCGCGCGCCCGCTCCTGGAAGGCGCCCGCGCCGCCCGAAAGCGCCGCGAAGGCGGCGCGCAGCGCGGCGATTTCCTCGCGGCTCCGCCCCTTGCGCTTCAGCCCGACGAGGTTGAGCCCGTCGAGCCGCCCCCGCTCGCCATGCACGAGACCATAGGGCATGACGTCGTGCGCGACGAAGGTGACGGCGCCGATCATCGCGCCGCGCCCGATCCGCACCCACTGGTGCACGCCCGACAGGCCGCCCACGATCACATCGTCCTCGATCGTGACGTGCCCCGCGATGCCCGCGTTGTTGACGAGGATCACCCCGTCGCCCACCCGGCAGTCATGGGCTACATGCGCGCCGGCCATGATGAGGCAGTCGTCGCCCACCCGCGTCAGCCCTCCGCCCCCGCCGGTGCCGGTGTGGATCGTGACATGCTCGCGGATACGGTTGCGCGCCCCGATCTCAAGGCGTGTTCTCTCGCCGCCGAACTTCAGGTCCTGCGGGATCTCGCCCAGAACGGCGAAGGGAAAGATGACGGTCTCGTCGCCGATGCGGGTGTCGCCCGTCACCACGACATGGCTCTTGAGCGTCACGCGCGCGCCGAGGCGCACCTCGGGCCCGACCACGCAGAACGGGCCGACATGGGCGCCCTCCCCGATCTCGGCGCCGTCCTCGACGAGGGCGGTGGGATGGACGATGGCGGACGGGGCGACGCCCATCAGGCGCCGCCCTCGGCGCCCTGCAGCATGGCCGAGAACTCCGCCTCGCAGGCGAGCTCGTCGCCGACATAGGCGCGGCCCTCGAACTTGCCGACCTTGCTGCCGATGCGCTTGCCGGCGACATGCATCTCGAGCACGTCGCCGGGGCCGACCACGCGCCGGAACTTGGCCTTGTCGACAGTGGTGAAGAACATCATCAGCGTCGAGGTCAGGCCGCGCGACACGCCGATCAGCACGCCCGAGGTCTGCGCCATCGCCTCGATCATCAGCACGCCCGGCATGACCGGGTTGCCGGGGAAATGGCCCTGGAACTGCGGCTCGTTGGCCGTCACGCACTTGATCCCGACGCAGGATTCGAAAGGCACGATGTCGCGCACGCGATCGACCAGCAGGAAGGGGTAGCGGTGGGGAAGGATCTTCTGGATCAGGTCCAGCTCGGCCACCTGCGGCGTGGCGGCGTGCTCGGGTGCGCTCATCGGGCCTACTCGGTCAGGGCGGGGCCGTTCGCCCCGCAAAAGCTCGGCTCTCCCCTAGCACCCCGGCGCGGCGGGCGGCAAGCGAACGGCCTGCCCGAAGAGGCGCGCGCGGCACGGCATGCGGACCTCGGGCGGCACGGGGCCGGCAAGGCGACGGGCACGCGACGCGCGGGGCCGGACGAGCGGGGCCGGACGAGCATGACCACCGCGCGCGCGCTGGTCGGGCGCGCCCGGCAGCTCAGTCGCCGGCGCCCTGCGCGGCCCCGGTCTCGGGCCCTGCACCCCCAGGCACGAGGCCCGGCCCGGCCGAATCGCCATCGTCTCCCTCGGCGTCGTCGAGCTCCATGGCAGGCTCGACGGGCGGGTTCTCGGGCACCATCGGGCCCTCGGGCGACAGCGCCTCGCCCGCGCCGATCCGCGCGTCGACGCGGGCGATCGCGCGGTCGGTCACGTCGATCGCGGGCGCGGCGAAGAGCACGGCGCGATCGTCGAGGATCGCCACCGCACCCAGCTCGGCCACGAGCTCGGACAGGATCGGCGAGACGGCGCGGAAGAAGGCCGCGCGCTCGGCCTCATCGCGCCCCTGGAGCGCGCGGGCCTTGGCATCCTGCTGCCGGCGGAAGCCGACGGCCCTGTCGTCGAAGGCCTGCGCGCGCGCCTGGAACTCGTCGGCCGGAAGCTCTGCACGCAGCTCGGTCAACTCGCGCTCCTCGGCCAGCAGCTCCGCCTCGATCTCGCGGTTCTCGGCGGCCAGCGCCTTCGAGGCGGCGTCGATCTCGGCCAGCACCCTCTGGCCGAACTCGGACTGGGCGAAAAGCCGCTCCTGATCGAGCGTCAGCACCGGCGCCTGCGGCCGCGCGACCGGAAACTCGGGGAACCCGCGTCCCTGCGCGGGGACGAGCCCCGACATGCCGCTGTCGCCCTGCTGCGCCTGAGCGGGCGCGGCCGCGAGCGCCGCGAGGATCAGCGCCCGCCCTCTCATCGGGCGCGCGCCATCAGAACCGGGTCGAGATGGTGAACTCGAAGTTCTGCTCCTCGTCGTAATCCTCTTTCATGAGGGCCCGAGAGAAGTTGAAGCGGAGCGGCCCGAGCGCGGTGTCCCAGAAGATCGAGAAGCCCGCCGCGGATCGCCAGATCAGGCTGTCGTCGACCTCGTCGTTGCCGTCGGGCCCGCCGGCCGTGTCGTCGAGCGACCAGACCGACCCGATGTCGTAGAACAGGCCGCCCGAAATGCCGTATTCCTCTGGCAGGCCGAGCGGGAAACCCGCCTCGAAGCGGGCGACGGCATAGAGGTTGCCTCCCAGCGGGTCCTCGTTCTCGACGGCGAGGTCGCGGGGGCCGAGGCCGTTGGGCTCGAAGCCGCGCATCTTGCGGGCGAGCGAAAAGCGCTCGGTCACGATCGAGCTGCCGCCCGAATAGGCGAGCGAGCCCGCCTCGAACTCCGCCAGAAGCGAGATTTCCTCGTTGAAGATCTCCCGCCTGCCGCGGGCGAGCAGCTCCGACCGGATGAAACTCGCGTCGTCGTCGCGCACGCCGAAATCCTGGCTGAAGCGCAGCTGGATGCTCGATGTCGGGTCGAGGCCGATGCGGCGGCTGTCGTAGGACAGGCTGTAGCCGACCGAGGCGGTGTAGAGGCCGCCCAGATCTTCCTCGGCGCGCAGGATGGCCGACGAGCCGGTATCGCCGGGTTCGTCGCTGTCGACCGGAAAGCCGAGATCGACGTTGAACACCTCGGCATAGCCGAGTTCGGTGCGCAGCTCCAGCCGGGTCGACTCGCTGATGGGAAAGGCGAGGCGCGGCGCGATGCCGGCGCGGCGTGTGTCGAAGCGGGTGAAGTTCTGCTCGCTCTCGCGGTAGAAGGCCGAGATGCCGAAGGTCAGGTCGCGCCCGAGAAAGGCCGGCTCGGCAAAGTTGAAGCCGAAGCTCGTCGTGTCGCCGGTGGCGTTGAGATCGAACGACAACGCCTGTCCGCGGCCGAGGAAGTTGCGCTCCGAGAAATTGACCGAGAAGCCGATGCCATCGACGCTCGAATAGCTCGCGCCGAAGCCCAGCGAGCCTGTGGGCTGCTCTTCCACGTCGACGTCGACGATCACCTGGTCGGGCGCGGTGCCCTCGCGGGTGTTCACGTCCGTCTCGGCGAAGAAACCGAGCGCCTCGATCCGCTCCGCCGCGGCGCGGATCTCGCGCGGGTTGAACGGGTCGCCCTCGACCACGTCGAACTGCCGCCGCACCACGCGGTCGAGCGTGGCGGTGTTGCCCTCGATGTCGATCCGCTCGACGAAGACGCGGGGGCCGCGCGTGAGCACGTAGTCGATATCGAGCGTCAGGTCGCGGTCGTTGCGCGTCACCCGCGGCTCGACGCGCACGAAGTTGCGCCCCTCGCGCACCGCCAGCCGCTCGAGCCGGGCGATGTCGCGCTCGACGAGGGCGGGGTTATAGGTGACACCCTCGCGCAGGCGGATCGCGTCGGCGTAGACGTCGGGGTCGATCGCCGCGATCTCGCTGCTCACGCCCACGTCGCCCACGCTGAATTGCTGTCCTTCCCGCACGGTGAAGGTAATGGCGAAGAAATCCCGCTCGCGGTCGACCTGGGGCGTGGCCGAGAGCACCTGGAAGTCGACGTAGCCGCGCGACTGGTAGAAGTCGGTCAGAAGCTGACGGTCGAAGTCGATGCGGTCCTCGATCAGGGTGTCGGCCCGGATGAAGGCGCGCAGAACGCCGGCCTGCTTGCTCTCGATCACCCGGCGCAGGCGACGGTCGGAATACGCGCGGTTGCCGACGAACGAGATCCGCTCGGTCTCGGTGACGCGGCCCTCCTGGATCTCGAACACGAGATCGACGCGATTCTCCGAACGGCGGATGATCCGTGGGGTGACGGATGCGGCCACCCGGCCCTGCTGGCGATAGCCCTCGGCGATCAGCGCGGCGTCGGCCTCGGCCTGGGCGGGCGAGTAGACCCGGCGCGAGCGCGACTGCACCACCTCGGCCAGTTCGTCGTCGGACAGCGAGCGGTTTCCCTCGAAGGCGATGAGATTGATCGTCGGGTATTCCTGCACCCGCACGACGAGCGTGCGGCCCTGCGGCACCACCTCGACCTCTTCGAAGAGGCCCGAGTTCTGCAGATTCTGGAGCGCGGAATTGACCTGGGCGGCGCCCACGGGCTCGCCCCGCGGAATACCGGCCAACTCGGCCACCGTGGCGGGCTGGATGCGCTGGGTACCCTCCACCTCGAGCCGGTCGAACACGAAGGATTGCGCGACGGCAAGGGCCGGTGCGACGGCGACGGCCGAGGCCAGAAGCGCCATCCGCAAGGAGGGGCGAGGTTGAACGGGCCGCGCCCCGCCGACCGATGCTCCGCCACGATCGCACATGTCGCTGCCCCCTCGCGCACCCCGACTGCCAGCTTGCTACCGGGCCTGCGGCGCCTTGTCAAAACGCCTCGGCACACCGGATGCAGGATCGGTGCAAAGCGGCATCCGGTCGACGGTCGATGCGCCCGCTGAGAGCTTGGGCCTTGGCCGGCCGCAGGAACTGGCGAACCCGCGCAACCCGTGGAACCGGGGGGGCCACGGACCGGGGCATCAGCGTCGGGCCGTCTGGGTCAGTCAGGCCAGGGGCGCCACGCCACAGCTTCCGGCTGAGGGGCGCCGGGGCGAGAGGAATGCCGGGAAAAGGGCAGCAGGCAAGGCCATCAGGGTGCCGGCGCGAACACCGTGCCCACACCCGCGCCGAGCGCGAGCGCCGCGGCGACTGTCGCGGCGTAGAGCAGCTTGTCGCCGTGCAAGTCGATGATCAGGCTGAGACTGCGGTAGCCCTGGGTCATGGTCTGCATGGATACGCTCCCTCGTTCGTCTGCGAGAGATCGCCCGCCAATGAGGCGGATTTTGGGCGCGATCCCGGCGCGTGAGCGGCGTATCGGGCGGCGTGTCGGGCGCTGCACCGGGGATCGGCAGCGTTCGGCCGGCGTGTCAGCGGCAGAGGTGGGCCGGCGCGCCGCTCAGGGGCAGAAGATGTCGTTGGTGATGGCGAACAGCATCAGCGCCAGCATCAGCGTCAGGCCCGCCCCCATCAGGATGCGCAACGCCTTGTCCGAGGGCGGGCGGCCGCGCAGCGCCTCGTAGGCGTGGAATACCAGGTGCCCGCCGTCGAGCACCGGGATCGGGAAGAGGTTGAGCAGCCCCACCGCCGTCGACAGCACGGCGATGAACCAGATGAAGCTCTGCGCCCCCTGGCTCGCCACCGCGCCCGACGCCTCGGCGATGCCGATCGGCCCCGACAGGTTGCAGGTCGAGATGGCGCCGGTGATCATGTGCCACAGCCCCGACAGGCTGCTTTCGATGATGAACAGCGTCTGGTTCACCCCGTAGCCCAGCGACTGGAACAGGCCCGGCATGGCGGTGGCCGGCTCGTAGGCGAGGCCCCCCGTCATCCCGATCAGCCAGCGCGTCTCGAACCCGCCATCGCCCGTGGGCAGATCGACCGAGCGGGGTGCGAGCGCGAATTCCAGCACCTCGCCGCCCGCGCCGTCGCGGTCGGGGCGCCACACGTCGAGCTGCAGCGCCCGGCCCTCCGATTCCGCAACGATCTCCTGCAGCTGGCGGAAGGCCGCGATCGACTCGCCGTCCACCGAGACGATCACGTCGCCGCGCTCCAGCCCGGCATCCATCGCCGCAGAGCGCGGCTGGACCTGGTCGATCAGCGGGGGGAAGGGATAGGCCGCCTCGACCTGCTGCACCCGGCCCTCGCGCTCGACCGTGTAGGACACGGTCGGCTCGGGGGGCAGCGCGTCGATGGCGGCGTAGAACTCCTCGTAGGTGCCGACCTCGGTGCCGCCCACCGCGAGCACCGTGTCGCCGGGGTGCAGCCGCTCCATCTCGGCGGGCAGCGGCTTGAGGTCGTCGATCACCACCGGCTCGCGCGGCGTGCCCTGCGCCATGCCGATCGCGCCGAAGACAAGGATGGACAGGACAAAGTTGAACGCGGGCCCCGCCGCGACCGTCGCCGCCCGCGCCCAGAGCGGCGCGCCGTGCATCGTGTGCCGTTTCTCGGCCTCGGGCAGCTCGTCGTAATCGTCGGCCGCCTTGTCGGAGGCGGCCGACGCGTCGCCGAGAAACTTGACGTAGCCGCCGAAAGGCAACGCCGCGAACTGCCATTTCGTGCCACGCCGGTCGGTGCGCGAGAACAGCACCGGGCCGAAGCCGATGGAAAAGACCTCGGCCTTGATACCCGACCAGCGCCCGACGATGTAGTGGCCGAACTCGTGCACCGCGACGATGATCGACAGCGCGACGACGAAGGCGGCGAGCGTCCAGATCAGGCCGCCAAAGGTCGGAATCAGGCTGGTGAGGTCCATGCGGTCGCGGCGTCCTTTCCTGGGGAACCCTGTCGAGCGGGCCCTGTCCTGCGGGGTCAGGCCGTGGTGGCCAGATCGGCCGCGGCCTCGGCCGCGCGCGCCCTTGCCAGATGGTCTGCCTGCCTGACAGCATCAAGGCTCAATCCGTCAGTTTTCAGGGCATTCTCGGCATCCATGCGCTCCAGCACGCGCTCGACCACCGGCCCCATGTCGGTGAAGCGGATGGCCCGATCGAGGAAATGGTCGAGCGCCGCCTCCTTGGCCGCGTTGAAGGCCGCGCCCGCCAGCCCGCCGGTCTGCATCACCTCGCGCGCCAGCCTGAGCGCCGGCCAGCGCGTCTCGCACGGTGCGCGGAAGGTAAGCGTGGCGATCTGCGCGAGGTCGAGCCGGGCCACCGGCAGGTGCCGCCGCTCGGGCCAGTTGAGCGCGTAGCCGATGGCGTGGCGCATGTCGGGCGGGCCGACATGCGCCATCAGCGCCCCGTCGCGGAAGCCGACAAGCGCGTGCACCAGGCTCTCGGGGTGCACGACGACCTCGATCCTCGCGGGGTCGATACCAAAGAACTCTTTTGTTTCTATGACTTCCAGCGCCTTGTTGAACATCGAGGCGGAATCGACGGTGATCCGCTGCCCCATGGCCCAGTTGGGATGGGTCGAGGCCTCTTCGGGCGTGGCGGCGGCGAGGCTCTCGAGCGGCCAGTCGCGGAAGGCCCCGCCGGAAGCCGTGATGACGATTCTTTCCACATCGCTCGAGCTTTCGCCCGCAAGCCCCTGGAATATCGCGGAATGCTCGCTGTCGACCGGCAGCACCCGCGCGCCGTGCCGCGCCGCCGTGCCCATCAGGAGCGGCCCCGCGGTGACGAGGCTCTCCTTGTTGGCGAGCGCCAGCGTCGTGCCCTGCTCGAGCGCGCGCAGCCCCGGAGCGAGCCCCGCCGCACCGACAATGGCCGACATGATCCAGTCCGCGGGGCGCGTCGCCGCCTCCTCGACCGCCTCCGGGCCGGCCGCGCTCGTGATGCCGGTGCCCGCGAGCCGCTCGCGCAGTTCGGCCAGGCACTCGGGCCAGCAGGTCACGGCGTGCGCGGCACCGAGCGCGACCGCCTGCTCGGCCAGCAGGCCGACATTGCGCCCGCCGGTCAGCGCGACCACCTTGAACCGCTCCGGCTCGCGCGCGATCAGGTCGACCGTGCTGACCCCGATCGAGCCGGTCGACCCGAAGATGGTGACGCGCCGCGGCGCGCGCTCGGCCTCGCCCCTCATATCCGCACCTCCGGCACATCGACGACCAGCGCCGTCAGCAGCATGAACAGCGCCGCCCCGAGCAGGCCGTCGAACCGGTCGAACAGCCCGCCGTGGCCGGGAATCAGCGCCGAGGAATCCTTTACCCCCATCCGCCGCTTCACGGCGGATTCGGCGATATCACCCATCTGGGAGGCGAAGGACAGCACCATGGAGATCAGTATCAGGTCTCGGCCCGCATCCGTGAATGCGAGAAATAGCGCACCCACCGCGCCCGCGCCGAGCCAACCCGCCACGGTGCCCGCCCACGTCTTCTTGGGGCTGACGCGCGGCCAGAACTTGGGACCGCCGATCAGGCGTCCGCCGAAATAGCCAAGGATGTCGGTCGCCACCACAACGAAGACCAGCCAGAACAGCCACGTGCCGCCATGAACCTCGCGGAAGGTCACCAGCCCCCAGCCCGCGGTGACGATGCCGAGCGCGAACAGGAAGAAGGTGAAGCGCTCGCGCGGCAGCGCCGCCGCCCCCAGTGCCGCGGGCACGAAGAGCAGCAGCAGGTGCCAGCCCGCATCGGTCGACAACAGCCCCGACAACACCGAGGCGGTGAGCGCCGCGAGCAGCATCGCCGCCACGTCGCCGGCGGGGCGAATCATGCGGGCCAGTTCCCACACCATGACGGCGGTGACGAAGACGGCGAGCATCTGGAACCAGACCCCGCCCAGCCGGATCGCCACGATTCCCAGAACGACCATGGCCGCGCCCGACGCCATGCGCGCCCGCAGGTCCGTCCAGCGGGAGGGGGATCGGCGCGGGTCGGTCTCGGTCATGGGGCCTCGGGCTCGCCGTGTCGTCGCCTCGACCTACCCCGCCCGGCGCGCGAGGAACAGGGGGCGCCGGTCTGCCCCGAGGGCACGGGGCAGCGCCGCACGGCCGGCGGCGGATGCGTATTTGGAACAGAAAGAAGGAGGAAGCGATCCGAGCGGGCGACACAGGGACCGCACCGGCGACACGGCCGCCCGAGAATGGCGCGACCGGCACGTGGCGCGCGGAGCACGCCGGGTGCGGGGCCGCTCGGCGAGGCCCGCCCGGCGCTCGGCCGGGGCGCGCCGGCCGTTCGCGGACACGGGCTCGGCGGCCGCGCGGGGCAGTGGCGCAGAGGGCTGTTCAGCCGCGCACGGCACCGAAACGGCGCTCGCGCGTGCCGTATTCGCCCACGATCCGCTCGAAATGGTCGGCGGTGAAGTCGGGCCAGAGGGTGTCGACGAACTCGTATTCTGCATAGGCCGACTGCCAGAGCAGGAAGTTCGAGATGCGCGCCTCGCCCGACGTGCGGATCACGAGGTCGGGGTCGGGCAGCGTGTGGGTGTCGAGAAAGCGCGCGAGCGTCTCGGCATCGACCGCGTCGGGCGCGATGCGGCCCGCCGCGACCTCGCGCGCGAGGCGGCGGGTGGCACGGGTCACCTCGTCGCGCCCGCCGTAGTTCAGGGCGACGGTAAAGTGGAGGGTGGCGTTGTCCTCCGTCAGCGCCTCGAGATCGTCCATCACCTGGACGAGCTTGGGCTCGAGCCGATCGCGATCGCCGATGAAGCGCACGCGCACCCCGTGTTCGACGAGGCGGCGGGCCTCCTTGGAAATGTAGCGGCGGAAGAGCGTCATCAGGCCCGCCACCTCGGCCTGGGTGCGCTTCCAGTTCTCTGTCGAGAAGGCGAAGACGGTCAGGTACCGCACGCCGAGCGCAGGACATGCCTCGACGACCTCGGCGGCGCGGCGGGCGCCCTCCTGGTGGCCGAACAGGCGCGGCCGCCCCCGCTGCTGCGCCCAACGGCCGTTGCCGTCCATGATGATGGCGACATGGCGGGGTCCGAAGGCGGGCTGCTCGCGGGCCGCGTCCTCGCCGCAGGGCGCGTCAGGCGGGAGAGAGAACGGCGCGGGGTCTGTCATTGAACGTCCTTCTGCGGCGAGCGGGAGGCGGCGGGCGTCGGCCGCCCGGTGCGCCGCCCTCAGACCTGCATGATCTCGGCCTGCTTGGCCTTGAGCGCCGCGTCGATGGCGGCGATATGCTCGTCCGTCATGGTCTGGATCTCGTCGGTCCAGACCTTTTCCTCGTCCTCGCCCATGCCGTCGGCGCGGGCCTTCTTGATCTGATCCATCCCGTCGCGGCGGACGTTCCGGACGGCGACGCGGGCGTTCTCGGCGTACTGCGCGGCGACCTTGGTCAGTTCCTTGCGGCGCTCCTCGTTCAGCTCCGGGATCGGCAGGCGGATGATCGTGCCGTCCACCACCGGGTTGATGCCGAGGCCAGAATCGCGGATCGCCTTCTCGACCTTGCCGACGAGCGACTTGTCCCAGACGTTGAGCGTGATCATGCGCGGCTCTGGCACGTTGACGGTTCCCACCTGGTTAAGGGGCGTCATCTGGCCATAGGCCTCGACCATGACCGGCTCGAGCATGCTGGCCGAGGCGCGGCCCGTCCGGAGCGAGGCGAACTCGTGCCGGAGCGCCGTCATCGCGCCGTCCATGCGGCGCTTGAGATCGTCGATGTCGGGATCTTCGTAGTCGGACATGCGCGCGTTCCTTTCCGCGTCTCGTTGGGTCACTGACTGCCCGCGGCGTCATAGCCGCAAGTGCATCCCTTGTATAGGCGCGATGGCAGTTCGCCTTGTCGGTGACGCCCCCGCGCCGCACCCCGCCGGGGCCGTCTCCGGGCGCGGCGCAAATTCCTTCCGAAAGGAATTTGCAAATCCCTTTGCAAGGGATTTGCCCGCGTCGCGACGGAGGCCCTAGTCCACGATCGTGTAGGTGCCCTGCCCGGCGACGATGCCGGCGAACCCGCCCGGCTCGTCGAGCGAGAAGACGATGATCGGCAGGTCGTTGTCGCGGGCCAGCGCGATCGCGGAGGCGTCCATCACCTTGAGGTGCCGGGCGAGGCAGTCGTCGTAGCTGACGCGGTCGAAACGGACCGCGTCGGCGTGCTGCATCGGGTCCTTGTCGTAGACGCCGTCGACCTTGGTGCCCTTGAAGATCGCCTCGCAGGCCATCTCGTTGGCGCGCAGCGTCGCCGCGGTGTCGGTGGTGAAATACGGGTTTCCTGTGCCGGCGGCGAAGATGCAGACGCGCTTCTTCTCGAGGTGGCGCACGGCGCGGCGGCGGATGTAGGGCTCGCAGATCTGGTCCATCGGGATGGCGCTGATCACCCGGGTGAAGACGCCCAGCGTCTCGAGCGCCGACTGCATGGCGAGCGCGTTCATCACGGTGGCCAGCATGCCCATGTAATCGGCCGTGGTCCGCTCCATCCCCTGCGCGGCGCCCGATAGGCCGCGGAAGATGTTGCCGCCGCCGATCACCATGCAGATCTCCACGCCGAGATCGTGGACGCTCTTCACCTCGCGGGCGATGCGATTCACGGTGGGCGGGTGCAGGCCGTAGCCCTGGTCGCCCATCAGCGCCTCGCCCGAGATCTTCAGCAGAACACGGGAATAGCGGGGCGGCGGCGTCGGTCGGGCCTCTGCTTCGGCGATCTCGCCCATGCGCGCGCTTCCCTCTTTCGTCCGGCGCTTCTGTGTCGGAAAAGCGCGTGGGCTTCAACCGTCAAGGAGCGTGCGTGCCCTCGCCCGAAGATCGGCCGCAGGACCGGCCGCCAGACCTCCCGCCCGCGCTGGCCGCCGTACCGGCCGACCGGCCGGTGATCATCGCGGGTCCGACGGCCTCGGGCAAGTCGGGCCTCGCGCTCGCGCTGGCCGAGCGGGCGGGCGGCGTGGTCGTCAACGCCGACGCGCTTCAGGTCTACGCGCACTGGCGGGTGCTGACGGCCCGGCCGGGGCCCGGGGAGGAGAGGCGCGTTCCCCACGCGCTGTACGGGCACGTGGCGCGCACCGCGCCCTATTCGGTCGGCCACTGGCTGCGCGAGGTGGCGCCGGTTCTATCCGGGCCGGAGCGGCCCATCGTCGTGGGCGGCACCGGCCTCTACCTCACCGCGGCGACCGAGGGGCTGGCGGAGATCCCCGAGGTGCCGGCAGAGGTGCGGGCGGAGGCGGAGGCGTTGTCGCCCGAGGCGCTGCGGGCGGGCCTCGACGCCGAAACCCTGGCGCGGATCGACAGCGCGAACCCTGCCCGGCTGCGGCGCGCCTGGGAGGTGCTGCGCGCCACGGGCCGGGGCCTCGCCCGATGGCAGGATGCGACGCCGCCGCCGCTTCTGCCGCCCGAGCGCGTCGCGACCTTCGTGATCGAGGCGCCGAAGGAGCGGCTGACCCCCCGGCTTGCCGCCCGCTTCGACGCGATGCTCGCGGGCGGGGCGCTCGAGGAAGTGCGCGCCGCCCTGCCCGGCTGGACCCCGCGCCGCCCGGGCGACCGGGCCATAGGCGCCGCGGAACTCGTCGCGCATCTGCGCGGCGAGATCACGCTCGAGGCGGCGCGCGAAGCCGCGATCGTGGCCACACGGCGCTATGCGAAGCGGCAGCGGACATGGTTCCGCGCCCGGATGAAGGGCTGGGACCGGCTGGCGATGCCATGAGGTGGCACCGGCACGCGATGGCCGAGGCCGGGGCACCGGCGCCGCACCTTTCCGCGCATGGAGGTCTCCGGAGTGATTCGGGCTTGATGCGACGCGCTCTTGGGGAGACCTTGCACGGGTTTCGACGCCGGCCGCCCGGCGCGCCCCCCGCGCCGACTGGCCAGCCCGCCCCGAACCGACCGGAGGTCGCCCATGCGCTCGCTGTTCTCTGCCCGGTCCTTCGCCGACCGCGCCGCCGCCCGCCGCGCGGAGCCGCCGCGCGACGACGCGGCTGCGCGGGAGCGGAGACCGTCGCGCGAGAGCTCCGGCGCGGCGGGTCGGCCCGCTACCCCCGGGGCTGCCTCCCCCGCGCCGGAAGAACCGGCCGCCGGGAGCGTCCGGGAGCCGCGCGATGCCGAGGCGCGGGGCATGGCCGAGGAACCCGCCGGTTTCGAGGGCCGCCCGCCGCGTCCGGGGATCTTCAGGGCGCCGGGCGCCCGCGCCCTCGCGCGCCCGCCCGCCCCTTCGGCGGAGTCGCTGCAGGCCCCGGCGCCCGCCTCCCGTTCGCAGATGCCGGTCCCGCCCCCGCAGGCCCGGCGAGACGTGGAAGGGGCCGGCGAAGGCACGCCCGAAACGCCGGCGGACCCGGCAGATGACCGAGCGTCGCCGGCGGTCGCGCCGGCCGCCCAGTCGCTCGCCGCTCCCGGCGTCGGGTCGGATTCCACCGACCTTTCGGGCGAGGGCGCCCAGCCTGTGCAGATCCGCCGCGAGGCGGAGACGCCGAGCGGCGGGGCGGCCGACCTCGACGGCGGCGCCGGCCGCGACCCGGATCGGAGCGCCACTGCCGCGCCGACCGGCGGCGAGCAACACCCAGCCGCCGAAAAGGCGGGGCCGGTCTCGGACACCGCCGCCCCGGCGGAGCCGAGCCCGGCCGACGCGCCGCGGCGACAGGCGGCACCTGTGCGGGCGGCGCCCCCCGCCGGCCGCGCGCCGGCACGGCCCGCCCGTCCGCTCGCCTCGGGCGCCTCGCCCCGCCCGCCCGAGGGGGCGCGGCCCACCGGCACGCTGCTCACCCCGCAGCCGCCCGAGGGCACGCTGCGCCTCGTGCCGTTGCAGGCGCTGGCCAAGGGCGGGCGCTGGCGGACCGAGGCGATGCGCTCCTACCGGATGCCGCTGATGCTGTGGTTCACCCGCGGGCAGGGCCGGATCACGGTCGCCGGTTTCACCCGCGGCTACGGCGCGCACAACGCCGTCTTCGTGCCGCCCCGCACGATGCACGGCTTCGAGGTCACGGCGCAGGTCTACGGCACGGCGGTCTTCTTCGAGGAGGCGCCGAGCCTTCCCCTTCCCGGACACCCGGTCCACCTGCGGGTGCGCGATGCGATGGCGCAGGGCGAGATCACGACGATTCTCGAGCAGCTCGGCCGCGAGATCGAGGGCGACCGCCCGCTGCGCGCACGCGCCATCCACCACCACGCCGGGCTCATGTCGGTCTGGCTCGACCGGCAGATCGCCGTGGCCGACGACGCGCGCCCCGACACGGCCAGCCTGCGGCTGGTGCGCCGCTTTACCGAGGCGGTGGAGGCGCAACTCTACACCGGCCAGGGCGTGGGCGACTACGCCGAGGCGCTCGGCGTCACGCCGACCCACCTCTCCCGCGTCTGCCGCGAGACCTGCGGGCGCTCGGCCTCCGACATCCTCGCCGACCGGGTGACCTTCGAGGCGCGGCGGCTGCTCGCCGAGACGACGCTGCCGGTCAAGCAGGTGGCGCAGATCCTCGGCTACGGCTCGGCGGCCTATTTCACCCGCGCCTTCCAGAACCGCACCGGGCAGACGCCGACGCAGTTCCGCTCGGCCGCGTGATCGCCCCGTGCAGCCCCGGTCGCGCGCCCCTCTGCCGCCCGTGGCGCGGGCCCGGCAGAGGCGTGCCGATGTCGTTTTTGTCGCATCGACCCGTCGTTTCCAGACCTCGCGTCGCCAATCGCGGCGGTTGACGCCCGGCCGTTAATGGGGCCGAATACCTGTCGATACCCTGCGCGACGCGGCGGAGATCCGCCCTGCGGTCGGCGTGCGGGGTTTCCGGCCCGGGCCGGCAACATGCGAGACTGTCCAGGACAGTTGGTGACAGGGAGAGAACCATGACGAAGTCGATCGACACGGGGCGGCGCGTGCACCCCGGTGCGGAGATGTACGCCCGCGAGCACCTGGCCGGAAAGCTGAGCCGCAGGGAGTTCCTGACCCGGGCCACCGCGCTCGGCGTGACGGCGGCAGGCGCCTACGCGCTGATCGGCGTGCCCCGGCCCGCGCAGGCGCAGCAGACGCCGGTGCAGGGCGGGACGCTGCGCATCCAGACCAGCGTGAAGGCGATGAAGGAGCCGCGCGCCTACGACTGGTCCGAGGTCGGCAACCAGTCGCGCGGATTCCTCGAGTATCTCGTCGAATACCAGCGCGACGGCTCGTTCCGGGGCATGCTGCTGGAAAGCTGGGAGGCCAACGAGGACGCGACGCAATACATCCTCAACGTCCGGCCCGGCGTGACCTGGAACAACGGCGACCCCTTCACCGCCGAGGACGTGGCGCGCAACATCCGCGGCTGGTGCGACACCGCGATGGAAGACAACTCGATGGCCGCGCGCATGACCGGCCTGATCGACCCCGACACCGGCCAGGCCCGCGAGGGCTCGGTCGAGGTGGTCGACGACCTGACCGTGCGGCTCAACCTGTCGTCGCCCGACATCTCGGTGATCGCCAACATGTCGGACTACCCGGCCGCGATCACCCATGCGAGCTACGACGGCGGCGACGTCTTCGACCACGGCATCGGCACCGGACCGTTCCGCCCCGTCGAGATGGAAGTGGGCGTGCGCGCTGTGATCGAGCGCGCGACCGACCACACCTGGTGGGGCACCGAGGTCTATGGCGGCCCCTATCTCGACCGGATCGAGTTCATCGACTACGGCACCGACCCGGCCGCGTGGCTGGCGGCCGCCGAATCGGGCGAAGTCGACCTGCTCTATGAATCCGTCGGCGATTTCATCGACATCCTCGACGGCATCGGCTGGACCCGCACCGAGACGGTCACCGCCGCCACGCTCGTCTTCCGCACCAACCAGGTCGCCGAGGTCGGCGGCCGCGTGCCCTACGCCAATGTCGACGTGCGCAAGGCGCTGGCTCTGGCCGTCGACAACGCGACCGTGCTCGAGCTCGGCTATTCCGATCGCGGCACGGTGGCGGAAAACCACCATGTCTGCCCGATCCACCCCGCCTATGCCGATATCGGCCCCGCGCCCTTCGACCCGGCCACGGCGAAGGAGATGATGGACGCGAGCGAGTTCGCCGATTTCGAGCACGAGCTGATCACCGTCGACGACGAGTGGGAGCGCAACTCGGGCGCAGCCGTTGCCGCGCAGATCCGCGACGCGGGCATCAACATCCGCCACACGGTTCTGCCCGGCGCCACCTTCTGGAACGACTGGACGAAATACCCGTTCAGCGCCACCAGCTGGAACCACCGGCCCCTCGGCGTGCAGGTCATGGCGCTGGCCTACCGCTCGGGCGAGGCGTGGAACGAGAGCGCCTATGCCAGCCCCGAGTTCGACGCGCTGATGGCCGAAGCCCTGTCGATCGCCGACGCCGACGCGCGGCGCGAGGTGATGGCCAAGATCGAGCAGAAGATGCGCGACGACGCGGTCATCATCCAGCCCTACTGGCGGTCGCTCTACAATCATCACAACGGCAACGTCGTGAACGCCGAGAAGCACCCGTCGCACGAGTTCCATCTCTACAGCTTCGGCTTCGCCTCCTGACGCGGCCGGGCGGCCGGGGCACCACGCCCCGGCCGCCCGTTCGCCCCCCTGACCGGGGGCCGCGCCCCACGCGGCCGCCCTACCGACAGGAGTGCCCATGGCCCTGTTCATCCTGCGCCGTCTCGGCGTGATGCTCCTGACCATTCTCTGCCTGACCTTCGTCGTCTTCTTCCTGACGAACCTCCAGCCCAACCTCGAGAAGCTGGCGAAGACGCAAGGCAACATGCGGATGACCGACGAGCAGGTGGAGATCTGGCTCGCCAACCGCGGCTACGACCGACCCGTGTTCGTGCGTTACGGCGAGTGGCTCGGGGTTCTGCCGGGATGGGTGGGCGAGACGTCGCAGGGCGAGCCGGTGGGCCGCTGCACGGCGGAGGGGATGCCGCCGCTGGCCGAGGGCGAGGCGCCGCCGGCCTTCTGCGGGGTCCTGCAGGGCAACTGGGGATGGTCGACCGTGTTCCGCGCCCCTGTGGGCGAGATCATCTCGACCCGCCTCGGCCTGACCGGCATCCTGATGTTCTGGGTGATGGTGGTGATGGTGCCGATGGCGCTGCTGATCGGGGTGCTGGCGGGCATGCGCGAGGGGTCGCGCACCGACCGTTCGCTCTCGACCGTCTCGATCATCTCCACCGCCACGCCCGAATACGTCTCGGGCGTCATCCTGATCGCCGTCTTCGCCTCGTCGGCCGTGGGCCTGCGATGGTTCAACGGCACCGCGACGAGCGCGATGGAGAACGTGACGTTCCAGAACTTCACGCTGCCGGTCGTCACCATCGCCCTCTACGGCATGGGCTACATCGCGCGGATGACGCGGGCCTCGATGACCGAGGTGATGACCGCGCAGTACATCCGCACCGCGCGGCTGAAGGGCGTGAGCTTCCGCAACATCGTGATGAAGCACGCGCTGAGGAACGCGCTGATCGCTCCCTTCACGGTGATCATGCTGCAGTTCCCCTGGCTGCTGAACGGCGTCGTGATCGTCGAGACGCTGTTCAACTACAAGGGCTTCGGCTGGACCCTGGTGCAGGCGGCCGGCAACAACGACATCGAGCTGCTGCTCGCGGTCTCGGTCGTCTCGGTCATCGTCGTGCTGGTGACGCAGCTGATCTCGGATATCGGCTACGTCTACCTCAACCCCCGCATCCGGATCTCGTGAGGAGCGACTGACATGGAACCGCTCGGCTGGGGCGCCATCGCCGCCCAGGTGTTCGTCCAGTTCACGCCTGTCTGGATCGGGATGGTCGCGGTCTTCGCGGCGTCGATCGCCTTCAAGCGGCGGCTTGGCCTCTACGGCAAGCTGTTCGATTCCACGATTGGCATGATCGGATTCGCTCTGGTGCTGTTCTGGGTCTTCACCGCGATCTTCGCCGACGGCATCGTCACCCACGACCCGCTCGCGCAGGTCTCGGGGCTGAAGAACGCCGTCCCCGGCAGCCCGGTGCCGGAGGGCACCGAAGGCGGCGCCTACTACCTGCTCGGCGGCGACAACCTCGCGCGCGACGTGTTCAGCCGCATGGTGGCGGGCTCCACCGTGGTGATGCAGATCGCGCCGCTCGCCACCCTGTTCGCGTTCATGGTCGGCATCACGCTGGGCCTGCCGGCGGCCTATTACGGCGGGCGGCTCGACACGGTGCTGTCGTTCCTCGCCAACCTGATCCTCGCCTTCCCCGTCATCCTGCTCTTCTACCTGCTGGTGACCCCCGAGATCGTGCAGACGGGGCTGCCCTCGTTCATGGCGATGGTGCTGTTCCTGTTCCCGCTCATCTTCCTCGGCGTGCTGTTCAACTCGCGCTTCTACACCCAGCCTGCCAAGCAGAAGGTGTACCTCGCCGGGATCGCGGGGATCGGCGGCCTGCTCTACCTGTCGCTCATCAGCCAGGACCGCACGCCGATCGACTTCTGGCCCGACGCGCTCGACCTCTTCGACATTCCCGGCGGCATCCTGATCGTCTTCGTCGCGGTGGTGTTCGTGAACTCGCCCACCGTGTTCCGGATCGTGCGCGGCATCGCCCTCGACGTGAAGACGCGCGACTATGTCGCCGCCGCCCAGACCCGCGGCGAGGGCCCGTGGTACACCATGCTGTGGGAGATCCTGCCCAACGCGCGCGGGCCGCTGATCGTCGATTTCTGCCTGCGCATCGGCTACACCACGATCCTGCTCGGCACGCTGGGCTTCTTCGGCCTCGGCCTGCCGCCCGAGTCCCCCGACTGGGGCACGACGATCAACGACGGCCGGCGGCTGCTGTCGATCTACCCCCACCCCGCCATCGTGCCCGCCGTGGCCCTGATGACGCTGGTGCTGGGGCTCAATCTGCTGGCCGACGGCCTGCGCGAAGAGAGCCTGAGGGACTGACCATGCACAGGCCGCCCCGCCCGACCACGACCGACAGGACCGGGGGGCCAGCCCCCCGGACCCCCCGGGATATTTCGAGCAAGAAGAAGACTGGAGCGCGAGCGCCAGCCCCTTCTTCTTGCTGAAAATATCCTGCGGGGGTCCGGGGATGCAAAACCCCCGGTCCGCCCCTTGCACCAAGAGCCACCGCCCGCCGAGGAGCACGCCATGGCCACCCCCGATTACGACGGTCCCATCCTCGAGATCGAGAACCTCTCGATCTCGTTCTTCACGCGCCTGCGCGAGATCCCCGCGGTGATGGACTTCTCGACCGTGGTGCAGCCGGGCGAGGCGATGGGACTCGTGGGCGAGTCGGGCTGCGGCAAGTCCACCGTGGCGCTCGGCGTGATGCAGGACCTCGGCGTGAACGGGAGAATCGTGGGCGGCTCGATCAGGTTCAAGGGGCGCGACCTGAACGAGATGAACGACGACCAGCTGCGCAGGATCCGCGGTCGCGAGATCGCCATGATCTACCAGGAACCCATGGCCTCGCTGAACCCCGCCATGAAGATCGGCAAGCAGCTCATGGAAGTGCCGATGATCCACGAGGGGCTCGGCGAGAAGGAGGCCTGGCAGCGTGCGCTGGAGGTGGTGAGCGACGTGCGCCTGCCCGACCCCGAGCGCATTCTCAAGTCCTTCCCCCACCAGCTGTCGGGCGGGCAGCAGCAGCGCATCGTCATCGCCATGGCGCTGATGTCGAAGCCGTCGCTGCTGATCCTCGACGAGCCCACCACCGCCCTCGACGTGACGGTGGAGGCGGCCGTCGTCGATCTCGTGAAGGCGCTGGGCGAGAAATACGGCACCTCGATGCTGTTCATCTCGCACAATCTCGGGCTCGTGCTCGAGACCTGCGACCGGATCTGCGTGATGTATTCGGGCGAGGCGGTCGAGACGGGCTCTATCGAGGACGTGTTCGACAAGATGCGCCACCCCTACACGCAGGCGCTCTTCCGCTCGATCCCGCTGCCCGGCGCCGACAAGAACGCCCGCCCCCTGCGCGCGATCCCCGGTAACTTTCCGTTGCCGCACGAGCGCCCGCCGGGCTGCAACTTCGGCCCCCGGTGCGACTATTTCGAGGCGGGGCGCTGCGACAAGGGCGAGATCCCCATGTACACGGTCGAGGGCGACGACCGTCACGAGACGCGCTGCGTGCGCTTCTCCGAGATCGACTGGAACGCGCCGGTGGAACTGGCCGACACCCACGAGGGAGGCCGCATCGGGGATCCGGTGCTGAAGATCGACGAGCTGAAGAAATACTACGAGGTCAGTGCCAACGCCCTGTTCGGCGGCGGCCACAAGAAGGTGGTCAAGGCCAACGAGACGATCAGCTTCGAGGCGCGCGAGGGCGAGACGCTGGCCATCGTCGGCGAGTCGGGGTGTGGCAAGTCGACCTTCGCCAAGGTGCTGATGGGGCTGGAGACGGCGACCGACGGCACGATCACGCTCGAGAACAGGTCGATCGGCGACGTGCCGATCGAGGCGCGCGACACGGGCACCATCTCGTCGGTGCAGATGGTGTTCCAGAACCCGTTCGACACGCTGAACCCCTCGATGACCGTGGGCGCGCAGATCATCCGGGCGCTGGAGATCTTCGGCTACGGCGGCACGGTGGCCGAGCGGCGCGAGCGGATGCTGGAGCTGCTCGACCTCGTGAAGCTGCCGCGCGAGTTCGCCGACCGGATGCCCCGGCAGCTCTCGGGTGGACAGAAGCAGCGGGTGGGCATCGCCCGCGCCTTCGCCGGCGGCGCCAAGGTGGTGGTGGCCGACGAGCCGGTCTCGGCGCTCGACGTGAGCGTGCAGGCCGCCGTCACCGACCTGCTGATGGAGATCCAGCGCAAGGAGAAGACCACGCTCTTGTTCATCAGCCACGACCTGTCGATCGTGCGCTACCTCTCCGACCGGGTGATGGTGATGTATCTGGGCCACGTGGTCGAGATCGGCTCGACCGACCAGGTCTTCACGCCGCCCTACCACCCCTACACCGAGGCGCTGCTTTCGGCGGTGCCAATCGCCGACACCTCCGTATCCAAGGAGCATATCGTGCTCGAGGGCGAGATCCCCTCGGCGATGAACCCGCCGCCGGGCTGCCCTTTCCAGACGCGCTGCCGCTGGAAGTCGAAGGTGCCGGGCAATCTCTGCGACACCGAAGTGCCGCCGATGGTGACGCTCTCCGAGGGGCACCAGATCAAGTGTCACCTGCCGCAGGCGGAACTCGACCAGATGCAGCCGGTGATCAAGATCGCGGCCGAGTGACGGCCCGGGCCAGTGCTTTCAGAGCACGTCGCGGGCGGCCCGAGCATCGCCGCCAACTCACGCTCTTTTCGGACCTGTCCGGCACTGGCGCAACTTGCGCACCACACGGCGGGGGATGGCGAAGGCAAGGCGGCAGGCCACCCCTACGCGGCAGGCACCTCCACCAGGTGGGTCCCGATGGCAGACTCGGCACGACGAGCGCGCGGCCCCGGAGCAGACGCGCAGCAGGCATGCGCGCGGTGGTGAAATGATCCGGCCGGAAGGGCACGACCTCCGAGGCGAGGTCTGCCTGCTCAGGGCCGGCGCCAAGAGCAAGTGAGGGGGTCGATCGCGAGGATGTAAGGGACCGCGACCGATCGGCTGGCCGGGAGCGCAGGCGCGGGGCTCAATCCAGCGTCGCGTCGAACTCGATGAGGGTCTGGCCGTCTTCGGCGACGCGGTTTGCGACGATCTTGGCATTGGCGATGCCGGGGCCGGAGAACTCGATCGACCCCTCGACCAGCTCCTCGCTCTCGCGCTCGATGGCGTAGCCGCTTGTGCGCAGCGCCTCTTCCCAACGTTCCAGCAGCGGTCCCGTCTCCTCGCCGGTCGCGACCGAGAACATCCGCACGGTCGAGCCGATCTCACGATCGGTCACCACCTGGGCGTCGGCGGGAAAATCGAGCTCGGCCGGGATCCAGTCCTGCAAGGCCATCTCTGCCCAGGCGAGCGCCGTCGCGCACAGCACGACGAGCGCGGCCAGGGTGGCATCGCGCGCGGCGCGGGCGACCCCGACAACCGGCAGGCGAACGGAACCAGGGGCGAAGGGCGGGGCGATAGGTGCGGCGAATGTCGTCATCACGTCACCAACATGGACGGATCGCCGCGCGGATCAAGCGCCGCGTCGACGATCCGTGCCGGAAGCGCTCACTCGGCGCCAGACCGCCTGTCAACTTCCGCCTGCAAGCGCAAGGCCAGGCTTTCGTCTGTCTGCGCCGCCTCGGCAATGGTGACGTATTCCTCGACCGTGATGCCGTCGGTGCCTTCGACGGCCGAGATCATCTCCTGCCGCGCCTCGGTCGCGAGATCCTGCCGCGCGGCGTCGGTCTCGGCGGCCTGCATGCGGCCCTGATAGTCTTCCGCGACCGACGAGACGCTGAGCGCGGCGGTCACGAAGCTGTCGAGCAGCGCGTCGGGCACGGCCATGTCGGCGCCGCCCTGCACCCCGCTTTCGGGCGCGGAACCGGTGGCGGAGCCGTCCTGCGCGACGGCAGGGGCGAGGGGCGCCAGCGCGAGCGCGGCGGTGGCGGTCGTGGTGGCGAGGATACGTCCGAAGGTCATGTCGCTCCTTTCGGGTTGCGGAACAGGGCGGCGACGCCGCCCACGCCGACACCTATGCCTCCGGCCCGCGCGTGCAAACCGGCCGGTGACGATCCGTCCCTCCCCGGCGGAGGACCGCCGCGGCCCCGGACGCGGCCCGCCCCCTTGCCGCCGCGCGCCGCGCGGCGTGGCGCGCGCGGTATCCTCCGGCGTTTCCCCTGCGGCCGTGTCCTCGGGGCGGTGCCGCTGCTGCGCATCTGCCGCGCGGGCGTGCCGGCTCACCCGGACCGCGGCCGGCGGCTCCCGCGTGCCGGTGATCCGGCAGGGCGGACAGGTCGGCCGGAGCATCGGGCCGCGGCACGGACGGGCCGCGCGCGGCCAAGACGACGGCGGCAAAGAGGATGACGGGCAGCGGCACGATGCCGGGGCTCGTCTCTCAGGGCACGGCGGTCGTTGTGGCCGGGAAGATCGCGGGTGGGGCGACGAGATCGAGAGACCGGGCCTCGGGCCCGCGGCGCGCGCAGGGGGCAGAATGCCCCCTTCCCCCTCACTCGCCGAGGATCACGCGAACATAGTTGCGCGTCTCGCGGTAGGGCGGGATGCCGCCATGCCTTTCCACCGCTCCCGGCCCGGCATTGTAGGCCGCGAGCGCGAGTCGCCACGTGCCGAAGCGGTCATACATCATCCGCAGATAGCGGGCGCCGCCCTCGAGGTTCTGACGGGGGTCGCGCGGGTCGACGCGCAGCAGCGCGGCCGTGCCCGGCATCAGTTGCGCGAGCCCGATGGCGCCCTTGTGCGAGACGGCGGCCGGGCGCCACGCGCTCTCGGCCTGCACGAGACGCAGGAACAGATCCTCCGGGATGGCGTGCTGGCGGGCGGCGCGGCGGGCCACAGGCAGGAACTCGCCCCGGTAGCTGCCATCGAAGCGCGGGACCGGCTCGGGCGCGATCGAGGTCGGCGCGAGGCGCGCGGCGTTGGCGTATTGCGTGGCCGCACGGGTGTCGAGCAGGCGCGTCTGGCTTGCGAAGAGTTGCGCCCGAGACTTCGACGAGGCGGTCGTGTCCGACAGGACGGGCCCCGGCGCCCCCGAAACCCCGGCCGCCAGGAGACATGCACTTACCGCGCGCGCGAGCGCCACAGGTCTTCCCGCCATGCGCTTCCTCGTTCGTCAACCACACCTACTTCGAGGGATAGCCGAAAGCGGCGCGCTTGGCGAGCATCGCGTGCCGCGACACGGCACGGCGTGGCCTCGGGCGCCGCATCTGCTAACGATGGGCGCGAGAGGCGAGTCGCACCAAGGGGCAAGGAGGCGCAGTCATGGCCGGATCGGTCAACAAGGTCATCATCGTCGGCAATCTCGGCCGCGATCCCGAGGTGCGGACGTTCCAGAACGGCGGCAAGGTCTGCAACCTGCGCGTCGCCACCTCCGAGCAATGGAAGGACCGCAACACCGGCGAGCGCCGCGAGCGGACCGAGTGGCACTCGGTCGCCATCTTTTCCGAGCCGCTGGCCCGCATCGCCGAGCAGTATCTGCGCAAGGGCTCGAAGGTCTATCTCGAGGGTCAGCTCGAGACCCGCAAGTGGCAGGACCAGTCGGGCCAGGATCGCTATTCCACCGAGGTGGTGCTGCGCCCCTACAAGGGCGAGCTGACGCTGCTCGACAGTCGCGGCGGCGAGGGCGGTGGCGGCGGCTACGGCGGCGGTGGCGGCGGCTGGAGCGACGACCGCTCGGGCGGCTACGGCGGCGGCTACGACGACAGGGGCGGCCCGGGCGGCGGCGGCAACGCCCCGGGCGGCGACATGGAAGACGAGATCCCGTTCTGACCCGTCTCAGGGGGCATCCGCGCCCGCTGCGGCAGGCAGCCTCGCACCCCTTGCCCGGGGCCCGCGCGGGGCCAACTGACCGAGCATGACCTGGTCCTTCTCCATCGGCCACCTGTTCGGCTCCGACCTGCGGATCCACGCGACGTTCTTTCTGTTGCTCGCCTGGGTCGGCGCGGCGGCCTACGCGGCGGCCGGCCCCGAGGCCGCCGTCGTCAACGTGGTCTTCGTGCTGGCGCTCTTCGCATGCGTCGTGGCGCACGAGTTCGGCCACGCGCTGACCGCGCGCCGATTCGGCATCGCCACGCCCGACATCACGCTGTTGCCCATCGGCGGCCTCGCCCGGCTCGAGCGGATGCCGGAAGACCCCTGGCAGGAGGTGATCGTCGCCCTCGCCGGGCCGGCGGTGAACGTGGTGATCTGGGCGGTGCTCGTCTTCGTCTTCGGCGCCGCGCCCGACCTCGACGCGCTGGCGAACATCGAGGATCCGGCGGCGGGCTTCTGGGGGCGGCTCGCGGCGGTCAACCTCTTCCTGGTGGTGTTCAACCTCATCCCGGCCTTCCCGATGGACGGCGGCCGGGTCTTCCGGGCGCTGCTGTCGATCCCGCTCGGACGACTGCGCGCCACCCGCGCGGCGGCGCGGGCGGGACAGGCGATGGCCTTCCTCTTCGGCTTTCTCGGGCTCTTCGGCGGCTCGCCCATCCTGCTGCTGATCGCGCTCTTCATCTTCGTCGCCGCCGCCTCGGAGGCGTCTGACGTGCAGCTGCGCGACATGGCGCGCAACGTCGCCGCCCGCGAGGCCATGATCACCGGCTACGAGGCCCTCGCCCCCGACGACCGGATGGGCGCCGCGGCCGCGGCCCTCCTGCGCACCACGCAGCACGAGTTTCCGGTGCTCGGCGAGGGCGGGCGCCTCGTGGGGGTGCTGACGCGCGACGCCATCTTCAAGGCGGTCAACGAAGAGCGGCGCGGCGCGAGCGTGGCCGGCGAGATGGAGACCGAGATTCCCGCCATCGGCCTCGGCGCGCCGCTGACCGAGGCGCTCGACGCGCTCTACGCGCACAATCGGCCGGCGGTGGCCGTGGTCGACCGGCAGGGCGTGTTCCTGGGCTACATCACCCGCGACAACATCGGTGAGCTGATCGCCCTCGGCGGCCGCGACGGGCGGGGCTGAGGGCACGCGCCAGACCCGCGGCGGAGGCGCGCGGCTGTGCGCGACGCGCGCCGCTCCCTCCGCGCCACCCGACGCGGCCGGAGCGCCGTGCGTATTTGAGACAGAAAGAAGCCGGGGCGGTGCGCGCCCGGCGCGGCGCCACGCGGGCGGGCGGCCGATCAGGGCCCCGCGACCGGTCGCATCGATGAAGCGGCGACGTCTCGAGGTGCCGGTCGGGCCTCGCCTGCCCCGGTTGCTTGACCCCGGTTTGCTGACCGCGGGGCCCCGACCGGGCCTCGCTCACCAGCGGTGATGGACGTGCGGCGCGACGTGCTCGAGATAGATGGCGCGCGCCGCCTCCATCGTCTCGGGCGGGAGCGGCGCCAGATCGGCCGCGCCGGCGTTGGCGCGGGCCTGGTCGGGCCGCCGCGCGCCGGGGATGACGACCGACACCGCCTCCTCCATCAAGATCCAGCGCAGCGCCCATTGCGCCATGCTCGCCCCCTCGGGCACGAGCGGCCGCAGCGCCTCGACCGCCTCGAGCCCCGCCTCGAAGGGCACGCCCGCGAAGGTCTCGCCCACGTCGAACGCCTCGCCCGCGCGGTTGAAGGCGCGGTGATCGTCGGCGGCGAAGGTGCTCTGCGCGCTCATCTTGCCGGTCAGCAGCCCGCTCGCCAGCGGCACCCGCACGATCACGGCGACGCCCCGCTCCCTGGCCAGCGGAAACAGCGCCTCGGCCGGCTTCTGCCGGAACAGGTTGTAGATGATCTGGATCGAGGCGAGATTGGGCCGGTCGAGGGCGCGCATCGCCTCCTCCACCGTCTCGACCGAGACCCCCCAGTGGCGGATACGCCCCGCCTCGACGAAGCGGTCGAGCGCGTCGAAGACGCCGGCGTGTTCATAGACCTCGCGCGGCGGGCAGTGGAGTTGCAACAGGTCGAGCGTGTCCATCCCCAGATTGTCGCGCGACCTGTCGATGAAGCCGCCGAGCGCGGCCTCGGTGTAGCCCTCGGCGACGTGCGGATCGAGGCGCCGGCCCGCCTTGGTGGCCACCACGGGCCGCGCGCCGGGCGCGCGGCCGAGATCGCCTCGCTCGGCGAGGACGGCGCGGATCAGCCGTTCCGACCGTCCGTCGCCATAGACGTCGGCGGTATCGAGGAAGGTCACCCCCGAATCGAGCGCGGCGTGCAGCGTGGCGCGCGCATCGTCCTCGGTCACCTCGCCCCATGAGCCGCCGATCGCCCAGGCGCCGAAGCCGATCTCCGACACCTGCCAGCCCGTCCTGCCGAATGTCCGTCGCGGTATGTCCATGTCTGCCTCCCGTCTGTGCCGAGCTGTCCCGACCCGTCGGCTAACACGCCCTGCGGCCGGACGCGACCGAGGGCCGCCGCGTATGGGCCCGCCGCCCGTCTCGGCCCGCCGCCCCGCCCTGCATCGGCCAGACGACGCGGGCGGGCGCACCCGGCGCGCGGCAGGCTCGCGCCCCGGCGCGAGCCGGGCCCAACGGAGCGAGGGGCCGCACGGCCCCAAGCGGAGGCGGGAGCGCCCCCGATCCGGTCTCGCGGGGGCGCTCAGGCCGAGGTGCGGGCGGCACCGAGTTCCTCGGCCAGCAGCGCGCGCACCGCCCCGGCGGGCACGTCGGCCGTGACGAAGGCCTCGCCCAGCCGCCGCAGCAGCACGAAGCGGGCGCGGCCGGCCTCCACCTTCTTGTCCTGCGCCATCAGTGCCATCAGCCCGTCGGCATCAGGCAGCTCGCCCGGAATGTCGGACAGCGCGGCCGGCATCCCCATCGCGCGCAGGTGGGCGGAGAGCCGCGACGGCTCCTCCTGCGGGCAGAGGCCGAGCCGGGCCGAGAGCGCAGCGGCCAGCCCCATGCCCACCGCCACGCCCTCGCCGTGCAGGAGGCGGTCGGAATAGCCGGTCGCGGCCTCGAGCGCGTGGCCGAAGGTATGGCCAAGGTTCAGCAGCGCCCGGTCGCCCTGCTCGGTTTCGTCGCGCACCACGATCTCGGCCTTCATCTCGCAGGAGCGGCGCACGGCATGGGCACGCGCCTCCGGGTCGCCCGCGGCGAGGGCCGGCCCGGTCGCCTCGAGCCAGGCGAAGAACTCCGCGTCGCCCAGCGCACCGTATTTCACCACTTCGGCATAGCCCGCCAGCAGGTCGCGCCGGGGCAGCGTATCGAGCAGGCCCGTGTCGGCCAGCACCAGCGAGGGCTGGTGGAAGGCGCCCACGAGATTCTTGCCGTGGGGCGAGTTGATGCCGGTCTTGCCGCCCACCGACGAATCGACCTGCGCGAGCAGGGTTGTCGGCACCTGCACGAAGCGCACGCCGCGCCGCAGGATGGCAGCGGCGAAGCCCGCAAGGTCGCCGATCACGCCGCCGCCCAGCGCCACCACCACGTCGCGCCGCTCGACGCGTTCCGACAGCAGCCACTCGACGCTCTGCTCGAGCCGGGCCCAGCCCTTGGTCGCCTCGCCGGGCGGCAGCGCGAGCGCCGCGCTCTCGATCCCCTCGGCCGCGAGCGCGGCCTCGAGCGCCGGCAGGTGCAGCGCCGCCACCCGCTCCTCCGTCAGGATCGCCACGCGCGGCCGGGCGAGCAGCGGCGCGATCTCGGCGCCCGCGCGGCCCAGCAGACCCGCGCCGATGCGGATGTCGTAGGCCCGTGCGCCCAGCGGCACGTGGACTGTCTGCGCATCGGCCACGGATCAGCCTCCTTCCAGTACGTCGGGGCGCGTCGCCAGCGCCTTCATCACCCGGTCGACCATGTCGGCCACGCTCGTCTCTGCGTCGGAGCGCACGGCGAGGTCGGCCCGGGCGTAGGACGGGCGCCGCGCCTCGGCAAGCGCCGCGAGCGTCGCGCGGGGATCGTCGGTCTGCAGAAGGGGGCGCGTCTCCTTGCCCCGGACGCGGGCCCACAGCACCTCGATGTCGGCGTCGAGCCAGACGGCCACGCCGCGCGCCGAGATCGTGCGCCGGTTGGCATCCTGCAGCCAGGCGCCCCCGCCGGTGGAGAGCACGCAGGGCGCCCCCGCGAGAAGCCGGGCGATCACCTGCGATTCCTTGCGGCGGAAAAAGGCCTCGCCGTCGCGGGCGAAGATCTCGGAAATCTCCATGCGCGCGGCGGCCTCGATCTCAGCATCGCTGTCGAGGAAGGGCACCGCGAGCCGCCGGGCGAGCGCGGTGCCGACGGCCGTCTTGCCTGCGCCCATCATGCCCACTAGGGCGACCGTCTTGCGGAGTCTGGGGGCCATCGGCTCCTTTCTGCCGGCGCTCTCTCGCCGGTTCGCGGAAACGCGCCCATGAATGACGTGAAAGCTGCCGGGATGCCAGCTATGATCGCGGCGGCAGCGCGCCCGGCAGAGGCGCGGCGCGACCGGCGACAATGGCCCGCGGGGCCGGAAGAACGGACAAGGCAGGCGAGGCAGGCAGGATGTGGGGCAAGCTGTTCAAGCTGCTGTTGGTGCTCATCGTGATCGGGGCGATCGGGCTGGTGGGATTCGCCTATCTGGGCGATCTCGACCCGGTGCTCGAGCGCGTGACCGAACCGGTCGAGCTGGAGCTTTCGGGATGAGCCGCGCGCGCCGGGTCCCGGTCCCGGTCCTGGCCGCGACGCTCGCGCTTGCCCTCGCCGTCGCGCCGGGCGCGGGGCTGGCCCAGTCGCCGCCGCTCTCGTCGATCGACTGGCTGTCCGACAGCCTCGCCGACGACGTGGCCCTGCGCCCCGAGCGGCGCGCGCCCCCGGTGGCGACCGACGGCACCGCCCTCGCCCCGGAGGTGACGGTCGCGCCGCTCGACGCGCCCGCGCCGGACGCGGTGGGCCTCGTCGACCCGGCCGCGGCCGGCCTGCCGCCGGGCCTGTGGGGCGCCTCGAGCACCGACGACATCGCGCGCCGCCTCGCGCGCCTGCCCGACCGGCCCCTGCCGGCGGCGCGCGACGCGCTCAAGCGGCTGCTTCTGGCCCGGCTCGACCCGCCGCGGGGCGGCGGCACGCCGGGCGTGCTGGCGCTCGCGCGGATCGACACGCTGTTGCGCTGGGGGGCGCTCGACGAGGCCGCGGCGCTGATCGAGCGCGCCGGCACCGACCGGCCCGAGCTCTTCCGCCGTGCCTTCGACATCGCGCTGTTGCAGGAGCGCGAAAACGCGGCCTGCGACCGCCTCCGGACCGCGCCGGGCATCGCGCCCTCCATTCCCGCGCGCATCTTCTGCCTCGCGCGGTCAGGCGACTGGGCGGCCGCCGCGCTGACGCTCGAGACGGCCGACGCGCTCGGGCAGGTGAGCGCGGAGGAGGAGGCGCTGCTCGCCCGCTTCCTCGAGCTCGACGACAGCGACGGCCTGCTGCCGCCCCTGCCCGCCCGCGCCACCGTCACGCCGCTCGACTGGCGGATGCTCGAGGCGATCGGCGAGCGACGGTCGACCGCCGGGCTGCCGCTCGCCTTCGCCCATGCCGAATTGCGCCCCACCGCCGGGTGGAAGGCGCGGCTCGAGGCGACCGAGCGGCTGGTGCGCGCGGGCGCCCTGCCCCCCAGCCGACTTTCGGCGACCCATACCGAGCGCGCGCCCGCGGCCTCGGGCGGAGTGTGGGAGCGGGTGGCCACGCTGCAGGCCTTCGAGCAGGCGCTCGAGGCCGGCACGCCCCGCGCCGTGGCACGCGCCCTCCCCGCAGCGTGGCGCGAGATGCAGCGCGCGGGCCTCGGCCCCGCCTTCGCCGCGCTCTACGGGGCACGCATCGCGGCGCTCGACCTCGCCGGCCCCGAGGCGCGGCTCGCCCATCGCATCGCGCTGCTCGGCCCCGACTACGAGGCGGCGGCCCTCTCGGCGCCCGACGGCGCCGACCCGCTCGCCGTGGCGCTCGCCCGCGGCATGCTGCCCGAACGGGGACCCGACGAGATGACCGGCGAGATGACCGCCGTGACCGGCGACGACCCGATCGCCGCCGCCCTCGCCCGGGCCTTCGCCCTCCCCGTGCCCGAGGCACCCGCGCGCCTTGCACGGCTGGCCGAGGACGACCGCCTGGGCGAGGCGCTGATCGAGGCGCTCGCCACCGTGGCCGTCGGCGCGCAGGCCGACCCCGCGGATCTGTCGGGCGCGCTCGCCTTCCTTCGGGCGACCGGGCTCGAGGACACCGCCCGCCGCGCGGCCCTGCAGATCCGTCTCCTGGGGCCCGGACGGTGAGCGACAGCGCGCCCCAAGGCGATCACCGCTGGATCGCGCTGTTCCTCGAGGCGCAGGCGGCCGAGCTGAACGCCGCGCGCAACACGCTTCTGGCCTACGGGCGCGACCTGCGGGCCCTGTCGGACTGGCTCGCCGCGCGGGGCGGCAGCCTGGCGCGCGCCACCCGTGCCGACATCGAGGGCTGGCTGATCGCGGCCGAGGCCGAAGGGCTGGCCCGCGCCACCCGCGCCCGGCGCCTCTCGGCCGCGCGCCAGCTGTTCCGCTTCGCCCATGCCGAGGGCTGGCGGGCCGACGACCCTGCCCAGCGCATCGCCGGCCCCGGCAAGGCGAGGGCGCTGCCCGCGACGCTGAGCCATGCCGAGGTCGACGCCCTGCTCGACGCTGCCGGGCGGCACGGGCGGAGCGCCGCCGACCGCGCCCGCGACACCTGCCTGATGCAGGTGCTCTACGCCACGGGGCTGCGGGTCTCCGAACTCGTCTCGCTGCCCGTGGCGGCGGCCCGGGGGGACCCGGCGATGCTGCTCGTCACTGGCAAGGGCGGGCGCGAGCGGATGGTGCCGCTCTCGCCGCCGGCCCGCGCCGCCACGGCAGGGTGGCTGGCGCAGAGGGACGCCGCCGAGGACGCAGCGCGCGCGCGCGGTCGCCCCGCCTCGCGCTGGCTGTTCCCCTCGCGCGGGTCGGCGGGGCACCTGACCCGGCAGGGCTTCCATGCGCTGGTCAAGGATCTGGCCGTCGCGGCGGGCGTCTCGCCAGCGAAGGTCACGCCACATGCCCTTCGCCATGCCTTCGCCACGCACCTGCTCGAAGGCGGGGCCGACCTGCGCGCGATCCAGACGCTGCTCGGGCACGCCGATATCTCGACGACCGAGATCTACACGCACGTGCTGGAGGAACGCCTGCGCGCGCTGGTCGAGACCCACCACCCGCTCGCCCGCGGCACAGGGCGCCAGGGGGGCCAGCCCCCCGCCGGCCCGTTCCGGGCCGTCTCCCCCCGGGATACTTGAAGCAAGAAGAAAACGGCGGCCGGCGCAACGGGGGCCGGCGCAACCGGAGCCAGCGCGACGGGGCCAGCGCGACGGGAGCACGCACGATCCGGGCAGGACAACTGGCGTGACGTGCGCAACCCGGGCCGGGCACGGCGCGCGCTGCCGCTCTGGCGCGAGCGGCATAAGCGCCTAGATTGCGTGCATGCGCGATTTCGTGCCTGACCGCTTTTCCGACTGGTTCGCCGCGAGGGGCTGGAGCATCCACCCCCACCAGCAGGAGATGCTTGAAAAGGCCGGCGCGCCCGCGCTGCTGCTCGTGGCGCCGACGGGGGGCGGCAAGACGCTCGCCGGCTTCCTGCCGACGCTCGCCGAACTCGCCGATGGCGCGCGCGAGGGGCTGCACACGCTCTACGTCTCGCCGCTCAAGGCGCTCGCCGCGGACATCCGGCGGAACCTGCGCGCCCCGATCGAGGAAATGGGGCTGCCGATCCGCGTGGAAGACCGGACAGGCGACACCGCCGCCACGCAGAAGCGGCGGCAGCGCGCCGACCCGCCGCACATCCTGCTCACCACGCCCGAATCGCTCGCGCTGCTGACAAGCTACGAGGACGCGCCGCGCATCTTCGCCGGGCTCGAGCGGGTGATCGTCGACGAGGTCCACGCGCTGGCCGAAAGCAAGCGGGGCGACCAGCTGATGCTGGCGCTCGCCCGCCTGTCGCGCCTGAGGCCCGGCCTGCGGCGGGTGGGCCTGTCGGCCACGGTGGAAAACCCCGCCGCGATGGGCCGGATCCTGGCGAAGCACCCCGACCCGGTGGAGATCGTGCACGCCGATCCCGGCCCCGCCCCCGACATCTCGATGCTGCAGACGGCCGCCGCGCCGCCCTGGGCCGGGGGCGGCGGGCGCCATGCCATACCCGAGGTGCTGCGCGAGGTCGGCCGGCACCGCACCACGCTGATCTTCCACAACACCCGCGCGCAGGCCGAGATCTTCTTTCACCACCTGTGGCTGGCCAACGACGAGGGGCTGGCGATCGGCATCCACCACGGGAGCCTGTCGCGCGAGAGTCGCGAGAAGGTCGAGGCGGCGATGGTGGCGGGCTCGCTCCGCGCGATCGTCTGCACCGGCTCGCTCGACCTCGGGATCGACTGGGGCGATGTCGATCTCGTGATCCAGGTCGGCGCCCCGAAGAACGTCAAGCGGCTCGTGCAGCGGATCGGGCGGGCGAACCATCGCTACAACGCGCCGTCGAAGGCGTTGCTGGTGCCGGCCAACCGCTTCGAGATCGTCGAGTGCAAGGCGGCGCTCGACGCCGTGCGCGAGGGCACGCTCGACGGCGACGCGCCCGCGCACGGGCCCCGCGACGTGCTGTGCCAGCACATCCTGATCACCGCCTGTGCGGGGCCCTTCGACGCCGATGCGCTCTACGCCGAGGTGACGAGCGCGGGCGCCTATGCCGGTCTGGCGCGCGACGCCTTCGACGCCTGCCTCGACTTCTGTGCCACCGGCGGCTACGCGCTGCGCGCCTACGATCGCTGGCAGCGGCTGGTGAGGCGCCCCGACGGGCTGTGGCAACTGCGCGACCCGCGCGCCGCGCAGACGATCCGCATGAACGTGGGCACGATCCAGGACACCGACACGCTCAAGGTGCGGCTGAAGAACCGCGCGGGCGGCAAGCCGCTCGGCGAAGTCGAGGAAGGGTTCGCCGCGACGCTCACGCCGGGCGACACCTTCCTGATCGGCGGGCGCGTGGTGCGCTACGAGGGCCTGCGCGAGTTGACGGTCGAGGTGACGCGGCGTGCCGACCGGGAGCCGAAGATCGCCACCTTCATGGGCACCAAGTTCGCCACCTCGACCCGCCTGACCGGGCGCATCCTCGACATCCTCGCGCAGGAGACGTGGCCCGACCTGCCCGGACACACCGCCGAGTGGCTCGCCCTGCAACGCCGGGTCAGCCGGATGCCGGGCGCCGACCGTCTGCTGGTCGAGAGCTTTCCCCATGACGGGCGGCAGCACGTCTGCGCCTATGGCTTCGCCGGACGCAACGCGCAGGCGACGCTTGGACTGATCATGACGCAGCAGATGGAGCGGCTGGGCCTCGCGCCGCTCGGCTTCGTCGCCACCGACTATGCCACGCTCGTCTGGGGGCTCGAGGCGCTGCCCGATGCGCGGGCCCTGTTCGCGCCGGCCACGCTGCGCGAGGGGTTCGAGCGATGGCTGGCCGGCAACGCGGTGATGAAGCGCACGTTCAAGGCCTCGGCCGTGATCGCGGGGCTGATCGAGCGCAACACGCCGCGGGCGGGCGGGCGCAAGTCGGGGCGGCAGCAGACGTTTTCCTCCGACATCCTCTACGACACGCTGCTGAAATACGACCCCGATCACCTGCTGATGCAGATCACCCGCGAGGAGGCGTTGCGCGGCCTCGTCGATTTCGGCCGCATCGAGGAGATGCTGGCGCGCGTCGAGGGGCGCATCGACCACGTGGCGCTCGACCGTGTCACCCCGCTCGCCGCTCCCCTTTTCCTCGAACCGGGCCGGGTGCCGGTCGAGGGCGAGGGACGCGAGCGCATGGTGGCCGAGGCGGCCGAGCGCCTGATGGAGGCGGCGGGCCTGCCGCGATGACGTGGCACCGGACGAGGACGCGCGCCGTGCGTATTTCGGACAGAAAGAAGCCGGCAGCGGCAGTAACCGCCCACCGAAGCCACCGAAGGAGGATTGCGACCGCTGCCGCCCGCGTCCGCTCGCCGGTGCCCGACGCATCCTGGCGGCTTCTTTCTGTTTAAAATACGCATGGCGCCCCGTCTCCCGCGGCGGTCCCGGCAAAAGCTGCGCATGCCCCTTGCCTTCGGCGCCCGGCCGGGGCACGAACGAAGCATGAACGGCGCAGGGGTATCTCTGGAGATCGCGGGCGCGGCGCTCACGCTCCTGCCGGGGCGGGCGCTCTGGTGGGCGGCGGAGCGTCTGCTGGTTGCAAGCGACCTTCACCTCGGCAAATCCGAGCGGATCGCCCGGCGCGGCGGTGCCCTGGTGCCCCCCTACGAAAGCGCCGACACGCTTGGCCGCCTCGCCGCGCTCGTGCGCGCGCACGCGCCCGCGCATGTCGTGTGCCTTGGCGATTCCTTCGACGATCTGCGCGCGGCCGAGGCGCTTGGCCCGGCCGACCGGGACGAGCTCGCCGGACTGATGGCCGGCCGGCGCTGGACATGGGTGCAGGGCAACCACGACCCCGGTCCGACGGCTCTCGGGGGCACCTGCGCGCCCGAGCTGCGCCTCGGCGGCATCGCCCTGCGCCACGCGGCCGAGCCGGGCGAGGCGGGGCCCGAGATCTCGGGGCACTATCACCCCAAGGCGGGGCCGCACGGCGTGCGGCGGCCGGCCTTCGTCACCGACGGGCGGCGGCTGATCCTGCCCGCCTTCGGCACCTACACGGGCGGGCTCGACGCGGCCGACCCGGCCATCGCGCGGCTGATGGGTCCGGGCGCGCGGGCGATCCTGACGGGGCCGACGCAGGCGGCGCTGCCGCTCTCCGCCTGCCGCCGCACGGCGGGCGGCCCGCCGCGCCGCGCGGTCCGGGGCGCGGCGAGGGGCCCGGCATGAGCGGCTTCGCCCCCCGGTTCGACGGCTACGCGGCCAAGGTGCGGGCGAGCTTCGCCCGGCAGGCGCTGATGGCCACCTTCGGCGCCGGGATGCGCGAGGTGGCGCCGGGCCGCTGCGTGATCGCGGCACCGGTGACGGGGGCGGTCACGCAACAGCACGGGGTCGCCCATGCCGGGCTGACCTTCGCCCTGGGCGACAGCGCGGCGGGCTACGCGGCGCTGACCCTCATGGACGAGGCGGCCGAGGTGCTCACGGTCGAGATGAAGATCAACCTGCTCGCCCCCGCCACCGGGGCGGAGCTGGTCGCCACCGGAGAGGTCGTCCGCGCGGGGCGCCGCCTGATCGTCGTGCGCGCCGAGGTGACGGCCGAGAGCGGTGCGGTCGCGCTGCTTCAGGGCACCATGATCCCCGTCTGACGCGCGCGCACCCCGAAGAAGCGGGCCGAAGCAGGGCGCGCCTTCTATGGTGCGCCGCGCAGGCGAGTGGGGCCCGCGATGGCACGGTGACGCCTCATCTCCCGCAGCCGTGCCGGAGCGCGACCGCCCCCTGCGGCCGGGGCGCTCTCTTCCCGGCCCGAGAGCCCGCGGCTCCCGGCTCCGGGTTCCTGGCTCCGGGTTCCTGGGTCCGGGTTCCTGGCTCCAGGTTCCTGCCTCCTGCACAGTCGGGATCGGCCCTCCCCTTCGGAGCGCGACGCCGACCGGTCCCACCCGCGCTCACCCGCACCCGCGTCAGCGGGTGCCGGGCCCAACGGAGCGAGGCGCGGCAGCGCCGAGCGGAGGCGGGAGCGCCCCCGTCCGCCCCCGTCCGGGCCGATCTCAAGCCGTCAGCCCCTCCGGCTCGGGCAGGCCGGCGGCGCGGCAGGCTGCCGTAACGGTATTGGCCAGAAGGCAGGCGATGGTCATCGGGCCGACCCCGCCGGGAACGGGCGTGATCGCCCCGGCCACCTGCGCGGCGCTGTCGAAGTCGACGTCGCCCACCAGCCGCGCCTTGCCGCCGCCCTCGGGCTCCACCCGGTTGATGCCGACGTCGATCACCGTCGCGCCGGGCTTCACCCACTCGCCGGGCACCATCGCGGGCCGGCCCACCGCCGCCACGAGGATGTCGGCGCGCCGGCACACCTCGCCCAGGTCGCGCGTGCGGGAATGGGCCACCGTCACCGTGCACGACTCGCGCAGCAGAAGCTGCGCCATCGGCTTGCCGACGATGTTCGAGCGGCCGACCACGACCGCCTCCTTCCCTGCCAGATCGCCCAGATGGTCGCGCAGCAGCATCAGGCACCCCAGGGGCGTGCACGGCACCATCGCCTTCTGCCCCGTCGCCAGCAGCCCCACGTTGGAGATGTGGAAGCCGTCGACGTCCTTTGCGGGGTCGATCGCGTTGATCACCAGATCGGCGTTCAGATGCGCCGGCAGGGGCAGCTGCACGAGGATGCCATGCACCGCCTGATCGGCGTTGAGCCGGCCGATCAGGTCGAGCAGTTCCTGCTCCTGCGTGTCCTCGGTCAGCCGGTATTCGAACGAGGCCATGCCGGCCTCCTTCGTCTGGCGGTTCTTGTTGCGCACGTAGACCTGGCTCGCCGGGTCCTCGCCCACGAGCACCACGGCCAGGCCCGGCGTGATCCCGTAGGTATCGCGCAGGCGGGCGACATGCTCGGCGACGCGCGCCCGCAGGGTTGCGGCGATCGCCTTGCCGTCGATCAGCTTCGAGCCCGTTTCGATGTCGCTGGTCATTCCCCGTTCTCCGTCGCTCTGGCCTCGATCGCGTCGAGGGCCGCCGTCAGGCCGCGCAGGGAGAAAACCGTCTGGTCCCCGCCCCGCGGCCCGCCTCCTCCACCATGGGAGGCCGTCAGTCGCAAGCCGGCCCGCATCCGCGCCACCAGGTCGCCCATGACGTCCGGATCGGCGATCGTCAGCGTTTCCATCACGTTGGGCGCACCCGGCTCGCCCGGGGCCCAGTCCTCGGCCGAGAGTGGCAGGACATGACCGTCGATCGCGAGAATCACCGGATCGCGCCCCTCCTCCGGCATCCCGCGCATGTAGAGCGTCAGGACGTGCCCCCCCGATTCCCGGGGATACACGGCGAGACGCGCAGGGCCGACCCGCGTCTCGTCGCCCTCGAGCAGGATCTGCACGGCGCGGCAGGGTCCCCGTCCCTCCTCGGTGCAGACGGCGAGCCAGTCGCCGAAATAAGCGCGCATCTCGCCGAAGGGATGCAGGAACCACGCGCCGTCGGAGGCCGGTGCCGGCGACGCGAGGCCGAGGGCGAGCGCGCCGGCCAGACATCCGGCCCGGCGGGCGCGCCGCATCAGAACAGCCCCTCGATCTGCCCCGCAACGTTCATCCGGATCGCCTCGGCCGAGGGCACCTTGGGCAGGCCCGGCATGGTCATGATCTCGCCGCAGATCGCCACGACGAAGCCCGCGCCGGCCGACAGCCGCACCTCGCGAACGGGGATGTCGAAGCCTGTGGGCGCGCCGCGCCGGTTGGGATCGGTCGTGAACGAATACTGCGTCTTGGCCATGCAGATCGGCAGGTGCCCCCAGCCCTGGTCTTCCCATGTCTTGAGCTGTTTTTTCACCGATTCCGCGGCCGAGGCGCCGTCGGCGCGGTAGATGCGGGTTGCGATGGTCTCGATCTTCTCCCACAGGCCCATCTCCGCCGGGTAGATCGGGGCGAAGGTCGAGGGCGTGTCGGCCAGTTCGACCACCTTGTGCGCGAGCGGCTCGATCCCGGCAGAGCCCTGCGCCCAGTGCCGGCTGACGACCGCCTCGGCGCCCTGCGCGGTGCAGTAGTCCTGCACCGCGGCGATCTCGGCCTCGGTGTCACCCGCGAAATGGTTGATCGAGACGACCACGGGCACGCCGAAGCCCTTCACGTTCTCGATGTGGCGCCCGAGATTGGCGCAGCCCGCGCGCACGGCCTCCACGTTCTCGGCACCGAGGTCGGCCTTGGCCACGCCGCCGTTCATCTTCATCGCGCGCACCGTGGCGACCACGACCACGGCCGCGGGCGCGAGGCCGGCCATGCGGCACTTGATGTCCATGAACTTCTCGGCCCCCAGATCGGCGCCGAAGCCCGCCTCGGTCACCACGTAATCGGCCAGCTTCAGCGCCGTCTTCGTGGCGATGACCGAGTTGCAGCCATGGGCGATGTTGGCGAACGGCCCGCCATGCACGAAGGCAGGGTTGTTCTCGAGCGTCTGCACGAGGTTGGGCTGCATCGCGTCCTTCAGCAGCACCGTCATCGCCCCGTCGGCCTTGAGATCGCGTGCGGTGACCGGCTGGCGGTCGCGCGTATAGCCTACGATGATCCGCCCCAGACGCTCCTGCAGGTCGGCGAGGTCGGCGGCGAGGCACAGGCAGGCCATCACCTCGGACGCCACCGTGATGTCGAAACCCGCCTGCCGGGGGAAGCCGTTGGCCACGCCGCCCAGCGAGGTCACGATGTCGCGCAGCGCGCGGTCGTTCATGTCCATCACGCGCCGCCAGGTCACGCGGCGGATGTCGATGTCGAGCGGATTGCCCCAGTAGATCGAGTTGTCGATCATCGCCGACAGCAGGTTGTGCGCGCTGGTGATCGCGTGGAAGTCGCCGGTGAAGTGGAGGTTCATGTCCTCCATCGGCACGACCTGCGCGTAGCCGCCCCCTGCGGCGCCGCCCTTCATCCCGAAGCAGGGCCCGAGGCTGGCCTCGCGGATGCAGATCGCCGCGTTCTTCCCGATGCGGTTGAGCCCGTCGCCGAGGCCCACCGTCGTCGTCGTCTTGCCCTCGCCCGCGGGCGTGGGGTTGATCGCGGTCACGAGGACCAGCTTGCCGTCGGCCCGCCCCGCAAGCCCGTCGATGAAGCTCTGGCTCACCTTGGCCTTGTCGTGGCCGTAGGGCAGCAGGTCGCCCTCGGGGATGCCCAGCTTCGCCCCGATCTCCTGGATGGGTCGCTTCTGCGCCTCGCGGGCGATCTCGATGTCAGACTTGAAACTCATGGGGGCTGTCCCTGCTTGGCGGTGCGTTCTCGGCCGATCCTCTAGCGGGTGGCGCTCGGCGCCACGGGCGTGTTTCCGACGCATCCCGTGTCCACCGCGGCATACGGCGAAATCGGGCCGAATGGAACACGCCGCCCCGCCCCCTGTTCGCCCCGCCAGACGGGACGTGCGGACAGGGGCACGGCACAGCAACCGAAGGAGGAGATCATGGCGCATCGCCACATCGCCCTGCTCGCGCTCGGCACCGCGCTCGCGGCCCCCGGCCCCACGCTCGCCCAGCAAGGCGGCGAAGACGACATCACCCCCTGCCAGGGTGGCTTCTATCTCGCCGATGAAGACCGCGACGGCACGATCACGGCAGAGGAACTGGAAGAGGCCGCACTGGCCGATTTCGCCCGCTTCGACACCGACGGGTCGGGCGACGTGACGCAAGCCGAATACGAGGCCTGCGCCAATGCCGGCGCCGGCGTCGTCGGCGTGCCCGCGCAGCGGATCAAGTCGAACCTGCCGGAATACGACGCCAATGGCGACGGCCAGCTCAGCCAGCAGGAATTCATGAACGCGGCCGGCGACGCCTACGATCAGGCCCGCATCGAGGCCAACCTCGATACCGGCGAGTCCGCGACCCTGCCGGACGCCGCCGGCGCGCCCGGACCGGACGGCAGCGAAGCCACCAGCGGCGACGCCTCGACCGATGGCGGCACGAGGGACGGCACCGAGACCGCCGCGGCGGGCGACGGCTCGGCTGGCGATGGCTCGACGGGCGACGATGCGACGGGCGACGATGCGACGGGCGACCAGATCCAGACCGGCGTGGCGCAGGGCGGCGACGCCTCCGCAACCGGCAGCGACGAAAGCCCGACCGTCGCAGGTGACGGCAGTGCCCAGGGCGAGGAGGCGCCCGTGGTGGTGCTCCGCCGCTTCCTGTTCATCCCCGAGGCGCAGGCCGACCGCGACCCGACGCTGATGCCCCGCGAAGAGGCGACGCAGCGCGCGCTGCAGATGTTCGGTGCCCTCGACCGCGACCGCAGCGGCCGGCTCGACCCGGTGGAATGGGCGCAGAGCCGCGCCGTCAGACAAGACCTGTCGGACCTGCTCACCACCCGCTTCAACCGCGACGACATCGACGCCTCGGGCACGCTGACCCCACAGGAATACGTCGAGGGCGAGCGGCGCCGCTGGCAGGAGGCCGCGGAGGCGCTGGAGCAGGCCGGCGGGCAGGACGCCGGGGGCGATGTCGGGCCACCGGTCGTCTACTACCGCTACCCGCACGTGATGTGACCGACCGTGCGCCGCCCGCCCCTGGGCGGCGCACCCGATCCCCGACATTCGATCACGAGGAGAAGCAGATGAGTCTCCATACCGCCCCCACCCTCCGCACCGCCGCCACCGGCCTCGCGCTGGCCGCGCTCGCCAGCGCGCCCGCCCCGGCGCAGGATCAGTCGGGCGCGACCGACCCCTGCGAAAGCGGTTTCGTCGACGTCGATCTGAACGACGACGGCACCGTGACCGAAGACGAGGTGCAGCGGGCCGCCCAAGCGGCCTTCGCCGCCTACGACGCCGACGCCTCGGGCGACGTCTCCCCCGCCGAATACGCGGCCTGCCGCAACGCCCTCGCCGGCGAGCCCTCGCGCGCCACCGACCGCAGCGAGACCAATTTCCCGCAGGCCGATGCCGATGGCGACGGCTGGATCGACCGGGTGGAGTTCCTCTTCGGTGCCGCCGGGGCGCGCAGCGCCGCCGACAGCATGTCGCGGGGGGCGGCGCTGAACGAGCTGGAAATGTTCGTCTACGTGCCGGCCGCAGACACCGACACCGACGTTCTGGGCATGGGGCCGCAAGAGGTCGCCGCGCGCGCCGCGATGACATTCGATGCACTCGATGCCGATGCCGACGACCGCCTCTCGGCCGAGGAGTGGGCCGACGCGGAGGCGCTGAAGAACGATCTCTCCGAGGTGCTCAACATGGAGTTCGAGCAGGCCGACGCCGATTCCTCGGGCACGCTCGACGCCGACGAGTTCGCCAGCTTCCACCAGTGGAAGCGCCAGCAAGCCGAGGCCCGGGCCAGGGAAGCCGGCGCCGACACGTCCGCCGGTGCACCGGTGGTCTACTACCGCTACGACGAGCCGATGTAGAGCAGCGCGCCCTGCGGGGCGGGGTGTCCGCGCCCCGGCCAGTTCCGGCCCGCTGCAGACGCCCCGGCCCAGGCGGGCGGGCGCGGCCGTCCGTGCCGCCGGCGACCGCGCCGCGCCACGCTCGCTGGCCCGGCACGTGCAGCCCGGGCCTGTTGCCCACGGCCAGCGCACCCTCGCGCTCCACCCAGGCAGTCACGCCGCACCTGCCCTCCGCCGCCCGCCCGGCGCGTGCGATGGCGTCGTCGTGCACGCGAGCGGGCGGGCGGGCGGGAAACCGGCAGGGCTGGTTGAGCATGTCGACCACCAGCGTCACGCCCGAGGCCCCCTGCAGCCGTGAACACGGCGGCGGACGGGTGAAATCCTCGATCCGCGTCACGACAAGGGTCGCGCCGAGCCGCGCCGGGTCCAGCCGGGGCGATCCCGGGCAGGCCGAGCGCGGCGGCGATCCGCGACACCTCCTTCGCCGAAGCGATCCAAAGCTGCCGCAAGTTGCGGATCGTGGGGCCCGTCGGGTGCTGCGAGGTCACACGCGAGCACGCGGCCCGCGTCGCCCCCGCATGGACCGAGCCCGCAACCCTCCAAGGTCAGATCCCGTCCGTCGACCGCGCGGGCCTACCGCTCCCGGCGATCGTCGCTCTCGACAATGCCGAGCCACGCGACGCGCGCCGCCAACTCGGCCGGGATCAAGGCCGGCCTGGCAGGGCTCCGTCGAACCCGCCCCTTCATCCCGGCGCATCGCCCGATCCGCAAGCCCGTCGCGCACGTGAGCACCGCGCGGCCCGGACGCTGGCGGCGCAGCGCAGGCAGGCCTGCCCCATCATCTTGGCCGAAATACTCCGGGGGGAGGCGCCGCAGGCGACGGGGGGCAGCGCCCCCCTTTTGCGGCCACGGGGGCCCCGCTCCGGGGCGGGGCGCCCTCACGCCTCGTCGTCGGGCTCGTCCGCTCGGTGCCCCGCAGCCCGCGCGGCCTCGATCCGCTCGGCCTTGCGGCGCAGGAGTACGCCGCGCAGATCGTGCATGGCCAGCATCAGCGCGTCGGTTATCTCGTCCAGCTCGGCCGGCGACGCCTTCGACTGCGCCCAGTGCGCCACGCGCCCAATCCGCTCCACGCAGTCGCGCGCGTCCTCCAGGCCCCGTGCCGCGAGCTCCGCGCGCCGCTCGGCGAGCCAGGCCCCGATGGCCGCCGCATCTTCCGGCGCGAGCGGCCCGCCCTGCGGCTTCACCTCGCCGCTGCGCGCGTTGACGACCGCGATCTGGCGCAGCCCCAGCCGGCCGTCCCGCGTCGCTGTCTCGACGCGGAACACCGCCGCGCCATTCTCGCGCGTGCGGAAATAGAGGCGCGGAAGCTCGTCCATCGCGTGTCGCCGCGTGCCGACCGGGGCTCAGGTCAGCCCGGCGCAGAAATCCCGGATGCGGGTGCACGCCTCGCGCAGCGCCTCGTCCGAGGTGGCGTAGCTCACCCGGAAGCAGGGCGAGAGGCCGAAGGCCGCCCCGAACACGACCGCCACGCCCTTCTCCTCCAGCAGCGCGGTGGCGAAGTCCTCGTCGGTCTCGATCCGCGCGCCGCCGGCGCTGGTCTTGCCCATGCAGCCGCCGATCGTGGGATAGACGTAGAACGCCCCCTCGGGCACCGGGCATGTCACGCCCTCGGCCGCGTTCAGCATCTCGACCACCATGTCGCGGCGGCGCTTGAAGATCGCGTTGTTGGCGGGGATGAAATCCTGCGGGCCCGACAGCGCCTCGACCGCCGCCCATTGCGAGATCGAGCAGGGGTTGGAGGTGCTCTGGGACTGGATCTTGCGCATCGCCCCGATCAGCTCCTTCGGGCCGCCCGCGTAACCGATCCGCCAGCCTGTCATGGCATAGGCTTTCGAGACCCCGTTCACAGTCAGCGTCCGGTCGTAAAGGCCCGGCTCCACCTGCGCGGGCGTGCAGAACTCGAAATCGTCGTAGACGAGGTGCTCGTACATGTCGTCGGACATCACGTGCACATGCGGGTGGCGCATCAGCACGTCGGTCAGCGCGCGCAGCTCGCTCGCCGAATAGCCCGCGCCGGTGGGGTTCGACGGCGAGTTGAAGATGAACCACTTTGTCTTCGGCGTGATCGCGGCCTCCAGCTGGTCGGCCGTCAGCTTGTAGCCGGTCTGGCTCGAGGTCTCGGCCACCACCGGCGCGCCGCCCGCGAGCAGCACCATGTCGGGGTAGCTCACCCAGTAGGGCGCGGGAATGATCACCTCGTCGCCGGGGTTCAGCGTGGCCATCAGCGCGTTGTAGAGCACCTGCTTGCCGCCCGTCCCCACGGAGATCTGCGCCGGCTCGTAGGCGAGGCCGTTGTCGCGCTCGAACTTGTCGCAGATCGCCCGCTTCAGCTCGGGGATGCCGTCGACCGGAGTGTATTTCGTCTTGCCGGCGTCGATCGCGGCCTTGGCGGCGGCCTTCACCCCCTCGGGCGTGTCGAAATCCGGCTCGCCCGCGCCGAGGCCGATCACGTCGCGCCCCGCGGCCTTCAGCTCGGCGGCCTTCGTCGTGACGGCGATCGTGGGCGACGGTTTCACCCGGTCGAGCGTCGCGGAAAGGAAAGTCATGGCCGCCTCCGGTTGTATTGACCTGTCCGGACCCTTAGGCTGGCGCCCGAACCCGTTCAAGCCATATCCCCCGGACAGGGTCCCGCCCCCGGCCCCGCGCGCGCCGGCAAGGCGCGTGACCGCGCGAGGAGCAGAGCCCATGGACACCGCCCACGACACGACCGCCGATGCCATCGTCGACAACTGGTACGGCGCCGAGACGGCCACCTTCGGCGACCGCGTGGCCGGTGCCCGCGAGGCGCTCGGCATCGGCCAGCCGGAGCTCGCCCGCCGGCTCGGCGTCAAGGTAAAGACCCTCCGCGACTGGGAGAACGACCTCGCCGAGCCCCGCGCCAACAAGCTGCAGATGCTCGCAGGCCTGCTCGGCGTCTCGATCATGTGGCTGCTCACCGGCGAGGGCGAGGGGGTCGACCCGCCCCAGGCGGACGCGTCCGGCACCCCCGAGCAGATCCGCGACCTGCTGATCGAGCTGCGCGCGGTGCAGACGGAGATGGATCGCGGCGCCGACCGGCTGGCGCGCATCGAGAAACGTCTGCGCCAGATGCTGAAGGAAACGGGGCGCGAGGCATGAGCGCCAGGGCGGGCGGCGGGGCTGCGGCGGCGACCGAGAGCGCCGACGCCCGCCTGCGGCGTCTGCGGATGCGCAGCTGGCGGCGCGGCATCAAGGAGATGGACCTCATCCTCGGCCGCTTCGCCGATGCCGCGCTCGCGGGTCTCTCGGGCGACGAGCTGGCGCTCTACGACGCCCTGCTCGAGGAAAACGACCAGGACCTTTACGACTGGGTGTCCGGACGCGCCACGCCACCCTTCGCCTACCTGCCGCTGGTGGCGCGCATCGCCGCCCATGCCGGCGCGCGTTGAGGGCACGTGCCGACGGGGCGCCGGGCCCCGCCCGTGCCCGCCGATCCTCGCCGCCGCGGCGCCCCCAGGAAACACGGCCCAACTTACCGCAATTTCCCGGTTTTTCCTGCGCGTATTAACCGGGCATTCGCATCCGTCCGCCTAGGGTCCACCTCGCTTGAGGAGCCTCGGAGGATCTCGATGAGCATACACGACCCGGTCGTGCCTGGGCAGCGCAGCGCGTTTCTCGCGGGCTATCTCGAAACGCTCGCGCTGGTGGAGCGCCTGCACCGCCTGCTGCTCGACGTCATCAAGGACGAGTTCGAGCGGGTCGGCGTGCTCGAGATCAACGCCGTGCAGGCGCTCCTGCTGTTCAACATCGGCGACAACGAGGTGACGGCGGGCGAGCTCAAGACGCGGGGCTATTACCAGGGCTCGAACGTCAGCTACAACCTCAAGAAGCTGGTGGACATGGGCTACATGCACCACCAGCGCTGCGAGGTCGACCGTCGCTCGGTTCGCGTGCGCCTGACCGAGAAGGGCCGCGGGATCCGCGACATCGTGTCGGAGCTGTTCGACCGGCATGCCCGCGGCCTGATCGAGCGCGAGATCATCGACATGCAGGGGATGGAGGACATCACGACCGCGCTCCGCCGGGTGGAGCGCTACTGGTCCGACCAGATCCGCTACATCTACTGAGCCGCCCGGCCGCCCGCGCTCCCCGCGGGACAGAGCGCACCCGGCGCCACGGGCGCCAAATGCCTTGAGGAAGGCATTTGAAAATCCCTTTCTGCAAGGGATTTGCCCCCGGCCCCCGGCGTTGCGCCTCGCCTGCCGCCGGCACCGTCCATGCCGCGCCCCATGCGCTGCGCCGCCCGTCCCGCCATGCTCCCATCGCCGGCACCGGCATCACTCCAGCGCGCTCATCGCCGCCGGCGCGAGCTCGCGCACCAGCTTGCGCGTCATCGCCCGTTCGTAATCGGCAAAGCCCAGCGCCACCTCGACGAACGCCCCGGGCCCCCGGATCACGCTGGTCTCGAAGTACCGCGCAAGCTCGCCGATCTCGACGGCGCGCAGGTCGCCCGGTCTCCGCCCGTCATTGCCGATCACCAGCGCGTTCACGGTCACGCCAAGCAGCCCGGGATCGCCGTCGAGCATGTCGGGGTCGGGGCCGTCGTTGTTCTTTCCGTCTCCCGAGACGTCCAGCACCTGCCGCAGGCACCCCGGCGCCCGCCCGAGCAGGGCGCCGCCCGCGAGCATGGCCTGGCCGAGCGCGGTCGAGTCCGACATCCGCTCGCGCCCGGTCGAGACCAGGCGGGCGGTGATACCGGCGAGCACGTCAGGCCCCGTCACCAGTGTCCAGTCGAGCAGCAGGCGCTGGTCCTCCCATCCCGACCATTCATACACCGCCACCGCCACCGGCCCGCCGCCCGAGAACAGCGCAGCCTGCACGGCGGGCGCGTTGAGCGCCGCGGCGAGACCATCGAGCTGAAGCCGGTATTCCCCCGAATCGACCGAGGCCGACACGTCGAGCGCGAGCGCCAGCGCGACCCGGCAGGCCGCAGCCGGCGAGGCTGCCGCCGCCAGCCCCGCGGCGAGCGCGAGCGCGCGCATCACCGCTCCAATCCCGGCCGCGCGCGCCTCACCAGTGACCGGTGTTGCCCATGCTCGCCCAGGGCTCCTGCGGGGGCTTCGGATCGCCCATCTGCAGCAATTCCACGGAGACGTTGTCGGGCGAGCGGACGAAGGCCATGTAGCCGTCGCGCGGCGGGCGATTGATCGTCACGCCCGCCTCCATCAGTTCGTGGCACTTGGCGTAGACGTCCTCCACCCGGTAGGCCAGATGGCCGAAATGCCGCGAGTCCGAGGGCAGGCCCTCGTCGCCGTCCCAGTTGTAGGTGAGCTCGAGGTCGTGGGTGCCATCCTCCTGGCCCTCGGGACAAAGGAAGACGAGGGTGAAACGGCCGCTCTCGTTCTCGCTGCGCCGCCGCTCCTTCAGCCCGAGCAGCTTGTAGAACGCCAGCGACGCCTCGAGGTCCTTCACCCGGACCATCGTGTGCAGATATTCCATCTTCATGGGCGGCCTCCTTGCTGTCGCACGGCGCGGTGCTGCGCCTCGCACCCGCGACCCTAGCCCGAGGGTGCGAGAGCGCAAGGCGGCGCGCGGCCCACGCCACGCGCGGCTCAGAACGCCGACGAGAAACCGATCGAGACGCCCGCACTGTCGCCCTCGAACCGCGACACGTTGGACACAGATTGCCGCCCGGTGAGCGACAGGACCGGCACGAAGCCCATCACGTCGACATGGTGGATCTCGATGTCGAGCCGCGCCGACCATTCGCTGTCCTGCCGCCCGCCCGGCACGTCGATGAAGCCGACCGCGTAGCTGTCGTAATCGCGCTCTGCATAGGACAGGCTGCCAGACAGGTGCACGCCCATCACCGGCTCGCCCATCGAGAAACCGGCCGTCGCGGTGGCGGCCTCGTATTCCCGGTTCGCGTCGTCCGACGTCACCCGCGACAGGGCCAGCCCCGCATGGAGGCGCATGCCCCCCTCGAGGCGATGGGTCACCCAGGCGTCGATCTCGCGCCCGACGCGGTCGGCGGCATCGGTGTCGGACCAGCGCCGCTCGCTCTCCGCCCCGAAGGTAAGCGCCGTGCGCGGCGCGAGGCGAACGGTGCGGCCGAAGTTCAGCCGCACGAAGCTGTCGAGCGGCTCGCCACCATACCACGTCTGCCCGACCGCGAGGCCGAGCCTGTCGGGCAGCGGCCCCGGCACCTCGGCGAGCCGGTGCTGGACGCCAAGCTCGGCGATGCCGTACTCGAAGTCGCGCCCCTTGGCACGCGGCGCGATCTCCTGCGCCTCGTCGGAAAGCGCCACCAGGCTGCGATAGCCGCGGAAGGTCAGCCGGGTGCGGTGCGTCTGGCTCTCCGACAGGGTGTAGCCCAGCCGGGCATAAAGGCGTGCCTCGGTGCCCGACAGCGCGCGGGCCGCTCCGCTCAGGAAGCCGACATAGGGCGAATCGTCGATGATCAGCAGCGGCGACTGGGCCCCGCCGTTGACGTTCGACGAGGGCGCGACCTCGAACGAGACGCGCACGGCCCAGGGCGACTCGCGGCGCACGGCCGAAAAGGCGCGGGCGATCGTCTCGCGCTCGGCCTCGGTCTCGGCCGCCTGGTAGGCACGCCGCAGCCAGAACTGGGAGGCGAGGTAGCGATCCTCGGCCATCGCGCTGGAGGCCACGAGATACGACGCCTCGTAACGCGCGCCGTTCGACTCGGATCGCGCGAAGGCCCGCCGCGCCGCGTCGCGCGCTTCGGCCGGCCGGCCGAGCGCGTTCTCCGAGGCCGCCAGCATCAGCAGGGCGGGCACGTTCTCGGGGCGTGCCTCCGCCAGAGCGCGGGCGATCCGGTTCGACAGCGCGGCATCGCCCGCCAGCCAGGCCCGCTGGCCGAGCGCCAGCGCCTCGTCGAAGCTGAGCGCGACGCTTTCGCCCGCCGCCCCCTGCGCTGCGACCCGGTCAGCGCCGACGAGGCCCGAAAGCGCCAAAGCCGCCCCGAAGAGGGCGGCCTTGATCGTTGTCATCGCGAGGGGTCGCACGCGCGCCGATATCATCGGGACGGGATCAGCCCGTCGATGTCGTTGACCTCGCCGCAGACCGGGTCGGCGTTCGCGCCGGAGCAGCGGGGGATCACCCAGATGCCGCGTTCCGAGCTCAACTCGATGTTCTCGAAATCGCCGTCCGCCGTTTGTCTGCGGAGCACCCCTTCCTGGGATTGCAGACCGCCCACCATGCCGCTTGCGTTCTCGCCACCGAAGGTGCCCGCATAGGCGCCGTAGACCCTCGGCGCATCTTCCGCCGCGACCTTCTGCTCGACGGTGCCCGCGAAGTTGCCCGCCTGGTCGATGTTGCCCGGGGAGAGGCGCAGGAACTGCTCGTCGCCGAGCGGCGCCCCGTCGCTGTAGGTGCGGTCGTAGATCACCCCGTTGAGCGTGTTGTCGGCGAAATCGACGTTCATGAACACCTTGCCCCTGACCGTCCGGGGCTGGTCGGGCACCGCGTCGGCCGGCACCGGCTGGGTGCCGTCGCTGCCGCCGGGGTTCAGCCGCAGGTCCTGGTCGAGGTCGGCGAGGTCGGTCACGCCGGCGTAGCGCCCGGCATAGGAGACGAGGCCGTTGGTCGTGCCCGGATCCGGCGGGGTGAACTCGCCGGTGCGCGCATAGTCGATGCCGCCGTATTCGATACCGAACTGCCCGCCGTCGGCCACCACGACGCCGCGCACCGCGCCGTCGGGCGTCTCGCCCGCGAGCGCAACGAAGATGCGGTCGAGTCGGTCGTCCTGCTTGGAAAAGGCAAGGTAGCCGTCCTGATCGGCCGTGGGCGCCCTTTCGTAGACGCCCGCGACAGGGCTGTCGTCGAGCGGGACGCCCGAGATGATCAGCCGGTCGTCGGCGTCGCCCGCCTCGCCGCGGACCCACTCGATCGACCCCACGTTCGCCGCGATGCCCTCGGGCACGACGACACCGGCCTCGGTGCCGCCCTCGCCGCCTTCGTCCGTCTCGCGCCCCGGCCCGTTCACCGGGTTGGGCGATGAGCCGTCGCACGCGGCCACCGCGAGAACGGCGGCCAGCATTAGCCAATGCTTGGTCATGACGCTGCCTGTATTCGGTTTTTGCCTGCTCGGGTTAGCCCCGTCTTTGGCGGCACGCTCCCGCCCACGCCCCGAAAAGTCAACGTCGCCAAGGGAATGCGCAGGCCCGCCACCGCAGAGTGCGGCCATTCTGCCACCCGTCAGATGTGGGGGCTGCGGCTGCATCTGGTGGTTCCCCCGGCGCACCCCACCAGATAGAGTAGGCCCCGAGTCAGCAGACCGGAGGCCCCGATGCCCCTCACCGACGACCAGCAGGCCGAGATCGCCCAGGCCCGCGCCACGCCCCGCCCCACGCTCCGCGCCGTCTCCGAGGGGATGGAGGCGCATCTCTACACCGCCCACGAGGTGCTCGACCACGGCTTCGTGCGGGTGATCGACTACATGGGCGACGATGCCGCCATCGTGCAGGCCGCCCGCGTCTCCTACGGCGCCGGCACGAAGCACGCGCGCGGCGACGAGGGCCTGATCCGCTACCTCATGCGCCACTGGCACTCGACCCCGTTCGAGATGTGCGAGGTCAAGTTCCACGTCAAGCTGCCGGTCTTCGTGGCCCGCCAGTGGATCCGCCACCGCACCGCCAACGTCAACGAATACTCCGCTCGCTACTCCATCCTCGACCGCGAGTTCTACATCCCCGCGCCCGACGCGCTCGCCGCCCAGTCGACCGTCAACAACCAGGGCCGGGGCGACGTGCTCGAGGGGGAGGAGGCCGAGCGCGTGCTGCGGATGCTCAAGGACGACGCGGGCCGCGCCTACGACCATTACGAGGCGATGCTGAGCCAGGAGGGCCAGCAGGGCCTCGCGCGCGAGCTCGCGCGGATGAACCTGCCCGCCAACATCTACACCCAGTGGTACTGGAAGTGCGACCTGCACAACCTCTTCCACTTCCTCCGCCTGCGCGCGGACGCCCACGCGCAATACGAGATCCGCGTCTACGCCGAGGCGATCTGCCGGATCGTCGCCGACTGGGTCCCCGCCGCCTACGCCGCCTTCGAGGACTACCGCCTGGGCGGCGCCACCCTCTCCGCCCGGGGGGTTGAGTGCATCAGGCGGATGCTCAAGGGTGAGGAGGTGACCCAGGAGACATCTGGCATGTCGAAGGGGGAATGGCGGGAGTTTTTGGAGGTGGTTGGCTAAACGTGAGCTTCAACGACTTAATCAATCAAACTTTCGTTCGAGTTGCTGGCGCCATAATTGCGGCATGCATTTTGGGATTTTTCACTTGGCTATGGAAGCGGCCGGCTGAACGCGAAAGGGTCGCGCTCACGATCAATACTGTAACAATTGATCCGCGAGTTCTGAGCATTTTGATCTTAGAATACTCTGAATTGGTCGCGAAAAAGCTAATATCAAGATTCGACCTCAAGGATGGAGACAGAGACATACCTCAAGAGAGTCTTGATCTCTCATTAAATCTTGCCTTAGAGGGCGGCGTGCTCTCGAAATCGAAAAGGCTTGAGGAACTTTATATCGAGAATCTCACGAACGCACCAGTTAAAATTCATTTTGAAAACCTTGGCGCTGGCACGGTCTTTCTATCGCGACATGGAGTCGAGTTAGAGAAGCATGTCGGACCCTTCCGTCAGGAATACCAAATCCCACCCGACACCTACCTAGAGGCGTTCCATTTTTCGCCAGTGGCCAATTGCGACCGGGTCACAGGCTCTTCTCGGTTGATTATTGTAGAGGAAGGGGGCCAATCTGTTCCCGTGAGAAACAGAAGGTACGACCGCGAGCACCCTGCAGCCGCTCGATATTTGCGAAACTCAAAACGGGCGCGCGCCCTTTTCATCGCCTTGGAAATTGCTGAAGTCGTTATCCTCGTCAGCCTCGCGTGTGCGCTTGTGATTATTGTTACTCTCAGCATGTCCAGTATTATGTCTGGAAATTGACATTTCTCCACAATTACAAACTCGCATGCCCCCCCCTCACGCCACCCGCTCCACCCCGCCCGGAAAGGCGTCGCGGGCCACGGCCAGGTCGTAGCCGCTCTGCAGATTCATCCAGAACTCGGGGGTCGTGCCGAAGGCCGCGGCGAGGCGCAGGGCGGTGTCGCCCGTCACCGACCGCCTTCCCGCCACGATGGCCGACACCCGGTTCGCCGGCACCCCGATGGCCCGCGCCAGTCACCAGCCCCACCCGGGCACGGGCGTCCAGCCCGGGCCGCGCCCGACCCTCCCCCCGGGAGGGCGCATTGGCGATGCCGCCCGCCGCACGGCCCGCGTCCGGGGCTTTCGGTATAAACCGCCCCCCACAAGCGCCCCGCAGCGCCCACCCAGGGTCGGGCGCGGCCCTCCGCGCGCCGCACGCCCATCTAGAGCTGCGCCTCACGCAGGTTGCGCTTGCACTCGACGGGCGGCTTGCCGGTGCTCGTGAAGGCATCCACACCGCAAGCTCGGCAGACCCATCGCTGCAGATTGTCGGTCCGCTTGCCCGGCTGCCGCCACCACTCGCACGGCTTGCCGGGGACCGTGCGGAACACGCTTCTGGTGCGCCTGCGCCGACGCCAGCGTGCATGCACCCCTACGAGCAGCAGCGCCCCGAGCGTGGCGACAGACGGCCAGAACCACTCCGAGGCGCGCGCCGCGGCGCAGACCGGCTCGACCCGTTCCCACAACTCGCCCAGCCGCTCCCACACCGCCCACGGACCGCCCGACAGATCGTCGCCGCGAGGGCGCGGTCGCGGGGATCTTTCGGGCACCGTCGACATGCACAGGAAGATGCCGAGACGGCGCCGATGAAATCAAGAGCGTGCCCGCTACCTGCCCCAGATGCAGATCCTCGTTCTCACCCTCGTCACCGGCGCCGTCTTCCTCGTGGCCGACGCGCTCATGCTCTCCACCGTGATGAAGCCGCTGTTCCTGCGCCACCTCGGCGCGGGGCTGCTCGACGGGCTGCGCTACCTGCCCGCGATCCTGTTCTACCTCGTCTATCTCTTCGGCATGGTCTGGTTCGCCGGGCTGCCGGGGCTGCGCGAGGGCGTGGGCGTGGGCGCGGGGGCGCTCAACGGGGCGATCCTGGGCCTCGTCGCCTACGGCACCTACGAGCTCACCTCCTGGGCGGTGATGCGCGACTGGCACCCCGCCATGGTCGCCGCCGACATCGCCTGGGGCACCGTGCTGACCGCGGGCTCGGTCGCCGCCGGCGTCGCCGCCGCCCGCGCGCTGGCCTGAGCCCGCCCCCCCGGTGACGCTACGGGTGACGCGCCGGGCGCCGCGCCGGGCATCGCACCGGCAGCCAAAGCGGTGTAGCCTCGCCCCCGACCGCAGCGAGAGGCCGCCCCGATGACGCCCGTCGCATCCTTCGCGCTGGCCTTCGCCACCGCCTTCGCCGCGATCGTCTACATCGCCGCGCCGAACCTCTTTCTCGAGGTCGGCACCTGGGGCGACATGGCCGCCGACATGCTGCACGCCAACGCGCTGTCGCGCGGCGACTGGCTGACGACCGGGCATTACTCGCGCCACGGCTTCAACCATCCGGGGCCGGCCTTTTTCTACTGGAACGCGCTGTTCGAGGCGCTGCCGGTCGACCGGGCGCATGCCTGGATCTGGGGCAGCGTCACGCTCAACGCCCTGCTCGTGGCCGGCGCGGCGACGGGGCTCGCGTGGCTGCTCGTGCCCGGCGGCTCGGCGGCGGTCGCCGTCGCCGTCGCGCTGTTCGCCGCCGCCCATCTCGACCGCGACCTCGGCGTGGCATGGATGCCGACGCGGCTCGAGGCGCCGTTCCTGCTGCTGCTGGTATCGCTCGCGTGGCTGGCCGGGCGCGAGGCGCGCGCCCTCGTCCCCGCCGCGCTCGCCTGCGGGATGCTCGTGCACGGCTACGTCACCATGGCGGTGATCGTGCCGGCGCTGCTGGCCGTCACGCTCGTGCTCGCGCGCGGCAGCCGCGCACCGTGGCCCTCGCGCCGCGCGCTGCTGGTGCATGGCGGCGCGGCGCTCGGCGTTGGCGCGCTGTTCCTGCTGCCTCTCGCGGTCGAGGCGAGCCGCCTGCCGGGCGGCAATTTCGGCGCCATTCTCGAGGCGCTCGGCCGATCCGGGTCGGCGCCCGAGGCCGGCTGGAGCGGCGTCAGCGCGGCGATGGGCGCCAGCCTCGGGGGCAAGGTCGCGATCCTCGTGCCGGTGTTACTGCTGATCGTCCTGCTGTTGGCCGCGGCGCCGCCCCGCCCGCCCGTGGCGGTGCGGGTGGCGCACCTCGCTTGCCTCTCGCTCGCCGCCTTCGCCATCGTGGTGGTCGCGCATTGGGGCACCCCGGCGCCGATGGAGGGACATTCGGTGCATTATCTCAGGACGCTGGGCATCGTGGCCGCCGCCGTCGCGACGGCCGCCCTGCGCGATGCCCTGCACAGACGCCTTGCCAACGGGGCCGTTGCCGGTGCGCGGCCCGGCGCCGTGGCAGGCACCGCCGCGCCGGCCATGGGCGCGCTGGCCATGGGCGCGGCGCTCGCTGTCGCCACGGCCCTGCCGCAGAACCTGCCCTCGCGCGTGTTCGACCCGCAGGTCTACCGGAACTATCCCGTGCGCCCCGTGGTCGACCGCCTGGCCGACGCGGTGGAACGGGCCGGGCCACGCCGCGCCGCACCCGGCCCGGTGGCCATCGACAAGGCCGAGCACATGTACTGGGAGGTGTCGGCCGGGCTGCTGGTGGAGCTGGACGCCCGCGGCATCGCCGCCTGCACGACGTGGCGCGACATGGCGTATCTCTACACCGAGGCGTATGTCTGCCCCGAAGGCTCTGCGGCCGATTTCCGCATCGTGCCGGAGGCGACATGCGACGGGGCCTGCCGCGCCAGGGGCGAGGGGATGGGGCTCGTCGTGGTCGCGCGGTAGGCCCGGGGCCGTGCCCTGCGGCAGCCGCCCGCGTGGAGACCGCGCCGCGGGCCAAGACCGCCCCGTCTGGCAGCCGGTGACGGCAGCCCCTAGAGTAGCGCCATGAAAGCCGTCTCCGAGTTCGCCGTCGCCTTCGCCGTCAGCTTCGGGCTCATCGTGTATGTCTCGGCGCCCGATCTGTTCTCCGAGGTGGGGGTCTGGGGTGATCTCGCCGCCGACATGCTGCATGCCGACGCCCTCGCCCGCGCGGAGTGGCTGACGACGGGGCACTACTCGCGCTTCAGGTTCAACCATCCGGGGCCGGTCTTCTTCTACTGGAACGTCCTGTTCGAGCCGTTGCCCGTCGAGCGGCTGCACGCCTGGATGTGGGGGAGCGTCACCCTCAACGCCCTGCTCGTCGCCGGCGCCGCCACCGGCCTCGCGCGGCTGCTCCTGCCCGGCGGCTCTTTCGCGCTTGGAGCCGGCATCGCCCTGCTCGCCGTGGCCGTTCTCGGGCGCGACCTGAGCGGGGTGTGGATGCCGCGCCGGATCGAGGCACCGTTCCTGCTTCTCGTTGTCAGCCTCGCCTGGCTGGCCGAGCGCGAGGCCCGGGCCCTCGCCCCCGCCGTGCTGGCCTGCGGGCTGCTGGTACATGGCTACGTCACGATGGCGGTTCTGATACCGCTCGTGCTCGCCGTCGCGCTCGTGCTCGCCGTCGTGAGCGACGCGCCGTGGCCGCCACGGCGCAAGCTGGCGCTGCACGGCCTGGCGGCCCTCGCAATCGGCGCGGCGCTCCTGCTTCCGATCGCCGTGGAGGCGGCAAAGCTTCCGGGCGGGAACTTCGCCGACATCCTGGCGGCGCTCGACGAGCAGGCCGCGGCTCCGCCGGCGGGATGGGACGGCCTGCGCGCGGCCATTGACGGCAGCCTCGGCCCCGACCTGCCGCTGCTGCTCGCGGCCCTGTTCGTCGCCGTCGCGCTGCTCGCCGTCGCCCCGCCCGGGCGCCCGTTGGCCGGCCGCCTGGCGCGGTTGTCGGTTCTGTGTGTCGCCTCGCTTGCCGCGACCGCGGCGGCCTACTGGGACACGCCGGCCCCGCTGGAGTCGCACTCGGTGCTCTACCTGCGCTCGCTGCTCGTCGTCGCCGGCGCCGTGAGCGCGGCGATCATCGCCGAGGCAGCCGCTCTGCCGCGTGGCGGCGCAGCCCCGCGCCCGACTGTCGCCCCGGCGCGCGGCGTCTTTGTGCCGACCGGTCTCATGGCGACGGTCGCACTCGCCGCCGGCGCCCTGCTTCCGCAGAATCTGCCGGGCCGGGTCTTCGCGGAGGATGCATACAGGCAGGTTCCGCCGACCCCTTGGGTCGAGCGCTTCGCCGCCGAGATGGCGCGCTCCGGCGCGCCGGTGGCGATCGACTACACCCACCACCTGCAATGGGCCACGGTCGCCGGGGTGCTCGCCACACTCACCGCGGGCGGGACGTTCGCCTGCACGACATGGCGCGACCGGGCGTTCCTGTATACCGACGCGCGGGTCTGCCCCGAGGGGATGCCGCCCAGCTTTCGCCTCGTGCGCGAGACGGATTGCGCGGGAAGCTGCGTCGTCACGGGCGGCGATCTTGGCGTGCAGCCCGTTGCGCGCTAGACGCGCCGGTGTCGGCCCGATCCGGACACCCGCACGCAGATTGCCACAGGACCGCCGATGCACACCTTTCCCGTCACCGTCTATTACGAAGACACCGACATGGCGGGCATCGTCTACCATGCCAACTGGCTGAAATACGTCGAGCGCGCGCGCTCCGACCTCGTGCGCGGCCTCGGGATCGACCAGAACGCGATGCGCGAGGCCGGCCGCGTCTTCGCCGTCACCCATCTCGACGCCGCGTTCCGCGCGCCTGCCCGCCTCGACGACCGGCTGACCGTGACGACCGAGGCGGTCGAGGCGACGGGGGCGCGGCTGGTGCTCGACCAGCGCGTGACGCATGACGGCACGGGGCGGCTGTGCTTCGCGGCACGGGTGACCCTGGCCTGCATCGGCACCGACGGTCGCCCCGCCCGCCTGCCGGCGGAGCTCCGCTCACGGCTCGCGGCCGAGGGGTGAGCGCGGGGCGTGCGCACGGCTTCGTGTTGGCCTTTGCCCTTCAAACCCTGTAGTATCCGCGGCAAGCCGCCGTCAGATGCGGGACCGGGGCCGCGCGCCCCCCGAGCAGGAATGTCGCCATGGAACCACTCGCCGCCCAGGCCGCGGATGTCGATTTCTCCACGTGGGCGCTGTTCGCCCGCGCCACGCCGATCGTGCAGATCACGATGCTCATGCTGGTCGTCGCCTCGATCTGGGGCTGGGCGATCATCATCCAGAAAACGGTGAACTACCGCGCGGCCCGCCGGGCCTCGGCCAGGTTCGACCGGGCGTTCTGGTCGGGCGAGCCGCTCGACGAGCTCTACGACCAGATCGCCGACGCGCCCTCGTGTGCGGCCGAGCGCGTCTTCGCCGCCGGCATGACCGAGTGGCGCCGCAGCCACCGCGACGATGGCGCGCTCATCCCCGGTGCGCAGGCCCGCATCGAGCGCGCGATGGACGTGGCAATCGCGCGCGAGGCCGAGCGGCTCAACGGGGGCCTGTCGTTCCTCGCCACGGTCGGCGCGACCGCGCCGTTCGTGGGCCTTTTCGGCACGGTCTGGGGCATCAAGCACGCCTTCGAGCAGATCGCCATCGCGCAGAACACCAGTCTCGCGGTGGTGGCGCCCGGCATCGCCGAGGCGCTGCTGGCGACCGCGCTGGGCCTGCTCGCGGCGATCCCCGCCGTGATCTTCTACAACAAGCTGACGGCGGACTCGGATCGGATCGTGGGCGGCTACGAGAGCTTTGCCGACGAGTTCTCGACGATCCTGTCGCGCCAGCTGGACGCCTGACATGGCGATGTCGGGCAGCCGGAGTGGCGGCGCGAGCGGATCGCGCCGCCGGCGCCGGGGGCGCACCCAGGCGATGGCCGAGATCAACGTCACGCCGTTCGTCGACGTGATGATGGTGCTCCTGATCATCTTCATGGTGGCGGCGCCGCTGCTGACCGTGGGCGTGCCCGTGCGCCTGCCCGAGACGGCCGCCGAAGCACTGCCGAGCATCACGGAAGAGCCGCTGACCGTGACCCTCACGGCCGATGGTGGCGTGGCGATCATGACGACCGAGGTCGGGCAGGGCGAGCTGGTGCCCCGCCTGCAGGCGGTGGCGGCCGAGCGCGCCGACACCCGTATCTTCCTTCGGGCAGACGGGGCGATCCCCTACGAGCGGGTGATGCAGGTGATGGGCGCGCTCAATGCCGGCGGCTTCAACGACATCGGGCTGGTCACCGACACGGGCGGCCCGCGCCTCGACGGGCGGGACGGCTGAGCCGCCATGGAACTGACAACTGCCCTCAAGATCTCCGGCGGGGCGCACGGGGCGCTGGTGCTCTGGGCGCTGGTGGCGGGCATCTTCTCGGGCGATTTCGACGAGGCGATGCAGGTCACCGAGGTCTCGGTGATCTCGGGGGCGGAGTTCGCCGCGCTGGTCGAGCGGTCGGGCAGCGGCACGCCGAGCCTCGGGGCGGACCCCGAGGATGCGCCGGAGCCACAACCGGAGCCGGATCCTCTGCCCGAGCCGGAGCCACAACCGGAGCCACAACCGGAGCCGGAGGCCGAGCCCGCCGCGCCCGAGGCCGACCCGGCCCCGTCCGTGCCCGACGACGCGGGCGCAGTGCTGGCGCCAGAGCCGGGCGACACGCCGACGCCGGCGCCCCGCGTCGCCCCCCGCCCGGCCGACCGCCCAGAGCGGGACGTGGCCGTGGCGCCCGAGGTGCAGGAGGCGGCCGAGCCCGTGCCCGCCGACGAGACGCCGCCCGAGCCGGCCGAGCCGCAGGAGGCGGAGGCACCCGAGGCCGCGACGACGCGGATCGTGACCGAGGCGACCGAGGAAGGCGGTGCGCAGCAGATCGCGCTCGCGCCGACCGCCACGCCCCGCCCGCGCACCCGGCCCGACCGCCCCGCGCCCGCACCCGAGCCCGAGCCGGACCCGGTCGCCCGGCAAGAGCCGGAGCCCGAGCCCGAGCCCGAACCGGAACCGCCAGCCGACCCGCAGGCCGACGCGATTGCCGATGCCGTTGCCGAAGCGGTCGCCGGCGGCGGGGCCGCCACGGGCGACCCCGGCCCGCCGATGACGGCCGGAGAGCGCGACGCGCTGAGGCTGGCCGTTCAGGAGTGCTGGGTGGTCGATGTCGGCTCGGAGGCGGCGAACGTCACCGTCACCGTCGGCATGCGGATGAGCCCGGACGGCACCGTGATCGACGGCACCCTGCGGATGCTCGAGGCGTCGGGCGGGTCCGACGCGGCGATCCAGTCGGCCTTCCAGTCGGCCCGGCGCGCGATCCTGCGCTGCCAGCGCGGCGGCTACGACCTGCCGGCCGAGAAATATGCCCGGTGGGAGCAGATCGAGATGGTCTTCAACCCCGAAGAAATGAGGCTGCGGTAAGCGCGATGGCCTGCATCCCCCGCCCGTTTCCCCTACAAGACCGGTGCCAGCGAAAGGGGCCGCCATGTTTCTCCTGAGATTCGTCCTCGCCACCCTCCTGTCGAAGCTCGGCCTGTCGGGCATGGCCATCCTCGGCCTGCTGGCGGTCTGGCTCGCCACGCCGGCCCCCGCGCAGGACGGTCCGCTGCGCATCGAGATCACCGAGGGCGTGGTCGAGCCCCTGCCCTTCGCGGTGCCGGTCTTCGTGGCCGAGAACGCCGCCGCCGAGCAGATCGCCCGCGACATCACCCGTGTCGTCGCGGCCGACCTCGTGGGCACCGGCCTGTTCCGCGAGATCCCGGCCGAGGCGCATATCGCGCGGGTCGCGTCGTTCGAGCAGCCGGTGGCCTATTCCGACTGGAAGGCGATCAACGCGCAGGCGCTGATCGTCGGCGCGGTCAGCGTCGGCGCCGACGGGCGCGTCGAGACCAAGTTCCGCCTGCATGACGTCTTCGCGGGCACCGAGCTGGGCCAGGGCCTGCGGCTGGGGGGCACCACGCAGGCCTGGCGCCGGATCGCGCACAAGGTGGCCGACCAGGTCTATTCGCGCATCACCGGCGAGGGCGGCTATTTCGACAGCCGCGTGGTCTTCGTGAGCGAAGAGGGGCCGAAGGACGCGCGCCGCAAGCGGCTGGCGATCATGGATTACGACGGCGCGAACGTGCAGTTCCTGACCGACGACGCGACGCTGGTGCTCGCGCCGCGCTTCTCGCCCACGGGCGACCGCGTGCTCTACACCAGCTACGAGACGGGCTTTCCACAGATCTACCTGCTCGACGTGGGCACGGTGCGGCGGCAGGTGCTGGCCGACGAGGCGGGCACGATGACCTTCTCGCCGCGCTTCTCGCCCGACGGCAGCCGGGTGGTCTATTCCGCCTCGCGCGGGGGCAACACCGACCTTTTCGCGCGCTCGCTCGGCGGCGGGCAGGCGGTGCGCCTGACCGAGGCGCCCTCGATCGAGACCGCGCCCTCCTTCTCGCCCGACGGCTCGCGGATCGTGTTCGAGTCCGACCGCTCGGGCACGCCGCAGATCTACGTCATGCCCGCCTCCGGGGGAGAGGCCCGGCGCATCAGCTTCGGCCCGGGCCGCTACGGCACGCCGGTCTGGTCGCCGCGGGGCGATCTCATCGCCTTCACCAAGCAGGCATCGGGGCGGTTCCACATCGGCGTGATGCGCACCGACGGATCGGAAGAGCGGCTGCTGACCGCCTCGTTCCTCGACGAAGGCCCGACATGGGCGCCGAACGGTCGGGTCATCATGTTCACCCGGCAGGGGGCGGGCGCCGAGGCGCAGCCCGCGATCTACTCGGTCGACGTGTCGGGGCGGAACCTCAAGCGCGTGCCCACGCCCGGCCCCGCCTCCGACCCTGCATGGTCGCCGCTCCTGCCGTGATGGAGGCGCAGCGCGGCGCGATCGGGCAAGGGAGGCTTCCGCCCTCCCTCGCGCCGAGCGGGCGCTCCTCCGGTCGGGTCCGGCGCCCGCTGCGGCGGGTGCGGCGGGTGCGGCGGCGCTGGACGGTCAGCGGGAGCACGCCGCCATTCCCGCGAGGCGAGCGACAGCTGGCGCCCGGAACAGCGCACCCCGGCGTGACGAGCATTTCCTTGGCGGCGGGCAAATGTTAACTGTTCGGAAACGGTCGCGCCGCGGGCGGCGCGGAGACACGGCAGTCACGAAGCAGACAAGAACAGGACAGGCACCATGGCACCCCAGAGCCACCATCCCCTCCGCCGGCCGGTCGTCCGCGCGGCGCTCCTTGTCGGCGCGCTGGCCCTCTCGGCCTGCGCCAATCCCGGCGGCTTCGGCGGCGCAGGGGGCGCGGGCGGCCCCGGCGCAGGCGCGCAGGCGACCGCCGCGCCCAACTCGCCACAGTATTTCCGCGAGACCGTCGGCGACCGCGTGCTGTTCGAGGTCGACCAGTCGTCGCTCACCTCGGTGGCACGGAACACCCTGTCGGCACAGGCGCGCTGGCTGTCGCAGAACCCCGAATACCGCGCCATCATCGAGGGTCACGCCGACGAGCAGGGCACCCGCGAATACAATCTCGCGCTCGGCGCCCGCCGGGCCAATTCCGTGCAGGAATACCTGATCGGCCAGGGCGTCGCCGGCACTCGCCTGCGCACCGTCTCCTACGGCAAGGAGCGGCCGATCGCGGTCTGCTCCGACGAGAGCTGCTACCGCCAGAACCGCCGCGCGGTGACGGTGCTCGAGGCCGGCGCGGGCAGCTGAGGAGACGCCGATGCGCCGCGCTGCCGCCCTGCTGATCGCCGCCGCCTGTGCCCTGCCCGGAACCGCTCCCGCGCAGGACGGAGGGACTCTGGCCGACATCCGCCAGGATCTCGCGGCGCTTTACGTCGAGATCCAGCGGCTCAACCGCGAGCTGTCGACGACCGGCGGGCCGGGCGTGCCGCAGGCGTCGGGCAGCCTGATCGAGCGGGTGGACCTGATCGAGCAGGAGCTGCAGCGGCTGACCGCGCGGGCGGAGGAGCTGTCGTTCCGCATCCAGCAGGTCGTGCAGGACGGCACGAACCGGATCGGCGATCTCGAATTCCGCCTCTGCGAGCTCGAGCCGTCTTGCGACATCGGCGCCCTCCGCGACACGCCGACGCTGGGCGGGCCGGTGCCCGAGGCGCCGCCGCCCGCGATCACGCCCGCGCCCGAGAGCGACGGTCCGCAGATGGCCGTGGGCGAGCGCGAGGATTTCGAGCGCGCCCGCGCCGCGCTCGAGGCGGGCGACAACGCCGAGGCCGCGCGCCTCTTCGCCCGGCACGTGCAGACCTATCCCGGGGGGCCGCTGACGGGCGAGGCGCATTTCCTGCGCGGTCGCGCGCTCGACGCGCTGGGGCAGACGGCCGATGCGGCGCGCGCCTTTCTCGAGGCGTTCAGCCAGGCGCCGTCGGGGCCGAACGCGCCCGCCGCGCTGCTCGCGCTGGGGCAGAAGCTGGGCGCGCTCGGCCAGACGCAGGATGCCTGCGTGACGCTCGGCGAAGTGCAGTCGCGCTTCCCCGGCAGCGACGCGGCCGGGCAGGCCGCCGCCGAGCTCTCCCGCCTTGGCTGCGGCTGACCCGGGGCCGAAGGAGGCCTTCGCCACCGCCCTCGCCCGCGCCTTTCCCGGCGCCGCGCCGGAGGCGCTGGGCCTCGCGGTGTCGGGCGGCTCCGACAGCATGGCGTTGATGGCCCTCGCCGCCGACTGGGCCTCGGCGCGGGGCACGCGGCTCGAGGCGGTGACGGTCGATCATGGCCTGCGGCCGGAGGCGGCCGACGAGGCGCGGATGGTGGCCAATGCCGCGCGGGCGCTCGGCCTGCCCCACCGGGTGCTCGTCTGGCAGTGGGACCGGAAGGGCAACCTGCAGGACGCCGCGCGCCGCGCCCGCTTTTCCCTGCTGGCGGGATGGGCTGTGCGCGAGGGGCTGGCCGCCGTGCTGCTCGGCCACACCCGCAACGACCAGGCCGAGACGCTCCTGATGCGGCTCGCCCGCGGCTCGGGCGTCGACGGGCTGGCGGCGATGGCCGAGGAACGGGTCGCCGACGGTGTGCGGTTTCTCCGCCCCCTGCTCGACGTCGAGCGATATGCCCTGCGCCAGGAGCTGAACGCCCGCGGGCAGGCCTGGGCCGACGACCCCACCAACGACGACCCCGCCTTCGACCGGGTGCGCACGCGGCGGGCGCTCGCGGCGCTGGGGCTCGACGACGCGCGGCTGGCCGAGACCGCGGCGCGCATGGCCGACGCCCGCGCGGCGCTGGAAGAGATGACGCGACACGTCGCCGCGTCGTCGCTCGCGCTGGACAGGGGCGACCTGACGCTCCCGCAGGAAGCGTTCGCCACGCAGCCGGCCGAGATCCGCCATCGCCTGCTTGCGCACCTGCTGCGCTGGCGGGCGCATTCGCCCTACCGCCCGCGCTACCGCCCGCTGCGCGCGCTGGCCGAGGGGCTGGTGCGCGGGCGGGGCGGCACGCTGCACGGATGCTTCGTGAGCGTGCGGCGCGGCACCATCCGCATCGCGCGCGAATATGCCGCCGTTGCGGCACTCGAGAGCCCGCCCGACGCCCTGTGGGACGGGTTCTGGCAACTCGAGCGGACCGAGGGCGCGGCGCGTGCCGACACCGTGCGCGCCCTCGGACAACGGGCCCTCGGCCCCCTGCCCGACACCGGCCACGCCCGCCCCCCGCGCGAGAGCCTGATGGCGAGCCCGGCCCTGTGGCATGGCGATCGGCTGGTGGCCGCGCCGCTCGCCGGGCTGGGCGAGGGCTGGACGTGTCAACCGGCTTTTACAGTCGACGACTGCCTCGCCACGCTTCTTTCACATTGAACCGGGGCGTCACGTCTCTATCTTGCTGCACAAGCGCCACGCCGGCGCCCGCGTCTCCGATGCGCGCCCGAACCGAAGGAGCTCTCTCTTGGGAAACGCCCGTTCCATTGCATTCTGGGTCGTCCTCTTCCTTTTGATCCTTGCCCTGTTCAACCTGTTCAGCGGCAACCAGGCGACCATGTCCGCCCGCACGCTCAGCTATTCCGAGTTCGTGCAGATGGTGGATGACGGCGACGTGGCGCAGGTCACGATCGACGGCGAGCGCCTGAGCGTGCGCGGCAACGACGGCACGATGTACAGCACGGTCAAGCCGCAGGATGTCGACGTGGCCGATCGGCTGATCTCGCAGGATGTCGAGGTGGTGGCCGAGCCGCAGCAGCAGAACGGGATCCTGGCCTATCTCGGCACGCTCCTGCCCTTCATCCTGCTGATCGGCATCTGGCTGTTCCTGATGAACCGGATGCAGGGCGGCGGGCGCGGCGGCGCCATGGGCTTCGGCAAGTCCAAGGCCAAGCTGCTGACCGAGAAGCAGGGCCGCGTCACCTTCGACGACGTGGCCGGCATCGACGAGGCGAAGGACGACCTCGAAGAGATCGTCGAGTTCCTGCGCAACCCGCAGAAATTCTCGCGGCTGGGCGGCAAGATCCCCAAGGGCGCGTTGCTCGTCGGCCCGCCGGGCACCGGCAAGACGCTGCTGGCACGCGCCGTGGCGGGCGAGGCGGGCGTGCCGTTCTTCACCATCTCGGGCTCCGACTTCGTCGAGATGTTCGTGGGTGTCGGCGCCAGCCGCGTGCGCGACATGTTCGAGCAGGCCAAGAAGAATGCGCCCTGCATTGTTTTCATCGACGAGATCGACGCGGTCGGCCGCTCGCGGGGCGTTGGCTATGGCGGCGGCAACGACGAGCGCGAGCAGACGCTCAACCAGCTCCTCGTCGAGATGGACGGCTTCGAGGCGAACGAGGGCATCATCATCGTCGCCGCCACCAACCGGCCCGACGTGCTCGACCCCGCGCTGCTGCGCCCCGGCCGCTTCGACCGGCAGGTGCAGGTGCCCAACCCCGACGTGAAGGGCCGCGAGAAGATCCTCGGCGTCCATGCCCGCAAGGTGCCGCTCGGCCCCGATGTCGACCTGCGGATCATCGCCCGCGGCACGCCCGGCTTCTCGGGCGCCGACCTCGCCAACCTCGTCAACGAGGCGGCGCTCATGGCCGCGCGGGTCGGCCGGCGCTTCGTGACGATGGAGGATTTCGAGAACGCCAAGGACAAGGTCATGATGGGGGCCGAGCGGCGGTCGATGGTCATGACCGAGGACGAAAAGAAGCTGACCGCCTATCACGAGGCGGGCCACGCGGTGGTGGGCTTCTACGTCCCCCAGCACGATCCCATCCACAAGGCGACGATCATCCCCCGCGGGCGGGCGCTGGGCCTCGTGCTTTCGCTGCCCGAGCGCGACCAGTACTCGGTGACCTACACCAAGTACAAATCCAAGATCGCCATGGCGATGGGCGGCAAGGTCGCCGAGGAGTTGATCTTCGGCAAGGAGAACATCACCTCGGGCGCGGCCTCGGACATCCAGCAGGTCAGCAAGATCGCCCGCGCCATGGTCACGCAGTTCGGCTTTTCCGACGCGCTCGGCAACGTCGATTACGCCAACGAGCAGCAGAGCTATCTCGGCAGCTACTCGGGCGGCGGCAATGTCAGCCCCGAGACGCAGGAGAAGATCGACGAAGAGGTGCGCAAGCTGGTGGACGAGGGCTATGCCGAGGCCAAGCGCATCCTGACCGAGCACGCCGACGAGCATCACCGGCTGGCCGAGGCGCTGCTCGAATACGAGACGCTGACCGGCCCCGAGATCCTCAAGGCGATGAAGGGCGAGCCGATCCACCGCGGCGACGACGACGACGATGCGCCCGCGCCGTCGGCCCCCTCCATCACCGCGATCCCCAAGACCAAGAAGCCCAAGTCCAAGCCGGGCGACGACACCGGCGGGATGGAGCCGGAGCCGACCTGAGGCCGGTGTGCGCGGAGCCGGGGCTCGGCCCCGAACCGCGGCACGCCCCAAAGGCCCTTGCCTGACCATGAAAGAGTCCGCCCCGGAGCAGCGATGCTTCGGGGCGCTTCCTTTTGCACTCGCCTCCGGCGGCATGTGACGACGCCCTCGAAACGGCGGTCCGTCTCGACGGGCGGGTATCTCGCCCTCAGCCCTGTTTCTGCGCCGCGGGGGCGACCGCGCCCGGCAGGGCGTCGTTCGGACGCCCGCCCGCGCCTCTGCCGCCCGGCCCGCCACCCGCGTCGGGAGGCGCGGCACCCGCGCGGAGCGCCGGCACGGTCACCCGGAAGAACCGGTGCAGAAGCAGCACCGCCGCCGTTGCGAGCCCCAGCACGAGACCCGTCCAGACCCCCGCCGCGCCCCAGCCGAGCGCGAAGCCCGCCACCCAGCTCGCCGGCAGGCCCACGCCCCAGTAGGCGAGCGCGGCCATGACCATCGGCACCCGCGTGTCCTGAACGCCCCGCAGCAGGCCGATCGCCACCACCTGCGCCCCGTCGACCGCCTGGAACGCCGCCGCGAGCGCGAGCAGCGTCACGCCGAGCGCGAGGATCTCGGGTCGCGCGGGCTCGTCGGGGTCGAGGAAGAGGCCGATCAGCGGCTCCGGGAACGCGAGGTAGATCACCGTCGTCACCGCCGCCACGCCGAACGACAGGCCGACCGCCACCTGCCCGCCGCGAGCGAGGCCCGCGATGTCGTGCCGCCCCAGCGCCTGCCCGGCGCGGATCGTCGCCGCGTTCGACAGCCCCATGTGCACCATGAAGAAGGCCGTCGCCACCTGCAGCGCGATCCCGTGGGCGGCGAGCGGGACCGCGCCGAGCCAGCCCACGAGGATCGCCGAGGCCGAGAACATGCCGACCTCGGCGAGGTTGGTCAGCCCGATCGGCCAGCCCAGCCGGAAGACCTGTCCGAACGCCTCCCGGTCGGCCCGCCAGAGCCGCACGAAGATCGCATGATCGGGAAACCGCGCCACCGCGTAGGGGATCAGCACGGCGAGCGAGACGATCTGCACCGCGACCGAGGCGTAGGCCGCGCCCCGCACGCCGAGCTCCGGAAACCCCCAGTTGCCGAAGATCAGCAGCCAGTTGACCAGCGCGTTGGCGACGGCGGCGATCACCGTCGTCCACAGCACGACCTGGGTGCGCTCGAGCGCGGCGAGGTAGCTCTTGAGCACCATCACGACGAGCGCGGGGAAAAGCCCCCAGCCGGCGATGGCGAGGTAGTCCGCGGCGCGCTCGGCCACCGGCTCCGCCTGACCCAGCGCGAGCAGCAGCGGCTCGGAGAAGAGCATCACCGGCAGGCAGAGCGCAGCGAAGAGCGTCGACAGCCACAGCCCCATCCGCGTGACCCGTCGCACCTGGGTCTCGCCGCCGTCGTTGGCCTGCTCGGCCGCGACGAGCGGCATCACCGCCCAGGCGAAGCCCGACCCCATGATGAAGAACACGAAGAAGACGGAATGGGCGAGCACGCCCGCTGCCAGCGTCTCCACCCCGTACCAGCCGAGCATGACCGTGTCGGTCACGCCGATGGCGAACTGCGCGAGATGCCCGCCGATCAGCGGCAGGCCGAGGGTCAGGATGGCCCGCGCATGGGCGCGGCGGGAAAGCGGCGTGGCGGGCATGGTCCGGCCTCTACGCCCGCCTGCAGCATCCGGCAAGCGCCGGCTGCGCCCCAAAGGCGATGCGCCGCCCGCCCCCGCTCAGATCGCGCGCAGAAGGAGCTGGCCGGCGACGAGCGCCACGAGCGCGCCGGCTGCCACTTCCAGCACCGGCAGCCCCACCCGCAGCGCACGACCCTCCGAGAGCGCCATCAGCGCCCCCTCGCGCATCGAGACCGAGGCGAGGGCGACCGCGACCGTGACCGAGGCCGTGCCGAGCCCCATGGCAAAGGTGCCGGCGATGCCGGCCGCGACGATGTCCATCCGCCAGGTCAGGATCAGGAGAAACAGCGCGCCGGTGCAGGGGCGAATGGCGATCCCACCGATCAGCAACGCCGCGTCGCGCCAGGAGCGGATCCCGGCCGCCTGCTCCGGGCTCGGCCCGTGGGCGTGGCCGCAGCTCTCGCAGGCATGGCCGTGGCGGTCGCTGTGGTCGTGGTGGTGGCCATGCGCGCCGCTTCCGGCCGTCACCGGCCGCACCGCCCGGGCCAGCCGCCCCCCGCCGCGCATCAGCAGGTAGAGGCCGATCGCACCGATGGCGGCGTAGCTGAGCGGCTCCAGCGCGTGGTCGGCGATCCACGTCATCCGCTCGCGCGACCAGTCGAAGACGAGAACGCCGACATAGACCAGCCCCACCGCCGTCGCCGCCTGCGCCAGCGACGAGGCGATGGCGAGGCCGGCGAGCCGGCGCACCGGCACCCGGCGACCGAGCCCGTAGCCCCCGATCAGGATCTTGCCGTGCCCCGGCCCGACCGCGTGAAAGAAACCGTAGGCGAAGCAGAGGCCCATGAGCGTCGCCACCGCGCCGGGCTGCCCGCCCTTTATCGCGCGCAGCCCCCCCGCCATCGCGTTCTGGAAGGCGCGCTGCCCCTCGGCGGCCCAACGCGCCAGCCGGTCGAATCCGTCGCCCGCCCAGAACAAGGCGAGTGTGGCCGCCGCCACGAGCACGGCAAGCCCCGCGGCACGGCGCCAGCCCCTGCCCCGCGGCGTGGCCCGCGTGGCGGCGGCGGCCTGCTCCGGCGCGGCGACGTCAGGCGGCGCGCTCACCCGTCCGCCTTCTCGCAGGTGAGACGCACCTCTTCGGAGAAGCGGTCGCCGACGGGCGGAAAGTCCTGCTCGACGAAGGGATCGTCGATACTCGCGCCGAGCTCCTCCAGAGCGGCATCGAGATAGGCGTAGGCGGCATCGAGATCGGGTGTGAAGACGGCGGTGGTGCAGCCGGGCGCCTCGCTCGATACCTGCTGCGGCAGGATCGAGTAGGCGGTGTAGAAGGTCGGGTCGTAGACCTTGACCACCACGCTCTCTTCCGCGCCATCGACCGGCCGCTCGAGCCGGCGGGTATGCGTCGAGGTGAGCATGCCATTGGGCAGCAGCCCCGAGGGGCCGGGTTCGGGCGGGCCGAGGGCCACGGGGGTGCCCGACGCCTCGAGATAGACATCGCCCTCGTACCATTCGGGCCAGTCCATGTCGAAGCCCTGCAGCGCGTCGGTCTCTTCCTGCGAAAGGACGCCGTCGTAATCGGCATCGAGGCCGAGATCCTCGAGCATCAGGAGCGAGAACAGCTCGTCGTACGTCCATGAGATGCGCAAGGCGGTCAGGCGCCCGCGCTCGTCATGGATCAGCGTCACGCCGGTATCGACGAAGATGTGGGGGTGCGCATGGGCCGGCCCGGCAGAGGCCACCCCGAGTGGCACGGCGAGGACAAGCGCGGCGACCGGTGCGAGGCGGGGCGTCATGGCCGGGAGCATAGCGGCGCGGGCCTCCTGCGGCAATGCGCGCAGGTGGGGGGGGCGGTGGAATTCCGCCTGTCTCAGGCGGGGCGCCGCGCGACGAAATCGACCAGCGCCGAGCGCCCCGAATGGCCGCGCCCCTCGTCGATCTCGGCGTCATAATCGGCCTCGTGCAGCACCGCCCAGCCGGGGAAGGCCGCGTGCAGCAGCGGCAGGGTATACATGTTCTCCGCCTGCGGCGGCCCGCCGGTGCCATAGCCGACCTGACGGGGCGCGTAGCCGTGCAGGAGCAGCACGCCGCCAGGCCGGATCGTGCGCGCCATGCCGGCGAAGAGACGCGCGCGCAGGTCGGGCGGCGCGAACTGGATGAAGATGGCCACGACGGCATCGACCGCGTCCTCCTCCCATGGCCAGTTCTCGACGCCCGCCTCGCGCATGTCGACCGTCACGCCCCGCGCCGCGGCCAGCCTGCGCGCCTTGGCGAGCGCGTTGGGCGCCGGATCGAAGGCGGTGACGACGTGGCCCCGAGCGGCGAGCCAGGTGGAGTTGCGCCCCTCCCCGTCGGCCACGCAGAGCACACGCGCGGCATCGGGCAGGTGCTCGGCCTGCGCGACGAGGAACGCGGCCGGCTCCGTCCCGAACAGGTAGTCCTCACCGGCGTAACGCTCGTTCCACATGAACCTCGATCCTTCCTTCGCCACGCCGCGAGCCTTCGTACGAAAATCCGGTGCGATCCGTCTCGTGAAAGATCGCGCGCGGCTGGCCACCCTTTGCTCGCCCACCAGATGTGGCGTAGTCTGCGGCCAGAGGCAACAAGAGCAGTGATCCCATGCCGGACGATCTATTGTCGGGGCAGGAGCCCCAGGGCTACGATGCCTCCTCCATCGAGGTGCTGGAGGGGCTGGAGCCTGTTCGCAAGCGCCCCGGCATGTATATCGGGGGCACCGACGAGCGCGCGCTGCACCACCTGGTGGCCGAGGTGCTCGACAACGCGATGGACGAGGCGGTGGCCGGCCACGCCACCCGCATCGAGGTGGAGCTGTCGGCCGACGACAGCGTGACGATCCGCGACAACGGCCGGGGCATCCCCGTCGACCCGCATCCGAAGTTCCCCGACAAGTCGGCGCTCGAGGTGATCCTCTGCACGCTGCACGCGGGCGGCAAGTTCTCCGGCAAGGCCTACCAGACCTCCGGCGGCCTGCACGGCGTCGGCGTGTCGGTGGTCAACGCGCTGTCCGATCACCTGCGCGTCGAGGTGGCGCGGAACCGCGAGCTCTGGGTGCAGGACTTCGCCCGCGGGGTGCCGCAGGGCCCGGTGGAGAAGGCCGGGCCCGCGCCCAACCGGCGCGGGACGACGGTGACGTTTCATGCCGACGAAGAAATCTTCGGCCACCAGCGCTTCAAGCCGTCGCGCCTCTTCAAGATGGCGCGCTCCAAGGCCTACCTCTTCTCCGGCGTCGAGATCCGGTGGAAATCGGCGCTCGAGGACGGCGACACGCCGATGGAGGCGACGTTCCGCTTCCCCGGCGGGCTGGCCGACTACCTCGCCGAGAGCCTCGGCGGCGCGACGACCTATGCCGAGCGGCCCTTCGCCGGCAAGGTCGAGTTCGCCGACAGGTTCGGCCAGCCCGGCTCGGTCGAATGGGCGATCAACTGGACGCCCGCGCGCGACGGGTTCCTGCACTCCTACTGCAACACGGTGCCCACGCCCGAGGGCGGCACGCACGAGCAGGGCTTCTGGGCGGCGATCCTGAAGGGGGTAAAGGCCTATGGCGAGCGCGCGAACGTGAAGAAGGCCGCGCAGATCACCCGCGACGACCTGGTCACGGGCGGGTGCGCGCTGGTCTCCTGCTTCGTCCGCGAGCCCGAGTTCGTGGGCCAGACGAAGGACAGGCTGGCCACGAGCGAAGCGGCCCGCATGGTCGAGGGCGCTGTGCGCGACCGGTTCGACACCTGGCTCGCGGCCGACCCGAAGGCCGCCGGCGCCATCCTCGACTTCCTCGTGCTGCGCGCCGAGGAACGGCTGCGCCGCAAGCAGGAGAAGGAGACGGCGCGCAAGTCGGCCACCAAGAAGCTGCGCCTGCCCGGCAAGCTGGTCGACTGCACGGCGACCTCCCGCGAGGGCACGGAGCTGTTCATCGTCGAGGGCGATTCGGCCGGGGGCTCGGCCAAGGCCGCGCGCAACCGCGAGACGCAGGCGCTGCTGCCGCTGCGCGGCAAGATCCTCAACGTGATCGGCGCGGCTTCGTCAAAGCTGGGCAGCAACGCCGAGATCAGCGACCTGACCCAGGCGCTCGGCACCGGGCTCGGCACGAAGTTCCGGCTCGACGACCTGCGCTACGACAAGGTCATCATCATGACCGACGCCGACGTGGACGGCGCCCATATCGCGGCGCTGCTGATGACCTTCTTCTTCACGCAGATGCGGCCGATGGTCGATGCCGGCCACCTCTACCTCGCCTGCCCGCCGCTCTACCGGCTGACGCAGGGGGCGCGGCGCGTCTACTGCCTCGACGAGGCCGAGCGCGAGGCATGCCTCGAGCGCGGCCTCGGCGGCAAGGGCAAGGTGGAGGTGTCGCGCTTCAAGGGCCTCGGCGAGATGGACGCCAAGGACCTCAAGGAAACGACGATGGACCCGGCCACCCGCCGCCTGATCCGCGTCTCGATCGACGAGGACGAGCCCGGCGAGACCGGCGACCTCGTGGAGCGCCTGATGGGCAAGAAGCCCGAGCTGCGGTTCCAGTATATCAGCGAGAACGCACGGTTCGTGGAGGAGCTGGATGTTTAAGTCAGTGTCTTTACTCGGATGACACGAAATGCTGTATCGCCGCTTTCGAGACTCATTTGACAATCCCCTCTGGCTTTCAGAGAGGTGCGGCTGGCTTTATTGGCGCATATATCGATTTTCATGGAGCGACTATTTTTGGCTCTTCGAAAATGGAATTGCCAAGTCGTCTGTTTTTGCAACTGCTGCCGGATACCTGATCTTCTTGAATGATCTCCTCACCGATCACTTTGGCTTCGAGACCGTAACAAGAAGTTCGCCTTCAGCATTTGGGCTGGATTTGGCATCGAAGCTTCACCTTGTTTTCTTTGGCCTTCTGCTAATCGCGATTGCGCGGGCCATTTACCTAGGTGTCGCATCCCGCGTGATTGTACGGCCGCTTCTTGAATAGTTCCGGCTTCTGGCGATGCCAGTCCTTGAGCGCCTCGATGGGCGTTCGGCCTTTCAGGACGGATTGCGGCAGCTGGCCGTTGTAGAGGCGGAC
>NZ_QPLK01000059.1 GCF_003340565.1 Rhodovulum sp. 12E13 | reverse complement strand
TTCCTGCGGTGTCGGACGGGCAAGCAGGCGGCCGAACTCGGTCGAATCGAAGCGGGGCATGGCAGGTCTCCGGCAGGCTCAGAAGCCGCCGATCCTACTCTACTGACGGACAAGAACAAAGGGCGAATCAACACGGTTTGCTGACACCGCCCGATCCTTAATGGTGCGGGCGGTGGGAGTCGAACCCACACGGGCTGTCGCCCCAGGCATTTTAAGTGCCATGCGTCTACCGTTCCGCCACGCCCGCGACGTGCATGCCGCAAGGCATGGCACGGCGGGGCGCTGTCTGCCAGTGGGTCGGTGGGCTTGGGCCCCCGCCCTGGCGGCGCATTGGCAGGTGCGCGGCCCTGCAGGGTGGCTTCAGAGGTCTTCCGCGCCGAGCCGTTCCTTCAGCACCGGCAGGAGGGCGCGCTCGGACAGGTGGGGGTTGAGGGCGAGCGCCGCCTCCAGCGCGGCGAGGGCCTTGCGGTCCTGACCCAGCCCCATCAGCGACAGCGCCTTGCCAGACAGCGCGCCGACATGCCGGGGGCTGCGTGCGAGCGCGGCGTCGAGATCGCTCAGCGCCGCGGCGTAGTCGCCCGCGAGATAGCGGGCGAAGGCGCGCTGGTTGTAGCCCTCGGCGTAGTCGGGACAATAGGCGACCAGCTCGTCCAGGGCCCTCAGGGCCGTGGCGAGGTCGCCGAGGCGCAGGCGGGCCATGCCGCGGTCGAGGAGCGCCTGGGCCCTTGCGTCGGGGGCATCCGTCCAGAGCGCCCAGAGCGCGGCGTTGAACTTGCGGGCGGCGGCCGCGTCGGGCGCGGCGCGCAGCGCGTCGATCAGGCGCGACTCCTCCGCCGCGTCGGGGGTGGCGGGCGGGCACTCCGCCCCGGCCGGCTGGCTGGCCGCGACCGTTGCAGAGCACAGGGTGAGCGCGAGCGCGATTGCGCGATGCAGGAGCGGTGCTGCCGCGCCCCGAAGCGCGGGGCGCGGCGCGGGAGGGGCGCGGCGTATCATGGCGCTCAAGGTGCGGCGGCACGAAGCCGCGTCAAGCCGCCGCGGCCCGCTATTGACCGCGCCGGCCCGTGCCGTAGCTTGCGCGCCATGTTCTTCTTCCCGATCCGCGATCACAACCCCTCGGGGCGGACACCCTGGGTCACTTGGCTGTTGATCGCGGCCAACATCCTGATCTTCCTGTCCTACCAGGGGCTGGGGCAGGACGAGCGGACGGTCGGTCTGGTCTATGTCACCTTCGGCCTGATCCCGGCCGATGCGACGATCCTCTCGGCGATCACGTCGATGTTCCTGCACGGGGGCTGGCTCCACCTCGCGGGGAACATGCTGTTTCTCTGGATCTACGGCGACAACATGGAGGACGAGCTCGGCCATGTCGGCTTCGCCGCCTTCTACACGGTCGCCGGCGTCGCGGCGAGCTATGCCCATGTCGCGGCCGAGCCGGCCTCGCCGGTGCCGCTGGTCGGGGCCTCCGGGGCGATCGCGGGCGTGATGGGGGCCTACCTGCTGTTCTTCCCCAGGGCGCGGGTCGACATTCTGTTCGTCATCCTTCTCTTCTTCAGGATCGTGCCCATACCGGCGTGGATCGTCCTGGCCTTCTGGTTCGGAACGCAGATCGTCTCGGGTGCGGCGACGCCGGAGGGCGCGGGAGGGGTGGCCTACTGGGCGCATGCGGGGGGCTTTCTCGCCGGCATCGCGCTGGTGTTGCCGGTCTTCCTGCGGCGGGGCGGGCCGGCCTACTGGCGGCAGACCCATGGCCACCCGCCGCACCCGGAGGCATCCTACACGCGCACGGTCATCCCGTCTGCCGGGCGCCGCCGCCACTCGGGCGTGAGGGGCGGCGATGCAGGCGGCGGGCGGCGCGGCCCCTGGGGCTGAGCGCCCTCGCTCGCGCTACGCCCGCACCCCCTCGCCACGCGCACCCGGCGCCAAGCCCGCACGCCCTTCGACGCCGGGCGGCGGCGGGCCTGCGCCGGGCGCCCTTCCTCACCGGGCCGGGCCATGCGACAGGCGGGGCATGGAGCCGTGGATCGCCGCCACCCTCGCCGCCGCCTTCTTCCAGTCGATCCGCTTCGCGCTGCAGAAGCGGTTGACCGCGCCCGCGCCGGGGGGCGCCGGCCTGTCGGCCACCGGTGCCACCTGGGCGCGCTTCCTGTGGTTGGCGCCGCCGCTCGGCCTCGCTCTCGCGCTCTGGTTCGCGGCGACGGGCACGGCGCTGCCCGCCCTTTCTGCGCGGTTCTGGACCTTCGCGCTGGCGGGCGGCGTGGCACAGATCCTCGCGACGGTCTGCGTCGTCGCCCTGTTCCGCTTCCGCGCCTTCGCCGTGGGCCTGACCTTCAAGAAATCGGAGGTGCTTCAGACCGCCGCTCTCGGCTGGCTCATCCTCGGCGACGCGGTGAGCGGGCCGGCGCTGGCCGCCCTCGCCGCGGGCTTCGGCGGGCTCGCGATCCTCTCGGCCCCACCCGCCGGCGCCGCGCGGGGGCAGGCGGCGCGCGCCACCGCGCTCGGGCTGGCCTCTGGCGCCTTCTTCGCTGGGGCGGGCGTCGGCTATCGCGGCGCGGTGCTCGAGATCGACGGCCCCGTGGCGCTGCAGGCGGCGGTGGCGCTGGCCATCGTCACGGCGGCGCAGACGGCGCTGATGGCGGCGTGGTTTCTCTGGCGCGACCGGGCGCAGGCGCGGGCGGTGCTGGCCGCGTGGCGCCCCGGGCTGGCGGTGGGGCTGACCTCGCTCGCCGGCTCGCTGGGGTGGTTCGCGGCCTTCGCGCAGGCCAACGCGGCCTACGTCTTCGCGCTGGGGCAGGTGGAGTTGCTCTTCGGGCTGATCCTCGGGCGCGTCTGGTTCGGCGAGCGGCCCTCGGCGCGGGAACTGGGGGGCATGGCGCTGCTCGTCGCCTCGCTCGTGGCGCTCGTCGCCGTGGTCTGACGCCTCAGCGCAGGCGGACGACCGACGAGACCGGGTCGTCGTTTGTCACCAGCGGCACGCCGCCGGCCTGTGCGGCGCCGCCCGCGGCGAGCAGGGGCGCGATCTCGCCGAGCACCACCTCGGTGATGAAGGGCAGGTCGTGGGCGCGCACGCGGGCCAGCGGGATCCAGTGCAGGTGGCTCAGTTCCTCGGCGGCGCGCGAGAAGTCGTCGGCATCGCCCACGACCGCCGCCGCCGGCACGAGAAAGAACCGCGCGTCGAAGCGGCGCGGCCGGCCCGGCGGCGTCACCGCGCGGAAGACGAAGCGGAAGGCGGCGGCGTCGGGCCGGTGGCCGGTCACGGCGAAGGCGTGCCAGTCGGGGTGGGGCGGCTCCCACGCGCCGGGGCTGCCGAGCAGCAGCCCGGTCTCTTCCCAGACCTCGCGGATCGCGGCGGCGAGCAGCGCCTCGGGGTGGAGCGCGACGCCCGCCCGCGGGGCGTCGGCGAGCCGGCGCAGGCACGCCGCACCCGGCAGGCCGGCGAGCGGCACATGGGCGTCGGCCGGGTCGACCGCGCCGCCGGGAAAGACGACCTTGTTCGGCATGAAGGCGGCCGCGGCGCCGCGGGTGCCCATCAGCACCTCGGGCCCCTCGGCGCCGGTGCGCCACAGGATCACCGTGGCGGCATCGCGGATGGCGCCCTTGTCGGGGGGCGCCCCGGCGCGGCCCGCGGCCGGGGGCGGCGCCGCTTCAGCCATCGACGCCGGCCCCGGCCGGGCGGCCCTCGCCGAAGCCGTGCATCCGCTTGGCCCATTGCAGCGCGACGAAGGCGCCCTTGATCCGCGGCAGCAGCCACAGCGACAGGCCGCCGAAGGCGAGGCACAGGATCGTGGCGAGGATCAGCGGGTCTGGCTCGAACGCCACGAACGAGACGTGCAGGACCGGCGCCATCAGGTGCCCCACCAGCAGGATCGTCAGGTAGGCCGGCCCGTCGTCGGCCCGCTGGTGGTGCAGATCCTCGCCGCAAGCAGGGCAGGCGGGCCGCACCTTGAGATAGCCCGAAAAGGCCGGGCCGGCCCCGCAGGACGGGCAGCGCCGCCGCCAGCCGCGCCGCATCGCCTGGCCGAGCGGGCGCTCGTGTTCCGGGTGCTCGGCCTTGGCCTCGGCATGGCTGTCCGGCGCGGTCGCTGGGCCGTGGCGCGGCCGGTCGTCTCTTGGCATGGGTGCGCTCCTTCGTGACCCTGCATGTAGGCGAGGGGGCCGACGGGGGCGAGCCTTGCCCTCGCGTTTGCGTCCGAGTGCCGCGCCGTCGCGAGGAATCCTCGCGCGCAGCGACGGAACGGGCGGGCTGCGGCGTGAAAGAGGCATCGCGCTTGCGGCGCGAAACCGAACACATTGACCCGACCAGGAGACGAAGATGACCAGACCTGCCCTGCTCGCCACCGCGATCGCCCTCGGCCTCGGCGCCACGATGCCCCTCGCCCTGCCGGCCGAGGCTCAGGGAATGGGGCCGCGCGGCGACCGGCCCGACTTTGCCACGCTCGACACCGACGGCGACGGCCGGATCACCGAGGCGGAGATGGCGGCGCGCCGCGACGCGGCCCTGGCCGAGCGTTTCGCCGCGATGGATGCCGACGGCGATGGCGCGGTGACCCTGCAGGAGATGCGGGAGGCGCCCGCCGCGCGCTTCGCCGCACGGATGCTCGAACGTTTCGACGCCGATGGTGACGAGGCGATCTCGCGCGACGAGCTGATGGCCGGGGCCGATGCCCGCCGCGATGCGCGGGGCGACAGCATGTTCGGCCGGCTCGATGCCGACAATGACGGCGCGATCGGCGCCGATGAGTTCGCCGAGATGCACGAGGGGCGCGGCCGCATGGGCGGCATGGGCCGGCATGGCGGCGACGGTTTCGGCTGGATGGAGCACGGCCGCGGCCCCTGGCGCGAGTGAGCGACGCCGCTCCGGACGGGGCGCGGGGGGCGCGCCGGCGCGTTGCCCCCCGGCCCCGGCCCGAGTAGCCGAGGAGGGAGAGAATGGCTCGAGCAAGCGCCCGGAGACGGCATGGAGCCGCACCAGACGACCGGCGAGATGGGGCAGGGGGCTGATGGCCGCAGCGCCTCCGACCGCGATGCCGACCTGCTCGCGGCCTATGCTGCCGGCGAGGCCCACGCCGCGCGGGCGCTGCTCGAGCGGCTGGGGCCGCGGGTGCTGGCGCTCGCCACGCGGATGCTGGGCGACAGGGCCGAGGCAGAGGACGTGACGCAGGAGGCGATGCTGCGGCTCTGGCGGCAGGCGCCGCGCTGGCGGGATGGCGAGGCGAAGGTGTCGACCTGGCTGACCCGCGTGGCGCTGAACCTCGCCACCGACCGGCTGCGCCGCCGCCGCGGCGTGCCGCTCGACACGGCCTTCGGCGAGGGCGCCGAGCCCGCCGACGGGCGCCCGGGCGTCGAAGCCGGCCTCCGCGCGGCCGAACGGGCGGCGGCGCTGCGCACCGCGCTCGCCGAGTTGCCCGAGCGGCAGGCGCAGGCCGTGGCGTTGAGGCATCTGGAGGGGTTGTCGAACCCCGAGATCGCCGCTGTCATGGCGCTGAGCGTCGAGGCGGTGGAGAGCCTGACCGCGCGGGGCCGCCGCGCGCTGGCCGCGCGGCTCGGCGAGCGGCGGGGCGCGCTGACGCTGGAGGATGGAGATGACTGACGAAAGGGCCACGTCCGTGCCCGCCGGCCGGGGGCCAGAGACCGAGGCGGGCGACGCGCTCGAGAGCGCCTTCGCGGCCGCGCGGGCCCAGGGCGACCCGGCCGCGCCGCTGCCCGCGGGGCTGATGGCCCGTCTGCTGGCCGAGGCCGGGGCCGAGCGCCCCCCGGCCGCCGCGGCCGTGGCGGGCGCTTCGGCCCCCGCAGGCGGCATCACTGCCTGGCTCGGCAGCCTTTTCCGCCCGGCGGATCGGGGCGGCGGGCTCGGCTGGGGCGCGGCAGGCGGGATCGCGGCGTGCGGTCTCGCCGGGCTGTGGCTGGGATACGCGCCGCCGCCCGCCCTCGAGGGGCTGACCGGGGGCGTCGCGGCGACGGTCTTTGCCGACGGCGATGCCCTCGCCACATCCGAGTTGCTCGCCCCGCTTGACGGGGGGCTCGACGGGGGGCTGTGGGATGTCTGAGGCGCCGCCTCCCGACCGGCCGGGGCCCGCCGGCCCCGTGGCCGGGCCGCGCGGCTCGCGCGTGTGGCTCAAGGTGGCGCTCTTCGTGTCGCTCGGGCTCAACCTGCTGGTCGCCGGCTTCGTCGCCGGCGCGGTGCTCGGCCGCGACACGCATGTCCGGCCCGTGGCCGCCGACATGGCGCGCGATCTCGGCCTCGCCCCCTATGTCGGCGCGCTCTCGCCCGCCGACAGACGCGCCATCGCGCGCGACGTCCGGTCGGCGCTGCGGGCGCAGGGGGGGAGACGCGCGCTCCGGTCCGAGGCGCGGGCGAGCTTCGCGGCGGTGCTCGCCGCGCTTCGGGCCGAGCCTTTCGACCGTGCCGCGCTCGAGCGCCTGCTCGCCGGGCAGGTGGCGCGGGCCGAGATGCGCCGGTCGCTGGGTCAGGCGGCGCTGCTCGACCGGCTCGAAGAGATGTCGCCCGAGGCGCGTGCCGCCTTTGCCGACCGGCTCGACGCCGGTCTGCGCCGCCCCTCTCCGGCCGACGCGCGGGTGGAAGGGGGGCGCAACGGCGAAGTGCGGGACGGCGAAGGGCGGGACGGGGGAATGCCGCGCTAGGATGCGTACCCATAAAGGGGGTTCACGCGTTTCTTGCTTGCTGATTCACTGCCACCAGCGATGGAGGCAATGATGGCACGCTTTGATCTGACCGATTTCGAGTGGGGACTGATCCAGCCGC
>NZ_QPLK01000058.1 GCF_003340565.1 Rhodovulum sp. 12E13 | reverse complement strand
AAACGTGTGACGACACTACATCCGCACTTCACCACCCTCTCGCAACCTAACCCCTTGAAATCCCCCCACCGGCCTCTCGCAGAACTCACAAATCCCCCCGGGAGGTGTCGAACTTCGGGTGCACGAAGCTGCCGCGCGCCTCGGCTGCGCCCCGCGCACCGTCCGCTCGCTCGCCGCGCGCGGACAGCTCAGGACCATTCAGATCGGCGGAACGAAGCGGTGGTCGCCATCGGACGTGGAAGCCCTTCGACGGACAGGAGTCACCGATGTCAGGTGACTCGAACAACGGCCAGCAGCCGGCCGACGTGACGTTCGGCGACCGGCTTTACGACACGCGCGAGCTCGCCGCGAGATACCGCTGCAGCGCGCGCACGATCAGGGACTGGATCGAGTTCGGCTGCCCCACGCCTCATGGCCGCGTGAAACTGCCCGCCAGTCGAATGGGGCGCCGGTATGTCGTGCGCGAGGAAGACCGGATGCTCTTCGAGCACCGGATCCGGCCGCGGAGATGACGGCCGGATCCGGCGCTCGACCGAGCCGTCGTCTTCTCCCGATCCGAAAGGCGACTCCCATGACCCTCCAGTCCGAGCTGCAATCCTACCTTCGATCGACTGGCCTGACCGCCCGCGCCCTGTCCCTCTCGGCCGGCCTCCACGAAAAGGCGGTCACGGACATACTCGGCCGCCCCGGTCACCGGCCCCGGCGCGCGACGCTGGAGCGGCTGGAGCGTGCGACGGGCCTGTCGCTCGCCCACCAGGTCGATTTCGACCCGCGCACATGGCAGGAGCTGATCCGTGACCTCGAGCGGAAACGGGAGGCCGGCGATCGCGTGGCAGGCCGGCGTGCGGCCCGCGTGCGCTGGCTCGTCAGGAAAGCCGGCTGGGTGGCGGAAACGCGATCGGTCTGCAGGCACGACGCGGTCGACTTCTTCGCAGTCCGCCGGCCTGCCGAGGTCGGGCTGAGCCGCGGCAGCTTCGCGACGTACAAATCCGATATCCTCGCGGCGCTCTCACCGGCGGCAACGCGTGCCCGGAAGCGCAGCGTCGACGACATCGCCGGGTCTCTTCGCGAGCTCTACGATCGCATCGTCGAAAGCGACCTCGTGGACGATCTCAAGCGCGCCTCGGGCCCGATCCTGACCTGGCTGCACGATCAGGGTCTGCACCCGGGCGATCTTACCACCGACCGCCTCTGGGCCTACCACGAATACCGGCGCGAGGTCGCGGGAAAGGACGAAGGCGCGTGCCGCAAGCACGTGAAGCGGGTGGCCAGTCTCTGGTGCGCGCTTGCCGGACATCCGCACTTCCAGGGGCTCGGCTTCCGACCGATCGATCATCCGTTCGGCGATGGGCGCGACCGCTTCGGCGTGCCGGACGCGGCAATCGCCACGCTGATGGAGGAATGGGACACCCGTGTCGAGCCCTGGGCCCGCGGCCTCGCCTCCCGGACGGGGCAGACCCGCGCGGAGTTCATCGCCGCGCTCGACGCGGCCGAAGCCGCGAGCGAGACGGCCGTCTCGGACAAGAAGCGGAGGCTGCGCGCGAAACGCGACGCCCGCCGCAAGACCACGCGGACCGGCGGCGAGTCGAATACCTCTCGCGACGATCTCCTGCGCGCACACGGATTTCTGACCGCGAAAGACTGCTGGTCGGACAAGACCGCGCAGACCCGGCGCGCTCAGATCGTCGCTTTGGCGAAAGCGCTCTACGCGACTGCCGATGTCGCGCCAGACTCCCTCGACGAGCTTGCCGACCCCGAGATTCTCGAGGCGGCCGCCGAAGCGCTCGCCGACGCGAACGCGAACGCCGCCTACGACAGCGCCTACGTGTCTTCTGCAGTGAAGACCGTCAAGAAGGTCGCCGTCGGCCTCCTGCGCTGTCCGGACGCGCAGCGGGACAAGATCAAGGAGCTCGTGGGGAAGTTCACACCTCGGCGGCATGGTCTTGCGCCGCGTAACAAGGCGCGGCTCCACCAGTTCACCGAGGACCGGATCCAGGCGACGATCGACATGTCAGACGAGCTCATCCGGGACGTGAACGCCGAGATTCGTCGTCTCCGGGACGCCAGTCGGAAAAAGCACGGCAGGCTGCCCCGCGCCCGCGATGTCTACGACCCGAGGCTCGCTCGGCAGGTGATGGCGGCGCTCGCGCACGACATCATGCTCAAGCGTGGCCCGCGGTCGGCCAACCTGATCGGGATCCGTCTCGACTGGATTTCATGGCAGGCCGACCTCGCCACGATCGTGATCCCCGCCGCAGCCGTGAAGGGTCGCGCAGCATCTGACCCAGATCTGCCGATCCCGCTCGGACCACGCACGAGCCGGCTGCTCGCGCGCTACCTCGACGGCGTGCGCGAGGCCGCCCTTCTGCCCGGAGACGACCAAAACCCTTACCTCTTCCCGGGGCAAGACGACCGCTCCGGCGCGCTTGGCCGGCCCTATACGGGGCTTCTGAAGCGCGTCGTCGCCTGCGTTCACGACCGGGTTGGCGTCCGGATCAATCCCCATCTGTATCGTCATCTGATCGGGTGGATCTGGCTGAAGGACAACATCGAGGCTTTGCCGCAGGTGCAACGGCTGCTCGGCCACAGATCCCTGCAGACGACGATCTCCTACTACGCGGAGATCGACGATACGCTCGCTTTCGACAGCTGGCAGGAACGGATCGAGAGCAAGCGGACATCGGGAGCCGAGGTCATGCTCGCGGCCTGACCCCCCCACATCCGACACCGGGCGCCGCGCCGCGTCTTCGCGATCCGCGGCGCCCCGATCCGAGAGGTTCGACCATGCTCGACACGACAGATGGCGAGACCACGCCGACACTGGGCACGCTTGTCGCCCGGTCGCTCAAGCGAGAGAAGCCCGGGACGAATACCGCCGCCGTACAGGCAGCCCTCGACGCCTTCCTCGACGAGCGGGCCGAAGGGCCTGATGTCGTGCCGGGCAAGGGAGAGGTCTCCGCCTGGCTGCAATCCCGCATTGCACGGCTCGGACGCGAACGCGCCTGCACGGACTTCGCCTGGCTCCAAAAGGGCGCAGCCCGGCTCTGGGGCGTTGCGGAGACGGCTCATTTCGCGATCGTCCTGCGGGAAGCGCGGGTCACGCGGAAACACCCGCGAGCCGGTGAATGGGACCGCGCTGGGCGCGCCGTATCGAGATTACCGGACAACTGGCAATCGGCGATGCGCCACCGCATCCGATGGCCGGCCTCGAACGCCGGCACGGTCTCCTGGAGCGCGAGCCGTGTCGCGGCCGTCGCCCATGCGCTCGCGCGGTGGCGCGTCTACTGCGATGCGCATGGTCTCGATGTGCTGCCAACCGGCACGACGCTCGAGGCCTACGCACGGTGGCTTGTCGCGCCCGAGGGCGGCGGCGTCTCGACGCGCAGCGTTTCGGACTATCTCGGCCGCATCGTCGATGGGGTCGCGATGGTCGTGGCGCCCGGCTTCTCGTCGACCGCCTGCGCCTTCGTCGTCCGTGACTGGCGGGAGCGCGCCGACAAGGAGGGGGCGCCCACGAAGTGCGGCGCGCAACTCGTCTCCGCATCCGCCATCTACAAGCTCGGCTTTGCCTGCATGGGTCAGGCGCGCGCGCTGCGGACCCGCAGCACGCGCGCGGCCACCCTCTTTCGGAACGGCCTCCTCCTCGCGACAGCCGTGGCGCTGCCCAGGCGGGCCCGCGCGCTCTCCGTGCTCGAACACGGGCGGACGCTCTGGGCGCTCGATGCACAGCGCGTGCATGTGAGGATACCGGCCCGCCACCTCAAACTCCCCGAAGCAGACAAGACGGGGCCGCCATTCGAGGCCGTGTTGCACAACCCCGGCCTCGCCTCGGCGGTCCTCACGTATGTTCGCGACTTCAGACCCATATTCGACAACGGCGACATGCTGTTTCCCTCCACGCGCGCGCCCGGGGACGGATTGTCCGAGAGCAGACTCGGGCAGATCGTCGGCGATCTGACCAAGGCGCATCTCGGCGTGCGGGTGTCGATCCATCGGCTCCGGGACAACGCCGCTACGGAATGCGGCGAGTCGGTGCCCGGAGGCGCCCGTCTCGCTGCACCGCTTATTGGAAACCGCGATCGCGCCACGACGGATCGCCACTACGATCGTTCCGACGGTCTGAAGGCGGCGAGGGTCTTTGGCGCGCGCCTCGAGGCGCGTCGCTCCGCGCCCGAGGACCTGCTTGTCTGAGAGCTTGTCGTGCCCCGCCGGTCGCCGTGGATCGCCATTTCTCGCCGCTCTTGCCGTGCCCTGTTGAAGACGGGCAGGCATCACCCGCACGGGATGATGACCGCCCGTCTTCGACGATTTCCTCCCGTTGCCGCGACTCGCCGCAACAGACGCCCGATCCCGGCAGGCGCGGTCAACGTTCTGCGCGCCCTGCCGAGCCCGGCATCGGGTCTCATCCTTTTTTCGCTGTCGGGCTTCGTCCTGAGAAGAAACGGCCCATTCTGCATCCTGAGCGGACGACGACAGTCCACGGCGATCGGGAAAGAGAGGCGCAGGCTGTCGCCTTCGACCCGTTGCAGCGCGCCTCTTGAAGAAGGCACGCCGCACCGGGGCGAAGACCCGAACGCAAAAGACGGCCCACGACGGAGGCGGGGGCGTTTGACGGCGCCGGCTGGACAAGCCGCAGCACAGGGCTGCGGGCCGGACGCCAGGAGGAGAGCAGCAATGACTGCATCTCAACGCACCGGACGGCTTCGCGACGCTATGCCCGTCACCACCGCCTCCCGTCTCGTGTCGGACTTCCTCGCGCGCCACGGCGCGGGGCTGTCCGACCTCGTGGGGACGCCGGGCGATGGCCCGGTCCCCGACGCACTCGACCGCCTCCAGCACGTGGCAAGGACGCAGGCGGACGCGCCCGAAGCGATTGCGGACGCCGTGGAGGCCCTGCGCGACCGGGTCGACGACCTGAACGGCGCCTCGTCGCCGTCGACCTCGCCGTGCCTGGGCAGCGATCTCGATGCCGCTATCCGGTGGTACGCGGCGCGGCTCACGGATCTGTCCCGCTTCTGCCGACAGCTCTGAGCGCGCCGCAACGCCGCCCCGATTCCGATCCTCGTCGCGGCGGGGCGCAGCGCGATCGGTGCGACCGCCTTCGGCGGGATCGGCGTCCATTTCAATGGGCAAGAACGGAAGAAACCGGCCGCCCCTCCGGGCGGCCGGCCTGCATGCGCTCTCGTTGGGGTGGGCCTTGGCCTATGGCCGGATCGGCGCCAGGATATGCGTGACGATGAGCATCCTGCACTCGTAGTCGAGGCGATCGATCGCGGTGGCGAGGTCGAACCCGTAGTGGTTCGACCGGAACCAGATCAACGCGAGAAACCGCGCGTAGACCTCCTCGCCGGACGAGGCATAGCCAAGGTAGTCCTCGAAGCGGTCGGTCTTCAGTACGCCGTTCTCCCAGTCCCACAAGTCGGCGACGCGGGGGTCGGGGCCGGATTCCGCGAGCTGGCGGAAGCGGGCGCGGGCGGGGGCGAGATGCTGCATGGGGTCCCTCCATCATGCGGTGCGTGTTGAAAGGATCTGGTGGTCGTCCGCGCGCGCCGGAAACGCGATCCGCGAGATTTTTTGCGCACCACTCGGACGACGCGCAGGCCGAGCGCGTGCGCCTTGTCGGCTGCCGCCGACGGCGCCGTCTCGCGAAACGGGCTGCGGATCTTGCGCCCGCTGCCCGCCCGGCGCACCACCGACTTCACTGAGGTGGTCGCACGAGTGACGAAGACCGGGGGTTTCCTGGTCCACCAGGTCTTCTATTCCGCCCCCTCGCAGCTGATCGGTCAGCGGTCGAACCGGAGGTTCGCCTCTCGCACAGGGCGCCGATCCAGAGGTCTGCGCGCGCCGGCTTCTGGAGATCCGGGACATGCTGGACGACATGATCGGGCGCCCGAGGTCACGAGCGATTCACCGGTCTTCGATACGTCTCTGAGGTGGCATATCGCGCGCTCACAGACCTCGCGGCCCGCTTCGGCTGACGCCCCCGGGTTCGGCCGGGGACCCCTGTCCCCACTACTCCTCGGCCGATCCGGCCCCCGGGCACGTACCCCGCCCGGGGGCCACCCTGCACCGGATCCTGGGGCTCAGGGGACGCTGGGTCATCGGGCGAACGGGACGACGTTGCCGGTGGAGCCCGCCATCGCGTCGGAGGCGTCTGCTGCCCAGGGGCTGCGGATGCCCGAGATGTCGATCGCGATGGTGTCGATCCACTGCTTGAATTCCTGGATCGGCGAGCCTTCAGGGTCGTAGTGCTCCTCGGTGACATCGCGGATCTTGTGGCCCATCAGCCGCTTGCGGATCTCCAGCGGGCACTGGCGTCGTTTGAGGGCGACGTTGAAATGCGTGCGCAGCGCGTGGAAATCGCGGCGCGGATCATAGACGCCTTCGGCCACGCGGTACCGGGTGAAGGTCTTGGTGAAGGTGCCCGACAGGCGTCCCTTGGCCGCGCAGCGATTGATGTCGGGAAACAGCCAGGCTTGCCCGGCGCGGCGCCGCTGCTCGACGAAGGCGAGGAAGCCGAGCGCGATGAGGTTGTCGTGAAGAGGCACGACCCGATGCTCGGTCCCGCCCTTGAGATGCTGCCCCGCTCCGCTCTGGATCCGCAGGATCGGGATGCCCTCGATCGTGTCGATGTCGTCGGCGCGCAGCTGCAGCGCCTCTTCCTGCCGCAATCCGGCATGGACGCCGAGCAGGGTCGGCCAGAAGACGTCGTGCGCGTTCGTTCCGTCCGCCATCGGCGCGACGAAGGCGGAGGTCGCCAGAAGATCGTCGAGGGCGTCGCCCCAGGGCAGCCGCGTGGCCGTCTTCTCCTCGGCCCGCAGCTTCTCCTTCTGCTTTTTCGTCCAGATCACGCCCTTGAGGAGGTTGTACGGCGCGGCGGCGTGATCGGCGGCGTTCTGGAAGACGAACTGGAGCGCCTGCAGATGCCGGTAGACGGTATTCACCGAGTTTCGCCTGATCCGGGCCGCTTCGAGACGCTGTTCGCCGTCGCCGCGGTTGAGATCGAGCCGGGCGATCTCGGCCTTCGCCGCGGCGATGGCGCGCTGTTCCTCGAGCTCGGCCTCCTCGATGATCGTGTAGAGACCGGGCGAGTCGCTGCTCTTGTGGTGCGTCGCCGGAAGGGCCTGGAGCAGCGAGCGGAATTCGCGGAGCGTCGCCTTCGTGAAGAAGGACAGGGGCTTGTCCCCGAAGGCCTCGAGGACCAGCCGCCGCGTCGATTTCCAGTTGGCCAGGTTGTTGGTGTCCCAGTTCGGGTTTTCCTCGCGCTTGCGGAAGAGCGCCGCACCGAACCAGGCCGTGAAGGGACTGTCGGCCGTCAGGGTCTCGGGGTCCACCGAGTCGGCGGGGCCGTACTTGCGGATCCTGGCCACGCGCGCCTCCCGCGCCGCGACGGGATCCTCCCTCGGCGCGGCGACGGGGGCGGGGGCAGCGGCGGGGGCGCGGTGGGGGTCGGGCGCCGGGATCGGGGCAGACGGCGCGGCGGGCGACGCGGCGGGCGACGCGGCGGGCGACGGGACGGGCGCAGTGCCGGTCGAGGCGGCAGAGGACGCTGCGGAAGACGGGGCGGAAGGCGGGGCGGAAGGCGGGGCGGACGGCGGGGCGTCCGACTCCGACGTCGGCGCGGGCACCGGGGCGGCGGGCCGGGCCGGGGCGGGCGGCGGGGCGGGCGGCGCGGCGGGCATCGGCGGGTTTGGGGCCAGGGTGGCCGCGGCGGGTGCGGTGGCGGGCGCGCCGGGGGCGATCGCGGGCGCCGCGGCAAGGGCGGCCGGCAGGCGGGCATCGGCGGTGTAGAGGCCCTGCTCGCGGCGGATGTTCTCCTCGGCCACCTCGCAGAGCGCGCGGGCGGCGCGGCGCGCGAGGCGCGGCCAGCTCTCGTCCGTGCGGTCGAGCTCGAGGCCGAGGCGAGCGAGGGTGCGGGCGACCGGGGCCTCGACGGCGGCGTAGTCGTTGTAGACCAGCGCGGCGCGCAGGGTCTCGCGCGTCGCCTCCTGCACCCGGATGGCCGCCGTCACGGCGTCGGGCGTGCGCGGGCCCGCGGATTCGCGCAGGGCCTCCGCCAGCTCGATCTCCATGCGGATGAGTGCGTCGATCACCCCGTCCAGTTGTCGTTCCTCGAGCATGTCCGCTCCGACCGCCTCGACCAATCCGATGAGGTCGTCGGTGAAGCGCGCCGCGATCGCGGCCCGCCGCCGTCCCTCGGCGAGGAGGTGCGTTCGCAGCGAAAGCGCCCAAAACGACTTTCTGCAGATTTTTTCGAGGGCCCCCGGCACCCGGCGGCGGAACACGAGAGTCGCGCCGCGCCGGATCAGGTAGGTCGGGTGTGCCGCCCCGCCTGCGGCGCTGCGTGCGGACGTGCGTGCGACCCTGTGTGCGGCCCTGTGTGCGACCATGTGTGCGACCTCGACGCGACTTTTGTGTCGCAGCCTGTGTCGCACACCGGCTCCGGACCGACTCTTCCGGTCCAAAGCGTTGATTTCACGGGGTTTTCTGGATCTTGGCTCCGGCGGCAGGA
>NZ_QPLK01000057.1 GCF_003340565.1 Rhodovulum sp. 12E13 | reverse complement strand
GCTGGCCGACAAGATCGTGGTGCTGCGGGGCGGGCGCGTCGAGCAGGTCGGCTCGCCGATGCAGCTCTACGACGACCCCGACAACCGCTTCGTCGCAGGCTTCATCGGATCGCCCTCGATGAACTTCTTCGCCGGCACGGTGGAGGCGGGTGGCGTGCGCGTGGCCGGCCTCGGCGGCCGACACGTGGAGACGCATGTCGATCTGCCTGCGCACGGCAGCGAGGTGACGGTCGGCCTGCGGCCCGGTCACCTGAAGATCGACCCCGCGGCGGCAACCCACGAGGTCGACCTGACCGAGGCGCTCGGCGGTGTCTCCTATGTCTACCTCATCGCCAACAACGGCGACAGGATCGTGCTGGAAGCGCACGAAAACGACCCGCTTCCGCAGGGCGGCCGGGTCGGCGTGACCCTTGCGCCCGCCGACACCTACCTGTTCGATGCGTCCTCCGGGCTGCGGCTCAGGTAGGGCGCGGAACGGCCGCCTCCCAGCCGGGAGATCCGGGATACCCGGCCGGACCGTCCGTGGCGACGAATGCACCGACGCCTCGTGCGCCCGGTCTGCATGCAGTCGCCTTGCACCTGCGACGAGCGGGACCGGGAAGGTCATGGCGTCCACCGTCGGGCCGGCCGCAGCCGACATCTTCCGGCTTCGACCCCCAGTCGCCCGGAGCCGCGCGCCCCGGGCGGGCATAGAGATCGTGACGCGCGATCGCGGGGGCGGCTACGGGTCGTCCGTCACCCGCGCGCTGCCGGGCGGCCCGGGCAGGTCGCCGACCGATGGCACCTGCTCGAGAACGCCAGCCGGGCCTTCGTCGATGCCGTCAGGAAGAGGCTCGGCGACATTCGCAAGTCATTGGCGAGGAAAGAGGTATCACCCGATCTGCTGACGGCGGCGCCGTCCGGCGATTGCCACGCGACCGCCGGGATTCTGCCCCGTCGACGTACGGGTCCACCGCGACACTCTTCGACCAGAGAGACGCCGGCCGGTTAGGCATGACCTGTCCCGAGACGAGAGGAGACGCGTGCGTGACTCGCCCGACGATCCGGATCCGCGAGGCCGAGCTCGATGCGTGCCTTGCACGCCTTCTCGACGCCAACGACCCGGCCGCGGCGCGCTTCGTCGCCGCCGTCCTGCCGGCCGACCTGCGCGCCCCGGTCGCGCGGGTCGACCGGCAGACGCGGCATGTGGGCTCGAGCGGGTCGATCGATCTCGACGTGACGCTCGACAACGGAGTCCGCCTGCTCTGCGAGAACAAGATCGACGCCGCCTGGAGCGTCACGGCCCGCGGCGACGCGCAGCCCGAGCGCTACCATCGCTCGAGCGCCGACCTGCTCGCGCGCGGGGTGCCGGCCCTGTCCGTCCTGGTCGCGCCACGGGTCTATATCGACGGCTCCCGGCAGACGGCAAAGTTCGACGCCGCCGTCCCCTACGAGACGATCGCGGACGGACTCGCGGGGGTCGAGGGCGATCTGATCCGCGCCGCGATCCTGCAGGCCGAGACGCCGTGGGAGCCGGTACCCGACGATCGCTGCGCCGCGTTTCACGCGGCCTACGCCGAGCTCGTCGCGGAGGAGTTCCCCGACCTCGTGCTCAAGAGCAATCCGAACGGTGGCGCCACCCGTCCCGTCGGCTCGCGCACGATCTATTTCGATGCGCCCCGCATGCTGCGCGATCATGACGGCGTCCCCCGACCGCGCATCTCGGTGCAGTCGCGCGATTCCGGCGCGGGGCATCCCTCCGCCAAGTTCATGATCGGCGGCTGGGCGGCGCTGGCGGACGCAGCGCGGCCGCCGGACACCCTGACCAAGATCGGGGCCTACCTGCGCCCGGCCGGACGGTCCCTCGGCCTCGTCATCGACACGCCGCCCCTCGACGTGCTCGCGCCCTTCTCGCCGCAGCGGGAAGCTGCGCGGGTGGGCCTTGCAGCCATCGACCGTCTGCGCCGCTGGTGGAACGCGGAGGGAGCCGTCCTGGCCACGTGGCGCATAGAGGCCGCCGGGCCGCACACAAGACGGATTGAAGCCGATCCGGCCCGCCCGGCCTCGGCCGAGATCGGGCGCAGAACGACGGCTCCGGCCGTCGTCACCCCGCGCCCTGCGCCCAGGACATCGCGTGTGCCATCGCCTCCCAGAAGGACCGCCAAGGCATCCGGATTGGACGGCTGGACGAGAGGTCGAAAGAGCGAGCCACGACGGCTCCTGCGGGACGGCGTCGAGGTTGCCGTGGTCTGGCGTAACGAAAACCACACGGCGACGAACGGCGCCGTCTGGCACGTCACCGTTTACGGCGAGACATTGGCGGAGAGATATCGCCATATCGACGATGCCCGCGCAGCCGCGGAGGCGCATGTCCCGACCCGTGGGACGAGGGCCGCCCCCCATGGGATCGTCAAGCCACGCGCCAAGGAATGATGCTCCTCTACCTCGTCATCGTCGCCCTCGTCATCGGCGTGCTCGCGGTCCTGGGCCATCCGCCCGTCGCACGGTTCCTGCATCACGCGCTCGTGTCGGTGATGTTCATCTGGTTCGTCCTCTTGGTCAGCCTCCTGATCTGGCTCGCCCTGCAAACCTGACGACCCCGCCGACAGGTCCCCGATTGCGCGAGCAAAGCCCTGTCATGCCGGTGCCTGCCTGGCGCCAGCATCCGGGCGGAAGTGCCACACATGACACGACGAAGGTGACGCTGCTTCGAATCTGACGCCAGAGACCGCCTCGCGGCACTACCGGCGGTGTCGTACCGAACTCCGACCCGAGGCCGACTACCCCTTGCGATCGATGGCGTGCGGGAACTCTCGGCGAGGGTCCCGACCAAGGGCCGATCCACATGCGAATCCCGTTTTCGTTGAGTGCAATCTGTGATGATAGGGCGAAGGCACGACGTTTCGGCCGTGTTTCGAAAAGGGACCGCGCGCAGGCATGCGACACCGCGACTACGACGCGATCGTCCTAGGGGCGGGCGGCGCGGGCCTGATGGCGGCGGCGATCGCCGGGCAGGGCGGCGCGCGCGTGCTCGTGATCGACCACGCCGCGAAGCCCGGCAAGAAGATCCTCATCTCCGGCGGCGGGCGCTGCAACTTCACCAACACGGGCACCGAGCCGGAGAATTTCCTGTCTGAGAACCCCCACTTCGCCAAATCGGCCCTCAGCCGCTACACCCAGTGGGATTTCCTCGACCTGGTGGAACGCCACGGCATCGCGTGGCACGAAAAGACCCTCGGGCAACTCTTCTGCGACGGGAGCGCCCGGCAGATCGTCGCCATGCTGCTTGAGGAATGCGATCGGGGCGGGGTTGAGATCCGGCTGTCGACCGATATCGGCGAGATCGGCCATGCCGACGGGCAGTTCACGGTGGCCGGAGCGACGGCGCGCCACCTGGTGATCGCGACGGGTGGCCCCTCCATCCCCAGGATGGGGGCGACCGGTGTGGCCTACGACATCGCGCGCCGCTTCGGCCTGGATGTCGTGACACCGCGCCCGGCGCTCGTGCCGTTCACGCTGGGCGAGGAGGACGCCCCCTTCAAGGCGATACCGGGCGTGGCCTTTCCGGCCGTGGCGCGGGTGGGCGACGTCGCGTTCCCCGAGGCCGCCCTGTTCACGCACAAGGGGCTGTCGGGGCCGGCGATCCTGCAGGTCTCGTCGTACTGGTGGCCGGGAGACGAGGTGTCGCTCTGCGTCCTGCCCGACGCACACGCCGTCCTGCGCAAGGCGAAACGCGACATGCCGCGCGCGCATCTCAAGGCGGCGCTCGCGCGCCACCTGCCCACTCGGCTGGCCGACGCGCTTGCCGACCGCATCGGGCTCGGGCGCGCGCTCGGCACCTGTTCGGATGCAGAGCTGAGCGCGGCGGCCGAGGCGCTGACCGCGCTGCCGTTCCTGCCCACGGGCACCGAGGGCTACGCCAAGGCCGAGGTCACGTCGGGCGGCATCTCTACCGCGGGGCTGTCCTCGAAGACGATGGAAGCCCGCAACATCCCGGGACTCTACGCCATCGGCGAGGCGGTGGACGTGACCGGATGGCTCGGCGGTTACAACTTCCAGTGGGCCTGGTCGTCAGGTGTCGCGGCCAGTCGGGCCGTGGCGCAGCGCGCCGCAGGCACATGATGGGCAGATCCCGACCCCGAGCCACCGTTCGGCCGGCAAGCGGGATGCCGCAGCGCGGCCCGTCGACGCCGCCGTTGGCTGCAAGTGCAAGCTCGGGCAAGCGCCGGTCCGGACACGATGACGAGACGCGCGGCGAGAGGAAGGGGCATGGTCGTCCTTTTCTGGTGCGGTGACGGTTTCCAGCAAGCTCACTCGCCCGCGACGGCCTGCGCGATGGCGCGGAAGGCGGCGACGCTCTCGTGGTCGTTGTCGTCGAAGGCCGGATCGGCGCTGGTCTTGGCGATCACCACCTCGCGCGCGGGATCGACGTAGAGGTACTGCCCCCAGACGCCGATGGCGAGGAAATCGCCCTGCGGGTCCTCGGGGATCCACCACTGGTAGCCATAGCCGAAGGTCCAGAACGAGGCCGGGTTGTCGCCCGGTTGCAGGTGCGGGGCGGTGGGCGCGACCGAGGCCGCGACCCAGTCCGCCGGCACGATCTGCCGCCCCTCGCGCGCGCCGCCGTCGAGGTAGAGGCGCCCGAAGCGGGCCCAGTCGCGCAGGGTCGCGTTCAGGCAGCACAGCGCGAACTCGCGTCCCGCGCGGTCGGTGCTCCACGTGGCGTCGGCTTCCGCGCCCATCGGGCCCCAGAGGCGGCTCGAGAGGTAGTCGGCCGGCGCCATGCCGGTCGCGGCCTCCAGCACCAGCCCCAGCGCCATGGAATCGGAACTGACGTAATCGTTGTAGGTGCCGGGGGCGCGCACCCGGTCCAATCCCGCGAGCGTCTCCTCCGCCGGCACGCCCATCGCCATGGCCCGGATGAACAGCATGTTTATGTCGGACAAGGGGTTCTCGTAATCCTCGTCGAAGGCCACGCCCGAGGACATGGTGAGCGCGTCCTCGATCGGCACGTCGCCGTAGCCCGAGCCTGCGAGCGCCGGGACATAGGCGCCGATGGGGTCGCGGATGCTCTCGATATGCCCGTCCTCGACAGCGATGCCGATCAGCGCGGAGAGCACCGACTTGGCCATCGACCATGAGGTGAAGGGCGAGGTCTCGTCGGCGCCCTGACGATACTCCTCGTGCGTGATCGCGCCCCTGTGGACGACGATGAGCCCCGTGGTCTCGGTGCGGTCGAGGAAGGTGGCGAGGTCGCGGGGCGCACCGTCGAACACAAAGGTCGCCGGCAGCGGCGCCGGCGCTCGGTCGAAAGCCCAGACGCTGTCTCCACGGGTCACCGGCCGGTCGGGGAAGACGCGGTCCATCGCGCGGAAGTTCTCCACCCGGTGACTTTCCCAGAACAGGGTGATGCCAGCCCAGGCTGGGGTCTGCCGCAGCCAGAGGAAGGTGGCAAAGGCCAGGACGGCAAGCGCGGCGAGCGTCCAGAGGGCGATGCGGGTCAGGCGGTGTGCAAGCATGGTGGCGTCTCCTTCCGGCGTCTCAGGCGCGGACGGCGCCGCGCATGACGCGGGCGGTCCACAAGAAGATGACGGGGGTGATCAGCGCGGTAGGGCCGAGCCACACCATGAGGTCGGGCAGGAAGCCGAGGTTGACGACGCCCGCGGCGGTGATCGTGGCGATGGTGCCGCCCAGCATCCGGCCGAGGTGCCTTGCAATGCGCGCCTTGGCCGCGATGGGCCCGCGCGCCCAGTCGCGCCAGTCCGCCAGCGCCAGGGTCAGGCCGATCGAGCCGAAGACCAACAGGATCACCGGCTGTGCGCCGCTGCCCGTGAGCATCCCTTGCGCGCCCCAGCCCAGCATGGCGACGCCGGCCACGGCCATCACCGCCCCGCCCGCATGATCGAGGCGCCGGGGCCGCCCGTCGCGCATCATCGCCGCGCGCCATCCGGTGAAGACAAGATAGAGGGTGAACACCCCCACCGCGAAGAGGAACGGATTGGGGTGCGCCACCGCCAGCACCAGCGCGCTGAGGCCGACGAAGAGCATGGCGAGCGTGTAGGCGTTGCCCGAGCGCCGGTGCAGCCGGCCGCCCTTGGCGCTGCCGACGGCGACGCCGGCCGCGGCCAGCGCCGCGACGCCGGCCAGGATGTGCAGGAACAGGATCGTCTGGATCATGGAAGCAACCTCCTTTGTGGGAATTGTGCAGGGTTCGTGATGCGGACCGGGTAGCGACGCTGCCCCGGACCGGGCCATGGAAGTTGCGGAAACGGCTGGGGAATTGCGCGAACGGCATGCTACGGTCCGTTCACGATGCGCGAACGTCTGTCCCGCCTGTCCCTCCGCCTCGGCCCGCCGGTGGGCGTGGGCCTCGTGCTTGGGCTGATCGGTCCGTTCGGGACGTTCGACCTCATGCCGACGGCGCACCGGCTGGGCTATTGGCTCGCGGTCATCTCCGTGAACTGGCTTCTGGCCGATGCCGTCCTGCGGCGGCTGGATGCGGTGGCGGGCGACCGGCTGCCGGTGCCACGGCTCACGGTGCCGCTGGTCGGCGCCTGTCTCGCGGCCGTCCCCGCGACCGGCGTGGTAGCGCTGGCGAACGGGCTTTCTGGGATCGGCTGGCCCGATAACGTCGCCGTACTGTTCGGGTGGGTGTTGCTGCTGCTCGCCGCGATCTCGCTGCCGGCCTACACGTGGGAAGACATCCAGGAGCGGATCGCGGCCATACCGGATCCCGCAGGCGCCGAGGGCGTCCGGTCCGAGGCGGCCCTGTCAGCGACGGAAACCCGCCAACCGGAGGGCGACGGCCTGTCGCTCTTCACGGCGCGCCTGTCCGCGCCGCTCGGCGGGCGGCTCCTCTGCCTCGAGATGCAGGACCACTATCTCACGGTGCACCACTCTGCCGGGTCGGAGATGATCCTGTGCCGCATGGAAGACGCCGCGCGCGAGCTCGATGGCCTGGGACGGCGCGTGCATCGCTCGTGGTGGGTGGCGGCGGATGCGGTGGACCGCGTCGAGCGCGACGGGCAGCGCACCTTCCTGCGCCTGTCCGACGACCGCCGCGTCCCGGTCGGACGGTCCTTCCGGCCGGACCTGAAGGCCGCGGGTTGGCTGTGATCCCCCGCGAAAGCCGCGAAACCCCGCCGCCCGTCGGGCCGCCCCGATGGAGGCGAGGCCAGTCCATCCTGCGCTCGATCACGCTGACGCCGCAATGCCGCTATCATTGCAAGGGCCGGGCCCGATGCAGGGGCGCGGGTTGCGCCGGGGCAATGGAAGATTGCGTTCGCGATGGCGCGCTGCGAACGATGACGCCATGACCGGACGGATCATCGCATGGGGGCTCGTCGCGCTGCTGCTGGTCGTCCTCGGGGGCGCGGCGCTCGTGGTGGGCGGCAGCTACCTGGAGCATCGCGACCTCGTGCGGCAGGAGAAGGCGGCCTACCCGCCGCCCGGCAGCATCGTCCGGGTCGATGCGGATGACGGCGCGGAGGTGCGCCTGCACGTCTACGCCGCGGGCCGGGGCGATCCGACGCTCGTGTTTCTCGCCGGGCTCGGCACGAGCGCGCCGGTCTTCGACTTCCGTCCTCTCTACGACCGGCTGTCCGAAGACTACCGGATCTCCGTGGTCGAGCGGGCGGGCTACGGCTGGAGCGAGATCGCGCGGAGCCCGCGGGACATCGACACCGTGCTCGGCCAGACGCGCGCGGCGCTGGCAGGGGCAGGCGAGGCACCGCCCTACGTGCTTCTCCCGCACTCCATGGCAGGGCTGGAGGCGGTCCGCTGGGCGCAGGAGCACCCGAACGAGGTGGCGGCGATCATCGGCCTCGACCCTCTGGTGCCCGGCTATATCGAACAGGCGGGCGAGACGGCCGAACTCTCGCCGCTGATCACGGCGCTCGCGCGCACGGGGCTGATGCGCTCGGGGCCGGACGTTTTCGAGACCAACTTCCCGGCCATGGTCGAGGAGCGGCTGGGCGAGGAGGAGGCCGCGGCGGCGCGGGCGCTGTTCATGCGCCGCACCAACACCCCGCCGATGTGGGCCGAGCTGCGGCGCCTCGACCGGAACGCGGCCATTGTTCGGGCCGAGGGCGTGCCGGACGTGCCGGTGCATGCCTTCGTCTCGACGCGGCAGTCTCCTGCGTGGATCGACGCCGTCGCGGCCTATGCCGAGGCGGCGGGGGGACAGCTTCGCCGGATCGAGGCGGGCCACTACCTGCACGTGGAGCGACCCGATGCCGTCGCGGAGGCGATCCGCGCGATCATCGAAGCGCGCGGGGACGGCTGAGAGAAGGCCCTCACTCCGCGGCGGCCGGCGCCGTTTCGGCGCGGCATTCGAGCGGAACTCCTGAGTAGGAAGGAGCATCATGAGCAAGACCGCGAACGGGCTTTTACCTTAGCAGGCCGCTGAAGAAGTGCGGCTGGAAGGACGTTTTTCCGGGCGCGGGTTTCCAAGTTGAGGCGGTAGCGGCCCGGGACGTGTGGATCGGTTCCGAGATGCCCCGTGTTTCAGGCCGCCAGAAGCTTCGGCAGCCTGGCCAGATTGCAGGCCGCCATGGTCATCGTGAACTGCGCGCGGACCCTGTCGAGGCCG
>NZ_QPLK01000056.1 GCF_003340565.1 Rhodovulum sp. 12E13 | reverse complement strand
CACGCGCACCGTCAACAGGCGTCGCGCCGCTCGGGAGGGTCTGCACAACCCTCGACCGGTCCTCACGACCGGCCCACGACCGCCAAATCCGCCGCTCAGACGCATTCGGTGAATACTGCGGGTTCAACCTCGCGCCTAAATCGTGAACAAAAGGCAGCATACTCATCGGCGTCGAATCTCTTTCGCTTGTCGACCCAATAGCGTCGGGCCCGGGGTGCGCCGGTAGAAGCCGCGAGCCGCCAAGCATTGCCGATGCCAAACGATTTCAGTTGCCCGTGGGGCAACTTTTCGTGACATTCAGAAAGTAGCGTCTGGATTGTCGTACTTCCGGCCTTTGCCGTTCCAATATGCAGATAGAGCATCTTCGAAGCCTCGATTGTGTATTATCTTGCTCAGGTGGTCTTACGATTGCATTGCGCTCCACGTGAAGAGAGTGACCTGCCTGGGGCATCGCCGTTGCCGCTGGCTCAATCCACCACCAACTGCCCGTTCTCCCACATCCCCGTCACCTCCTCGCCCGAGGCGTAGACCAGAGTCCCCTCGCCCTCGCGCTCGCCGTCCACGAAGCCGCCGGTGTAGATATCGCCGTTGGCGTAGCGGGCGGTGCCCTGGCCCTCCATCTCGCCGGCCGACCAGCCGCCTTCGTAGACGAAGCCCTCCTGCGTCTCGAGGCGGCCCTCGCCCGCGCGCGCGCCCTCGACGAAGCCGCCCACATAGACCGACCCGTCGGGATAGGTGGCGCGGCCCTCGCCCTGGGGCACGCCGCCCGCCCACGCGCCCTCGTACGCATAGCCGTCGGGCGCCTCGAGCACGCCCGCGCCCTCGGGCTGCCCCTCGACGAAGCCGCCTTCGTAGACCGAGCCGTCGGGGTATTCCACGCGCCCCTCGCCGTGGAACACGCCCTCGACCCAGTCGCCCGCATAGCCGCCGCCCTCGGCATAGGCGATCTCGCCCCGCCCGTGCGGCTGGCCGTCGAGCAGCCCGCCGGTATAGGTCGTGCCGTCAGCGTAGGTGACGGCGCCCTCGCCCTCCATCCGCCCCTCGACGAAGGAGCCCTCGTAGGTGAACCCGTCGGCGCCCACGAAACGGCCCTGGCCGTGGCGCAGGTCGCCCGCGAACTGGCCCTCGTAGACGTCGCCGTTGGCGTAGGCGATGCGCCCCTCGCCCTCGCGGAGTCCCTCGACCAGCTCGCCCTCGTAGACGTCGCCGCCCGGCTGCACGAGGCGCCCCTCGCCGTGGATGCGGCCGGCATCCCACGCGCCCTCGTAGACCAGCCCCTCGGGCGTCTCCAGCCGGCCCTGGCCCGCGCGCAGGCCGGCCACCATGCCGCCCGCGTAGGTCGACCCGTCGGGATAGGTGATGCGGCCCTCGCCCTCCTTCTCGCCGGCCACCCAGCCGCCCTCGTACCGGTAGCCGTTGGGCGCGACGAGCGTGCCGGTGCCGTCGCGCAGACCGTCGCGGAACGTGCCCTCGTAGCGCGAGCCGTCGGCGTAGGTGGCCACGCCCGTGCCGGTCATCCGCCCCTCGACCCAGTCGCCCTCGTAGGTGCCGCCGTCGGGATAGGTGATGCGGCCGAAGCCGTCGGGCTTGCCGCGGGCGAAGCTGCCCTCGTAGACCGACCCGTCGGGAAAGGTGGCGACGCCCTCGCCGAGGATCTCGCCCTCGACCCAGGCGCCCGAGTAGACGTAGCCGTTGGGCAGCCGGTAGGTGCCCTGGCCGTGCTGCAGCCCGTCCTTGAAGGTGCCCTCGTAGACGCCGCCGTTCTCGTATTGCTTGACCTCGATCCGCCCGCCCTGCTGGGCCGGGGCGGGCAGGGCGAGCGCCAGCGCCAGCGGCGCGGCGAGCGCGGCGCGGCCCATGGCGGGCCGGAAGCGGGGCGGGCGGGGGGCCTGGCGGGGCATGGTCGGCTCCTGCGCGTGGGCTGTCACGGGCGGCGCGGCGAAGGGGGGCGCGAGGCATCCCCGGCGTTTGATCGCGCGCGGGCAGACCCTATGTGGCGGGCGCGAAGGGGGCAACGGTTTTCCCCTTCCGCCGCTTTCCCCCTCGCGTCATCCTGATAAGAGGGCGGGGCGCCCGACCCACCCGACGCGCGACCCCAGGAGGCCGCACCGCATGGACACCTTCCGCCTCACCATGGCCCAGCTCAACCCGACCGTGGGGGCGCTGGCCGAGAACGCGCGGAAGGCGCGCGAGGCCTGGGCCGCGGGCAAGGCGGCGGGCGCGCATCTCGTGGCGCTGCCCGAGATGTTCCTGTCGGGATACCAGGTGCAGGACATGGTGCAAAAGCCCGCCTTCCTCGCCGATTGCGCGCGCCACCTCGACCAGCTCGCCGCCGATTGTGCCGACGGGCCCGCGCTCGGCATCGGGCTGCCCTCGGCCGAAGGGGCGGGGGTGTGCAACACTTGGCAGGTGCTGAAGGGTGGGCGCGTGAGGGCGCGCATCTGCAAGCACCACCTGCCGTGCTTCAACGTCTTCGACGAGCCGCGCACCTTCCTGTCGGGCGACGTGCACGGCCCCTACACGGTGGCGGGTGTCCGCCTCGGCACGCCGATCTGCGAAGACGCCTGGCACGCCGACGTCGCCGAGACTCTGGCCGAGACCGGCGCCGAGATCCTCGTCGTGCCCAACGGCTCGCCCTATTTCCGCGACAAGCGCGACGTGCGGCTGGGGCACATGGTCAGCCGCGTCGTCGAGACGGGGCTGCCGCTGGCCTACGTCAACATGGTGGGCGGCCAGGACGACCAGATGTTCGACGGCGCCTCCTTCGTGCTCAACCCGCACGGGCGCCTCGTGGTGCAGCTGCCGCCGATGGAAGAGGCGATCGCCCATGTCGACTTCCGCCGCACCGCCGCGGGGTGGGAGGCGGTGCCGGGCGATCTCGCCCATTACCCCGACGCGTGGGAGCAGGATTATCGCGTCATGGTCGAGACCCTGCGCGACTACCTCGCCAAGTCCGGCTTCGCCAAGGTGCTGCTGGGCCTGTCGGGGGGGATCGACTCCGCCCTCGTGGCCACCATCGCCGTGGATGCGCTGGGGGCGGAGAACGTGCGCTGCGTGATGCTGCCCTCGGAATACACCTCGGCCGCCTCGCTCGAGGATGCCGCGGCCGTCGCCCGCGCCCTCGGCACCCGCCTCGACGAGGTGCCGATCTCGGCCGCGCGGGCGGCGGTGGGGCAGACCCTCGCGCCGCTCTTCGGCGACGCAGCCCACGGGCTGGCGGAAGAGAACATCCAGTCGCGCCTGCGCGGGCTGATGCTGATGGCGCTGTCGAACCGCTTCGGCGAGATGCTGCTGACCACCGGCAACAAGTCGGAGGTGGCGGTCGGCTACGCCACGATCTACGGCGACATGGCAGGCGGCTACAACCCGATCAAGGATCTCTACAAGACGCGCGTCTTCGAGACCTGCCGCTGGCGGAACGCCAATCACCGGCCCTGGATGAAGGGGCCCGAGGGCGAGGTCGTCCCGCCCCGCGTGATCGACAAGCCGCCCTCGGCAGAGCTGCGCGACGACCAGAAGGACGAGGACAGCCTGCCCCCCTACGAGGTGCTCGACGCCATCCTCGAGCGCCTGATCGACGGCGAGCGGTCGGTGGCCGACGTGGTCGCCGAGGGCTTCGACCGGGACGTGGTCAAGAAGGTCGAGCACCTGATCTACGTGAGCGAATACAAGCGCTTCCAGTCTGCCCCCGGCGCCCGCCTGACGCGCCGCGCCTTCTGGCTCGACCGCCGCTACCCGATCGTCAACCGCTGGCGCGACCCGGGGTCCGAGGCCAACGCCGCCGAATGAACGGGCGCGGCGCCACAGGCGACACGCTCGGCCCCGCCACGGGGCGCAACTGGGCGTTCGTCGCGCCTCTCGCCGCCATCGCGGCGCTCCTGGCCGGCTCCGCGGCCGAGGCGACGCTGCGGCTTGGCCCGGGCTGGCAGGCCACGGCGGTGCCGCTCCTCCTCGCCCTTGTCGTTGCGGCCGCGGCCGCGCTCGTCTGGCGCCTGCCGCCGTTCGAACGGTGCACGCTGCGGCTCGAGCGGGGCGGCGTCACCGTCGCGGGCCGCCACACCTCCGTGCACCTCCCCTGGTCCGAGATCGCCGCGGTCACCCACCGCCCGGCCGGGCTCGGCGCCGCCCACATGACGATCGAGCGGGCGGCGGGCACCGGCGACGTGGGCGACGCGCCCGGCATCGCCTTCCCCGTCCGCGCCACCGGCGCGCGCCTGGAAGACGTGATCGCCTTCCTCGGCCGCGGTGCCGCCGCCTCGGGCTACCGGCTGGAGGAAGGCGGCCACCCGACCGCGGCGCGCCACGCCATGCCCGTCCCCCGCCTCTGGGCCGTTCGCCCCGCCTGAGGCGCGGCTTGCCCTTCTTCTTGCGCCAAATATCCCCGCCGGAGGCCGGCGGGCCGGGCCCGCCCCGGCAAGGGGAATGCGCCGAAGGCGCACCGCTTGCCTCGGTCAGGCGGCCAGCGCCTCTACGGTGCAGTGGGGCAGCAGGCGGTCGACCTCCGACTTGGGGCACAGGCGCGTCGCCTCGGTCGCCACGGCCGCGGCCGAGGCGGCGACCCCGTAACGCAGCGCCTCCTGCATTTCATCGCCGCGCTCCAGCGCGAGCGTGAAGGCCCCGACGAAGCTGTCGCCCGCACCCACCTTCGACACTTCGCGCACCGGGGCGGGGCGGGCGAGCCACGCGCCGTCGGCCGTCGCCAGCACCGAGCCCTCGGCGCCGCGGGCGAAGATGACCGCGTGCGCCACCCCGCGCGCGACGAGCTCCGAGGCGAAGCGCGCCGTGTCCTGCGGCGCGGGCAGGGCGCGGCCCGCGATCTCCTCGGCCTCGACATCGTCGGTGCGCAGCACGTGCAGCGGCTCGTGCGGCGCTTCCACGAGGTTGCGCAGGGCCGGGCCCGACGTGTCGACCACGAGGCGCGCGCGGTGCCCTTCGACGTGGTCGGCCACGAGCTTGGGAAAGTCCTTCGCCACCCCCGGCGGCTGGCTGCCAGAGAGCACCACGTAGCTGCCCGGATGGGCGGCGCGGTCGACCGTGGCGAGCGCGCGCGCCACGTCGGCCTCGCCCCAGACCGGCCCCGGCGTGACGAAGCGGTATTGCCGGCCGGTGCCGGTTTCGGTGACGGAAAACGAGATGCGCGTGTCGCCCGGCCCCTGGAAGGCGACCGTGGGCACGCCCTCGAGCGCCAGAAGTTCCAGCAGGCGTGCCCCCGTGCCGCCGCCGATCGAGACGAGCGCGGTCGACTGGCCCTCGAGCATGAGGATCGCCCGGCTCACGTTGATGCCGCCGCCGCCCGGGTCGACATGCGGCTCCGAGCAGCGCAGCTTGACGTCGGCCAGGATCTCGTCGGCCGAGGTCGCGTAATCGACCGTGGGGTTGAGCGTGAGCGTCAGGATCGGGGTCATGGCGTCTCCGGAAGCGGCGTTACCGCAAACAAGACGCGCGGGACCGGATAATCAAGGGGGCGCGGCCCCGCGCCACCCCTCGGGGCGGGCGGCGCGGGGCCTCGGAAAAGGGGGGAAGGGCGCGTCAGCCCATGAACTGGTAGCTCACCGGCACGTAGCGGAAGCCGTCGCCGCGGGTCTCGACGAAGCCGGCGGCGGGGAAGGGCATGTGGTAGCCGATCATCGGCACCCGGTCGGCCGCGAGCATCCCCAGCACGCGGCGGCGCGAGGCCGCGGCCGCCGCCTTGTCCATGTCGAAGCGCACCTCCCAGTCGGGATAGCCCAGCGACCAGACGTAGTGGTTGGCGAGATCGGCGATCAGCATCATCTGCTGCCCGCCGCTCTCCAGCATGTAGGTCATGTGGCCCGGCGTGTGGCCGAAGGCGGCCATCGCCGTCACGCCCGAGGTTACCGCGTCGCCGTCGCCCAGGAAGGTGAACCGCTCCGCGAAGGGGCGCACCTTCGCGTCGAAGCCCTCGTTCTCCTGCGCGGCCCAGGCGTCGTATTCGACCTGGCCGGTCAGGTAGGCGGCCTCCGTATAGGTCAGCTCCCCCGCCTCGGTGGTCATGCCGCCGATATGGTCGCCGTGCATGTGGGTCAGCACGACATGGGTGATGTCGGCGGGCGCGTAGCCCGCCTCGGCCAGCGGCCCCTCGAGCGAGGCGGCGTTGAGGCCGGTATCGAACAGGATGCGCTCCGACCCGGTGTCGACCAGCGTCGGCGTGAAGAAGAACTGCGCGGCGTCGGTGCCGATGAAGTTCTCTTCGCTGACCTGCGCGAAGTCCTCGGCCGAGACGTTCATGCCGAAGATCGACTGCGGCTCCTCGCGCGGCACCGAGCCCGAGAGCAGGGTGGTGACGTGGAACTCGCCGAGGGTGAAGCTGCGGGCGCGGGGCATGGCGTGGCCACCTCCGTCATGGGCCTGGGCCGAGGCCGGCAGCGCGAGCGACGCGGGGGCGGCCGCGGCCGAGAGCAGGGCGGTTCGGCGGGTGATGGCGGGCATGTCGTCTCTCCCTGTTGTGACACTTCGTCGGGAGAGAGATAGGCGCGACAGGGCGCCGCGGCCATGCAGGGGCGCACAGTGCCTGTGCGCTGCCCGCCGGCGGCGGGGCGTCGCTCAGCGCAGCACCGTCACCTCCTTGACCAGCAGGATCTCGCAGGCGCCGTTGCCCCGATCCGACCGCGTGGTGGAGGTGCGCCAGCCGAAGCCGTCGGGCCCCGACACGTCGACGAGCGCCCCCGCGAGGCGCACGAGCTGCCCCTCGACGATCCCCTCCAGCGCGCGGGCCACCCCGGCGTCGGCCGGCACGAGATGCACGTTGGTCCATGACTCCCCCAGCGCGCGCAGGTCGACGGGCGCGTCCGGCCCGGCGCGGACATGGCCGAACCGTCCGGCCTGGCTCACCGCGACATGGGAGAGAACGGCCGGGTTCGACATCGGGCCCCAGCCGAGCACGAGATCGAGCGGCGAGACCGCCGCCTCGCGCCCGTGCCGATAGGGGTGGCGCGACAGCACCACGCCGTCGACGACGAACAGATGCGAGGGCGTGGCGGCGTGTCCGCCGCCGAGGTCGATGGGCGTGCGCGCCTCCCGCGGCAGCGCCTCCTGCAGCGGCGGGGTGGGCGCGAGCATGCGGTCGACGCTTTCGAGCGCCACCGCCTCGGGGCCCGCGCCCGGCAGCACGTAGCCGCGCTCGGCCCCGCCGAAGAGCGAGGCCCCGATCAGCAGGGCGGCGCCGCCGATCAGCAGCGGGCTCGGCAGGCCGGCCCCGGTCTGGTAGCTTCCACGCATGGCCACGCGGTAGCGTGCGTTTGTGGCGGAAGCGTGGACACACGGCGCCCGGGGGCGCGTTGGTCTACGGCTTGGCCGGTGCGCCGCCGCGCCGCCGCCGGGCGACCGCCCAGCCGGCGGCGAGGGCGCCCGCGAGCAGCGGCAGGCCGCCGGGCAGGGGGATCACGGCGGTGTCGAGGACGGCGAAGGTCGCGGTCTCGCCGAGGGGCGTGGTCTGCTCGGAAGCAGCTGTGCCTTGCGACGCTTGCGACAGCGCGGCGCCTCCTGCTGAGTCATCGAAATCGTAAGCGAAGAATGGCCCATACCTGCCTGCGAGGCTGCAGGAAGCCAAGGCCAGAATTTGGAGGCTGACGGCATCAATCTGACCTGTGGAGTTCTCCCCTGACTCCCTGCGGTCCTGCCACTTCTCGTAGAAGTCCGACAGGCAGGCCGCTTCTTCAGCGGCATTGACGTTGGGATACTGAAAGAAGGTGCCGAGGTCGTCCGCAAGCGCCGCGGCGAGCATGGAATCGGAGGAGCCCGTGTACCACGGCTGTGCCTTCAGGAGCGCTTCGAGCGCGCTCGGCGTCCCTTCGACGGTCGTGATCCGGTAGTCGGTGGTGCCGTCGGTGATCGTCGTGGTCGCTGCCGTGACCGCCACGCCCTGCGCGACGAACAGACAGGAGGCGGCGGCGAGAAGGCGCAATGCCTTGCGTGAAATTCCCTTAACCATGACCTAAGGTTAGGCAATGTGTCGACGCGGAGTCAACACTCCTGGGCGCACGCCCGGCCCCGGCCGCCCCTCACTCCCACCAGCGGTCGATGGCCGCGATGTCGTCGTCGGACCAGCCGAAATGGTGGGCGAGTTCGTGCACGTAGACATGCGCCACCAGATGGCCGAGCGGCTCGTCGCCCCGGTCGGCCCATTCGTCGAGGATCGGGCGGCGGAACAGCCAGATCGTGTCGGGCCGGTCGGGCTGGTCCATCACCGAGCGTTCCGTGAGCGGGATGCCGTCGTAGAGGCCGGTCAGTTCGAACGGGTCCTGCAGGTCGACCTCGGCGAGCATCGCGCTGTCGGCGAACTCCTCCACGCGGATCGCAACCTCGCGGGCCGCGGCGGCGAAGCCCTCGGGCAGGGCGGCGCGCGCCGCCTCCGCGAGCGCCGCGATGTCGCCCGCCGAGGGCGCGGCGCGGTCGGCCCAGCCCGTCTCGTCGTCGCCCTGCACCTCGCGCGCTCCGCTTTTGTCCCGTCTCGGGACTACGCATGAGCGCGCGCCGGAGGTCAACGCCGATCGGGTGCCGGTCGGTCGCGCATGGGCGGCTCTCGCCAGGCCCCGCACCTCGCACCTGCACCGGGATCGGGCGTGCCCCGCTCGACGGAGAGCGGCCGCGCGCCCGCCGTGGTGCGGCGCACCTGCGCGACATGCCGTGACGGGGCCGCCGTCCGGTGACCCCGCAGTATTCACCGAATGCGTCTGAGCGGCGGATTTGGCGGTCGTGGGCCGGTCGTGAGGACCGGTCGAGGGTTGTGCAGACCCTCCCGAGCGGCGCGACGCCTGTTGACGGTGCGCGTGGG
>NZ_QPLK01000055.1 GCF_003340565.1 Rhodovulum sp. 12E13 | reverse complement strand
ACCATGTGTGCGACCTCGACGCGACTTTTGTGTCGCAGCCTGTGTCGCACACCGGCTCCGGACCGACTCTTCCGGTCCAAAGCGTTGATTTCACGGGGTTTTCTGGATCTTGGCTCCGGCGGCAGGATTCGAACCTGCGACCAATTGATTAACAGTCAACTGCTCTACCGCTGAGCTACGCCGGAACTGGCGGCGGCTATAGCAAGGGGTTCAACAGGCGTCCAGAGGGTCGGCCCGGAAATTGCGGCTCACGCCAGCGTGTAATGCGCGCGGGACGAGACGGCGGGCGAGGCGGTTGCCCGGCCGGCCTCGACCAGCGCGATCAGGTGGGCGAGGACGTTGCGCTCGGCCGCCGGCAGCAGGGCGGGCGGCGTGTCGGTGTAGATGCGCGCAGCGAGCGCCCCGGGTGTGGCCGGCCCCCCCTCTCCCAGCGCAGCTACGATCGCCGCCTCGCGCGCTTCCCGGTGCGCGACCAGCCAGGCGAGGCGCCCGGCCGGGTCGTCCACCGGCTCGCCATGGCCGGGGTAGAAGACGCGGGACGGGCGCGCGGCGAGGCGGCGGCATGACGCCATGAACGGCACCACGTCGCCCTCGGGCGGCGAGACCAGCGACGAGGCCCAGCCCATCACGTGATCGCCCGTGAAGACGGCCTCGCCCCAGGCGAAGGCGAGGTGATCGGCGGTGTGGCCGGGCGTGGCGATCACGTCGAGCCGCCAGTCCTCGCCCGCGATTTCCGCACCGTCCTCGAGCACCACATCGGGGGCGAAGCCCGCGTCGACCCCCTCTCCCCCGCCGATCCCGGCCTCGGCGGCGAGGCGCGCCATGACGGGGCGACGCCGCGCGGCCATGCCGCCCGCAGCCAGCACCGGCGCGCCCCAGCGCGCGGCGAGCGGGCGGGCAAGGGGGGAGTGATCGCGGTGGGCATGGGTGACCAGCACGTGGCCGATGCGCTCGCCCGCGCCCAGCGCCGCCTCGATCGCGGCGAGATGGGCCGGCAGGTCGGGGCCGGGATCGATCACCGCGACCTCGCCCTGCCCCACGATCCACGTGTTCGTGCCCGTATGGGTCATCGGCGAGGGGTTCGGCGCGCGCACCAGCCGCAGCCCCGGTTCCACCTCCATTTTCGCCGTTCCTCCGCGCGCCATCCGCCGCTAGCCTTAACCCATGTTCTTCGCCTGGCTCAAACGCTATGTCCCGGGAGGCCTCTACGGCCGGGCCGCGTTGATCCTGCTTCTGCCCATCGTGGCGCTGCAGGTGGTGGTCTCGATCGTCTTCATCCAGCGCCACTTCGAGGACGTGACACGGCAGATGTCGCGCAGCGTGGTGCTCGATCTCGGGCATCTGCTCAACGAAGTGCACGAGACGAACAGCCCAGCCGAGGCGCTCGCCCATACCCGGGATCTGCGGCGCGACCTGGAGCTCGACGTGACGCTGCCCGCGGCGGATCCGGCCCCCCGAGGCACGGTGCGGCGGCTTTTCTACGACGTCTCGGGGCGGACAGTGGTCGCCACGCTCGCCGACGACATTCCCGAGTTGCGTGCCATCGACCTCGCCCGGTCGAGCCGCGACGTGACGGTGCAACTCGAGACCGATCTGGGCCCGATGGAGGTGGTGTTCTCCCGCCGGCTGGTGACGGCGTCGAACCCCCACCAGTTCCTCGTGATCATGGGCGTGTTCGGCGTGCTGATGACGGCGGTCGCCTTCGTCTACCTGCGCAACCAGCTGCGCCCGATCACGCGGCTCGCGGCGGCCGCCGAGGCTTTCGGCCAGGGGCGCGTGGTGCCCTACCGGCCGGCGGGCGCGCGCGAGGTGCGGGCCGCGGGGGCGGCCTTCCTCGACATGCGCGCGCGCATCGAGCGGCAGATCGAGCAGCGCACCCGGATGCTGTCGGGCATCAGCCACGACCTGCGCACGCCGCTCACGCGCCTGCGGCTGGGGCTGTCGATGCTGCCCGAGAGCGGGGCGAGCAGCCCGGACATCGCCGAGATGGAACGCGACGTCGCCGAGATGGAGGCGCTGATCGACGCCTTCCTGCAATTCGCCCGGGCCGAGGCCGAGTCGCCGCCCGTGCCGACCGATCCCGCCGAGCTTGCGGCCCGCGCGGTCGAGAAGGCCCGGCGCGGCGGCGGCGACGTGCGGCTTGCGGCGCCGCCCGACGACGCGCGCGCGCCCGTGGCCCTGCGGGCGCTGGCGGTCGAGCGGGCGCTCGACAACCTGATCGGCAACGCGGTGCGCTACGGGGGCCGGGCCGAGGTTTCGGTGGCACGCCTGGGGGAGACGGCGCTGCGGTTCAGCGTCGAAGACGACGGCCCCGGCATCCCGCCTGACCGGCGGGACGAGGCGATGCGCCCCTTCGCGCGGCTCGACCTGGCGCGAAACCAGGATCGCGGCACGGGAGTCGGCCTGGGCCTCGCCATCGCGCAGGAGATCGCGCGCGCCCATGGCGGGCGGCTGGAACTGTCGCAGAGCGCCCGTCTCGGCGGACTGCGTGCCGATCTCGTGCTCGTCCCGTCGAGCCGGCCTTCCGGGGCGGGCGACGGCGAAGCGGGTGCGCCTGCGGAGCGCCGTATCGCGGGAGGGGAACGTCGACCCGTCCCGCGGCACCCCTGAAGGAGACGCGGGCGTCAGACTCCGCGCCGCGGCCCTATCCGAGCCGCGGCCCTATCCGAGCCCCCGCCCCATCCGAGCCCCCGCACCATCCGAGCCCCCGCCCGTCCGAGACCCTGCCCCGTCCGCGCTTCCGCCGCTGGCCATCCGCCCCTCGCCGAGGCCGGGCAGGGCTTGCGCATCGAGGCCGGCGGTGCTCCCCTGCACCGCGCCCGTCCGCCGCGAGGACCCCCGATGCCCGATCCCGCCCGCCTGCTCCGCGCCCTGTTCGACCGGGCGGTGGAGGTCGCCGACCCGATGCAGTCTCTCGGGCCCCGCCTGCCCGCCAGGCCGCGGTCGGGCCGCGTGGTGGTCGTGGGGGCAGGCAAGGCCTCGGCCCGGATGGCCGAGGCAGTCGAGGCGGAATGGGGCCCCTGCGAGGGGCTGGTGATCACCCGCTACGGACACGCCCGCCCCTGCGCCGGCGTCGAGATCGTCGAGGCCGCCCACCCGGTCCCCGATGCGGCCGGCGTCGCAGCGACCGAGCGGATGCTGGCGCTGCTCGCCGGGCTGGGAGAGGACGACTTCGCGCTGGCGCTCATCTCGGGCGGGGCCTCGGCGTTGCTCTGTGCCCCCGCCGAGGGGGTGACACTCGCCGACAAGCAGGCGGTGACCGAGGCGCTGCTGGCGAGCGGAGCGCCCATCGGGCAGATGAACGTGGTGCGCAAGCACCTGAGCCGGGTCAAGGGCGGCCAGCTTGCCGCCGCGGCCCACCCCGCCCGCATGCATGCGCTGCTCATCTCCGACGTGCCGGGCGACCGGCCGGGCGACATCGGCTCGGGCCCGACCGTGGGCGAAGCCACGACCGCGGCCGATGCCGCGGCGATTCTCGCGCGCTGGGGCATCGATCCGCCGCCCTCGGTGCAGACCGCTCTCGCCCGCGGCTCGGGCGTGGTGGCGCCGGGCGACGCGCGGCTGTCGCGGGCCGTCACCGCGATCTTCGCCGCCCCCGCACAATCGCTCGCGGCGGCGGCGGAGCACGCCCGTGTCGCGGGCTGCGACGTCGAGGTGCTGGGCGATGCGCTCGAGGGCGAGGCGCGCGAGGTGGCCGCCGCGCAGGCGAGGCTCGCGCTCGAGCGCGCAGCGGATGGTCGCGCGCGCCCGCTCGTCCTGCTCTCGGGCGGCGAGCTGACGGTGACGCGACGGGGCGACGGCTCGGGCGGGCCGAATGCCGAGTTCGCGCTGGCGCTGGCGCTGGCACTCGATGGCGCGGATCGCATCCACGCCATCGCCTGCGACACAGACGGGGTCGACGGGGCGGCGGATGTCGCAGGGGCGTGCGTCGGCCCCGACACCCTCGGCCGTGCGGCGGCGGCGGGGCTCGACCCGCGCGCCGCCCTCGAGCGCAACGACGCTCACGGGTTCTTCGGCGCGCTGGGAGACCAGGTCGTGACCGGGCCCACCCTCACGAATGTCAACGATTTCCGCGCGATCCTCGTGCTCCCGGGCTGAGCGCCCCGCCGCGTCGGCGTGCCCCGTCAGCGGTCGGCCCCGGTCAGCCCGGGCGGAACGACCAGAGCGCCGCGAGCGCGCCGGGCATCTCCGCCGGTACGCGGTAGGCAGCCACCCCTGCATCGTCGCGCAGCAGCACGAGCGCCGCGACGCCCGCCGCGCCGGGCAGCAGGACCAGCGCCGAGGGGCTCTCGGTCTCGGGCAAGAGGGCGTCGACGTGGCCGAGGCAGGCGCCGAGATGCGCGGCCTGCTCGGGATCGCCCGAGAGCTCCGGCGCATCGCCCTCCCCCGACGGGGTGGCGGCCGCAGCGATGGCGCGGGCGGCGAGCGCCGTGCGGAAATCGCCTGGATCCACGGGCGTGGCGCGACCGGCGGGCGGGCCACCTTCTGCCCCCATGCCATCTTTCGCGGGCGGGGCTGGAGACGGGGCCGCATCGCTTCCCGCGTCATGCGCGGGCAGGCCCCAGGCCTGGCGCAGCGTGCCGACGGCGACTCCGGTCTGCTCGAGCGAGGCGCTGCCACCCGGGCGTCGCTCTCGCAGATGCACGCCGCCCGCCCCGCAGAACCGGGCGAACGCGGCGCGCAGCGCGGCGAGATCCTCGAGCCCGGCATAGGTGAGGGTGGCGCCGCCTGCACCGGGCACGGCGTGCCCCTGCTCGGGCGGGCCGGCGCGCAGCAGGCGACGGTTGCAGACCTCGAGCGCCAGTTCGTCGCCCGCGGCGTTGGCCAGCAGCAGACGGCGGGCCATCACCGTCTCGTCGATCTCGTCGAGCAGGGCGGCCAGCGCCGCGTCTCCCTCGCCGAGCGCGCCTCCTCGGCCGCCGGCAGGCGCCCGCGGGGCGGCGAGCTTGCGCAGTAGACGCGGCAGGTCGTGGCCCGGTGGCGGGCCGCCGGGGCGGGAGAGGGCGCCACGATCACGCATGGGCGTCGATCAGGTCGGCGAGGGCCGCGTCGAACAGGTCGAGATCGCCCGTGGATGCGAGCCGCGCGCAGATCACCTCGGCCGAACCGGGCGAGAGCCTGCGATAGAGCCGCGCCTCCCCCGGCAGAAGGCGAAGCGCCTCGAGCGGCAGCGCGTCCTCGCCCGCGCCGAGGCCCGCCTCGGCCATGACCCTCGCCGCGTGCGCGCCGAGACAGGCGGCGGCCTCGGCCAGCAGCGCGTCATGATCCTCCTGCCGAAACCCGGGTGCCGCGGCGCTGCGCAACACGGTGCGCGTGTCGAGATCGCCGAAGACAAGCGCGCTGCACCCCGCCGTCTCCCGCTGCAGGCGGTCGAACCCCTCGGCGAGTGTCATCGCGCGGCTTCTCCCGATTCCCCCGGCCGGCGCGCGCAAGGACACGGCGCCGGACCAATGAGGGAAGGATGCCGCAGAGAGGTGAACGAACCCCTTACGCCGGGCCGGGCGCCCGCAAGCGCCTCACCCCAGGGTCGGGAAGGCCGGCCCGTCGTCCTGCGGCACGGCCGGGCGGGCCTTGCGCGCCGTGCCCGCGCGGGGCCGCACCCTTCGCGGCACGATCCGCCCTGATGGCGGCACGTCGGAGGCCGGCGGCAGCGGGTCGCGCCGGGCGGCCAGCGAGGCGACACCGGGCAGCGCGCCTTCGGTCTCGTCGCCCCCTGCGGACGCCGGCGCCGCGATCGAGATGCTCCGCCCCAGCTCGGAGGAGAGCCGCATCACCATGTCGAGCAGGGCGTCGAGCAGGGCCTGCGCGCCGCTCTCCTCGAAGGCGCCCGCATCGTCGGCGGCGGCGATGGCCCGTGTCAGCGAGACCGGAAAGACGCCGGAGAACATCCCCTCCGTCTCGCGCCGCACGCGGGCGAGCACGCGTCGGCGGTCCTTGGGGTCGGCGACCTTGTCGAACCGGGTGAGCAGCAGGAAGGAACGGGCGCGCAGGGCCTCGGGCATCTCCTCCCACGTCGCCGCCTCCGACTGGCGCCAGGCCTGCGTGGCGTGGGTGCACCAGAGCACCGCGTCGGCCAGCGGCACCGCCCGCTGCCACACCTCGGCCGGCATCGACGGGTCGGAAATGCCGGGAAAGTCGATCAGGTCGCAGACCTGCAGCACCTCGGCGGGGCGCTCGATGGCCAGATACGACGTGCGCGCGGGGTCGATCTCCTCCAGCCGGTCGAGGTCGATCTCGAAGCGCGCCCCGTCCACGTCGATCCCGTAAGGATCGCCCGTGCCGTGGGTGATCCAGACCGGCGGAAGCTGCGTGGCGGTCACGCGCGTCGGCAGGGCGGGCGCGCCCATCAGCAGGTTGCTGAGGGTGCTCTTGCCGGCACTGAACTCTCCCATGATGGCGATGCGCGGGCGTCGGCCCGCCTCGCCGCCGGGCCCCGCCTCCGCGCGCCGCGCGCCCTGCGACGCGTCCCCCGCCGGCGGAACGGCGGCAAGGCGGGGCGCGCCTTCCAGCGGCTCGGCGTGGCTCGTCAGGCGGGTCTGCGGGCTGTGGAACATCGGTGATCTCCTTCGGTCGGTGCGCTGCGATCAATGGAAAGGGGCGACCCACGGCCTCAGGCCGCGAGCCGGCCGATCCGGCTCATGGCGTGGCTCAGCTCCTCGGGGCTGGGGCCAGGGGGCACCTGCTCCTGCCCTGCCCCACGCGCCGCCATCGCCTCGACCAGCATCCGCTGGTCGGCGAAGAACGCCGCGAGCGCGTCGCGCACGGCTGCGCCGGCGGGCGCGCAATGGCCCGAGGCGAGGTCGTCGAGGATCGGCTGCGTCTCGGCCTCGATCATGGCGTAGAAGTCGGGCGCGAACGCGGCGTAGCCCCGCCGGCGCTGCCACCAGCGCCGCCACCAGGTGCTCTGCAGGTCGAGCGCGATGGTCTGGCCGAGCAGGACCGGCGGCGCGGCACGCGGCAGGCCCGGCGGCTGGACGCGGAACGCTTCCGCCTCGCGCCCCAGGGCGCCGGCATAGAGCGCCGCCGCGCCCTCGGCCGCGGCCTGCCCCGCCTCCTCGCCGATCTTCTTCACCTGCCGGGCAAAGACCTGGTAGCCCGAGCGCAGCAGCAGGCGCAGGCCGGTCGGGTCGTAGCTCCACGGCGCGTCCTCGCCGTAGATCTCCAGATGCTTGATCAGTGCCGCCGTCGCCCGGTCGAGGAAGGAGCGGTGCGACCGGTCGAGCCGGTGCGCGGCCTGCGCCATCGCCTGTTCGAAGGCCGCGTCGAAGCGCGACAGCACGGTCCGTTCCAGCGCGTCGAGGTCGCGTGCGAGGGCGGCGGTGTCGACCGGCGCGCCCCCCGTCGCGGCGAGGCGCACGGGGTCGGCCTCCTGCGCGGCACGGTGGCCGATGGCAAGGTTCATCGCGCTGCGGGCGACCTGCTGGAGCCGCTCGCGCGCCGCCCCTTCGGCGACCCGGCCCCAGAGCGCGCGGTAGAGCGCGGGCACGCCCGACAGCCACCAGATCAGCTCGAGCGGGCCCACCTCGCGCTCCATCTCGGGCAGCGCGTGCTCGGCATAGGCCAGCAGCACGTCGGCCGCCTCGCCCTCCAGATGCGAGAGCTGCCCGGTCAGCGCCAACGTCGCCCAATGGGCCGAGCCGAACAGGATCTCGACATCCTCGAGCCCCTTCTGCGTGGCCAGCGTGCCCCGGATCGACGCCTCGATCTCGGGGATCTGGGTGGCGGGGTCCGACAGTTCGTCGACGCGGTTGACGAAGACGATCACCTCGCGCGAGCGCACGTTCGAGATCAGGCGGATCAGCGCCATGTCGACCGAGCTCAGCGCCTGGTGGGCGGAGAGCACCACCACGCAGAGGCGGCTTTCGCGGATCGCGCGAATGGTGATCTGCTCGCGCATCATGAAGGTGTCGTTGACGCCCGGCGTGTCGCGCAGGCACAGGCCCATCGGCCAGTCCTCGCGCGGCAGCCACAGATCGGCCGCCTTGGTCACGTCGGCGAAGCGTCCCTGATCGTCGACGGCCTCTCCGCCATCGTCCTCGTCGAAGAAGTCGTCGCCGAGGCAGACGTAGCGCTCGATCAGCCTGGCGTCGTAAGAGCCGTACTCGTGACAGGTGCCGAGCAGCATCTCGAAGCGGCGGCCGAGGCGGGCGCGGGTCTTCTCGCGCATCGCCTCGATCTGGCGGCGCACCTTCTCGGCCTCGTCGGCGGCGCCCGAGCGGGCGGCAAGCTCTCCGACCCGGCCCCCCTTCCGCGTCAGCCGCTCCCAGTCTTCGGGGTCGAAGAAGGTGAAGCGCGCGGCGTGCGGCGCCTGCCCCGCGCGCGGGCCGAGATGCAGCGAGGTGACCACGGACGTCCAGGGGTTGACATCGGCCGGCAGAAGGCCCGGCTCGCCCACCATCGCGTTGACGAGGCTCGTCTTTCCGGCCTTGACCTGTCCGATCATCGTCACCGACGGCTCGAAGGCGTAGAGCCGGTCTCGATCGCGCGCGGCGGCATCGCGCGTCGCCGGGTCGGCCGAGAGCGACAGCTGGTCGAGCAGGTCGAGCACCTCTTCACGTTCGGCCACGAGGGGCGCGAGCCCCTCGTGGCATTGGCCGAACAGCTCCTCCGGGGTGGGCGAAGACGCGGCGGACGCCACTCCGCGTCCCTCGGGCGCGTTTTCCGCGGCCGCCTGCACCGCCACGACCGGCTCCGTGCTCTCCGTGTCCGGCCCGGCGCGGCCGGCGTCATCCTGCGCCCTGGGCGCCGCCGGGGGGGCGGGCTCTGCGGGCTCCGGCTCTGCGTAGGTCATGATCCCTCCAACCCAAAGTCTCGCCCATCAATCTGGGCGCGGGCGCGTCTCGGCGCGGGGCGGAAATGCGGCAGGATCGGGGCGAGACCATCGAATGCCACGGATCGGGGCGCGCGCCCCTGGCGCCGCCGGAGGGCGCACGCTCAGGCCGCGAGGCACGCCTCGCCCTCGCAGCGGACCTGGCACAGCAGGGCAACCGCATCGGACAGCGCGCTGCGGCTGCCTTCGAGCTGCAGCAGCACCATCAGATCGACAGCCTCGTCGATCAGGTCGGCCACGACGCCCCCCTCGTCGCGTGCGATCTCGGCGCAGTCTCCAAGCGCCTCGGCACAGAGATCGAGGGCCCGCGCCGCATCCATCCCGCCCGCTCCCTCGAGCTCGGCGAGGCGCGCGCCCTTCGCCGCGAGCAGGTCGACGATCTGCGCGGCCGCCGGGTGCGGGGCCGGCGCCGGGGCCGCGCCCGGCTCGGGCGCGCCCGCGCCCGGCACCGGCAGCCCGTCGCGGCCGGGCGCGGCCGGGGCGCCGCGCGACGGCCC
>NZ_QPLK01000054.1 GCF_003340565.1 Rhodovulum sp. 12E13 | reverse complement strand
TGCCGGGGCTCTGCGAGTCGGCGGCGCGGGTCTCCGCCTGGGTCGCGGCAGGCTTCGGGTCGGTCATCGGCGTGTCCTCGGATGCGACGGCGTCGCTGGGCTGGTCGGCGCTCGGGGCGGCTGCGGCCTCGGCCGCCGGGGTGTCGGTCTTCTCCGTCATCGGAATGGCTCCTGTGCTGTGGGTGGGCGCGTCCCGGCGGTGGAGGACGCAGTCGTGAAGCGGGGATCGGGCGCGGAAGCCGGCAGCGGGATCGGCGCCCACGGGCACGGCGGAGACCTCGAATGGCGTCCAGTCCACCGCACGCCAGAGCTCGCGCGCCGTGTCCGGCTTCGAGATGTCGAAGCGATGCACTTGGTAGCCGATGGAAACCGCCCGGATGTGCCCCGCCTGGATGTCGCGCCAGATCGGCTCGACATCCGCGCGCTCGCTGATCCGCACGAGGGCGACGCCCCGCCCGTTCTCGACGCGCGCCGAGCCGGGCACGACCGAGCCGATGACGGCGTCGAGCGCGCCGACCTCGTGGACCTTCAGGAATGGTGCGCCGGCGTTCAGCCGGTCGAGGCGCACATGATCCGGGTCGAGGCTCAGCTCCTCGTCGTAGGGCTCGCCGAACAGCGTCATGCGCCGGATCCGCGCGCCGGCCGACCAGATAACCTCGACGGTGCGGGCCTCCGGATCGGCCGTGTTCGGCGCAAGCTCCGCCGACCGGCGAAGCGCCGGCAGTTCGATGGTCGTGTCCATGTGGGTCAGTCCTGTTGGGCGCCGGCGGCGGGTGCCTTATGGGCCGTGGGGTCGTTTGCCGGATCGGCGCCCGGCTCACCGGAATGCGCGCTGCCGGTCTTGGTGACGCGCCGCGGGTCGCTGTCGAGCACGAGGCCGAGGGCGTCGAGCTTGGCGTTCGTGGCCGCGATCTCGGCCAGCACCGCATCGGGGTTGCGGCCCTGCTGCGCGATGACTTCGGCCAGCGTCGCGGTGCCCGAGCGGATGGCGAGCAGGTTCGCCATCGCGTCCTTCTGCGGATCGACCGCCTCGAACTTCGGCGGCGACCATTCCACGGCCACGTCCGGCGTCGGGATCTGCCCCGCCGCCCACGCGGCCTCGGTGAACCAGCGCCACACCGGGGCGCAGACCATCGGAATGAAGAGCTGCCACTGGACAGCGTCGATCATCCGGCGGAACTCCACGAGCCCGGCGCGGATCGAGGAGTAGTTCACCTGGCTGAGATCCCCGGTCAGCAGCTCGTAGGGCACCCTGAACCCGGCCGCGATGGTGTGCAGGTTGGCACGCTTGTATTCCGCGTAGCCGCCGGTGGCCGCCGGCTGGTTGAAGCGGATGTCCTTGCCGCCGCGGGCATAGGCGATGAGGCCCGGCTCGAACTGCTCGACCCGGTTGCCGTCCGCGTCGACCACCGCCGGCGCGATGCCCTGCTGCGCCTCCTCGTCGCCGAAGACGATGGCGGTGACGCAGGCCTCGGTCTTCTTCCGGACGATTTCGGCAACCTCGTAATCGTCGAGATCGCGCAGGGCGCGGATCACCGGCGCACCCCACGGGACGCCGCGTGCCTGCGTGCGCTGCTTCTCGTAGACATGGGCGATCTCGCGCGCCGGAACCGGTCGGCTCTGCAACCCGCCGCGCAAGGCGCCGTGGGCGTCGCCCGGATGCTCGGGATGAAGCCAGTACGCCCGGCGCCGACCGATCGCATCGAACTCGATTCCCTGCACCAGCCGGCCCGCGCCGAGCGCGCCGGTCCTGGTGGCGTCGAGCAGGTCGGCCTCCAGCACCTGCAATTGCAGCGGCACAGGCAACCCGTCCGAGGCGCGACGCAGGCGGCGGCGCAGCAGCACTTCGCCCGCCTCGACCATCTCGCGACAGATCAGGGTCTGCAGCCCGTAGAAGTCGAGCTGGCCATCGGCGTCGGCGCCCGCCGCCCAGCGCGCGAACAGCGCATCGACCTTCCGGTCCAAGGCGTCGTCGCCGCTCGCCGCGCGGGGCATGATCCCGGCGCCGACGATGTTGTTGACGAGCACCGACACGGCCTTGGCCGCATGCGGGTTGTTGCGCACCAGGTCGCGCATCCGGTCGCGCAGCAGCGCCCCGGCCATGCCGATCTCGGTATCGGCCGAGCTGCCCGGCGCGCGCCAGCCCTCGGTGCGCCGCCCCTTCGCCGCCCCGTCATAGCCACGCGACAGGGTTTCGAAGGCCTGACGGGCGAGCACGCGACGGGCGGCCATGCGCGGCGCCACCGCGGCAATCGCATGATCGAACCAGCTTGCCGTCATCCGCGATCGCCGCGTGCGAAGCCCGCGCGCCCCGCCACGGGCAACGGCCGGCCGATGGCCGCGATGGCCCGCTCGATCGTGCGGATGCGCGCCAGCAGATCCGCAGCCGAGCCGTATTCGACCGACTTGCCGTCATAGCTCACCCGCGTGGTGCCGCTGGCATAGGCGCGGCGCAGCGCCGTCAGCTCCGTTTCCGTCCAGTCCGTCATCGTCAGAACCACCCTCCGCGCCGCCCGAGCCAGTCGGAGCGGCGTTTGCCCTGCTGTGCATGCGCCTGCCGGTTGATCTGCCCGGCGGGATCGGCGTCCGTGTCGGCCACGCCGAGCTGATCCTCGAGATCGCGCCATTTCGCGTCGGACCAGCGATCGGCCCCGACGATCCAGGCGGCGGCGCGGGCATAGACCCGGCAGTCCAGCGCCTCGTTGCGCTCGCGCAGCTTCTGCCATTCGAGACGCGCGAAGCCGCGCTTGGTCCGCAGCGTGACCAATTGCTCCGCCACGAGCTGCTTGAGCCACTCGCTGTCCACCCATTCGGGCAGATGCACCGTGCCGGGCTGGCAGGTTGCGCCCTCGGCGATCTCGTCCGCGGTCGGTCGCTCCAGACGCAGGAAGCGGTAGGTCTCGGCCTTGAAGGTCGAGACCGCCACGGTCCAGAGCCGGGCGCCACGGCGCAGCCGCCTGCCGCCCTCGGTCGCGTCCACGTAGGTGGGCCCCGAGACCGGGCTCGAGCGGTTGAACCCCTCGACGCCCTTGACCGGCGCGACCTGGGCGAAGCCCTGCGCGCGCGCCCATGTGTAAACCGCCGGCGCCTCATACCCGGTGTCGATGGCGAGCCGCGCGATGGTCAGATGCGCGCCGCGCGCGTGGGGCCAGGACCGGCCGAGGATGGCCGTCAGATCGCCCCAGGCCTCGTGCCGGTCGGGTCCGCCCTCGATGACGACGTGATCGACGAGCCAGCTTTCCAGCCCGCGGCCCCAGGCCCAGACATCGACCTCGATCCGGTCCTTCTGCACATCGGCGCCGGCCGTCAGGAACAGACCCTTATCCGGCACGGTGCCCAGTTTCCACGACTCGCGGCGATCCGCCAGTCGCTGCCAGTCCGGCGCCTCGCCGGTCTCGACCCATGTCTCGCCGAGGATGGTGTTGCGGAACGCCTTGATCGCCTCGTCCGAGCCCTGCGCGGCCTCCCAGGCGCGCGCGATCCGGTCCCAGCCCAGCCAGCCCACCGGCGAGTAGAGCGCCGAGAGGTGATAGCCGACGGTGCCGGGATCCATCGGCTCCGCCATCGCCCGCCATTCGCCGGCTTCCAGCATCGCCGTCTTGTGGTGCTCGGCCAGGCCTGCGTCGCAGTCCTCGCAGTGATACTCCGCCGTCTCCGGCCGGCCCTTCTCCCAGCGCAGGCGCTCAAACTTCAGCCACTGCATCGCGCCGCAATGCGGGCACGGCACGAAGAAGCGGCGCTGGTCGGAAGCCTCGAACTCCCGCTCGATCCGGGAGAGCCCCCGGATCGTGGGCGTCGAGACCAGGAACACCTTGCGCCGATGGGCGAAGGTGAGCGACCGGGCTTCGGCCAGCGTCACCGGGTCGCCTTCCTCGTCGGCCGAGGCCGGATAGGCGTCGACCTCGTCGAGGAAGATGTAGCGTGCCGGGGTGGAGCGCAGCCCGACCGCCGAGTTCGCGCCCGTCATGATCAGGATGCCGCCCGCGAACTCCTTCGACAGCATCGTGTTGCCTGCATCGCGCGAGCGTGCCGGCTTGATGCGCTCGCGCAGCTCCGGGCTCTCCTCGATCAGCGGGTCGATCCGCTGGCGCGAGTTGCGCTTGGCCAGTTCCACCGTCGGCTGGACCGCCAGCATCGGGCCAGGCGCCTGGTGGATCGCGAACCCGATCCAGTTGTTGCCGGCCTCGGTCGCGCCGACCTGCGCGGCCTTCATGAACACCACCCGCTGCGTGGGGTCGCCGGGCGAGAGCCGATCCATGATCTCGCCCATGTAGGGCGTGCGCGCCGTGCGATACTGGCCCGGCTCGGCCGAGGCACGCGACGACAGCTTGCGGTGCCGGTCGGCCCATTCCGACACGGTCAGGTCCGGGTCCGGCCGCAGCCCCGCGAGCCACGCCCTCAGGACATCCTGAGCCCCGTCGAAGGCCAGCGCGTCCGCGTCCTCAGCGGAGATCAGGCTGGATCTCGGCGAGGTCGTCGAGCTGGGATCGGACATGCTTCTCCAGAGCCTTCTGCATCGCGGCGGGCTCAACTCCCAGATCAGCCGCCATGAGCGCGGCAACCCGGGCCGGCCAGTTGACCCAGACGTCGCGCTCCTGCCGCGCCAGGCGGAACACCAGCGCCAGCGCGCGGGCGCGGTCGATCAGCTCGCCCTTGAGCTTTTGCAGCCGAATGCGCCGCTCCTGCGCCTTCAGCACCTCGTTGGCCGTCTTGGCCTGCAGGAACGTCGTTCCGCCGCCTGTGGCCGGCGCGGCGAGGCCCTGTTCCTTCAGCGTGTCGCCCACGGCCGAGACGGCCGCTTCCGGCACGGGCTTTCGCTTCGGCTGGGGCGGCTTGCGGGTCTTCGACGGGTCCGTGGTCTCGGCCCGGCGCGCATCGCTGGCGTCGGCGTCGATGCTCCCGTCTGCGTGCAGCACGAGGCGGCCGGCGGCCTTGGCCTTCTGGATCGCGCCACGCGAGAGGCCGACCCGGGCAGCGTACTGGCGCTCGCTCAGACCCTCCATGCCGCGCTCCGATTATCATTCGAAATCATGTGCTTATTGAGTTGATAAGCCTCCGCGCCAGAGCGAACCTGGATCCACAAGGACGATGCAACTCAGCACACGGAGCCACCCGATGACCACGCGCCTGAACCCGATCACCACCCCGCGCCACGAACTCCGCGCCGAGAAGGCGCGCAGGAACCGCGAGGCGGCTCTGAACGCCTTCATCGGCAAGAAGGCCGAGATCGATGAGATGCTCGCCCGGCTGCAGGCGCTGAGCGACGACCATTTCAACTGCGCCCCCGACGAAGTGAACTGGGGCCATGTCGGCACCCTCGAACACTACGCGAGCCTGCTGAAGCGCATCACCGACAGCGCCTTTTGCGAAGGCGAACACGCCGAGTGATCTCCGGCACCGCCGGAACTCCCGCCGCGCGCCCCGCGCGGCTCGGGGTCGTAGAAGGCGCCGCATGTCGCGGGCCCGAATACGGAGACGACCCCATGACCCAGATCCAGCTTTCCGACGCCCAAGCCGTCATCCTGTCCACCGCCTGCGCGCGCGAGGACGGAACCATCTTCCCCGTCACCGCCAGCCTCAAGGGGGGCGCCGTAGGCAACGTCTGCAAGAGCCTCCTCAAGCAGGGCCTGATCGAGGAAATCCCGGCCGCCGACCTCAACACAGTCTACCGCCACGACGAGGAGCGCGGCCCGATCACGCTGCGCGCCACCCCTCTCGCCTACAGCACCCTCGGGATCACGGACGAGCACGATGAGACGCCGCCGGCGGAAACGCCGACCCCCCCGGTCCAGCGTCGGAAGGGCACCAAGCAGGAGACCCTGATCGAGATGCTCCGCGCCGAGGGCGGCGCGACCATCGACGAGATCGTCGAAGCCACGGGATGGCAAGCTCACACAGTGCGAGGCGCCATGTCGGGCGCGCTCAAGAAGAAGCTGGGCCTGACGATCACCTCCGAGAAGGTCGAGGGCCGCGGGCGGGTCTACAGCTTACCGCGCGACTGACGCCGCGTATCACGCCGGTCTCGATGCCGCCGTCGCGAAAGGGGCGGCGGTATCCGTCTCTCGGGGGCGCTTGACCTTCTGCTCTCTCTTGCGTTGTGTCGTAGTGAGGCGCGCGCTCTGCACTCGAACGCACGCACGACCCTGATCGCCACACCGGGAGCCGCCATGGCCGATTGCGGCTGTTCACCAATCGCGCCGGAGACGGCAGAGCAGCGCAGGACGCTGAAGCTGGCGCTCGCGCTGAATGCGACCATGTTCGTCGTGGAGACGACGTCCGGGATCATCGGGAATTCGACGGGGCTGATCGCCGACGGTCTCGACATGCTGGCGGATGCGTCTGCCTATGCCGTGGCGCTGCTGGCCATCGGGCGGGGCGCGCTGTTCAAGTCCAACGCGGCGATGGCGAGCGGTATTCTTCTGCTGATCCTCGGCTGTGCCGTGCTTCTGGACGTCGTGCGGCGCGCGATCTCCGGCGAGCCGCCCGAGGGTCTGCTGATGGTCGTGGTCGCGTCCATCGCTCTGGTGGTGAACGCCACGGTTCTCAAACTCCTCAGCCGATATCGCGACGGCGAAGTCCATCTCCGGGCGACATGGATCTTCACCCGTGCAGACCTGATCGCCAACATCGCCGTGATCCTTTCCGGTATCGCCGTTCTCGTGACGGAGATCCGTGCGCTCGATCTCATCGTGGGAGCGGGTATCGGACTCTACGTCATCCGCGAGGCCTTCGAGATACTGTCCGACGCGCGCGAGTCCCGGGCAGCCGCAAATCAATCATGATCCGCTCCGGATCCGGATCGCCTCGAACAATCGGCGCAAGAGAAACGAGCGAGCGATGCTCACCACCGTGAATACCGCGCCCATCTTCAGGTTCTGCGCCAGCGTCGTGTGCAGCCCGAAGATCGGGAAGATCAGGATCTGCGTGCCGACGGCGATGCCGTAGCCCACCGCTACGTTGGCGATGGCCTCGACCATCGACATGGTCCGGCTCTGCTTCATTGCAGGCTTTCCAGAAACGCCGTCACGAATTCCGCCGCGAGCGGCGGCACGATCGCATTGCCGTAGCCCCGCAGGAGCCCCATGCGGCCGGATATCCCATCAGCCAGCGGGAATGTTCCGGGCTCAACGGGCCTCCAGCAGCCATCGCGGCAGAGGAGCCAGTCCGGATCTCGCCAGACGCCGTCCGTCGCATCGGTCCCGGCGGGGTCGGCGGCTTCGACCAGTCCACCAGCTTTACCGTCCTGCGGCTCGCATCGGTGTTGCCGGCCCCGTTGTACGCTGCCGTTGCGGGTGAGCCCGCCATCGTCGTCGGCCAGCCTGCCAGCCAAACCTGCCGGCCGAGCAACGCGTTGATCGGCACCGTCCGGCATTCGGATCCGTCCTTGTGATCCCGTGCCGAGGCTGTCGCCCAGCCTGCCCGGCCCCAGGGCGACAGCGCCGAAGAACAGCCGCTGGCGGATGTGCGGCGCGCCGATGCCCGCAGCCGGCAGATCGGCCGCCGCGACGGCGTAAGATGCCGCTTCCAGGTCAGCCGCCAGAGCGTCGAACCACGCCCAGCCAGCCGGGCCCTCAGTCGAAGTTCGAGCCGCGCCGCCAACGCGTCCGAGCACAGCCGCGCTCGCGACCTGCTCGCCGAAAACGAACTCCGGGCGGCAGGCTGCAACGAGATGCAGGAAGGCCGGGGCGAGGTGGCGATCATCATTCTGTCCCTTGCGCTGCCCGGCCTGGCTGAACGGCTGGCAGGGCGGCGAACCGGTCCAGACGGACAGCTCCCCGGCCACGCCTGCGAGGCGCAGCGCGTAGAGCCAGCCGCCGATCCCGGCGAAGAAATGGCATTGCGCGAAGCCGCGCAGGTCGGCGGGCTCCACCTCGAGGATAGAGCGCTCGTCCACCTCGCCGGCAGGCAGCAGCCCGGCCGCGATCAGTTCCCGCAGCCAAGCGCAGGCCGCGGGATCGGCATCGTTGTAGTAGACGGCCATCAGGCGGCGGCATCGGCCTTGTCGCCCAGCCGCTCGGCCTTGATCTCGGTGAAGGTCCGGCCGTCACCATCGAGGATCGCGTCGCGGCTAGTGTCGGCCTGCCAGCGCTCGATGGCGACGTCGACATAGGCCGGGCTGATCTCCATCGCGAAGACGCGCCGGCCATTGGCCTCGCCTGCCATGATCTGCGAGCCGGAGCCCGAGAACGGCTCGTAGCAGAGGCCGCCGCGGGCGACGTGCTGGCGCATGGGAATCCCGAAGGCATCGAGGGGCTTCGGCGTCGGGTGATCCGGGCGCTCATCCTTCGCGAAGGACGGCATCTCCCAGGTCGAGGGCAGCGTCTCCTCGGCCACCTTCGGCGGGCGGTTGGGGCGGCGCCAGCCCATGAAGCAGGGTTCGTGCTTCCAGAGGTAATGCGACCGGGTCAGAACGCCGCGGTCCTTCACCCAGATGATCTGCTGATGCACGAAGGCGCCCGCCTTCTCCCAGCAGGCCTCCAGCATCGTCTGGCGGCGGGAGGCGTGCCAGCAGTACCAGGCCGCGTCCTCCGCGATCGCCTCGGCCACCGCGGCCGCGATGAAGCCGTCGTAGAGGTCGGCGCCCTGGCTGCTGTCGTCCCAGGTCGTGCCGTAGGACGCGGACCAGTCCTTGTTGCGGGTCGGATGGTTCGAGCCGTCGTAGTCCACCAGATAGGGCGGATCGGTCGCGAACAGGATTGCCCGCTCGCCGTTCATCAGGCGGCGGACGTCGTCGTGGCTGGTGCTGTCGCCGCAGAGCAGCCGGTGGTCGCCAAGGATCCAGAGATCGCCAGTGCGGGACGCCGGATTGCGGGGCGGTTCGGGGATGGTAACCGGAGGCACGGAGCCCCCGGCGCCACCCTCTTCTTCACCGCCCCCGTCCGGATCGAAAGCCAGCAACTTGTCGAGCTCGCCGTCCGAGAAGCCGACCAGCGACAGGTCATAGTCGTCCGCGAGAAGGTCCTGCAGCTCGGCCGACAGCAGCGCCTCGTCCCAGCTGCCGAGTTCCGTCAGCTTGTTGTCCGCGATCCGATAGGCGCGGCGCTGCGCCTCGGTCAGATGGCCCAGCACGATCACCGGCGCCTCGGTCAGTCCGAGCTGCGTTGCGGCCAGGACGCGGCCGTGGCCCGCGATCAGCTTGCCGTCCTCGCCGACAAGGCAGGGCACGGTCCACCCGAACTCGGCCATGCTGGCGGCGAGCTTCGCGACCTGGTCGGGCCCCCGAAGTTCGACAGTTGATCCGATAAGCGATTGATATTGTTGGCGGGGAGTTCGCGTTTTTGTGACGACAAGGTGCGTCAGGCGGGTTTCGGCAGGCTCAATGCTTCGAACAGGTCGAGTTGCTCCG
>NZ_QPLK01000053.1 GCF_003340565.1 Rhodovulum sp. 12E13 | reverse complement strand
CGGCTGTAGCGTTTCACCCATGGCGTGCTCCGAGGGCTGCTGTCGGACTTGGTGTAGCAACTTGATTCTACAGAGCTTTCGCGGGCACGCCAGCCATTACCCCCGATTTCGATGAATAAGGCGGGATAAAGGTCAGGAAAAGGGGATTCGATTTCTTGGAGGGGCAGTGTTCAAGGGGCTTGTGAGTGCCGGGTTCGACGTTGTCATCCGCAACCATGCCGAGGCGATCTTCGCCCTGGACTTTCCAGGGCAGGCCCAGGAGCTCGAAGATGTTCTCCTGCAGATGACGATACCGGCGGAAGACCTGGTCGGATCAGGGGGAGGCGAGGCGAAATCCACGCAGTGGCTGCGGCGGCAGCTCTCCGATAAGGGCTGGCCGAAACACAACTTCGAGTTCAAGAGCTATCTTGACGGGGCGGAACAGCTCTCGATGAGCCATGAGATCGATCACGTGAGGCGCGCAGAGAACGGGACGATCGCTCTCGAAATCGAGTGGAATAACAAAGACCCGTTCTTCGATCGCGACCTGGAAAACTTCCAGCGCCTGCACCAACAGACCGCCATCTCAATGGGCGTCATGATCACTCGCGGTCGGTCACTGCAAGACAGCATGCGGCAGATCATCGAAGACTGCCTGAGGAAATACGCCGTCCTCGATGAAGCCGATCTAAAAAAGCACTTCGATATGAAAGATCGGACCGCGCGCCAGCGTGAAGCGGTAAAGAAGCTGACAGACAGACAAATCCCTTTCGCCAAGGCATTCGCGAAACACTTCACATCAGACAAGTTCGGCACGGCGACAACGCACTGGGCTAAGCTGGAAGAACGGATTGACCGTGGCGTCGGCAATCCGTGCCCAATGCTTCTCATCGGACTGCCGGCGTCTATCGTTATTCCATGATCACTCTGCTGCGGTCACGCCCGAATTGTAGGGGTATGTTTTCCACGTCGGCTTGTAGTCGAGATCGGCCTGGTTCCCCCAGACAGTCCAACCGTCCCGGATACCGCGCCCGAAGAGTTCGAGATACGGGCCCCAGGAACAGGACTCGATGATCTCATACTGCTCGTCAGGCTTCCTCGAATGCTCCCGCTTGCGCGTCTTCAACAGATCCCCGTCAGGCTCCTCGGCCAGGATCTTGTTCACCTGGCGCCGGCCTGGCGGCAGCGTTCGAGCGTCCTTGCCCCGGACCCCGAACAGGATGATCTCCGTGACGTTCCGGAAGTAGAAGCCGACGCCGCGTCCGTCCGGACCACCGTCCTTCCGCACCTTCTCCCAAACGATGTTGCTCTTGTACTCGAAACCCCAGGCCGCCAGGACCCGCAGTCCGTCCGGCAGCAGGGCGTTGGGCACCCACAAGTAGCAGTGGGCGCGATCTTCGAGGTGATCGGCGACAGGCAGGGCGGCGATCTCGTCGGTCGTGAGGGTCGGATACCGGCTTAGGCGCTTGTGCTCCGGCGCGATCTTGCCGGTGCGGTTGACAAACCTCCAAGGTGGGTCCGCCATGACGCATCCGAACCGGTCATCACCGAGGAAACCGCGTAGGTCCTCGAACGCCTTTTCGCCTTCCATACGCCTGCTCCCTGTGCCTCCCGCTCAGGAGTAGCCCAATATGTTGCGTCTCGCAACGTCGAACCCCCGCCTCTCGGCGGGGGTCCTTGCACTGTCTCGCCAGTGCTGCGCTCGTTCCCGGAATGCCGTGCTCATGAAACGCGCAAGCGCTGGGGCGGACACGGCGTGCTTCAACGGGCTGGTTGACCCAGGTAGAGTAACCGAGGGAGGAGAGCCGCCCCGTGAACTGTCACGCGGCGCAGACAGCCCCCCGGACGGCCAGCCGCTCATGCGCCGAGAGCGAAAACTTCGGCAGTTCCTCTGGCTCCCCGCCGGCGAGGCGGCGATCGTATGCTTCGACCGCGGCGCGAAGAGCTGCAGGGCATCCCTCGGTCTCGAGACGATGGCGGGCGTATGCGAGCAGCCATGCCGACGACCTGCGGCCGAGTGGAACGCCGGAAAACTCTGCGTTTTGACGGTCCTGCTCTGCTCGCTCAACGCTGTTGAGAAAGCGGCCGGCAGGAAGGCGCACCGTCGCTTGCAGGCGGCGGTATGCGTCCGAGTCGTTCGCCATGACCTCGGCTTCCGCTTTTTCGACACGGCGCTCGGAGGCGCCCGCGTCTTCCCCGATGACGCGGAGGTGGCCCGAACCTTCGCCGGCTTCCGCAACAGTCGCGGGAAGCTTGACGGACAGAACAGTGCCTTCGCTGACCTGGACTGCTTCTCCGGGGACGCGGTCGCCGTCTTTCCAGCCGCCAGAGACGAGCTCAACGCCGTCGCCGAGGTAGAGCCTCACCGGGTCGAGAAGCTGTCTGCGGCCAGCGCGGCCCTGCCAGAAAGTAGCAACGGTTACGGTGCCAACGCACATCTTGTGCGTGCCGCGGCCGAGAGAAACAGGCCCGGTGAGCTCGACAAGGTAGCGCTTGCGCTCGACTTCTGCAGGCTCTCCTGCAAGCTCGTCGACAAAAGCGCCGTATGCTGTCTTGAGAGCGGCGCGCATGTCGTCGGCCTGCTCGAGCGGCAGAACCCATGCCTTTTCGTCAGCGTTCCAGCGGGCGCCGGCGCTCTTTGCAGCGTGACGAAAGCTACCACTGAAAGGGCCTTTTCCTGCGGCCTGGCCGTCAAGCTCGAAGAGGTATGCGGTGTCGGTATCGCGGATTGTCATGTCTGTCTCCAATGTGCCCCGCAGCGGCAGCCGGGGCGGTGTTCATGCTGTGTTCCATGCCGCTGGAGTGGAGATAGCCCCCGGCGTGGAGATCCAAAAATCTGCGAGAAGAAAGTCGCTGATGAGCGTCGAAGGACACAAAATATCCTTGAAAGCATCCAGTTTCTGGCATCGTCAAGAATTAAAACGGAGCCTGAAATGGACTGAGAGGTGGTCAATGTTCACAGAAAATTACCGCACCGCTCGCGGCGTGCTTCGATTTGTGACCTTTGTTGGGGTTCTCACCACAGCAGTGGGATTTCTGCTAATCGCCACGAACCTCGGGAGGTATGGGAGTGAAGACTCAATATTTGTCGGCGTTCTTCAGATTATCGGCGGCATTTTCTTGGTCGGTGGCGCTCAAGTCTCATACGCTATTCTCGATCAAGCTGACGCTTCTCGTGCATCCGTTGCCCTGTTGCGCGAGATGGCGCTGGCACAAGGCGTGACTGAGCAAGAAGTCAAGGATGCGATAATGTCGACCCGCGCGCCGCTCACGAGCCCCGCTGGAACGGGCAACTCGGTGACACTCGCCGTTTTCAGGTTCGCCCGTGATCGCCTCGGGTCGCGCTCAGAGGGTCGTCATCCGCGAGCTTGACAGGACACCTCACCGTGTCATGCGGAACCGCCGAAGATCAGATGCGCGACTGACAGGGCGCCAGCGGTAAACCAGATGAACCCCACCACCGACAGCAGGAGAGAAAGGGCCCAAGGAACACCTCCGGGCCCTTTGCGTGCGGACAAAAATCCTGAGTCACGAGCAAGCCCAAGACTCATGAGATGGCATAGCAGCCCCAGGAGGAAGAGCGTGCCGGTGGGAAGTGCCATCACCCCTCCCCCTCTCCGATCAACCGACGATACGCCCCGATCGCGGCCCGCGCGCGTTCGTCATCGTCGAGCGGGTCAGAGTCTGCCTGCACCGCGGCGCGATCGGCGGCCTCAGCCAACCCCTTGCATTCGTCGGTGATGGTCCGGACGAGCGCCTGGTCGGTCTTCGACAGCCCCTTCCAGTGCGCGGCGAACGCCTCGCGCCCGCCGCGGGCGGCATCGCGGGCGGCGTCGAGGACGCGCTTGCTTTCAGCGGCCGAGTCCTGGTTCTTCGCCCACTCAGCCATGGCCCGGCCAGTAGCGACGCCCATGGGGCGGGCCGGGTCGAACAGCGCCTTGAACTGGTCTGCCACCTTGACCTGGTGGACGGGGCAGCCGGGCGCGGAAGGATCGAGGATGACCATCGCGGTCATCTCGAACATGAGGTCGCCGTCGGCGGCCGGATCCCACGGGATGTCGGCGCGGCGCGTCTTCGTCTTCCGCGCGTTGACCTCCTTTCGCAGCTTCTTGTCGAAGGTCTGCATAACCGGCTTCGCCCGGGTGCAGACCACGATCTGACACTTCGCCCGCACGATCCGGTCGATGAGCCGGCGGTAGCGCGGCTTCACCTGCGCCCACGCGAGCTGCGAGTATTTCTGAGGGTCGACCTCGTACCGTCCGTTTGCCCGCTTCTCCGCGGCGGCGACCATCTCGTCGAGGACCTGGGCGTGCAGATCGAGGACACCGCCGACGCCCTCCCATGCGTGCGAGAAGCTGTCGAGGATCAGGACGGGAAGGCCGGCCTCTTCGGCGGCGTCGATTACCTCGATCCAGCGCTCCGGCCCGAAACCGAGCATCTCGCCGGTGTCCGGATCGATGGCAGAAAAGTCGAAGTGCATCATCTCGGGGAAGTCCGACCGGTAGTGCAGTGCACGGCGGTTCTCCGTGTCTACGTAACCGAACGGCGCGCCGGCCTTTCCCGTGATGCCCTCGGCGAGGCCGCGGGCGAGAAGCCCGGCAGTGTACGTCTTGCCGGTTCCGGATCCTCCTGAAAGACCGACAGACACGCTGAGAGGATCCGCGATCTGATGTGCGGGAGTGAAAGTGATCTTGCCCATGATGTCTCCTGTTCAGGCAGAAAGGGATTGCTCGACGCTCTCGCGCTCGAACCACGCGGCGGCGGACCATGCAGGGAGGTCGACGGTGTGCAGGCCGACCGGATAGCCCGGCCAGGTTCCGTTGAGCAGGCACGACCCCCAAAGGGCCCGAGCCCGGGCTGCCTTCCTGTGCCCGATGTCCAGCGTCTCGTAGGACAGCTCGACGAGCGTCATCTCATGTGGCCGCTTCTTCTCCTGGAAGCCGAAGAAGAAACGGCGGAAGTCCGGTTCACCGGTCGCAGCCCGGAAAACGTCTCGGTAATGTCCGGCTTGCACGTCGTAGCCGTAGGTTGCGATCGCGCGCTGGACCGCCTCCGGCGACGCGTCCTCGCACGTCTTCAGATCGAAGATGGGGGCTGCCGGGTCGTCGGCGACATGATCGAGCATCGCCCGGCACCACACGCCGTCGATCTTCGCGATCGCGACGCGCTCGGCGAAGGCCGGGTCGATCTCGACACCGAGTTCCGCGAGGCGACGCCGCGCGATGCCGGACATCTCCTCGATCGCCTTGATCTCCTCGGTCTTGAGGGGTGTCAGGCCCGCCGCACGCAGCTCTGCGTCCTTCGCCTTGGCCTCTTTCGTGCGGATCCCACCGTCAGGCGAGCGCAGGTCAGGAGGAAACTCGACGAAGTCGTCACCGGCGCCGAGAAGGGACCGGTGGGCGGCGCGGCCAATGTCAAAGACCTTGCTGTCCCGGCGCTCGAAATCGGGGTTCAGCCGGGGCGACGCGTGCCATGCGTGAAGCGGGCTCCGCGTGACCAGAACCTTCGCAAGTGTGCTCGAAAGCGACGGCCCGGGGCACGGGTCGGCGTGATATTTGTCGGCCGCGAGACGGTGCAGTCCCTCCTGCAGTCCGGGCGCGGGATCTTGGGAAATGTCGTTCATCGGTCCAATCCGGTCCTCAGTTCCGTAAGACGCTGGGCCGCTTCTGCGGCCGCCAGCGCGTTCACCGACCGGGCCAGAGCCGCGATGGCATCGCGGACATCGCATGCCCGCATCTCGACCTCTGACCGCGCGTCCGCAACGGTCACAGCGTCGGCCGCGATCTGGCGGTAGCCAGCATCGGCGGGCGCGTTCTCGACCATCGCGAGGGCGTCTTTCAGTGTCGTGAGGCGCTGGGTCATGTGCCGTCTCTGTTCCGATCCCACGGGAATTACGCCCCGTGGAGGTCGGTCCAAAATCTCCGGGCGCGAAAACGGGTGTTGGGGGTCCAGGGGGAAGGGCGGCAGCCCTAACCCCTTGGCGAACGCGAAACTTGACGAAAGCCGAAGGCGGTCCCGCGCGCGGGATTTGTCAAGTTTTGCAGTGAGCGCGGATGGCTCTGCCAGCCGCCATATCCCCGGCATGGGACAGAAAGCTACACCCGTCGTCTACCAGGAGCGCAGCTTCTGGCCGCGGGACGTTCAGAGGCTCGCGCGGCACCATCGCCCTGAGCACCGGCGCGCGCAGCGCTGGTGCAACCCGGATGCGGCGCATGGGAATGAGGTCGTCGCCGGGTCACTCGAAAGCCTGCTCGCGTTCGAGAAAGAAGTCCAAGTCGCCGCAGAGCTGAACAGAGCGGAACACGCCGAAGCGCAGCGGGAAAAAGGACGGCCCGGCGCGGCGAAGCGCATCGAAGCGACGCCCGTAGAAAGCCCGTGGAAACGCAATCAATCGAAAGGCGTTCTGCGCGGATACGTGGTCACGGCTGACGCCAGCTGGTTCGAAGACTCCAGTTTTCCCGGCCTCGGATTCCGGGACGAAGAGAAAGTCCGCCGATTCAAGAATGCCGCCGTCGCGTTCATGAAGAAGCATTGGTCCGAGGAAGACGTTCTTTTCGCGGTGTGGGAGGAAGACGAGCGGGCGCCGCACCTTCACGTATACGCCCGTCGCTGGAAAGAGACGACGAGCAAGAACCGGGGGCGGCAAGCTTTGCTGCAGCCCACAGACATGCCGCTCTCGAAGAACCCGGAGCGGGCGCAAGACCTCGCCGCCGCGGCGTTCAAGCACCTCGGACTCGTCCGCGGGCGGCGTCACGCAGAGGAGCGCCGGCAGGCGCGGAGAGAGGGCCGTCCGGTCCCGAAAAAGCCGAAGGTCACGAGCGTCCGCGACTGGGCCCTCGAGCAGTCCCGCGAGCGCGAAGAGGCAGAGAAGAGAGCCGAGGCGAAAGCCAGGGCGGAGCGCGAGGCAGCGGAAAAAGCCCGGCGCGAGGCCGAGGCCGCGCGGCAAAGGCATGAGGACGAGGCGCGCAAGATTCGAGAGGCGCTGGCCGCCGAAAGGGCGAAGTTCGAGCAAGAGCGCGACCAGGAGCATGGCCGGATCCGGACGGCGTGGGCCGCGGTCGAGACGGGGCGTGCGGAGATGGAAAAGCGCCGACGCGCGTTTGTCGAAGACATCCGCAAGTGGAGAGACCTCGCAGACCACATTCGGGCTGCGGCGCGCCACCTCGGACTGACATCACATCCGCTTGTCGCGCGGGGACTCGAAGCTTTCGAGGGCATGCGCGACCTCGCCGGTCGCATCGGCGGACGCCAGCGCGGGGAGTGAGGCCGGGCCGCATTTCCGGGGTATGGAGCTCCGGCCGTATCAGAAGAACGACGTCAAAACCCTGCGGTCGACAGTGCTCGGCGGCGCCCGGCGCGTGCTCTTCGAAGCCTCTGTGGGATACGGCAAATCGGTCGTTATCGAGCACCTCGCCCACGCCTACGCCGCGGCCGGACGGCCGGTTTTCGTATTGAGCAACCGCAAAGCCGTCGTCGATCAACTCCGAAAGCGGGCGCGGGGGCATGACCTTATCCAGGTCATGACTGTCCAGGCGGCCGACGCGCGCCGCGATCGGCTCCCGAAATTCTGTCTGGTGCTCATCGACGAGGCGCACATGGGCGGCGCCGCGACACAATACGCCCGCGTCGTCGGGGCCGCGGCGCATCCGGGCACGCTGGTCGTGGACTTCACCGGCACACCGACACCCGGTCTTTTCAAACTCGCCGACGCGCACGTCGCCGGCCGAGACGCCGCCTGGCTGACCGCTCACGGCTTCCTCTCGCCTCTGGAATACTGGACGCCCTACACGCCCGATCTGTCCGGCGTCGCCCTGTCAAAAGGGGACTACCAGACCGCGGGGCTCCTGGAGGTCGCCGAGCGCGAGAAGGCCCAGCGCTTGGGAAGCGTGCTCGAGAGCTACACGACCAGGTGCGCGGGCGAGCCGACGCTGGGTTTCTGCATCGACATCGCGGACGCCGAGGCGGTGGCCGCGCGCTTCCATGCCGAGGGCATAGCGGCTGAGGTGCTGACGGGCAGAGACGGCGAGGACGAAACGGCGAGGAAGATCCGCGCGCTACAGGACGGCGGTCTGGTCCTTTCCGTCTCAAAGGTGTCCGCCGGTTTTGACCTCCCTGACCTGCGCCACATCCTCGCGCTTCGGCCCACCAAATCGCCGCACCTCTGGGTCCAGATGCTGGGCCGCGCCGCCCGCGCGGCCGAAGGAAAGCCGTGCGGTGTTGTCCATGACCATTCCGGCAACGCCGATCGGCTCGGCACCCTCACGCTCAAGAGCGACTGGCGCGCCGGGGGACAGCCGGGCCCGGACGAGCGCACCGAAGACGGCCGGGCGCTGGGCGTGCGGACGTGCGAGCAGTGCATGCGGATATGGGAAAGCGCCGGTGGATCCGTCTGCCCGGCGTGCGGTCATGACAACCGCCAGGACCGCCGGATCTCCGAGCGCGAGGCGGTCGAAATGCGCAAGCGCGAGGCGGCTGAGATCGACGCGCGGCACGAGGCAGAGAAAGCCATTCGGGATCGCGCTGGGCGACCGGTCAAGCAGCACATGGGCTTCCTGTTCAATGCGAAGGGCTGGAGGTGGCCGGACGCGCGCGCCGAGGCTGCGCGGGTCGCAAAGCGCAGGCTCGACCAAGCGGAGCGCGCGGGCGACGTCGAGGTGGCGGCGCTGATCCGGTCGGACCTCGAGGCGGTGGGGATCCGGCCATGAACGCCGAAACCGCGCTCATGAACCGCATCCTCGCCGGGCTATCCGCCGAGTTCCATCCCCACGGCATCTTCTGGCGGCAGAACGCCGGGCGGATCCGCAGCGATCGCGGCGCGTGGGTGAGCCTCGGCCCGCCTGGCATCGCCGATATCGTGGGTGTAGTCGATGGACGCGCGGTCTTCGTCGAGGTCAAGACGAAGAAGGGCCGCCAGCGCAAGGCGCAGGCGGCTTTCCAGGCGGCGGCCGAAAAGGCCGGGGCGGTCTATGTTGTGGCGCGGTCACCGGACGACGCGGTGAGCGCGGTGCGGGCCGCCTCAACAAGCTCTTCGACAACCTCCGGATCCGGGCGATGATAGTCTTGCACCGCGTCTATAACGCGAGCCTGCACTCCTTCATCGCCGAGTATCCATTTGAGCGAAACCGATCTGCTTCCATATCGTTTCACGCTGAGCGAGCATTTCAACCCGCGTGGCGCAACAAAGGCGTCATGCGCGAAGACCTCGGACATCCACATTTTCCCGATCCGCCGCACGAATGCAGTGGCGGCGCGGCGGGCGACTTGCTCTTGGGTCGGGGTCATGCCGTCACCTCTTCCAGCGCGTCGACCTCATCGAGGGCCTTCCACTCCCGGCGCCGATACCGCGTCACCGGATCGCCTGGGCAGTGCCAGTCGAGACGGCATGCGGGCATCGGCGGCATGGCGTCGCCTCGGATCTCTGCAAGAACGACCTCGTCTGGCTCGACACCAGGCGGCCATCCGCTGTCGTCGTGAGGGAGCCAGGGGCCCCATTCGAAATCGTCGTCCATGTCTTTTTCCTTCCAGTGAATTCGCCCCGGCGCTGGGCCGGGGCTTGCAATTCAGGCTGCGTCTTCCGCGTGAAGCTCCATCAGGACGTTGAAAACATCCTCGATCTCATCGGCGGAAGGGTAGTCTTCAAAGTGATGGAAATACGAGCCTTCGCCGCCCGTGCCGAGGGCAATGTGACCGTCTTCATCCCGCAGTATTCACCGAATGCGTCTGAGCGGCGGATTTGGCGGTCGTGGGCCGGTCGTGAGGACCGGTCGAGGGTTGTGCAGACCCTCCCGAGCGGCGCGACGCCTGTTGACGGTGCGCGTGGGCCC
>NZ_QPLK01000052.1 GCF_003340565.1 Rhodovulum sp. 12E13 | reverse complement strand
CGCGGCAGGCAAGGCCGCATCACGAGGCCGGATACATGTCAGCACCCGACGATGCGCCAAAACCAGCTCCGCAAAATCCCTCTTGCGCATGGGGCGGTTATACATGTTGCGCAAAGGGCATGAAGCCCGGACCTCCCCTTTCCCCGGACGCACTTATCCCATGGGCTCCGTGACAGGTATGCCGAGCGCGGTGTAGCCGTTCAGCACGGCGGCTCCGCTCCGGAGTTCGGCGACCCGGCGATCGAAGTCGCGCGCCATGAGGCCCTGCCCCAAGAGCTTCACGGAAGTCGCATCTTCGTCTCGGCGCGGCTTCGGCGGTGGTATCCGCTCCATTTTCGCCAGATGGCGCGGCCGAGGTATCTTGATGCGCGCAGTGCCTCGTTCCGGGCGATGGCGCCGGCAGTAGATGGCTTCCACGGCTTCCGAGAGCATCGGAGCCGCGCCATGGCCGGCGCGCGCGCCCCGGCGCCTGCGCCCCCGGCTGTCGAGGCGGGCCGGGGGCCCTGCCCTACTCCGCGGCCTCCGCCACGCCCGATCCCTTCGCGCTCTCCCGCGCGCGCTTGTACTGCCCGTAAAGGCCGTAGGCGAGCGACAGGGCGGCGAGGATCAGCAGCGTCGCCGCGATGGGGCGCATCAGGAACTCGCCGTAATCGTATTGCGAGATCATCAGGCCCTGGCGCAGGCTCGTCTCCGCGATCGGCCCCAGGACGAGGCCGATGATGAAGGAGGCGACGGGGTAGCGCATCGCGCGCAGCAGCACCCCGATCAGGCCGAAGGACAGCATGACGCCGATATCGACCATGTTGGAGTTCAGCCCGTAGACCCCGGTCATGCACATCACGACGATGGCGGGGCCGACGAAGGCGTAGGGAATGGTCAGGATCAGCGCGAAGTAGCGCGCCGCGCGCACGCCGAACACCAGCATCAAGATGTTGGCCACCATCATCGCGATGAAGACGGTGTAGACGAGCAGCGTGTTCTGCTCCATCAGCAGCGGCCCCGGCACGATGCCGTGCACCGTCAGCCCGCCGAGCATGACCGCCGTCGTGGCGCTTCCGGGGATGCCGAGGGCCAGCAGCGGGATCATCGAGCCGCCGACGGCGGAGTTGTTGGCCGATTCCGGCGCAGCGATGCCCTCCGGGATACCGGTGCCGAACTTCTCGGGGTGGCGGGACCAGCGCACCGCCTCGGAGTAGGACAGGAACGACGCAGTGGTCGCCCCCACGCCGGGCAGCGCGCCGATAATGGCGCCCAGGACGGAGGAGCGCGCGAGCGTTCCCTTCGCCTCTCCGAGCTCCCTGCGTGAGGGCAGCCTGGTCGAGACGTCGGTGATCGCGGTGCCGGGCTTGCGCCCTTCGCTCACCCGGCTCAGCACCTCGGCCAGCGCGAAGGTGCCGATGATGACGGGCACGAAGCTGATCCCCGTCAGCAGCATGTTGTTGCCGAAGGTGTAGCGCCCGAAGCCGGTGATCGGGTCGAGGCCCACCGTCGCCACGCCAAGGCCGATCAGCCCCGCGACGAGCCCCTTGAAGACCGAGCCCGAGCCGATGGAGGCGATGGCGGAGATGCCGAGGACGGCGAGGGCGAAGTATTCCGGCGGGCCGAATTCGAGCGCGAGCGTCGCCATGGGGGGCGCGAGCAGCATCAGCACCAGCGTGCCGAAGATGCCGCCGATGGCCGAGGAGGCGAGCGCGATGCCGAGCGCCCGCCCGCCCTCGCCGCGCTTGGCCATCGGGTAGCCGTCGAGCGCGGTGCAGGCGGCCTCCGGCGAGCCGGGCGTGTTGAACAGGATCGCCGAGATCGAGCCGCCGAAGGTGGCACCCACGTAGACGCCGCCGAGCAGCAGCAGGCTCTGCTCCGGCGCGAAGGCGTAGGTGAAGGGGATCAGCAGCGCCACGCCGACGATGCCCGTCAGCCCCGGCACCGAGCCGAAGGCGATCCCCCAGACGACGCTGAAGACGATGAAGAGAATGTTGACCGGCGTGCCGAAGACGTAGGCGAGCGCGTCGATATAGGCGTCCATCGTCCCGTCCCCTCGGCAGGCTCAGTAGAACAGCAGGCTGAACTCGTAGAACGGCCCCACGCCCCGCGGCAGGGGCAGGCTCAGCACCCGCGAGAACAGCGCCGTCAGCGCGATGGTGAAGACGGGTGCGAAGACGAGCTTGGCCCAGAGCTTGCCGCCCGGCAGCGCCAGCGCGGCGATCCACAGGAAGACGACCGTGGAGAGCAGGAAGCCGACCTGACCGAATGCCCAGAAATAGACGAGCACGAGCGCGCCCATCGCCGCCATCCGCCCGATGCCGCGCCAGTCGAGGTTCAGCCGGTCCTCCAGCCCGCCATCGCGCGCGCGCAGGAGGCTCACGCCGTTCTGCAGCGCGATGATCGCGGTCAGCACCGCCATGAGGCCGGTGACGATCTTCGGCCAGAAATCTGTGTCGATCTGAGCGTAGCGGGGCGAGCCGGGAAAGCCGTCCGCGACGAACCACAGAAAGACGGAAGCGACGCAGAGCGTCAGGGCGAAGGCGAAATCGACCGCGCGTTTCGACATGGGAGTCTCCGGAGCTGGAAGCGGCGGGGCGCCGGCGCGCAGGCCGGCGCCCCGGGGCGAGGCTTACTCGATGTAGCCCAGCTCGCGCAGCACGGCGGTGTAGGTCTCGATCTCGCCGTCGATGAAGGCGGAGAACTCGTCGAGGCCGATCAGCTCGGAGCGGTACTGCAGCGCGGACTGCGCCTCGAACTCCTTGTAGCTCTCGGTCTCCACCGCCTGGCCGATCATGTCATAGAGCGTCTGGGCGTGCTCCATCTCGTCTTCGGCCTGCATGGCGAAGGCGCGCCAGCGGCCCAGCGTGACGTCGTATCCGAGCTCGGTCGCCGTCGGCACGTCCGGCAGCACCGGCAGGCGCTCCTCGGAGAAGACGACGAGCGGGCGCAGATCGCCCGATTCCCACAGGCCGCGGGCGGGGCCGAACTCCTCGAACATCGCGTCGACCTGCCCGCCGACGGTGTTCGACACCATCTCGGAGCTGGAGAACGGCACGGTGGTGAGGGTGGTGTCGGTCTCGAGGCCGAACAGGCCCACCGTCACCTCGTCGAAGCCCGCCGCGCCGGAGATCGCGACGGAGACGGCGCCGGGATCGGCCTCGGCCGCGGCGATGAACTCTTGAATCGTCTCGTAGGGGCTGTCGGCCGGCACCCAGATCAGCGCCTGGTCGAACTGCACCCGCGCCAGCGGCATGAAGTCGGCCATGTCGATCCTGCCCTGGACGTGCGCGATGACCTGCGCGGGGCTGATCGCCATCAGCGAATGCCCGTCGGCCGGCCGCTGGAGGAAGTTCGTCACCGCCGGAATGCCGCCGCCGCCCTGCACGGAGACGGGGACCATCTGCTCGCCGGCGATCTCGGCGAAGGGCTCGGCCACCGCGCGGACGAAGCGGTCGGTGCCGCCGCCGGGGCCGTACTGGTGGACGACCTCGATCGTGCGCTCGGGGTAGTCGTCCTGGGCGAGCGCGGCGCCGCCCGCGAGGGCGAGACCGGTGGCAAGGCCCAGGGCCCCCTTCAGGATAGGTGCGTTCATCTCTATTCCTCCCTTCGGTTGGATCGATCTGTCCCTTGCGGGGCCGCGCGCGTCTTCGGCGTCTGCGGCGCGTGGTCTGTCTTCACTCCGCGGCGAGCGCGGGCGGATCGGTCTCGTCGAGCACCCGGATGGCCTCCGCGACCCCGCGCGCCTCGTGCGGCACGCCGGCGCGCGCCAGCCCCCGCTCCACGCCGGTGAGCGTCGCGAGCAGCATCGCGTCGTTGAAATCGCCCAGATGGCCGATGCGGAACACCCGGTCGGCCACCTTCGACAGGCCGTTGCCGAGCGAGATGTCGGACTGCTCCAGCACCGTGGCGCGCAGGGCGTCGGCGGAATGCCCCTCGGGCATCATCACCGCCGTCAGCACGCCGCTCTCCTGCCCCTGCCTGGCGCAGAGCACCTCCAGCCCCCAGCCGCGCACGGCGGCGCGGGTGGCCGCGCCGTGGCGGGCATGACGGGCGAAGACGTTCTCCAGCCCCTCCTCGTGGAGCATGGCGATGGCCTCGTTCAGCCCGTAGAGCAGGTTCGTGCCGGGCGTGTAGGGGAAGTAGCCGGTGGCGTTCGGGCCGGCCATGTCGGTCCAGTCCCAATAGGAGCGGCGCATGCCGCCTTCCTTCGCCACCGCCATCGCCTTGTCGCTGACGGCGTTGAAGGACAGGCCCGGCGGCAGCATCAGCCCCTTCTGCGAGCCCGACACGCAAACATCCACGCCCCACTCGTCGAAACGGAAGTCGATGGAGGCGAGGCCCGAGATCGAGTCGACCATCAGGAGTGCCGGGTGGCCGGCCGCGTCGATCGCCGCGCGCACGTCGGCGACGGGCGAGACCGATCCGGTGGAGGTCTCGTTGTGGACGACGCAGACGGCCTTGATCTCTTGGCCCGTATCGGCGCGCAGCCGCGCCTCGATCGCCTCCGGATCCGCGCCGCCGCGCCAGTCGCCCTCGATGAATTCCGGTGCGAGGCCGAGGCGCTCGGCCATCTTCTTCCACAGCGTGGCGAAGTGGCCGGTCTCGTACATCAGCACCCGGTCCCCCTCGGCCAGGGTGTTGACGAGGGCCGCCTCCCACGCACCGGTGCCCGAGGCGGGGAAGATGAAGACATGCGCCTCGGTGCGGAAGATCGTCTTCATCCCCTCCAGCGCGGTGCGCCCGACCTCGGCGAAGTCCGGGCCGCGATGGTCGATCGTCTGGGCGGAGATGGCGCGCAGGATGCGATCCGGCACCGCGCTCGGCCCGGGAATCTGCAGGAAATGGCGCCCTGCGCGTCTGGACATGTCGACCCCCCCATGTTGCCGCCCCGATGGCCCCGCCGCTCTCGCGACACTCTGACCAGCCCGGTGCGTTTTTAATTTTGAATTATGTATCACGTCCGGCTATCTCTCTGTCAACACCGAAGTGACGGGGAGGAACGCGATCATGCTGGAACAGGCACTTCGCGAGGGTTTTCAGGGGGATATCCTTTTCGACGCCGCCTCGCGCGGGCGGTATTCCACCGATGCGTCGATCTACCAGATCATGCCGGCGGGGGTGGCGGCGCCCACCTCCACGCAGGACGTGCAGATCGCGCTCGACGCCGCGCGGCGGGCCGGCGTGCCGGTGACAGGCCGGGGCGGCGGCACCTCCCAGTGCGGGCAGACGGTGAATTCCGGGCTGATCCTCGACAATTCGCGCCACTTCAACCGCATCCTGGAGATCGACGTGGAGGGCCGCCGCGCCGTGGTCGAGCCGGGCGTGGTGCTCGACGAGCTCAACCGCGCGCTGAAGCCCCACGGGCTGTGGTTCCCGGTCGACGTCTCCACCGCCTCGCGGGCCACGATCGGGGGGATGGCGGCCAACAATTCCTGCGGCGGCCGCTCCCTGCGCTACGGCACGATGCGCGACAACGTCCTGTCCATCGAGGCGGTGATGCAGGACGGTACCGAGGCGCGCTTCGGCCCCTACGATGCCTCCCGCGCCGGGGGCAACGCGCCCTACGACGTGCTCGCCGCCGACATGCTGGCGCTCGGGGCCGAGAACGCCGCCCTGATCGAGGAACGCTTCCCCAAGCTCACCCGCCGGGTGGGCGGCTACAACCTCGACGCGCTGGTGGCCAACGGGCATCCGCCGAACCTCGCGCACCTGCTGGTGGGCTCGGAGGGCACGCTCGCCCATTTCAGCCGGATCGAGCTGAAGCTCTGGCCGGTGGTGGGCGAGCGGGTGCTGGGCGTGTGCCACTTCCCCAGCTTCTACCAGGCGATGGACGCCACCCAGCACCTGGTGAAGACGACGCCACTCTCGGTGGAGCTGGTGGACGCGACGATGATCGGCCTGTCGCGGCAGATCCCGCTGTTCCGCCCCACCATCGAGAAGGTGGTGCGCGGCGCGCCCGAGGCGCTCCTGCTGGTGGAGTACGACGAGGGCAGCGCCGAGGCGAACGCCGCGAAGCTGAAGGCGCTCGCGGACGTGATGGCCGGGCTCGGCTTCGACTGGGCGCATGAAGGGCGCGGCTGGGGCGGCGTCGTGCCGGTGACCGACCAGCGCCTGCAGGGCCAGGTGGCGGAGGTGCGCAAGTCGGGCCTGAACATCATGATGTCGATGAAGCAGGAGGGGAAGCCCGTCTCCTTCGTGGAGGATTGCGCCGTCGAGCTGCCCGACCTCGCCGACTACACCGACCGGCTGACCGGCATCTTCGAGCGGCACGGCACGTCGGGGACGTGGTACGCTCATGCCTCGGTCGGCTGCCTGCACGTGCGCCCGATCCTCAACATGAAGGACGGCGGCGACGTGGCGAAGATGCGGGCCATCGCCGAGGAGGCGTTCGACCTCGTGGCCGAATACAAGGGCTCCCATTCCGGCGAGCACGGCGACGGCATCGTGCGCTCGGAATTCCACGAGAAGATGTTCGGCCGCGAGATGACGGACCTGTTCCTGCAGGTGAAGGACCGCTTCGACCCCGACCGGCGCCTGAACCCCGGCAAGATCGTCGAGGCGCCGAAGATGGATGACCGGACGCTCTTCCGTTATCCGCCGGACTACGCCGTCAAGCCGCTGAAGACGGCGTTCGACTGGTCCGCCTGGCCGGGCGCGGGGGGCGGCTTTCAGGGCGCGGTGGAGATGTGCAACAACAACGGCGCCTGCCGCAAGCTGCAGGGCGGCGCGATGTGCCCCTCCTACCGCGCGACGCGGGAGGAGAAGGACGTCACCCGCGGGCGCGCGAACACGCTGCGGCTGGCGCTGTCGGGCCAGCTCGGCGACGACGCGCTCACCTCCGACGCGATGATGGAGACGATGAAGCTCTGCGTCTCCTGCAAGGCCTGCAAGCGCGAATGCCCCACCGGCGTCGACATGGCGAAGATGAAGATCGAGGTGCTCGCCGCGCGCGCCGAGAAGCACGGGCTGGGCCTGCACGACCGGCTCGTGGCCCACATGCCCGACTACGCCCCCTATGCCTCCCGCGTGCCCTGGGCGATGAACCTGCGCAACCGCGTGCCGCTGCTGGCGCGGCTGATGGAGGGGCCGACCGGTTTCGCCGCGAGCCGCCCCCTGCCCCGCTGGTCCTCCCGGCCCTTCCGCGACAGCGAGGCGCAGGATGCCGAGCCCGACGTGATCCTCTTCGCCGACATCTTCAACCGCTACTTCGAGCCAGAGAACCTGCGCGCCGCGATCCGCGTCCTGCGCGCGGGCGGCAAGCGCGTCGCGGTGGCGCGCGACGGCACGGGCAAGCCGCTCGACAGCGGGCGCACCTACCTTGCCACCGGGCTGGTGGAGCGCGCCCGCGCGACCGGCCAGAGGCTGCTCGACGCGCTCGTGCCCCACGTTGAGGCAGGGCGCCCGATCATCGGGCTCGAGCCCTCGTGCCTGCTGACCCTGCGCGACGAGATCCCCGCGCTGATCCCCGGCGAGACGGCCCGCCGCGTCGCGCAGGCGGCGAAGATGCTGGAGGAATACATCGCCGAGGCGACGGAGGCCGGCGAGCTCGACCTGCCCCTCGCCTCGCCTGCGCCGAAGGTGCACCTGCACGGCCATTGCCACCAGAAGGCGCACGACGTGATGCCGGCGATCCGGCGCACGCTCGACCTCTTGCCGGACACCGAGGTTGACGTGATAGAAAGCAGCTGCTGCGGTATGGCCGGCGCCTTCGGCTATGGCCGCGACACCGAGGCCGTCTCGCGCAGGATGGGGGAGCTGTCGCTCTTTCCGGCCGTGCGGGCGGCCGGGGAGGACGCGCTCGTCGTCGCCGACGGCACCTCGTGCCGGCACCAGATCGCGGATGGGACGGGCCGGGAGGCGATCCACGTGGCGCGCCTTCTGGACATGGCGCTGACCGGGGCGGCCGGGGGGGCCGGCAGGAGGGGGGCACAGGCGTGAGCATTCTCGACCCGGCGGGCGCAGGCGACAGCCTGAAGCGCACCTCGCTGCACCAGGAACTGGCCGAGAAGCTGCGCGAACTGATTGTGCGGGGCGAGCTTTCGCCCGGCCAGAAGGTGCCGGAGAAGGAGCTCTGCGCCTATTACGGCGTGTCCCGAACGCCGCTGCGTGAGGCGCTGAAGGTGCTCGCCGCCGACCGACTGGTGTCGCTCGAGCCCAATCGCGGCGCCTGGGTGACGCGGATCACGGTCGCCGACCTCGAGGAAGTGTTCCCGGTCATGGGCGCGCTCGAGGCGTTGGCAGGGGAGCTTGCCTGCGAGAAGATCACCGATGCGGAAGTCGACGAGATCGCCGCGCTGCACGAGGAGATGGTGGCGCAGTACGAGGCGGGCGCGCTCGACGGCTATTTCACGCTCAACCAGCGCATCCACGAGGCGATCCTCGCCGCGGCGCGCAACGAGACGCTGACCGCGCAATACCGCGCGCTCGCCGCCCGCGTGCGGCAGGCGCGCTACGTGGCCAACATGACGACCTCGCGCTGGCGCCAGGCCATCGAGGAACACGAGGAGATGCTGCGCTGCCTGCGGGCGCGCGAGGGCGCTGCGCTGGCCCGCACCCTGCGCGACCATCTCGCCCACAAGAAGGAGACGGTGCGCGACTGGCTGCTGGCCGCGACGGCCGCCAACGACTGAGCGGCGCGGCGGTGCCCCGCACGCTCGGCTGGCGCGGGACCTGCCGCCCCGAGGGCGCCCCGATCGCGGCAGGCCCGTCCGGGCCGGATGCCGATGTGGCAGCCCCGGAGGCCCAGGGCACGTCGTCCCGGAGGGGACGACGGGGGACGGCGCCTCCCGCGCCCGCGCGGCTCTCGCGCAGAGCCGGCCGGTGGCGCGATGTTGTCTCGAATGCACCGTTCTTCGGGTCTCCCCGACGACCCGCACGCGGCGTGGGACCGAACCCGCTGTCCCTGACTGGTTTCGTGAGTGCCCATGTCCCTGTTCGACGGATCGTTCATCCTCGCTTCCGCCGGCGCCCTCGCGCCCGCTGCCCCCGACCTGCCCGCCGCTCCTGCCACCGGCGGCGCCACCCTGCGCGTGGCGCAGGACGGCACCGGCGACTTCGCCACGATCCAGGCCGCCATCGACGCAGCGTCGGCCGGCGACACGATCGTCGTCGCCGCCGGCACCTACGACGAGGCGGTGCGCCTCGCGGGACGCGACCTGACGCTGCGCGCCGAGGGCGCCGTCACCATCGCCAACGACGACGCGCCCTACGGGCTGCCTATCACCGGCACGCGCATCGCCGTGGAGGGGATCGCGGTTGAGGGGATCACCCGCGAGTCCATCTCCGGCTTCGGCGCGACCGGCATCGCCATCGACGGCACCGACATCCGGATCACTGACGCGGTGGTGACGCGCTGCGGCATCGCGGGGCTGCTGACGCTGGAGAGCGCCGAGCGGGTGCTGATCGAGGGCGGCCGCGCGGCGGACAATACCGGCGCCGGCCTCGCCCTCGGCGGCGGCGCGCACATGACCGTGCGCGACACGGTCTTCGCCAATACCGGGCAGATGGACGGGCCGGACGGCACGTTCCAGCAGTTCGGCAGGATCCCATGCGTGCCGCAGATGAGGCCCTCTATGCCGCAAAGGCAGCGGGACGAAACCGGGCCGTCCTGACCACCCTCATCAGCGTGGAGGACGAAGATGAGGGTGCGTACAACGACATCGGGCGTCTCTGCCCATCTCCCCCGTCGCCGTGAGTGGGGCGCCCGAACGAGAGGGACGTGGCACGCTGGAATTCGCCGCGGAAGCCACGCGCCCCCTCCTCGGGGCGGCCATTCGGGCATTCAAACCGACGGGCGGTTCGGGCGATGGGTTCGGAGGCTTGAACGTCGCCGCATCGGTGCCCCGTGACCGTTTCCTGGCCCGCCCCGGACCGGCTTGGCGCGCGCGATGTGCCCCTGCCCTCCACGAGCCCCGCGTCGCCTGCGGCCCGCCGGCCTACCGCTTCGGGCCCGGCGCGCCGCCGACCCGGCGCGCGAGCTGGTCGTGCGCTTCGAGGTAATCGACGACGCGCCATGCGAGGCGGAGGAACGCCCGCAGTTCGTCGCGAACGCATCCGATGCGGCGGCCCGCTTCGGTGCCGCCGACGAGGTAGCCGTCGCCCTGCTCGGTCCAGCGCCGCACGGGCGCGCCCCCGGCGCGCGCGACCGCCGCCTCCAGCGGCGCCAGGGCCGCCTCGGCGGCCGCCAGCGCATCGCCGTCGAACAGGCCCTTGTCCGACAGCGCGGCGAGAGCGGCGTCGAGCACCTGCCGGTCCCCGTCGGCGAGCACCGCCCGGTGATCGCGCGCCGCCGC
>NZ_QPLK01000051.1 GCF_003340565.1 Rhodovulum sp. 12E13 | reverse complement strand
GAACAGCGACCCGCTCGCCTCGTCTGTCCCGCGCATGACCGCCCCCCTCGTGACCCGGAAAGGGTGAATCATGTCCTCAAACCCGTGTCGAGGCGGCCTTTTTCAGCGGCCTGTTAAGGCAAGGCTGCAGGCCGCCAGGCACCGTCTCGGCGCCCGCACCATTGCAGAGGCAATCGCTCGCGCCGGCCAGCTTCGCATTCTCTGAGTAGCGGCACCATTCCTGCTGGCAGCACGGCGATCGGCACCCACCCTGAAGGTGCAGTGGACACGTCGGATATGGGCCGGTCGCACCGAACGTGCAGGAAGGCGGAGAGCCGACATTCGCCGAGCCTGTGCTACGACGTGATCCCCGCGTTGGAAGCGGACCTTGCTGACGCCTTCAGTCGACGACTTTAACACACTGCAGTCTGGGGTCCCTGCCCTTACATCGACCATGGCACGACACGTAAGCGTTGCTGCACTTCGGCAACCGCCCCCCCGCAGAGCAGGCGACCGATCGCCCGGTTGGATACCTGCGGCCGCCGCCCATGCGCGGCGGCGCACTCGTGCAATGTCGCTTTCCGGAGATTGGCTTCGCTTCCCTCGTCGCGCCGGCGTGCCAATCCGGGCATGTCTGCAGCGCCAGATACGGAGAGGTGGGGCATGACCGAGGCCGAGGACAAGCCGCGCCGGGGCCGGGCCGGCGGTCGAGCCGCGCGGCGCGCCCGCCGGCAACGGACCGAGACGCGGATGCTGCCGTCCCTGTGCAGGGGCCTGCCGCTCTGCGCACCGCTGGACGAGGAGCAGATCGCCCGGATCGACGCCGCCTCGATGGATATCCTCGAGGAGGTCGGCATCGTCTTCCGCGACGAGATCGCGCTGGAGGACTGGCGCCGCGCCGGCGCCGACGTGCGCGGCGAGCGCGTCCATCTCGACCGCGGGCTGGTGCGGGAGCTGATCGCGACGATCCCCGGGGCGTTCGCCTACACCGCGCGTGACCAGGCCAAGTCGCTGCCCTTCGGCGGGCCGCATGCCATCTTCGTTCCGATGACCGGGGCGCCGTACCTGCGCGACCTCGACGACGTGCGTCGCCTGCCCACGCTCGACGACCTGTCGATGTTCCACAAGCTGGCGCACATGGCGCCGGCGCTGCACTCGGTTGCCCACCACATCGTCGAGCCCATGGATCTGCCCGTCAGCCATCGGCACCTGCACGTCACGTATTCGGCCATGCGCCACTCCGACAAGACGTTCATGGGCATGACGACGAGCCCGCGGAACGCCGAGGACGTGATGGAGATGTGCGCGCTGCTCTTCGGCGACGAGACACTGGAGACCCACGCCGTGACCACCGGCAACTGCAACGGGAACTCGCCGCTGGTCTGGGACGAAACGATGCTGGGCGCCATGCGCGCCTTCTGCCGCCGCAACCAGCCGGTGCTCTGCTCGCCCTTCGTGCTGGGTGGCGCGAACACGCCGGCCTCGGTCGCACCCGCGGTGGCGCAGCTCAACGCGGAGGCGCTCTCGGCGCTGGCCTACACGCAGGTCATCCGGAAAGGCTGCCCGGCGATTTACGGCCATTACCTGTCGACAGTCTCGATGAAGTCGGGCGCGCCGATGGCCGGGACGCCCGAGATCAGCCTGATGAACTTCATGATCGGGCAGATGGCGCGGCATTACGGGGTGCCGTGGCGCACCTCGAACACGCTCGGGGGCGCCAAGACCTTCGACGCGCAGGCGGGCTACGAAAGCGCCACGACGCTCTCGGCCGTCCTCCATGCCGGGGCCAACTACATCTGGCACTCGGCAGGCTGGAACGAGGCCGGCATGCACTGCTCGGTCGCCAAATTCGTGGTGGATGCCGAAGCCTGCGCCATGGGCTACCGGATGGCCCAGGGCATCCGGTGGGACGATTTCGACGAGGGGCTCGCGGCGGTGCGCGACGTGGGCCCGGGCGGCCATTACCTCGGCCATCCGCATACGCAGGAGAACTTCCAGCGGGCGTTCTTCATGCCGGAGCTGTTCGACAACGACGCGTTCGAGCAGTGGCAGGCCGAGGGCGCGCAGGAGATCACCGCCCGTGCGCTGGCCCACGCCCGAAAGCTCCTGTCGGAATACGAGGCGCCCGCGCTGGATGCGGCGAAGGAGGAGGCCCTGCGCGACTACATCGCCCGGCGCGAGCGCGAGATCCCGGCGATGGACGCGCTCAACCAGGAGCACTGACGCAGGCGACGCAGGGAGCGGCCGCCTTGCCGTGCAAGCGGCGGCGATCCGTGGCGACGCAAGCCGCCGAGGCCGCCCGACCTGCCGCCGCCCGACCTATTCCCGCCCCGCGCGCATCTCGCGCCAGCGCATCACCGCGTTGGCGCCGATCCAGGCGGCGGGCTCGGGCGGCAGGCGCCGCGCCGTGGCATGGCCTTCGAAGGCAGCGGCGGCGTCGCCGGGGCGATCGAGCACGGTTTCCGCCGCTGCAAGGCCGGAAAGGGTGCCCTGCACCGTGCCGAGCCCGTTCTGCGCGACGGCCGCGACGATCCCGTCGTCGAGCAGCCCGAAGCCCGGCACGCCGTTCCACGTCAGGCACAGATGGCCGGCCCAGCGATGCTCCATCGCGACGCCCCGGAGCATGGGAAAACGGTCGGCGAATTTCGCGTCGTGCAGGCGGCCGACCCGCGCGATCCGCGCGCCCGTCACCTCCATGCCGGGATCGTAGGTGAAGCGACAGCGCACCACGATGCGATCGCCTCCGGTGCCGGAGATGCGGCGGACGGTCGTGCCCATCGGGTCGGCGGGCGTGACCGCCCAGGCCGGGCGGCCGCCGAGGGCCGCGACCTCGTCGGGCGAGAGCGCGCGGGTCATCGAGGCATAGGTGAAAACGTGCATCAGCCGCCGCGGCAGGTAGCCGAAGCTCTCGGCGTGGCCGTTGGTGGCGAGCACCACGCGCGGCGCCGTCACCGCGCCGCCGCGCGTCTCCACCCGCCAGTCGGATCCAGCACGGGCGATCCGCGTCACCGGGCTGCGCTCGTGCAGCCGGACGGCCGGCGGCAGCGCGTCGGCGAAGCGGCGGATATAGGCGGCGGGCTGGATCATCGCCGCGCCGGGCGTATGCAGGCCGGACCTGTAGAAGCGGCTGCCAGTGATCTCGTGCATCTCGCCCGCGTCGAGCAGGGCGCTCGGCTCGCCGAGCCCGGAAAGGTGCTGCGCGAAGGCGCGGTTATGCGCGTCACCCTCCGCCGTCGCGGCGGCGTTGATCTTTCCGCACGGGTCGAAGACCTCGCGCGGCATCTGCGTCTCCTCCGCCAGCGCGGCGGCGAAGCGGATGGCGATGCGGTTCTCCGCGATCTTGCGCCGATCAGCCTCGGCGCTTCCCGCATAGCTCTCCGAGGCCAGATCGTGCGGCAGGTCGATCATGAAGCCGGTGTTGCGGCCGGCGGGGCCGTGGCCCACCTCGCCCGCCTCGCAGACCACGACCCGGCACGCCGGGTCAAGCTGCGCCAGGCGCCGGGCCGCCGACAGCCCGGCGAAGCCCGCGCCGACGATGGCGACGTCGGCCGTCGTCTCGCTGTCGAGCGGGGGCGAGGGGGCGCGCGCGGGCAGGATAGCCGACCAGCCCGAGACGCCCGGCTGTTTTGGTAGGCGCCTGGCGGCGTAGGCGGTCACGTCAGGCCACCGCCTGGTCGGCATCGTCGGCGAGGTCGATCCAGATCGTCTTGAGCTGGGTATACTGGTCGTGCGCGTGCAGGCCGTTGTCGCGGCCCCCGAAGCCCGAGCGCTTCCAGCCGCCGAAGGGCGTGGCGATGTCGCCCTCGCCGAAGGCGTTCACGGTCACGGTGCCGGCCCGGATCGCCCGTGCGCCCCGGATCGCCCGCTTGACGTTACCCGTGAACAACGCGGCGGCGAGGCCGTATTCGGTGTCATTGGCGAGGGCGATGGCTTCGTCGAAGCTGCCCACCGTCATCACCGACAGGACGGGGCCGAAGATCTCTTCCCGCGCGGGCCGCGACGACAGGTCGGCCACGTCGAGGATCGTGGGCTCGACGAACCGCCCGGAGCGCGCACCGCCACCCGTCAGCACCGTCTGGCCGGCGAGATAGGAGCAGACCTTGTCGAAATGCGCGGGCGAGACGAGGGCGCCGACGCGTGTTTCCGGGTCGAGCGGGTCGCCCACAGGCCATTCGCGGGCATGGGCGAGAAGGCGCTCCAGAAGGGCGTCCCGCACCCCCTTGTGGACGATCAGCCGGGAGCTCGCCGAGCAGTTCTCGCCCATGTTCCAGAAGGCGCCGTTGACGACGTGCGCCGCGACGCGGTCAAGGTTTTCGGCGTCGTCGAGCACCACGACAGGGTTCTTGCCGCCCATCTCCAGCACCACCTCCTTGAGGTTCGACTCGGCGGCGTAGCGCAGGAAGCGCGCGCCGGTCTCGGTGGAGCCAGTGAAGGAGACGGCGTCGATACCCGGGTGCCGGCCGATGGGCTCGCCCACGTCGGGCCCGGTGCCGGGCAGCACGTTGAACACGCCCGGCGGAATGCCCGCCTCGTGCGCCAGCTCGGCCACGCGCAGGGCGGTGAGCGGCGTCTCCTCGGCCGGCTTGACGATCACCGAGCAGCCGGCGGCGAGCGCCGGGCCGATCTTCCACGCCAGCATCAGTAGTGGAAAGTTCCACGGCAGGACGAGCCCCACCACGCCCACGGGCTCGCGCACGACCATGGCGACGTGATCGTCCGAGGCGGGTGCAACCTGGTCGTAGATCTTGTCGATGGCCTCGGCATGCCAGATCAGGCAGTGGATCGTCTCGGGCAGGTCGACCGTCTCGCAATCAAGGATCGTCTTGCCCGAGTCGAGGCTCTCCATCACCGCAAGTTCGCGGGCGTTGCGCTTCATCAGCTTGGCCAGCCGGATCAGCCGCGCCTTGCGCTCCGCCGGGGGCAGGCGCGACCAGCGGCCGTCCTCGAAGGCGTCCTGCGCCTTCTCCACGGCGAAATCGACGTCGGCCGCGCCGCAGGCGGCGACCTCGGCCAGGACCGCGCCCGTCGCGGGGTTGGTCGTGGCGAAGGTCGCGCCGGAGCGCGCGGGGCGGAACGCCCCGTCGACGAAAGCGCCCGTCGGCAGCGAGAGGCCGGCCGCGACGGCGCGGTATTCCTCGGCGGTCAGAAGCGCGCTCATGCCACGTCCTTCTTCTTCTGCTCGGGCCTCTTCTGCTCGTCCCTCGTCTGCTCGGCGGGCCGCGCGCGCTCAGCCTCGATCTCGGCCACGGTGCGGCGCAGCACGCGCACCACCTGCTCCAGCGCGCGCTTGTCGTCCTTGTTGAGGGGACGCAGCGGCGGGCGGGGCGGGCCGGCGCGCATCCCGCGCATATCCACGCCGTGCTTGATCGTCTGGATGAACTTGCCACCCTGCTCCAGCAGCCGCATCAGCGGCAGCAGCGCCGACATGATGCGCCGGCCCTTCGCGAAATCGCCCTCGACCGCGCAGGCCCGCCAGAGCGCGATGTGCTCGGCGGGCAGGAAGTTGGCGCCGCCGGCGACCCAGCTCCGCGCGCCCCAGGCGAAGAATTCCAGCGCCTGGTCGTCCATCCCGCAAGCCATGCTGATATGGGGATAATCGCGCGCCAGGAGGTGGACGCGATTGATGTCGCCCGAGCTTTCCTTGATCGCCACGAAGTTGCGTGAGCGGCCCACCCTGTCGAGGAACTCTTCGCCCATCTCCACGCCCATCCGGCCGGGATAGTTGTAGAGCATGACGGGCAGGTTCGCGGCCCGCTCAATGGCCAGCGCGTTGAGCGCGTTCTCGCGCTCGGTGGGCACGGTGTAGGGGGGCGAGCCGATCAGGATGGCGTCGGCCCCGACCTCGGCGGCCGTCTCGGCCATTGCGATACTGTCGGGCAGGCGGATCGCCCCGGTGCCCACGATCAGCGGCACGCGGCCGGCAATGCTTTCCTGCGCGAGGCGTGCAAGCTCGGCGCGCTCCTCGAGGCTCTGCGCGTAGTACTCGCCCGTCGAACCGCCGACGATGATCCCGTGCACCCCCTCCTCGATCAGGAAGTCGACCATCGCCACGAAGGCGTCGCGATCGATCCCGCCTGCCGCATCATGGGGTGCAATGACGGGCGTGTAGATACCGTCGAATCTCATGCGCCTTCCCTCCTTGCCCGGTCGAGCGGCATCTCCACGGGGGCGGGCGCGATGAAGCGCTCCATCTCCAAGCGCGACAGCTCCCAATGGGCGCGTGCGAGCGCCTCGGCGCCGTCGGTGTCTCCGGCCTCGATCAGGTCGATGAAACGGTCGTGCTGATCGGCGGCCTCGGCGCGCGAGGCGGCGAGGCGGCGCTGGCGCGGGTCGTAGAAGGTCATGCCGATGCGCGTGTGATCGATCAGCAGACGGCGCAGGCTGGGCGCGAGATAATCGTTATGCGCCATCTCGCCGATGATCGCGTGAAAGCGCTCGTTGAGCAGCGCCCGCTCGGCCGCGTCGCCTGCGCGGATCGCGGCGCGGAACAGAAGCTGGGTGTCCTTCAGCCGCATGATCTGCGCCTCGGTCGCGGCCTCGGCGGCGAGTCGCGCGGTGGCGGCGTAGATCATCGGCGCGGCGCGGAAGAAACTGTTCAGCGTTCGGTGGGTCATCGGCGCGACCTGCGCGCCGCGATGCGGGGCGAGTGCCACATAGCCTTCGCCTGCAAGCTCACGCAGGATCTCGCGCAGGGGCGGGCGCGACAGGCCGAATTCCTCGGCCAGCCTCCCCTCGTCGAGATGCGCGCCGGGCTCCAGCGCCATCGTCAGGATACGTCGCCTGAGCGTCTCGCTGCAGCGCCGTTTCCGGCTGGCGGACGTCTCCGAAGTCACGGCCATCTCGCTCTCCCTCTTGCGGGGCCTGTGTGCCGCATTGTAATATAGGGTGTCTACACAGATGCGACATCTTTCCGCCGAACCGCGAAGCAGGGAGGGGAGAATGGGCGAGACGAGGGCGGCGCCGATCCACACCGCGTTCCTGCTGGTGGACAATTTCACCCATCTCGCCCTGTCCTGCGCGCTCGAGCCCTTGCGCATCGCCAATTTCGTGGCGGGGCGCGAGCTGTACACGTGGTCGCTCATGTCGGAGGACGGCGAGACAGCGCGCTGCTCGAACGGCACGGTCATGGCGGTCGATGGCGGGCTGGAGCCGCTGGCACGCGATGCGCGGCTGCTCGTCGTCTCGGGCCTCGGCGTGCAGGAGCGCGTGACGTCGGCTCTGCTCGCCTACCTGCGGCGCACCCGGGCGCACGGCACGCCGATCGGGGCGATCTGCTCGGGCAGCTACGTGCTCGCGCGGGCAGGGTTCCTCGACGGGCAGGACGCGGCAATCCACTGGGCCTTCCACGACCTGTTCGAGGAGAAGTTCCCCGAGGTCGGCCTGCGCCGCTCGGTCTTCGTGGCCGACCAGCGCCATGTCACCGCCTCTGGCGGCGCCGCAGCGGCCGACCTGATGCTGCACCTGATCGCGCGGGAACAGGGGGCCGAGCTGGCGACCGCGGTCGCCGACCAGATGGTCTACAACGCCCCGCGCGAGGGGGCGGCCGGGCAGCGCCTGTCGCTGCAGTCCCGCCACGGGATGCGCAATCCCCGGCTGGTGCAGGCGCTGCGCATCATCGAGGACCATGTCGATTGCCCGCTCACGCCCGCCGAGATCGCGGAAGAGCTGGGCATCTCCACCCGCCAGCTCGAGCGGCTGTTCGGCAAGTATCTCAAGACCTCGCCCAAGCGCTACATCATGGAGGCGCGGCTGCAGCGGGCCTGGGCGCTGCTGTCCCAGACCGAGGATTCGGTAGCCCAGATCGCCATGGCCTGCGGCTTCAACTCCACCTCGCACTTCACCAAGGTCTACCGAGCGCATTACGGCCGCGCGCCCCTGGCCCACCGCACGCTGATGCACTGACCGCCCCGAACGCGGCGCGCGGTTGGCAGCGGGGGCCAGCCCCCGCACCCCCGGAGTATTTTCGCCAAGATGATGGGGGGTGAGGCGCGCGCGACGGCGGGCGTCGCTTTTCGGACGGATCGCGTCGAGATTCGGGACTGCGGCCCGTCGTGATTTGCGGGGAGATCGCGCTGGGACGCTGCCGCGCGGCGCCAAGAAGACGACATCCCGGGGAGGCCTTCCATGACCGAACGATCCACATCCGTGCCGATTCATCCCGGCGCCCGCCTCTATGCGCGCGAGCACCTCGACGGTCGGATCGACCGACGCGAGTTCCTGACCCGGGCATCGGCGCTCGGCGTCTCGGCCGCCGCCGCCTACGGGCTGATCGGCGCCACCGCGCCGGCGGTCCGCGCCCAGGGCACGCCGCAGCCGGGCGGACGGCTGCGCTGCCAGATGGAGACCAAGGCGCTGAAGGACCCGCGCACCTTCGATTGGAACGAGATGGGCAATTTCGCGCGCGGCTGGCTGGAATACCTGGTGGAGTACAACCGCGACGGCTCGTTCCGGGGCATGCTGCTGGAGAGCTGGGAGGCCAACGAGGACGCCACCGAATATGTCCTCAATGTTCGCCCTGGCGTCATCTGGAACAACGGCGATGCCTTCACCGCAGAGGACGTCGCCCGCAACATCGCCCGCTGGTGCGAGGCCGGCGTCGAGGGCAACTCGATGGCCGCGCGGATGGGCGCGCTGATCGACCCGGCGACAGACGAGGCCCGCGAGGGAGCCATCGAGGTCGTCGATGACCTCACGGTGCGCCTGCGCCTCGCCTCGCCCGACATCACGATCATCGCCGGCATGGCCGACTATCCTGCCGCCATCGTGCACGGCAGCTATGATGGCGGCGATCCGGCGGACAATCCGATCGGCACCGGCCCCTTTCTGCCCACGGTCAACGAGGTCGGCGTGCGCCAGGTGCTCGAGCGCAACGCGGATCATGCCTGGTGGGGGACCGAGGTCTATGGCGGCCCCTATCTCGACGCGGTGGAATACGTCGATCTCGGCACCGACCCGGCCCTGACCCTCGCCGCGGCCGACTCCGGCGAGATCGATCTGACCTACGAGACGGTGGGCGACTTCGTCGACGTGCTGAACGGCCTCGGCTTCGTCGAGTCCGAGACGATCACCGCCGCCACCGTCTGCGTGCGGTTCAACCAGCTCTCGGAGCTTTACCGGGACCGCACGGTGCGCAACGCATTCCAGCTCGCGGTCGACAACGCGCTGGTGCTGGAGCTCGGCTACGACAACCGGGGCACGACGGCGGAAAACCACCACGTCTGCCCGATCCACCCCGAATACGCCGAGCTCCCGCCCATCGAACACGATCCGGCCCGCGCGGCGCAGATGCTCGAGGAGGCCGGCGCGCTGGAGGCCGAGTACGAGCTGATCTCGGTCGACGACGCGTTCACCTCGGCCACCTGCGACGCGGTCGCGGCGCAACTGCGCGACGCGGGCGTCACCATCCGGCGCACGATCCTGCCCGGCGCCACCTTCTGGAACGACTGGACGAAGTTCCCCTTCTCCGCGACCGAGTGGAACATGCGGCCCTTGGGCGTTCAGGTGCTGGCGCTGGCCTACAAGTCGGGCGTGGCGTGGAACGAGACGGCATTCTCGAACGCGGAGTTCGACGCCAAGCTGGAACAGGCGATGTCGATCGCCGATGCGGACGAGCGGCGGATCATCATGGCCGACATCCAGAAGATCATGCAGGACGAGGGCGTGGTCATCCAGCCCTACTGGCGGTCGCTCTACAATCATGCCCGGCCCGGCGTGCACGGTACCGACATGCACCCGACCTTCGAACACCATCACTACAAGTGGTGGATCGAGACCTGATCGCTCTTGCACAAGGCTCGGCCGCAGCACCGGCCCCTCCCTTTGGGCGAAGCCGTTCGCGAGCGACGCTCATTTCCGGCCGGAGCCTATTTGCCCGGTCGCGCGTGCAAGGAGCGATACAAGAAAGCGCGACCGGCCACTTGTCGAAATGGCGACATCGAGCGGGGGAGGCGGTTGACCGGAAGACCTCTACAGCGTGAGGTCGCGTTGTCAGGGATTTCGCGATCGCGGCGAAGGTCCGGTCCCGCGGGCCGCATGACAGCGTCACCTGCTGAGCTCGAATACGATGCCGGATCCGGCCCGGACCAGTCGGCCGCCGTGCCGCCGAAGAGCGCGTGGGCCAGCGCGGCGGCGACCGTGGTGTTGCCGATGCCCATCTCGCCGAGGATCAGCACGTCCGACGAGGCATCGACCGCATCGGCCCCGGCGCGCAGCGCGGCGAGGGCGTCGGGCTCGGTCATCGCCGGCGCCTGGGTGAAATCCGCCGTGGGCCGGTCGAGATCGAGGGCCACCACCGACAGCTCGGCACCGGCCAACCCGCAAAGCTGGTTGATCGCCGCCCCGCCGGCGCGGAAGTTGGCCACCATCTGCGCCGTCACCGCCTGCGGGAAGGGGTTGACCCCCTGCGCGCAGACCCCGTGGTTTCCGGCAAAGA
>NZ_QPLK01000050.1 GCF_003340565.1 Rhodovulum sp. 12E13 | reverse complement strand
GCTGTAGCGTTTCACCCATGGCGTGCTCCGAGGGCTGCTGTCGGACTTGGTGTAGCAACTTGATTCTACAGAGCTTTCGCGGGCACGCCAGCCATTACCCCCGATTTCGATGAATAAGGCGGGATGAGAGCCCGTTCATTGGGCGGGTTGAGCGTAAGCCACGAAGGACAAAAGCATCGCCGTATCCTGTCGGTCGAGGCCATCAGCGGCTCGATTTGCGCCGTTGCATAGTCAGGGAAGTCCTAAGTTTGAGCGATCTTCAGCAGGGCCAACTCACGAAAGGATCACTCGACAACATCTTGCTGCTTTGCACGGCGGAAGATTTCACGAGCGAGATGCTCGTGTGCAGCGGCACGGAATTCCTTGTCCGTCATGACCCTCGAGAAGATTTCCTCGTTGCCTTCCATCCGATCAATGAAAAGCTCGTCTAGCATACGCTCGAGGAAAGATGAGAAGTTCGCAAGGTTGTTGGCGCGCGCGGCTTCCACGATCTTGTCGTCCTGCTCAGCACTCGCGCGGATCTGGTCGAAGAAGAGTTGGTCGGCCTCGGTAAAGTCCGTACCGAAGCGCTCGTTGAGCTTCTCGATCAGGTTCGAAAGCGCCACCTCCTCGTCCGGCACCCGAGCGGTGCCTACGTCTGTCGGACCTTTGAGGGGATCGGCCTCGCCGTCGGACAGATCGATCGACCCTTCCGTCATCTGCTGAAGGCGGAAGTACCGGAGGGCGATCTCATCATCGAGGGCAAACCCCTGACCATCGCCGGGCGGCGGCAGCTTCGAGATTAGGTTCCGAACGAATGCATACAGCTTCTCGAGGTCGCTGTCCTGGTAGGGAATGATCTGGGACAGGAACGCGTAGAGACTTCGATAGGCCGCGAGCTGGCCGCGGAACTCCTCCTGCTCCGTCTCATCCTTATCCAGGAAACGTTCGACAACGGCATCCAGTACAGCGTTCATCGCGCGGTGGTCGCTCGCGGAATGGTCACGTTTTCCGCGATACCAGACCTCGGCGAAGGCGTTCACGTCGTCAGGCGTGAAGATCGCCCATTGCAGCAGCTTGTGCTGTAACTCCGACAGTCGGTGGGGATCCGCATTCTTGCCGACCGGCGTCGTCTCATAATACGGCTTGAATGCCTTGTAGATGTCATCCTCTTCGTTGGCGAAGTCGAGCACGAAGGTTCGCGTCTTGCCCGGCGCCACACGGTTGAGGCGCGACAGCGTCTGAACGGCCTGCACGCCGGCGAGGCGCTTGACGACATACATTGTCTGCAGAAGCGGCTGGTCGAAGCCCGTCTGGTATTTGTCCGCCACAAGAAGCACGCGGTAATCGTCGCGTTCGAAGGCTTCCGGAAGTTCGCTTTCGGCGAGCCCATCGTTCATCGACACCTCGGTGTAGCTCGAACCCGGATCGTCCGGGTCTTCCACCGTCCCTGAGAATGCGACGAGGGAGCGAATGCCGTCATACCCCTGCTGTTTGACATAGCGATCGAAGGCGAGTTTGTACTTGACCGCCGCCAGGCGCGAGCCGGTCACGACCATCGCTTTGGCGCGCCCTCCGAGCTCGTGCATCACGTAAAGCCGGAAGTGCTCGACGATGACCGAGACGACCTGCTCGATGTTCACGGGGTGGAGCTCGAGATAGCGCGTCAGCGCCTTCGCGGCCTTTTTGCGCGGCACTTCCGGATCGGTCTCCACCTGCTTGATCAGGCCGTAGAAGCGTTTGTAGGTCGTGTAGTTCTTCAGCACGTCCATGATGAAGCCTTCCTCAATGGCTTGCCGCATGGAGTACTCGTGGAATGGCGCCGCGCCGCTCAGGCCCGGCTCGTCGAACAGCATCTTCGTCTTGAACTTCGGGGTGGCCGTGAAGGCGAAAAAGCTGAGGTTCGGCTGACGCGCACGCTTCAGCGAGTCGCGCAGCATGGCCGCCTTCGCATCGTCGGACAGATCGTCGTCCTCTTCGTCCGACAGCTGCGCCGCGATGGCGGACTCGATGCCATCCTTGTTGAGCATGCCCTTCAGGGCCGTCGCCGTCTCGCCGCTTTGCGAGGAATGCGCCTCGTCAACGATCACCGCAAAGCGCTTGCCGGCCGTGTCGATCTTCACGCCTTCACCCTTGCTCTGGAGCGTCGACAGCGCCTGGGAGATGAAGGGGAACTTCTGGATCGTGGTGATGACGATGGGCGTTCCCTGCGACAGCGCGCGGGCGAGCTGCCTGGTGTCCTCGTCGATCTTCTCGACGACGCCGGTCTTGTGCTCGAACTGGTAGATCGTCGCCTGCAGCTGCTGGTCGAGCACGCGCCGGTCGGTGACGACCACCACCGAATGAAAGACCTTCTCGTCCTGGGCATCGTGCAGGCTGGCGAGACGGTGGGCGAGCCAAGCGATCGAGTTGGATTTCCCCGATCCCGCCGAGTGCTGAACGAGGTAGTTGCGACCGGCACCATGCGTGCCGGCATGCGCCACCAGCTTCCGAACGGCGTCGAGCTGGTGGTAGCGCGGGAAGATCATCGTTTCCTTGCGAACGGTCCGGACGCCCTTTTCGGTCCTGACCTGCTTTTCCTTCACCTCCAGGTGCATGAAGCGGTGGAGGATATCGAGCAGGCTGTCGGCCTGCAGCACCTCGTCCCAGAGGTAGTGGGTCTTCCAGTTCCCCTCGACCGGCGGGTTGCCGGCCCCGTGGTCGTGGCCACGGTTGAAGGGCAGGAAGACCGTCTCGCGCCCCTTCAGCCGCGTCGTCATCCACACTTCGTCCGGGTCCACGGCGAAGTGGACCAGCGCGCGCTTCTTGAAGGTGAAGAGGAGATCGCGCTCGTCGCGTTCGTCCGAGTACTGGCGGATCGCATCTGCGGCGCGCTGGCCCGTCTGCGGGTTCTTGAGTTCCGCCGTCACCACCGGCATGCCGTTGATGCTGAGCGTCACGTCGATGATGCAGCGGCGGTTCTTGCCGTCCGCACGCTTCAGGACCGATGTGAAGGCCACCTGGCGGGTGATCGTCAGCCGGTTTCGGGCATAAAGCGCTGCGGCCTCAGGGTTCATGCCGGTGTTGGGGCGGAAATAGGCCAGCCGGAACGTCTTGCCGTAGCACTTGAAGCCGTAGCGGAGGACGTGCAGCGCGCCCTTGACGTCGAGCTCCTTGCCGAGGCTGTCGAGCACGGTCGCCTCGGTCTTGTCGCCGAGCAGCGCCTCGAGCTGGCTCCAGCGGGTCGGCTGGCTGTCCCTCAGAAAGCCCGTCACGTCCGCGGGGAAGAGCGCCCGCGCCTCGTCGAAGTCGCTCGGCGGGCGCGTCTCGTAGCCGCCCGCGCCGGTGAGGCCCGCCTCGATCGCCGTCTCGAAATCACGTTCAGTGTGGCCGGGCATGGCTAAACCTCCTGCATCGAGGTGTTTGGGAGTTCGGCAAGAGCCTGCCCATGCACCTCGTCAAATCGAAAGTAGCGAATGGATGGATCGGCGTTGAGCTGGCCGTTGGCGTCGAGATATGCGCCAGGGTTCTCGTTGTCGCCAAATACAAACTTGCGCAGGCGGATCCGCCGTTTGTCACCGGTGTAATGCTCAATGGTCCGCTTTAACGTACTGACCCAGCATGCACCGGCTTTCAGCTGTGGGACGATCTTCTCGGCCGTCAGGCTCTTGGATTTGAATTCAATGCAGTCGGCATGGAACGCACGACCGTTGACGTAGAACACCACGAAGTCACAGCGTTTGGACCACGGCTTTGCCGTGTCGTCGAGGAAGTGGAAAAGCGGCGGCTTGTTCTTCTTCCGTTGCAACTCGACCTGATCGTGATCGAGCTTGAAGGCCAGCCCCGCTCCTGGCAGTAACAGACGAATCTTGCGGGTCTTGGCCCGCGATCCTGTTGGCGGAAAGTACTTTTCCCGAAGAATGACTTCACCGTCGGCACCGTCATGCAGCACGTATCGGTCGTTCATATAAGCTTTTAAGTGCTCGAAATAGGTGCCAGCCGCCAGCGTCATTGAAGCTCCGCGATCTTTCCAGTGACGGCGGCCGTTATGAGCGCGGCGCGATATTCTAAAAGTTGATCGACAGACGATGCTATCTGTGAACTTACGTCCTTCAGCGCTTCAGACTTGCGATTCAGGAAGGCGCATATTTCCCACTGCTCACGGATTGAAGGGATAGGAAACTCGATCTCGGCATATCGAGACGGGTTGAGGTTTGCCTGGCCAATACTCGGCAAAGCAAGAGTCCGCGCTAGTGCCATCAGGTCGCGCGTTCCCATGACAAAATTCGCGTACTCCGGATCGTAATTTTTCGTAAATCGGAAACGTACAAGGTATGACGCTAGCGATACTGGGTAGTCAGGAGTTCCGCGAAAAATCGCGGCCTTGCCGACCAGGTCCAAGCTATTAGTCCGATTGAATATGACGTCGTTAGGCTGAAGCAGGAGGTCCGCGGGCACTTCATCAATAAAGCGCAGGTTATCTAAGGCAATTTCGCCATCCTCAAGGTTTCCCATCCGTAGTACAGCTACTTCACCAGACGGTTCGAGTGATGCAGAGATGCCGTAGTCGCTGCTGGCTAAAACACGTTTCAGCGGCAGCACCTCCCAATGCGCCGGGATGTCGCCGAGCCAGTCGATGCCGGAGGGTTTCATGGGGGCGGTGGGGTCGAGGCCCTTGGTGACGGCGCGGGTGATCAGGGCTTGGCGCTTCTCCGCCAGCCGTTCCAGAAGGGCGCGCTTCTTCTCGATCAGCCCGTCGATCCGTGCCGTCTTCTCATCCAAAAACCGCGCAATGCGCCGCTGTGTTTCGAGGGGCGGGAAATCGACGGGAACCGCAGCCAGCTCATCTCGCGACAATTCAACGAATGTTGTGCGATTGGCCATCGCGTCGAGTTCATCAACACGCGACTTCAATAAGTAGTACAAGAAGGATGCATGCACAGACTTTCGTGGAATAATACCCCGGCAACCTTGATTGAAAGCCATTGGAACATTGTTGATGGCCATGTGGCCGATAGGCGCCCTTGTGGAGATTATCACTGACCCGGGGGGTAATACCGGGAGGTTGCACTCCTCTACCGCCTTTTCCGTTACTCGGCGCTTGGTTTCCGAGATCCTATTGCCAGCGAGCTTGCCAAGGTCTTCAGGCGTCGCCCAAAGAACGTTGCCATCCCAGTATTCGGCGTCACCACTTGCGGGCGTCGTGCCATTCCTTATCCGGCCGAAATAGCGAAGTGCTCCTGACGTACGAGTCACGCCACCAGCCCCTTGAGCAGCCCCGCAATCTCGTCCTCAAGCTCGGTGATGTCTCGCTCGATCTTGTCCAGCGGCCGCGGCGGCTTGTAGACGTAGAAATGCCGGTTGATCGGGATCTCATAGCCGGCGCGGGTCTTGTCGTAGTCCACCCACGCATCGGGCACGTGCGGCAGCACTTCGGCCGCCATGTAGGCGTCGATGGTGGCGCGGAAGGCCGCCACCAGACGGTCATTGGGCTTGTCCGGGCCGAACTCCATCGGCAGCGGCAGCGTCGTTCCCTCAGGCAGGGGGATGTTCTCGGTGTCGCGCAGTTCGGCGTCGGGCTCCGGCCGGCCCTTGCCGTCCCGGCAAATCTCGGCGTCCGGGTCGCGCTCGCCGAGGGCCGCGAATATCGCCCTCTTGACCGGCGCGGCGATCTTGATGCCGGCGCGCTTGGCCGCGGCCATCATGTCGGCGTCGAACGCGGCGCGGTCCATGTAGCGACCGTTGCCCTCCAGCGTTGCGAGCGCGGCGCGGATGGCGTCCTGGAGCTTCCGCCCCGCCTCGATCTCGCGGGCCGCCGCAGCTTCGTCCTTGCGCTTCTTCGAGGTGGCGAGGTTGGCGAAGGCGGTCTGATCCTCCAGCTTCGCGATGCGCTCCGGCGTCGGCTCGAAGTTCATGCGCAACGGCCGCTCTACCGTCACCTTCAGGAAGCCGAACTCCCGGTTCTCGAAGATGCGCGAGACCACGCGCGTCTCGGTCTCGCCGTTGATGCGCACTTCCGCCGTCTCGCCATCCTGGTAGGCCCCGTAGAGCCGGGTGAGGTGGCGGATCTGATCCTCGGTGATCTCGTTGCGCTTGTTGTTGAGGCTCTTCTTCATGCGCTGGAAGAACCGCGTGCCATCGATCAGCTGCACCTTGCCGCGCCGCTCCTCCGGCTTGCGGTTTGTGACGAGCCAGACGTAGGTGAAAATGCCGGTATTGTAGAACAGCTGGTCCGGCAGCGCGACGATGGCGTCGAGCCAGTCGTTCTCGATAATCCAGCGGCGGATGTTGGACGGGCCGGAGCCGGCGTCGCCCGAAAAGAGGGGCGAGCCGTTGAATACGATCGCGATCTTGGAGCCCTCGCCGCCCTCTTCGGGTGCAGCGTGCATCTTCGAGATCATGTGCTGCAGAAAGAGGAACGAGCCATCGTTGATAGCTGGCAGGCCAGCGCCGAAGCGGCCGGCGAAGCCGTGCTGCTTGTGCTCGGCCTCGACCACGGTCTTCTGATCCTTCCACTCGACCCCGAAGGGCGGATTGGCCAGGAGGTAGTGAAACTGGTCGCCTTCGAAGCCGTCGCGCGTCTTGCCGTCGCCGAGGGTGTCACCGAGGACGATGCTGCTGGTGTCCTCGTCCTTGATCAGCATGTCCGAGCAGCAGATCGCCCAAGACTCGTCGTTGTACTCTTGGCCGAACAGCGCGAGGTTGGCGCTCTCGTTCTGGGCAAGGATGAACTTCTCGGACTCCGAAAGCATGCCGCCGGTTCCGCAGGCCGGATCATAGATCGTGCGGTAGATGCCGGGCGTGTAGACGTCCTGCTCGCCGGTGTAGATGAGGTTGGCCATCAGACGGATGACCTCGCGCGGCGTGAAGTGGTCGCCGGCCTCCTCGTTGGCCTGCTCGTTGAATCGCATCACGAGATGCTCGAACAGGTAGCCCATCTGCAGGTTGTCGATGCGGTCGGGATGCAGGTCGACATCGGCCATCGCCTTCACGATGGTGAAGAGGCGGTTGCTCGCGTCGAGCTTCTCGATCTGGTCAGCGAACTTGAACCGTTCGAAGATGTGGCGCGCCGTCGGGGAGAAGCCGTTGATGTAGGCGACCAGGTTTGGTGCGATATTCTCGGCGTCGCCAAGCAGCCTTTGGAACGTGTACGGACTGGTGTTGTAGAGAGGGTGCGTCCTTTCCGGGTCAGCGGCGCGGCCGAGAAGCCGGTGCATCGCGCTCTCGGGCATGTTCTGGGCCTCGAGCCTCTCGTACTCCTTGAGCACGGCGTCCTTGGTTGGCTCGAGCACGCTGTCCAGCCGGCGCAGGACGACCATCGGCAGCATCACGAGGCGGTACTGTGGAGGCCGATACGGACCACGCAGGCGATTGGCGATCTCCCAAATGTGGCTCTTGAGCTGCTCGTGCGTTTGTAAGTTCATTTCTGCGGCCGGCTATTTTGTCACTTATCTCACAACCTTAACGGCAGGCACGGTCAGGGTCACCACCGATTCTCAAGGCACCGTTCGAGATCCAGTGTCATGCGTCGCGACGGGTTGAGTGGCCGACGAAAGATAGGAGCAGATGCCCGAAGCGGGCTTACCCCAAGGCTTGCCGTAGGTTCTGCGCTACCGCATCCGCCGCGGTCCGCACTGGCTCGGCCGCGAGATGGGCGTAACGCGCAGTGGTCTGGACCTGCGTGTGGCCGAGCAGCTTGCCGATCATCGGCAGGCCCTGTCCCGAGGCCACGGCCGTCGATGCGAAGGTGTGGCGCAGGTCGTGGATGCGGACGTCCTTGACGCCGGCGCGGGCGCGGACGCGTTGCCAGAAAGGCTGGAGATCGCTCAGGCGCTTTCCTGGCAGGGTGCCGGCGATGACCCACGGGTTCCCCTCGATGCGATGGGCGTCGCGGAGCAGCTCGACGGCGGGCTGTCCGAGATGGACGATTTTGGCGCCGGACTTGGAATCCGACAGGCGCAGAACGCGTTCGGCCAGATCGACGTATGCCCATTTCAGCGTCATGATCTCGTTCAGCCGACATCCGGTCAGGATCAGCAGGCGGGCAGCGAGGATGGCCGAAGACAGTTCGATCCCCTCCGCCTCCATCTCGCGCAGCACCTCGCCGATCCGGCGCAACTCCGCCGCGCTGAGAAACCGCTCGCGCTTCTCCTCGGGGTACTTCCGGATGTGCTTTCGCGGGTTGGTGCCATCCGGACGCAGGCCCCACATCTCGGCGAGGCTGAACATCTTCGAGACCACTTCGAGGCAGCGGTTCGCCTGATAGGGGATGTGGCGGAGGTCGTGGTGAAACTTCGCCACATCCGCCCGGGTGATGCCCGTGACCGTGAGCTGGCCGAGCGCGGGAAGGATGAAGCGTTCGAGGTTCCGGCGATACTCCTTGGCCGTGCTCGCCTTCACGCGGATCGCAATGTGTTCCCTGTCGAACCGCTCGGCCAGCTCCTTCACCGTGATCGCCTTGCGCCCCGCGTCCCGCTCGGCGGCGGGGTCAGCGCCATTGCGCGCGGCGGCGACGATGGAGATGGCGCGGTTGCGCGCCTGCTCGCAGGTCAGGACCGTGCTGGGCCCGAGGCTGATCCGCCGGGATCGGCGTCCGGCGCGGTACTGGACCACGTAGCCCTTGCGCCCGCTCGGAAGGACCCGCAGCCCGAAGCCAGGGATCTCGCTGTCCCAGACGAAGTATTCGGCGGAGCGGGCTTCTGCGGCGTCGACGAGGCGTTTGGTGATCCTGGGCATGGCGCTCTTCGGTGGTTCTTTCGCCACTCCACAGTGCTGAAGCGCGGGCGACAGTCAACGAACACGTTGAAATTGCGAAGAAAAAGGAAATGCCTCGCGTTTCCGCGCAAGGCGTTTCGGCGCGATGGTGCGGGAAATCGACGAGCCGCGCGAATCAGAACGCAGGTTCCGGCGCCCGTGGACCCCTGTTAGGCTCGGGGAAAAGAAACTGGCGATCCGATGGCTTCCAAGACCACCCTCAACGCGAAGAATCTCGAAGCGCTGGGCGCCGAGCGCCTGGCGCAATTACTGATCGAGGTCAGCACCGGCAACGCGGCGGCCAAGCGCAAGCTCCGGCTCGCGCTGGCGGGCGCCCAGAGCCCAAGGGACGCGGCGCGGGAGATCACCAAGCGGCTGACCAGCATCGCCCGCGCCCGCAGCTTCATCACCTGGAAGAACCGCAAGGCGCTGGTCACGGATCTCGAAACTCAGCGACGCGCCATCGTCGAGCAGATCGCACCCGCCGATCCCGATGAGGCGCTGACGCTCATGTGGCGGTTCATGGCGCTCGCCACGCCCGTCTTCGAGCGCTGCGACGACTCCAGCGGCACCGTCATCGACATCTTCCACAAGGCCTGCGCCGATCTGGGTCAGCTCGCCGCGAAGGTCCGGCCGGATCCGCAGGCACTCGCCGGCACTGTTCTCGATGCGCTTCAGGACAACGGCTATGGCCAGTATGATGGTCTGATCAGCATCATGGCGCCGGCGCTCGGCGACGAGGGGCTGGCTGCCCTGAAATCGATGGTCGAGGACCTCGGTGGCTCGCCCGTGCCGGTGCCGCCGAAGGATCAATGGAAGGCGGTGGGCTGGGGCCCGGGCGGCACCACCTACGAGCACGAGATGCGAGCGCGTGAGCGCACCAGCACCGTTACCATGGCGCTCAAGGACATCGCCGATGCGCAGGGCGACGTCGACGGCTTCATCGCCCAGTACGATCCGAAGACCCGCAAGGTGCCGAAGATCGCGGCGGAGATCGCGCAGCGTCTGCTCGCGGCCGGCAGGGCGGACGAGGCGCTGGGGTTCCTCGAGCGCGCGGAGCTCGGCGACGGGTTGCGGGTTCCGCTGGCATGGCAGGACATTCGCCTGCAGACGCTGGAGGCGCTGGGTCGTGGCGAGGAGGCGCAGGCGTTCCGGTGGGACTGCTTCGAACGCACGCTCTCCGACAGCTACCTGCGGGCATATCTCAAGCGGCTTCCCGACTTCGACGACTTCGAGGCTGAGGAGCGGGCGATGGCGCACGCCGTGGACTATCCGAGCCTTCTTCACGCCCTGCAGTTCTTCCTCGACTGGCCGGCTCTGGATCGCGCCGCGGACCTTCTGGTGGCCCGGCACGACGAGATCGACGGGGATCACTACGAGTATCTCGCCCCCGCGGCGGAGGCCCTGTCAGAGCGTCATCCGCTGGCCGCGACGCTGGTGCTCCGCGCGATGATCGACTTCACGCTCACCAGATCCCGGGCGAAGCGGTATCGCTATGCCGCCGAGCACCTGGTCTCCTGCGCCCGGCTCGCGAGGGATATCCCGGACTTCGGCGCGTTCGAGACGCACGGCGCCTACGTCGACCGGCTGAAGGAGGAGCACGGCAGGAAGTTCGGCTTCTGGTCGCTCACCACCGCCTGATGGTCGTGCTACCGGAAAATCAGGTCTCGGCCCGCTGGAAGCATTATGGAAGCACGAGGCCGAAAAACGCTGCGCAATCCCGACAGATCGTGCGCAGCGGGGCCGCTTTGGCGGGATCGGCAAGTGTCGGAAACTGCGCAAGAACTCGGGATTCCGAGTGATTGTTCATGGTCTGTTCGACACGACTCATAACCTGAAGGTCGTAGGTTCAAATCCTACCCCCGCAACCAAAATTCCCAAATAATACAGCCGCTTAAAAGCCTCCCGCAGGGGAGGCCTTTTGCGTTCCAAGCCCGTGTCAACACTGTGTCAACAGAACCCCGGCGGTCCGTGTCAATGAATGGCGCCGAGTCGCGCCGCACTCTCCGCTTGCTTGAGGCGCGTCCGCGAGCCTGATGGTCCCCGATACCACCTCGGGAGACTACCCAATGCCCAAGACCAACGACGCAGCGCTCGCCGCCTTCATCGCACGCAAGGCCGAGATCGACGCGGCCCTCGACCGCATCTGCGCCGCAAGCGACGACCATTTCTTCGCCAGCCCCGAGGACGTGCACTGGGGTCATGTCACGGCTCTCGCAGACCACGCCGCGCTCCTCGAGCGGATCACCGACGCCCTTTTCCATGAACCCGCCTTATTCATCGAAATCGGGGGTAATGGCTGGCGTGCCCGCGAAAGCTCTGTAGAATCAAGTTGCTACACCAAGTCCGACAGCAGCCCTCGGAGCACGCCATGGGTGAAACGCTACAGCCG